>NZ_JBIRXP010000003.1:0-82748 GCF_044389085.1 Isoptericola sp. NPDC019693 | reverse complement strand
GGCGGTGGGGGTTGTTGGAGACGGTCGCCCAGGTGGCGTCGCGGGGGGTGGGTGTGGGGGTGTGGGGCGCCGGGGGGGGCCCCCCCCGGGCGCCGCCCCCCCCCCCCCCGCCCACGACACGGTCAGCTGCCGGCCGGCGGCACCGGGAAGTTGGCGCGGAACACGTTGTCCGGGTCCCAGTCGCGCTTCACCTCGCGCAGGCGGGTGAGCGTGGGCTCCGGGAAAGCGTCGCTGATCCGCTCGGGCCGGGTGTCGGTGTCGAACGACAGGTACAGCCCGTCCGTGTGGGGGGCGACGAGCGCGTCCCACGCCGCGTCCAGCCGACCCTGCGACGATGACATCGCCGACAGCAGGAAGTTCTGGTGCCGGTGCGCGTACGCCGTCGCGTCCGGGGCCACGTCGTTCCCCGCCCCGCCGGTGGCCCGGATCTGCAGGAAGTACGCCTCCCCCGACAGCGCGAGCTTCTCGAACGCCTGGCTGGTGGCCGCGTCCAGGTGGTCGACGAGACCCGACCGCACGGCCGGGTCACCGCCGCCGGAGTGATGCTTGTCGCCCGCCTGCACGACGCCCGAGTACGGCAGCAGGTACGCCTGGTGGGCCAGCAGCGGACCCGCCTCGGCGAGGCGCTCGAGCTGCTCGACGGCCGCGTCCGTGTCGTCGCCCGCCCACACGGTCATGAGCTGGGCGACGGGCCCCTGGCCGCCGCGGCCCGGGGACAGGATGAGGAAGCTGGTGAGCTCGCGCGGGGCGGACTCGACGGTGTGCCCCCAGCGCTCCAGCAGCCCGGCGACGTCGGTCGCGTCGAGCGTCATCTGCGAGAACACGACGTCGCCCAGCTCCATCGCCTCGACCTCGAGCCACGTGACGACGCCCAGGTTGCCCCCGGCGCCGCGCAGCCCCCAGAACAGGTCGGCGTTCTCGTCGGCGGACGCGCGCACGACGCGCCCGTCGGCCGTCACGACCTCCGCGGCGACCACGTGGTCGATCGTCAGGCCGAACGTGCGCCCGAGGAACCCGACGCCGCCCGCGGTGGCGAGCCCGCCCACGCCCACGCCGCCGTAGTCGCCCGAGCTGATCGCCCAGCCGCGGGGCGCGAGGGTCTCCGCGACCCGGCCCCACGTGACCCCGGCGTCCAGGCGCACCCGCCGCGTCGCCTCGTCGACGACCTCGACCTGGTCGAGGGCACCCAGGTCGACGACGATCCCGCCGTCGTTCGTCGACCGGCCGCTGATGCCGTGCCCGCCCGACCGCACCCCGAGCGGCACGTCCTGCGTCCGGGCGAACCGCACCGCCTCGGCCACCTGCTCCGCGTCGCGCGGGCGCAGGACCAGGCCCGGCGCGCCGGAGCGCAGATAGTTGTGCCGCACCGCGTCGTACCCGCGGTCGCCGGGCTCGACGGCGGAGCCCGCGAGCGCCGCGGGCACCGCCGCGTAGTCGATGCCGGGCCGCCGCAGCGCGATCGCGTGCGAGCCGCGCTGCGTGGCGGCGGGCACGGTGCCCGACGTCGCCCGCTCGCGCGCCACCAGCTCGCGGACCGCGGGCGCGACCTCCTGGCCGTAGACCTGGATGAGGGTCGGGTCGTCGGCGGCGAGAATGACGGTGCCGATGCCGTCCTCGAGCGCGAGGGCCGCCAGCTCGTCGACCCACTGCTCCACCGGCCCCTGCAGGAAGCCTTGCGGCTGCGCGGTCACCGCGCCCTGCACGTTGAGCAGGCGCCGGATCTCGGCGGGGTGGCGGCCCGCCTCCTGCGCGGCCTCGTCGATGATCGCGTGCCCGCGCTGCAGGTCGCCGTCCTTGAGGTACGCGAGCGACGGCAGCCAGCCGTCGGCCTTGCGGGCGATGAGCCGCAGCATGCGCGGCTTGAGCGCGCCGAGCCAGATCGGGACGTCGTGGGCGGGCTCGGGCCCGCGCTTGGCGCCGACGACGCGATGGTGGTCGCCCTCGACCCGCAGCGCGCGGCGCTCCCGGCCGTCCCAGAGGCCGCGGATGATGTCGAGCGCCTCCTCGAGCGCGTCGACGGACTCGCCCGGGGTGAGTCGGGTGCCGCCCATCGCGACGATCGGGTCCCAGAACCCGCCGGCGCCCAGCCCGAGCGCAGCCCGGCCCCCGGACAGCAGATCGAGGGACGCGACGGCGCGCGCGAGCACCGCGGGCGGCCGCAGCGGCAGGTTGAGCACGTTGCCCGCGACGGTGACGCGCTCGGTCTGCGCCGCCACCCACGACAGCAGCGTCCACGTGTCGAGGAACCCGGGCTGGTACGGGTGGTCCTGGAACGTCACCAGGTCGAGCCCGGCCGCCTCGGTGACCTGCGCCAGCCGCACCGGCTGCTGCGGGTCGTGGTTCGTGGGGGTGAGGAACGTGCCGAAGACCAGGTCGTGGCCGTAGTCCGTCATGCGGGACCTTTCGCGGGAGTACCGCTCCCGTCTCCGGGAGATCGTCTGTTGCACAGACGATATCAGCGGCAACTCTTCTGACCGACCGCGCATTCCGCGTACGATGACTCCGTGAGCACCACCACCGAGCCGACGCGCAGCACGACGACCGCGGCGCGTCCGGACGCGCCGTCGCCGCTGGGCTGGTCCCTCGCCGCGCTGCTGCGCGAGTGGAGCGCCCGCGTCGCCGCCGCGTGCGCGGACGTGCCGCACGGGGGCCGCGGGTACGAGGTGCTCGCCGCCGTCACCCACGACGCCCCGCCCACCCAGGCGGCGCTCGCCGCCCGGCTCGGCATCGACCGCACCGTCATGACGTACCTGCTCGACGAGCTGGCCGGCTGCGGGCTGGTCGAGCGCCGGCCCGACCCGGCCGACCGGCGCGCACGCCGGATCGTCATGACCGACCACGGACGCGCCGTCCTGGCCGATCTCGACGCGCGCGTGCACGTCGCGGAGGACGAGCTGCTCGCCGGCCTGGACGACGCCGAGCGCACCGCCCTGCGCCACCTGCTCGAGCGTGCCGCCACCGGCGCCGCGCCGGGCGACGACCGGTGCGCCGTCGTCGCGCGGGCGATCCCCGCACCGGACGGTCGCTGACTGCCAGGGCGGCCTGGTCACCGACCTGCTCCATCTGCTGGGCCTCTGATTCCCTGACGAAGTCGCGCCGCACCACGAATGGTGCGGCGCGACTTTTTCTTCCCCCCGACGCTGCGGGATGCAAGAAATGCCGGGACGCCATCTTTGAGGCCGTGCGGCGCGCTGTTCCAGCACCGTTACCGGCGCACTCCCGCACCCGGACGGGCCACCGTCCCGGGCTACTCGGCGGCGAGCCCCGCCGTGAAGAACTCGGTGAGCTTGTCGACGGCGGGCCCGACGTGCTGGGGCCGGTCGTAGAGGTCGACGTGGCTGGCGCCCTCGATCCAGTGGAGCTCCTTGGGCTCGCGCGCGTCGGCGAAGGCCAGCTCGCCCAGGTGCTTCGTGGCCGCCTCGGTGCCCTGGACGATGAGCAGCGGACGCGGGGCGATCATGCCGACGAAGCGGAACTGGTCGGACGTCGCGATGCGGTCGATGCTCGAGAGCGTGAACTCCGTGGCCGACCGCGGGTGCCGTCCCCGGTCCGTGCAGTAGTACTCGTAGCCTTCGCCGCCGTGCCGGCCACCGGCCGCCCACGCCTCCTCGGCGGTGGCGGGGAAGACCGGGAACGTCCCCGCCGGAGCGCCGTGGGCCTCGGCGGTGCGTGCCGCCGCGGCGGCGTCGAGCATGGCCTGGACGACGGCCGGGTCCTGGGTGCCGTCGGCACCCTCGCGGAACTGGCGTCCGACGTCGACGCCGCTGACGGTGGCCAGGGCGCGCACGCGGTGGTCGCCCGCGGCGGCGGCGATGCCGTAGCCGCCCGAGGCGCAGATGCCGAGCATGCCGATCCGGCCCGGGTCGACCTCAGGGCGCGTGGTGAGGTAGGAGACGGCGGCCTTGAGGTCCTCGACCCGCTGCGCGGGGTCCTCCAGGCCACGCGGCAGCCCGCCGCTCTCGCCCTGGTACGCCGCGTCGAACGCGAGAGTCGCGAACCCCCGCTCGGCCAGGCGTGCGGCGTACGTCCCGGCGGTCTGCTCCTTCACCCCCGTCCCGGGGTGGCCGACCACGACGGCCGGCAGCGGCGCCGTCCCGCAGCGCTCGGGGAGGAAGAGATGGCCGGCGAGAGAGATGCCGGCGCTGTCGAAGGTGACATCGGTGCGGTTCATGCGACCAGGCTGTGACAGCCTTCCGCGCCGCAACAGGCGCAGCTTCCTGCCTGGGAAGGTTCCTGCCCTCCCACGCGCGGCCGGGCGCTCCCAGAATGGTCGGCATGGGAGACAAGGACGGGCTCGGCACGTTCCTCAAGGCACGGCGGGCCGCGCTGCACCCGGCCACGGTCGGGCTGCCCGACGGCGACGGCTGGCGCAGGGTTGCCGGCCTGCGCCGCGAGGAGGTGGCCCAGCTCGCGTCGATCAGCGTCGACTACTACACGCGGCTCGAGCAGGGCCGGGTGCCGGCGTCGGCCGCGGTGCTCGACACCCTGGCCGCGGCGCTGCGTCTCGACGAGGACCAGCGGCGCTACCTCTACGAGGTCGCGGGGAAGCCGGAGGCGCGTCGGCGCCGCCGCAGCCGGCAGGCCGTGCGGCCGGCGATGCGGCGGCTGCTCGAGCGCCTCACCGACACGCCGACGCTGGTGCTCGGCAGGCGGATGGACGTGCTGGCCTGGAACGACGCGGCGGCCGCCCTCTTCACCGACTTCGGCGCCGTGCCCCCTGCGCAGCGCAACTACGTCCGGCTGCTGTTCACGCATCCCGGCGTGCGCGGGCTGCACGCGCGGTGGGAGCACGACGCACGGGACGCCGTCGCCGCACTGCGCATGGAGGCCGCCACCGACCCCGACGACCCCGAGCTCGCCCGGCTGGTCGGCGAGCTCGCGGTGCTCGACGCGGACTTCCGCCGCTGGTGGGCGGAGCATCGGGTCAACAGCGCCACGTACGGCACCAAGCGGTATCGCCACCCCCTGGTCGGCGACCTCACCCTCGACTGCGACACCTGGTCCAGCCCGGACGGCAGCGGCCAGCGCCTCATGGTGCTGACGGCCGAGACCGGCTCGCCGGCCGAGGAGGCGTTGCGCATCCTCGCCTCCTGGACCGCGACGGAGCCGGTCCGGTGAGCGCCTGGTCCCCCGCCGCTCTCGCGACGCTCCAAGACGGGTCCTCCCTGCACCTCTCGGCGGGCCCGGGGCCTCTCGAGGTCGAGCTCGGCATGGTCGTCGCCGACGGCGAGCTCTACCTGCGCGCCCAGCGCGGCGCCGCCTCGCAGTGGTACCGCGCCGCGATCGACCACGGCGTGGGCCGCGTCCGGGTCGACGGCCAGACCTTCGAGGTGCGTCTCGAGGCCGCGGGCCGGCGCGCTCTCCCGGCCGTCGACGCGGCGTACCGGCACAAGTACGGGGCGCTCGCCGCCTTCGCGTCCGGCGCGACGGCGCGCGCCGCCACGCTGCGCGTCCTGCCCCGGGCGGGGTGACGCCCGTCCGCACGACCGGACGGGGCCGCGTGCCCGCGTGCCCGCGTCGTGCGGCCCGTCCCGTCGGACGTGCCGCACGCCCGGGTGGGTCCGGTGCGATACTCGGCGCCATGCCGACATGTGCAGTGACGGGGCGGTCGTGAGCGGGCTGCGTGTGGTGGTCGCCGACGACGACGTCCTGCTCCGCGAGGGGTTGGCCAGCCTCCTCTCCGCACCGGACTACGACGTCGTGGGCCAGGCGGCCGACGCCGACGACCTGCTGAGCCTCGTGCGCGAGCACCGACCGGACCTTGTTCTGGTCGACATCAGGATGCCCCCCACGTTCACGACCGAGGGGTTGGACGCGGCGGCGGTGATCCGCGACGAGCTGCCCGAGACGGGGGTCCTGGTCCTGTCGGCGCACGTCGAGGTGGACCACGCGATGACGCTGCTGGGCGACGGCCGCCGCGTCGGGTACCTGCTCAAGAGCCGCGTGGTGGACCTGGAGGACTTTCTCGACAGCGTGGAGCGGGTCGCGCGCGGGGGCTCCGTCGTCGACCCCGCGCTGATCCAGGAGCTCGTGTCGGCCCAGCACCGGGAGGACCCGCTCGACGTGCTGAGCAGCCGCGAGCGCGACGTCCTGGCGCTGATGGCTCAAGGCCGTTCGAACGCCGGGATCGCGCAGCAGCTGTGGGTGACCGAGGGGACCGTCGAGAAGCACGTCCGGAGCATCATGCTCAAGCTCGACCTGCCAGAGGCAGAGACGGACAACCGCCGGGTCCTCGCGGTGATGAGGTTCCTCGAGAGCCGCTGAGGCTCGGGCCGGCCGAGAGCGACGGAGGGTGCGGTGGTGAGCACGGTGGACGACGGACCGGTCGAACGGTCGCGCCGCGACGGCGGGGCCTGGCGCAGGCGGCTGCTGCCCGGCGACCCGCGAGGGACGGACGTCGCGTGGCCGGTCCCGGTCCTGGCGGTGCTGGCGGTCGGCCTCGCGCTGCTGCTCTTCGGCGTCCAGTCGCTGGTGCTCGTGCTGGTGGGCGGACCGGTCGTGGCCCTGGTGCTCGCGCTGGCCAGCGTGGCGCTGATCCTGCGGACGGCGCACGCCGGGCTGGACCTCTACGCCGTCCCGCTCGCTCTCGCGACGATCCTCGCGTTCGACTTCTTCTACCTCAAACCCCTGCGCACCTTCGGGGTGCGGGACTACGAGAACTGGGGCGCGCTGGCGCTCTACCTGGTCGCGATCGTCCTGGTGTGCGCGGTGAGCGCCCGCACGCGGCGGCGGCTGGGGACCCTGGACCGGGCACAGGTCGCCCTGTCCGACGAGCTGGCGGCGCTGCGCCGGATCGCCCGGCTGTCCACGGCCGACGCGTCTCCGGCCGAGGTCTTCGCGGCGACCGCGAAGGAGGTCGGGCGTCTCGGCGCCGTCGACGCCGTGCGCGTCCTGGAGTACGAGCCCGACGGGACGGCGACCGTGGTGGCGGCCTGGGGCGACCCGGGGATGCTGGACGTGGGCGAGCGGATGCCTCTGGACGGCGACAGCGTGACGCTCAGGGTGCTGCGCTCGGGCGAGACGTCGCGGCTGGACCGCTACGACACGCCACGCGGTGCCGTGGCCGAGCGGGCCGCGTCCGGCCGGATCAGCGCCGCGGTCGGGTTTCCCGTCCACCTCGCTGGACGCCTGTGGGGTGTCCTCGCCGTGGGCTCGCGCCACGGCGTCCCCCTCTCGCCCGCGGTCGAGGAACGGCTCGCGGACTTCACCGGGCTGGTGGCCATGGTGTTCTCCAACGCGCGCGACCGGGCCGAGCTGATGGCCTCCCGCACCCGCATCGTCGTCGCGGTCGACGAGACCCGACGGCGTCTCGAACGGGACCTGCACGACGGCATCCAGCAGCGCCTCGTCTCGCTGTCCCTGGACGTCCGGCGGGTGCAGGGTCGTGTCCCTCCGGGGCTCGAGGACGCGCAGGGCGAGCTGCACGAGATCGGCAGAAGGCTCTCCGAGGCGGTCGACGAGCTCCGGGAGCTCGCCCGTGGGATCCATCCGGCGATCCTCGAGACCGGAGGGCTCCGCGCGGCCCTGCGGTCCCTCGCGAGGCGCTCGGCCGTGCCCGTCGAGCTCGCCCTCGAGGTCGACGGGAGGCTCCCGGCCAGCGTCGAGATCGCGGTGTACTACCTCGTCTCCGAGGCGATCACGAACGCCACCAAGCACGCGGGAGGGACCGTGGTCCGGGTGGGGGTCGCCCGCGTGGGTGCGGAGCTCACGGTCGTCGTCGAGGACGACGGCGTCGGTGGCGCCGACCCGCGCCACGGCTCCGGGCTGGTCGGCATGGAGGACCGGGTGCAGGCGCTCGGCGGCCGGATGGCCCTCACGAGCGCACCCGGCGCCGGCACGACGCTGGAGTTCACCCTCCCGGCCGCATGATCGCGCGGATCGCGTCCGCGGAGACGGCGGCCTTCGTCACGAAGCCTGCCGCGGGCGACGAGTCGAGCAGGTCGTCGATCTCGTCGGCACTGCGCGTCGAGATGAGCACCAGTGTCGGCCCGCCGGCCCGGGCGAGCCGGTGCACGACGTCGAACCCGCTCTCGTCCCCGAGCGCGACGTCGACGAGCACGACGTCGGGCCGCAGCCTGTCGCACAGGTCGACGGCCTCGCCGCCGCCCCCCGCGGACCCGACGACCCGCATCCCCTCGCGTTCGAGAAGAGCCTGCGCGGCCGCGACGTAGACCGCGCTGTCGTCCACGATCACGACTCTGGTCTCCATGCGTCGATCATCGGTGCGCTCCGGACAGGGGCGCATTGCGGGTAGCCGGAATCACGCCCGCGGCCGCGCACGAGGCGTACCGGCTACCCGGTAGTCCTCCTGCATGCTGCCCTGACCCCGCGACTCCCGGTGACGGCGACGCGCGACCCGACCGGGGAGCGCGAGGGTGGAGCTGTCGGGAACCGACCCGGCCCGGACGACGAGGGGCGCGTGATGAGCATGCGGACCGACGCGGCGCTGGAGCTGGACCTGGTGGGACGCGACCGCGAGCTGCGGGCCCTGGACGATCTCCTCACCGACGTCCGTGGCGGCCGTGCCCAGGTCGTGGTGCTTCGCGGTGACGGCGGGGCGGGGAAGTCCGCTCTGCTCGACCGGCTCGGTGCCCGCGCGCACGGATGCACCGTCCTGCGGGTGACGGGCGCCGAGTCGGAGGCCGGGCTCGACTACGCCGGCCTGCACCAGCTCGTGGCGCCCTTGTCGGGCATGATCGACCGGCTCCCGGCGCCGCAGCGCTCGGCGCTTCGCTCCGCGTTCGGGCTCCAGGACGACGGGCGCGAGCCCGACCCGTTCCTCGTGGCCCTCGCCGTGCTGGGCGTGGTCAAGGAGGCGAGCGCGCAGCGGCCGCTGGTCTGCCTGATCGACGACGCGCACCGGCTCGATCCCGTGTCGTGCGACGTCTTCGCGTTCGTCGGCAGGCGCCTCGCCGCCGACGCCGTGCTCGTCGCGTTCGCGGCGCCGCCGCTGCCCGGCTCGGAGGCCCTCTCGGGCTTCCACGAGCTGACGGTCGCGGGGCTGGACGACCGGGCCGCGCGCACGCTGCTGCGGTCCGTCGTGCCGGGCCCGCTCGACGAGGCGGTCCTGCGTCGCATCGTGTCCGAGGCGGGCGGGAACCCCCTCGTGCTCCTCGAGGAGTCACGCGGGCTGAGCGGCGACCGGCTGGCCGGCGGCTTCGCGACACCGGCTCCGGGGGTGCAGCCGGACGGGTTCGCCGCGAGCCTCCGCGGCCGGTTCGCGCGGCTGCCGAGGTCCACGCAGCGCCTGCTGCTGACCGTCGCGGCGGAGCCTCGCCAGGACCCGCTGACGATCTGGCGCGCCGCGCTCGCCCAGGGGCTCGGACCCGCGGACGGCGTGGCCGCGGAGGCCGAGGGACTCGCCGACCTGGGCGAGGTGCGCTTCGCCCATCCCCTGGTCCGTTCGACGGTCTACCGCGCGGCGTCCGACTCCGAGCGCCGGGCCGCGCACCGCGCCCTGGCCGACGCCACGGATCCCGACCTCGACCCCGACCGCCACGCGTGGCACCTCGCCCACGCGACCTCCGGGTGCGACGAGGGCGTCGCACTCGCGCTCGAGCGGTCGGCGGGACGGGCCCGCGCCCGCGGCGGGCTCGCCGCGGCCGCCGCGATCCGTGAGCTCGCCGTCGGGCTGACGCCGGACGCGGGACACCGCGCCGAGCGAGCGCTGCGCGCGGCGGACGACATGCTCCGGTCGGGTGCTCCCGGGCGTGCCCGGCAGCTGACGTCGGTCGCGGAGGCGGTCGACGCGGGACCACGGCGTGCCGCGGAGATCTACCGGCTGCGTGCCCAGGTCGCGGCAGCGTGCGGGAACCAGGAGGCGGAGTCCCTGGTCGTCGCTGCGCGCCGCCTCGAGGCCTTCGACCCGGGGCGGGCCGACGTCCTCTTCCGGGACGCGTTCTCCGCGGCCCTGGCCACGGCCCGGTCCGCGCGCCGGGACGGCGTGGTCGACGTCGCGGAGGCGATCCTCGCGGCCCGCCGCACCCCGTCACCCGCCGAGCGTCCGACGGCGGAGCTGCTCGGCGCCCTCGCCGGCCTCGTGACCGACGGCCACCGGGCCGGCGCACCACACCTCCGGGAGGCCCTGACCGCGGTGGTCGACGCGGAGCTCCCGGCGGAGGAGGCGGCCGGGTGGCTCTCGCTCGCCGCGCACGGCGCCGGCGCCGTGCTGGACGAGACGACGTGGCGCGCGCTCTCCACGAGGGCCGTCGAGGCCTCCCGCGGGAGCGGCTGGCTCCGGGTGCTCCTCGACGCGCTCGGGTCCCGCGTCGCGCTCGAGCTCCTGAGCGGCGACCTGTCGACCGCGACGTCCCTGGCGCGGGAGCGCGCGACCGTCGCCGCCGCGTCCAGGAAGCGGCCCCGGTCCTCCGGTCCCGCAGACCTCGTCGTCGCCGCCTGGCAGGGGGATGAGCGCCGGTTCCAGGCGCTCGCCACGGAAGGTGCCACGGACGCCGCGGCGGGCGGCGACGGGTCCTGGCCGACGGTGCACGCCTGGTCGTCGGCGTTGCTGCGCAATGCGCTCGGCGAGCACGGCGAGGCACTCGTCGCCGCCGAGGACGGATTCGCGCTCCCGGAGGGCCTCGCCGTCGCGACCTGGTCCGCGCTCGAGCTGGTGGAGGCGGCGGCCAGGGCCGGGCTGCCCGACCGGGGCCGGCGGGCGGCGCGCCACGTCGCCGACGCGGCCGGCGCCCACGCCACGGACTGGGCGCTCGGCACGGCGGCGCTGTGCTCCGCGCTGCTCGGCGACGGCCCCGAGGCCGAGGCGGGGTATCGCGAGGCGGTCGACCGACTGGGCCGTACCCGGCTGCGGTTCGTCCTGGCTCGCGCCCACCTCCTGTACGGCGAGTGGCTCCACGGTGCGGGCCGCGCTGCCGACGCGCGTGACCACCTCGGCACCGCCCACGACATGCTCGCCGACATGGGCGCGGACGGGTTCGCCGACCGCGCGGGACGCGGGCTCGGCGCGGTCGGCGGGCACGCGCCTCGTCGGTCGAGCGGTGCCCCGGCCGAGCTGACCAGCCAGGAGGCGGAGATCGCACGGCTCACCGCCCAGGGGCACACGAACCCCGAGATCGCGGCCCAGCTCTTCCTGAGTCCGCGGACCGTCGAGTGGCACCTGCGCAAGATCTTCGCCAAGCTCGGCGTCGGCTCGCGCAAGGAGATCCGCGACGCCATCCGGTGGACGCTCACGGACCGGCCCGGCGGGCCCGCCCACGCGACCGCGACCGGTCGACGCACGGGCGACAAGCTCGCCCTGCTGGCGCCCGGTGGAGCATCATGACCCGGTGGTGACCACCACCGCCCGGTCCTCCGGGGCGGCACGGCACTCGCTCGACCTCCCCCGCCCGGCCGCGGCCGACGATACGCTCGGGAACCGGTTGCTCCGCCGTTGAGAAACAACGAAGGAACCGGTTTCTAATGGTGTACGGTCGGCTCGTGAGCCCGAGGAGGCATCGATGCCTGAGCTGAACGTCCGGCGACCGTCCGTCACCATCGCGGACGTCGCCACCGCCGCGGGCGTCTCGCGCGCCACCGTCTCCCGCGTGATGAACGGTCGCAGCACCGTCGACCCCACCATCGCCGCGCGCGTGCAGGAGGCGGCGATCGACCTGAACTACCGCCCCAGCAACGTGGCGCGCAGCCTGTCGCTGGGGCGCACGGAGACGGTCGCGCTCGTCGTGCCCGACCTGGGCAACCCGGTGTTCCAGCAGATCCTGCGCGGCGTCACCTCCGCCGCCGCCGAGGACGGCTACCGGGTGCTCGTCGCCGACGCCGCCGAGGACCCGTCCGAGGAGGCGGCCATCGCCCGCGAGGCGCGCATGCGCTGCGACGCGCTCATCCTGGTCGCGCCCCGCATGCCCGGTGCCGCGCTCGACGCGCTGCTCCCGCTCGTGTCACCTGCCGCGGTGATCAACCGCGCGGTCGAGCACCCGGCCACGCCCAGCCTCGTCATCGACTACGAGGACGCCACCGTGCAGGTCGTGGAGCACCTCGTCGGCCTCGGGCACCACCGTCTCGCCTACCTTGCCGGTCCGCGCGCCGCCGCCACCGACACGGCCCGCCGCGCCGGCCTCGCCACCGCGCGAGAGCGCCACCCGGACCTCGAGATCGTCGAGCTGCCCGTGGGTGCCGACCTGGCCTCCGGTCACGCGGCCGCCGGCGAGGTGCTCGCGAGCCGCGCCACCGCCGTCGTCGCCTTCAACGACCTGGTGGCGTTCGGCCTGCTCGCCGCGCTCAACGAGGCCGGCGTCGCCGTGCCGGGCGACATCTCCGTGGCGGGCTTCGACGACATCGACCTCGCCCGCTACGCGACCCCCGGGCTGACCACCGTGTCCGTGCCCCAGGCGGAGCTCGGCCGGCAGGCGTGGCGCGAGCTGCACGCCGTCATCGACGACGACGCGCACCCGGCGAGCACGACCCGATTCACCGCACGCCTCGAGGCGCGCTCCAGCACCGGGCCGGTGCCGCGCAGCCTCGCGCGCGCCGTCGTCACCGAGCCCGAGCCCGCCGCGCCGCCCGAGACCGGCGTTTCCGCCCCCGGCCCGACCTGGTCCGTGGAGCCGCGCGAGATCGTGCTGCGGCACACGCGCGACCGGGTGCCGCTGGCGCGGTACGTCGGGGGCGACCGGCTGCCCGCCATCCACTCCCCGCGCCCGTACCTGCACCCGGTGCACTCGCTGGCGGGCGTGCCCCTCACCGAGGCCGAGCCCGTGGACCACCGGCACCACTACGGCGTGAGCATGGCGGTGGCCGACGTCAACGGCACCTCCTTCTGGGGCGGCCGCACCTTCGTGGCCGACGTCGGCCCGACCCTGCTGCCGAACCACGGCCGTCAGGTGAGCACCCGGGCGGAGGTCGACCCGCTCGCCCCGCACGTGCTGCACGACACCGTGCGCTGGGACGACGAGCACGGCGACCCGCTGCTCGACGAGCAGCGCCGGCTCGGCGCCCGCCTCCTCGGCGACGACACATGGGTGCTCGACTGGCGCACCACCCTGCACGCGGCGTACCGCCCGCTGGAGATCCGCTCCCCGGCCACCAACGGCCGCCCCGGGGCCGGGTACGGAGGTGTCTTCTGGCGGGCGCCGATCTCCCAGAGCACCGTCGTGCTGTCGCAGGAGGGCGAGGGCGAGGCCCTCGCCCACGGCAGCACGTCGCCCTGGGTCGCGTACGTCCAGCAGCACCACGACCCCTACGCCGAGGACCGGCCGACGACGCTGCTGCTCGCGCAGACGTCGCCCCCGCGGCGCTGGTTCCTGCGCGGTGCCGACTACCCCGGCGCGGGGCCCGCCCTCGCCTGGGACGCGCCGCTCGTCGTGCCCGCCGGCGGCACCGTCGAGACGGGCGTCGTGGCCGCGCTCGTCGACCGTGCGCTCGACCACGACGAGGCCGCGGCCCTGGCCGCCACGCTGCGCTGACCCCGCCCGACCCGGGCACCCGGCACGACACGGACAGGACGACGATGACCGACCCGACCTCCGACGGCCTCGCCCAGATCGCCCCCCAGATCGCGGTAGTGGGCCTGCACGGCCACGGCGCCTCGCACGTGCGCCGGGTGCTCGAGCTCCAGCGCGCCGGACGGGCGCGGCTCGCCGCCGTCGTCGACCCGCGCGAGCCCGGCCCCGGCCACGACGCGCACGACGCCGGGGTCCCCTGGTTCCCGACGCTCGGCGACCTGCTGTCGGCGCCCCGGGCGCGGGTGGACGTCGTCGTGCTGAGCACGCCCATCCCCACCCACCTGCCGCTCGCGCGCGCCGCCATGGAGGCCGGCATCGACGTGCTGCTCGAGAAGCCGACGACGGCGTCGCTCGCCGAGCACGCCGAGCTCGTCGCGGTGGCCGAACGTACGGGTCGCCGCTGCCAGGTGGGGTTCCAGACCTTCGGTTCGCACGCCCTGCCCGCGGCCGCGGACCTCCTCGCGCGCGGCGAGATCGGCGAGGTGCAGGGCCTCGGCGCCGTCGGCACGTGGGTGCGCACGGCGTCGTACTGGAGGCGCGCCGCGTGGGCGGGTCGCCGCCGGCTCGACGGGCGGGACGTCGTCGACGGCGTGGTGACCAACCCGCTGGCCCACGCGGTCGCGACCACGCTGCGGCTCGGCGGGGCGACCACCTCCCAGGACGTCGCCTGGGTGGACACCGACCTGTACCGCGCCAACCCGATCGAGGCCGACGACACGTCCTCGGTGCGGGTCAAGGACGCCGCCGGCCGGCGGTACGGCTTCGGCCTCACGCTGTGCGCGCCCGAGCGCTCCCCCGCCCGCGTGGTCGTCATCGGCTCCCGGGGCGAGCTGGTCCTCGAGTACGAGCACGACCGTCTGCTGCTGCGCACCGACGCCGTGCAGATGGACAAGACGTACGGCCGCACCTCGCTGCTGGAGGACCTGCTGGCCGCCCGCTCCGACGACCGCCGCTCCCTGCTGTGCGACGTCCGCGACACCGGAGCGTTCATGCGGGTGCTCGAGGCCGTGCGCACCAGCGCCGACCCGACGCCGATCGCGCCCGAGCACGTCGAGTGGCGGGGCGAGGGCGACGAGCGGCGCCCCGTCGTGCACGACGTCGAGCACTGGTGCGAGCAGGTCGCACGCACGCAGCGCACGTTCGCCGAGCTCGGGGCACCCTGGGCCACCTGACGGCCCCGCCGAGGTAGTTCCAGACGCGCCGAGGTAGTTCCGGCTTGGCCGAGGTAGTGGTCCAGTCCACTACCTCGGCAGAGCCGGAACTACCTCGGCGCAGGGTTCACAGGTCGATGCCCAGGCCCAGGTCGTCGAGGCGCACGGGGTCGCCCGTGGCGAGCGAACGGTTGCCGGCGTAGCCGATGCCCGACGCGCGCAGGCCGTCGCGGAAGCCCGCGGCGCGGCCGAGCGGGTCGGCCTCGGTGCGCCCCTGGAACACGTCGGCCAGGAGCAGGGCGTCGCCGCCGCCGTGGCCGCCGTGCCCGACGGCGACGATCGGCCGCTCCTCGGCGCGCTCCCAGTGCTTCTGCACGACGAGTCGCTCACCCTCGGGGCGCACGGTGTCCTCGCCGAAGGTCGCGGTGAAGCTCGGGTCGACGGTCGCCTTCCCGTCCGCGCCGAAGACGACGGACCCGCGCTCGACGACCTCGAGCTCGGCACGGCCGCGCGAACCGTTGACGACGACCCGGTAGCCCTCCCACGGCGCGCTGGCCGTGAGGGAGTAGGTGAGCACCGGACCGCCGGCGTACTCGACGACCAGCCCGAGGGTGTCCTCGGTGGTGATGCCGGCGTCGAACACGCTGCGGTCGCGCCGGTACCCGTCCACGGCCTGCGCCTCGGCCCCGTACAGCTGGGAGAGATAGGGGTCGGCGTCGACGTCGATGCGCCACGGGTCCACGCCCTGCTCGTTGAGGGCCTTCTCCCCCGCGGTGGGCTCGTACCCGGTGGCGTGCGCGGCGTCGTCGCCGTAGAACCGGCGGCCGCCGCTGGCGAAGACGCGCTGCGGGACGGCGTCGATCCACCAGTTGACGAGGTCGAAGTGGTGGCTGGACTTGTGCACGAGCAGGCCGCCGTTGTTGACCTTCTCGCGGTGCCAGCGGCGGAAGTAGTCGGCGCCGTGCACCGTGTCGAGGGCCCAGTCGAAGTGCACGCTCAGCACCTGCCCGATCTCGCCGGAGGCGATGAGCTCGCGCAGCGCGGAGTTCCGCGGCGAGTAGCGGTAGTTGAACGTCATCGTGAGGTCGCGGCCGGTCTCGGCGACGGCGTCGGCGATCTGTCGCGCCTCGTCCTCTGTCGCGGCGATCGGCTTCTCGACGACGACGTCCACGCCCGCGCGCAGCGCCCGGGACACGAGGTCGGCGTGGGTGTTGTCGACCGAGGTGACGATGAGCCGGTCGACCCGCTGCTCGTCGAGGGCCTTCTCCAGGTGGTCGGGGTGGTAGAGGGGACGCTCGCCGCCCACGACGGCGGCGACCTTCGCCTCGTGCACGGCGGCGCGCACCGGGTTGGGCTCCACCCACGCGACGATCTCGCCGTCGTCGGCGTGGTCCCCGATCAGCGCGTTCACGTACATGCCGGCGCGGTGGCCGGCGCCCGCGACGGCGTAGCGGCGGCGCTTTTCGCTGGTCGGGCTGCCGGTGGGGGTCGGGACGGAGGGCATCGTCGATCTCCTTGGGTGTCGCCTCGACGGCGACGTCGGGTAAGCGGTTTCCGACAGCCTACCCGAGCCCTGCCGACAACCCCACCCTCGCGAGGTAGTTCTTCCCTCGCCGAGGTAGTGGTCTGGTCCACTACCTCGGCGAGGGAAGAACTACCTCGCGGGAGGGAGAACTACCTCGGCGAGGGAAGAACTACCCCGCGCGAGGGAGAACTACCTCGGCGAGAGGGGGACTACCTCGACGGGGTGATGACGACCTGGCCGGCCCAGGTGAAGCCGCCGCCGAAGCCGAAGAGCAGCGCGGGGGTGTCCGCCGGGACCTTGCCGGAGTGCCACCACTTGGACAGCCCCATGGGGATCGAGGCCGCCGACGTGTTGCCCGACTCGGTGATGTCGGTGATCACGACGCGGTCCTCGAGACCCAGCGACTTGGCGAGGGGCTCGATGATGCGCAGGTTGGCCTGGTGCGCGGCCAGGACACCGATGTCGTCGAGGGTGAGCCCGGAGGCCTCGACGATCCGCCGGGCGCGGTCGGCGGCGCGGGTGATGGCCCACTTGAAGACGGCGCGGCCGTCCTGGACGAACTTGTCGGCGGGCGCCTCGATCCGCACGGCGGGCGTGATCTCGGGCTCGGAGCCCCAGACCACGGGCCCGACGGCGGGGGTGTCCGCGGCCTGCAGCACGACCGCGCCCGCGCCGTCGGCGGTGAGGATGCAGCTGCTGCGGTCGGACCAGTCGGTCACGGCGGTGAGCTTCTCCGAGCCGACGACGACGGCGGTGCGGGCGGACCCGGCGCGGATCGCCTGGTCGGCGACGCCCACGGCGTAGGCGAAGCCGGAGCAGGCGGTGTTGAGGTCGATGACGGCGGGCCCGACGACGCCGCGCAGGTCCGGCTCGTCCTCGCCCTCGGGGGTGCTCGCCCCGGGCTGGACGCCCGTCCGCAGCGCGTAGGCGACGCGGCCGGCCGTGTTCGGCGACCGGTCGAACGCCGTGGTGGTCGCGACGACCACGAGGTCGACGTCGGCGGCGGGGACGGCGGCGTCGTCCAGCGCGTGCCGGGCGGCGTGCGTGGCCATGTCCGCGACGGTGACGTGGTCGGCCGCGACGTGGCGCGTGACGATGCCGGTCCGGGAGCGGATCCACTCGTCGTTGGTCTCGACGAGCTGGGCGATGTCGTCGTTGGTCATGACCTTCTCGGGCTGGTGGTGCCCGAGGCCGACGATCCGGGACCCGGCGGCGCCCGCCGGCAGCGTCAGGGCGGGTGCGGAGGACTCACTCATGGGAGCGATCATCCCACCGCACCCGCCCTGGTCTCACCCGCGCTCGCGGGGCGGGCGGCTCAGCGGCCGACCTTCTCCCCCGGTCGCGACGGCGTCGTGTACGTCACGGCCGGGGCGGCGGGCCGCTCCATGCCCTCCCCGAGGAAGTACGACGTGTGCGGCGGCTGGTTGTAGGCGGTGTTCTGCCAGGCGACGCCGAGCCGGTAGACCGGGTCGGACATCAGGGTGCGCAGCCGGTGCTCGGTCGGGATCACCGTGGTGGCGATCCGCAGCGCCGTGGAGTCCTCGGTGCGGGTCACGATCTCCTCGCGCCAGTCGCCGAACAGGTCCGCCTGCAGGGCGGGGGTGCCCTTGGTGTCGTTGTTCGACAGCGTGCCGGTCGCGCGGTAGATCTCGACCTCCTCGCCGTTCTCGTAGTCCCACTTCGCGATCGTCGGCACGCCCGTGCGGGTGGCCTCGTCGAAGTCGTGGTCGCCGATCTCGGCGAGCAGGTCGCCGTCCCAGTACGTGAGGAAGTTGGCGGCCGGGATGGTGTTCCCGATCAGCTCCCCGGACGCGGCGTGCAGCTCGCCCACGCGAGAGTTCCACGCGGCGTCGCCGCCGACGGCCCAGCCCTCGGCGCCCGCGTACCGCGGGTCGATGTCGCCCGCGGCGGCACGCCCGGTGTCCCGCGTGGCGGGGATCGACCACAGCACCTCACCGGTCGCGGCGTCGCGGAACGTGGCGCCCCGGTTGCCCGACGCGCTCATCGACTCCTGGGCCGCGAAGACCTCGAGGCCCGGGCGGGACGGGTCGAGGTCGCCCACGTGCAGGGAGTCCCCGTGCCCGAGCCGCGTGTTGTACAGCGCGGTGCCGTCGTCGTCGATCGTCATCGAGCCGAAGACGATCTCGTCCTTCGCGTCGCCGTCGACGTCCGCGACGGCCAGGTTGTGGTTGCCCTGCCCCTCGTACTCCTTGCCCGCGTCGTTCGAGTCGAACACCCAGCGCTGCGTGAGGTGCTCGCCGTCGAAGTCGTAGGCCGCGATGACGGCCCGCGTGTAGTAGCCGCGCGAGAAGATCGCGCTCGGGTGCTCGCCGTCGAGGTACGCGGTGCCGGCGAGGAACCGGTCGACCCGGTTGCCGTACCCGTCGCCCCAGTCGGTCACCGTGCCGCGGGGCGGCGTGTAGTCGACCGTGTCGACGGCCGCACCCGTCTCGCCGTCGAAGAGGGTGAGGAACTCCGGCCCGGACAGGACGTAGCCGGACGCGTTGCGATGGTCGGCGTCCGCGTCGCCGATCACCGTGCCCGCGCCGTCGACCGTGGCGTCCGCCGTCTTGGCCATGACCTCGGCGCGGCCGTCGCCGTCGTAGTCGAACACCTGGAACTGGGTGTAGTGCGCGCCCGCACGGATGTTGCGGCCCAGGTCGACCCGCCACAGCCGCGTGCCGTCCAGCTCGTACGCGTCCAGGTAGACGTTGCCCGTGTACCCGCCCTTGGAGTTGTCCTGCGAGTTGGTCGGGTCCCACTTGAGCACGAGCTCGTACTCGCCGTCGCCGTCCACGTCGCCGACGGACGCGTCGTTCGCCCGGTAGGAGTACGCCTTGCCGTCCGGGGTGGTGCCGTCGGCCGGCTTGTCGAGCGGCACGTCGAGGGTCTGGTCGTCCCAGACGGCGAACGTGTCGGTGGCCCACCGCTCGACCGAGCTGCCGCCGGCGACGGCGCTCACCCGGTACGTCGAGCCCGCCGTCCCGTCGGGGTCGACGAGGTTGGTCGAGCCCTTGACCGGCCGGTCGGTGATCCGCTCGCCGTCCCGGTACACGTGGAAGCCGATCGCCTCCGGGTCGTCGCCGAGCATGCGCCAGCCGACGTAGACGCCGTCCGCGGTGGAGACCGCGACCGGCGAGCGGTCGAGTCGCTCGGCCTGGCGCTTCGGGGGCGTGGTGGTGCTGCTCGCGGACGTCGCGTCGTCCGCGGCGGAGGCGGGGGTGGCCGCCGCGGCCACCGGCAGCAGGAGCCCCAGGGCGAGTGCTCCGGCGGCCAGCGGGCGCGCCGCGCGGCCGCGGTCGGGTGAGGTGGTCATCGGTTCCCTCCGGTGGTGGTCGTGGCCTCGTCGTCGAGGCGCGTGATGGTCAGTCCGTTGAGCCAGCCCGACGCGACGACGTCGAGCCGGCCGTCGGTCACCTCGACCGGCGCCAGCACGCGCGTCGAGGTGCCGCCGCGGCCGGCGTTGGCCGAGCCGCGGTCCTCGCCCTCGAGGGTCACGCCGAGGCTGGCGGTGCCGAGCATGTCGCCCCACTCGACGGCGACGACGTAGGTGCCGTCCGCGACGTCGACGGCGATCGGCGTGCTCGCCGACGGCAGCAGGAAGTCGCGCTGCAGCGCCGTCGGCACGGGGTCGAAGCCCGTGCCGCGGTCGCGCCCGCCCGGGCCGGCCGTCGAGGTGAAGCCGTAGCCCTTCCCCTGGGAGTAGAGGGTCGTGTCGTCGAGCGGCAGGTAGCCGTCCATCGTCACGGCGGCCGCGGGCTGCACGTCGAAGCGGTAGAGCGGCTCCTTCGTGGTCAGCCGCAGCGCCTCGGACGGCGCGGAGTCGCCGCGGCCGTTCACGGCCACGACCCGCACGTCGTAGGACGCCCCCGCCTCGAGGCCCGTGAGGTCGACCCGCCCGAGGGTGGACGTGGTCCGCAGGGCGTACGCGTCGTCGCCGGCGCCTGCGTCCTTGAGCAGCACGCGGTAGACGTCGGCGCCGTCCACGGCGTCCCAGGTGAGGGTCGCGCCCGTGCCGGACACCGCCGAGGCGGCGAGCCCGGTGGGCGCGGCCGGCACGTCGGCGGGCGGCGCGGCCTCGACGACCTCGTCGGCGAGCGGGACGTCGAGACGGGCGGTGTCCTGCGCGACCAGGCGCGCCATCTGGATGGCGCCGTAGGCCTGGAAGTGCGTGTCGTCCTGCGTGCCGTTCGGGCGCGCCGGGTACACGCCGGCGGGCGCCCACAGGAACACCGACTTCGCGGCCTCGGGGCCGATCTCGTCCAGGTAGGCGCGGCTGGAGGCGGACAGGTCGACCAGCGGGGCGCCGGTCTCCTCCGCAAGGGCGCGCGCCTGCTCGACGTACTGCGGGAACGAGACGTTCGCGTGCCCGGCCGCGTCGAAGCTGCGCCGCGACACCGGGGTGACGAGGATCGGCGTCGCACCGCGCTGCCGCGCGCCGTCGACGAAGGTGCGCAGGTAGTTGCGGTAGTCGGCGGGTGCGGCGTAACGGTCGTCGACGCCGTAGCTGTTGTCGTTGTGCCCGAACTGCACGTAGAGGTAGTCGCCCGGGCGGATCTGGCGCAGCACCTCGTCGAGGCGGCCCTGACTGATGAAGTTCTTCGACGAGCGCCCGCCGATCGCGTGGTTGTCGACCGTGACGCCGTCCGCGAGGAACCGGTCGAGCATCTGCCCCCAGCCGGCCTGCGGCGCCCAGTAGTCGGTGTAGGTCTGCACGGTGGAGTCGCCGGTGACGAAGACGGTGGGCTCGGCGCCCGCCTCGCGCGGTGCCTGCGGGGTGATCGTGAGCGCGGCGAGGTTCGCCGCCGACCCCGCGAAGTCGAGGTTGAGCTGGCCGTCCACCAGCGCGATGTCGAACTCCGTCTCGAGGAACTCCCCCGCCGGCCTCTGCGTGGCGGGCACCTTGGCCATCTGCTCGGCGGTGATCGCGATGTCGGTCGCGGCCCCCGGATCGCCCGCGACGACGCCGACGGTGTAGTCGCCGTCCGGCAGGTCGATCACCAGCTCCGTGTCGCCGACCCGGACGAGGTCGGAGCGCAGGGGGTCGTCGCCGTCGCGCCGGACCGGGGTCACCTGGCCCGGGTCGACGAAACCGACGCGGCTCGCCTTCGAGTAGGCCGGGCCGGCGACGACCCGCGTCGCGCCGGGAGCGGTCGCTCCGTTGCCGAAGTCGAGCGTGAGGCCGCCGGAGGGGATCTGCGGGTCCGCGACACCCCCGCCCACCAGCGTGCCGACGGCGGCCGTGGACGACGGGGAGAGCGTCCCGTCGGCGCCGATCGCCTGGGCGCGGTAGTAGTGCACGGCGGTGGTGTCGACGGCGTCGGTCGCGTGGACCGTGCGCTCGTCGGTGCGCGCCACCTCGGTGTACTCGCCGTCGACGGCGTCGCTGCGCGAGAGCACGTAGCCGACGGCGCCCTGCACCTCGTTCCACCGCATGGTCAGCGCGCCGTCGACGGCGTGGGCGACGCGGACGGCGGCGGGGGCGGGCACGTCGGCGGCCGCCGCGCTCGATGCGGCGCCGACGGTCGCGGACAGGCCCGCGAGGACCAGGCCGACGGTCGTCGCCCCCGCGGCGAGGGCGCGGCAGGCGGGTCCGGCGGCGCGGCGGTCGGGAGATGGGGTAGCGCTTTCCAACGATGGGCGCGCTGGGCGGTTCGGTGCTGGCACTGGTGCTCACCTCGGGGTCTCGTCGTCGAGCCTCCCCCGGCGGCCGCCGTCGGCCGCCGAGGTTGAATGGATTCAAGCAGGTGGTGCGCGACCATGATGCCCGTCGACCCAGGCAAGCACAACCCGTGGCACGGCCCGCGGCCGTGGGCGGTCAGGCCCGCTCGACGAGGCCGAACGGCACCGTGAGCACCGACCTGCCGACCCGCAGGTGGAACCGCGTCCTCCCCCGCTTCACGAGCGTTCCGACGACGCCGTCGTACCGGCCCGGCGCGACCACGCGCAGCCGCTCCCCCGGGCGGATGCCCGCGGGGTCGACAGGTGGCTCGGCCGCGTCCGGGACGAGGCCCGCGTCCGCAGTCGAGGACGGCCCGAGCTCCGGCACCGGGCTCCCGCGGTAGGTCCACGACAGGAGGTGGCGCCGGTCGAAGACGGGCGAGCAGCGGGCGCACGCCTGCGGACGCTGCGGGCGGCGGAAGCGCGTGACCCGGTGCCCGGCCGGGCAGACCCCCACCCAGTCGCCGTCCACCTGCGGGCTCCCGTCGCGCACCACGCGGCGGCCCGTGGAGCCGATCGAGCGCGCCGTCGCGCGCCAGACGGCGTCGTGCCCGTGCCGGGCGCCCGCCAGCGCGTGCGCGATCTCGTGCAGCACGACCTCCCGCACGTCGGCCTCCTCGTACAGGGCGGTGAGCGGCCCGGACAGGCTGATCTCGCGCCGGTCGTACCGGCACAGGCCCGCGCGCCGGCGGGCCTGGTCGAACCGGAACGTCCAGCCGGACAGCCCGTGCTCGGCCATCAGCCCGCGCGCGAGCCGTGCGACGTCCTCCCGTTCCATGCCTCACCCCCGCCCTGCCCGGGCCCCTCGGTTCCGGCCGCCGTGCGCGGCCACCGGCAGGACGCTAGCGGGCCCCGCGGACACCCGGGCCCCGCCCGTCCACAGGCGCGTGGCGTGAGCGGGACGGACCTGCGGCCCGGTCCGTCGCCGGCCGGGACGTCAGACGCCCGCCTCCCGCGAGAACCCCTCGATGTGCGCCCGCACCGCGGCGGAGGCGGCGGCGCCGTCCCCGGCGGCGACGGCGTCGAGCACGGCGCGGTGCTCGGCCCTCAGCCGGGCGGCCGTGCGCGGCCACGACGGCAGCCGCTCGATCCCGCCGGCGACGTACCCGCCGATGGCGCCGCGCAGGCCGGTCATCACGGCCTCGACGAGGACGTTGCCCGCCATCCGCACGAACTCCAGGTGGAAGGCCTGGTCGAGCTCGAGGAACTCGGCAGCCGGGACGTCGTCGTCCTCCATCCGCGCCAGGAGCCGGCGCGCCTCCTCGAGGTGCGCGGCCGTGCCGGGCGCGTGGTCCACCACCCGCTCGGCGGCCTGCGCGACGGCCCACGACTCGAGCAGCACGCGCGTGGCGACGACGTCCCGCACCGGCAGCGTGCCGGTGGCGACGTGCAGGCGCACCGCGGCGCCCAGCCCGGCGGCGGGGCGGTCGATGACGACGGCGCCCGCGTTCGGCCCCGACCCGACGCCCGGCCGCACGATGCCGAGCGCGTCGAGCACGCGGATCGCCTCGCGGACGGAGGGTCGGGAGACGCCGAGGTCCTCCGCGAGCGCCCGCTCGCCGGGCAGCCGTTCGCCGAGGCCCCAGCGGCCGGCGGCGATGCCCTCCTCGAGGTGGGCGAGGACTCGTTCGTGGGTGCGCACGGGCTCAGCGTAACCATCCGGACGCACAGTGGTCTGACCACATCCGCTACAGTGGCCGCTCGGCCGCCGCCTCCGTGGCGACCCCGACCCGCCCGGGTCATGCTGGACCGACCGACCGACGCCGCGCCGCAGCGGCATCGAAGAAGTACCGAGGAGTCGTATGCGCATCGCCCTCGCCGCCACCTGTCTCGCCGACACCCTGTTCCCGGGGGCGCCGCGCGCGACGGTACGGCTGCTGGAACGTCTCGGCCACGAGGTCGTCTTCCCCGCCGACCAGGCGTGCTGCGGGCAGATGCACGTCAACACCGGGTACCTCCGCGAGGCGGTCCCCGTGATCCGCAACCACGTGGAGACGTTCGCGCCCGTGGCGGACGGCGAGTGGGACGCCGTCGTCATGCCGTCCGGGTCGTGCACCGGGTCGGTGCGCCACCAGCAGGCGATGGTCTGCCGCCGCGCCGGCCTGGACGACCTGGCCGCGACCGCCGAGGCGGTGTCCGCCAAGACGTACGAGCTGTCCGAGCTGCTGGTCGACGTGCTCGGCCTCGACGACGTCGGCGCCTGGTTCCCGCACCGGGTCACCTACCACCCCACCTGCCACTCGCTGCGGATGCTGCACGTGGGCGACAAGCCGCTCCGCCTGCTGCGGGCCGTCGAGGGGATCGACCTCGTCGAGCTGCCGGCGGCGGACTCCTGCTGCGGCTTCGGCGGGACGTTCGCGCTGAAGAACGCGGACACGTCCGCCGCGATGCTGGAGGACAAGACGGCCAACGTGCGCGGCACCGGGGCCGAGGTGCTCACCGCGGGTGACATGTCGTGCCTCATGCACATCGGCGGCGGGCTCTCCCGGCAGGGGGCCGGGACCCGCGCCCTGCACCTGGCGGAGGTGCTCGCCTCGACGCGGGAGGAACCCACTCCCCTGCCCGAGACGACGTTCACCCGCCCGGAACGCGAGCGCCCGGCACGGACGGAGGCCGCCCGATGAGCCGCACCTTCCTCGGCCTGCCGCGCACGCTGCGCCGCCCCGACGACGCCGGTGCCGACGAACCGTTCGGCCCGGTCCCCCACCCGCAGGAGCCG
Source organism: Isoptericola sp. NPDC019693 (assembly GCF_044389085.1). Taxonomy (NCBI): domain Bacteria; kingdom Bacillati; phylum Actinomycetota; class Actinomycetes; order Micrococcales; family Promicromonosporaceae; genus Isoptericola; species Isoptericola sp. NPDC019693. Next base: position 58,175 of record NZ_JBIRXP010000003.1, on the reverse strand, counting down.
CTGCGCTGGGGCGACGACTTCCCCGCGGCCGCGAAGCAGACCCTGAAGAACGACCAGCTGCGCCGCAACCTCGGCCACGCGACGCAGGTGATCCGCACCAAGCGGGCCGCCGTCGTCGGCGAGGTGCCCGACTGGGAGGCGCTGCGCGACGCCGGGTCCGCCGTCAAGCAGCAGGTCATGGCGCAGCTGCCCGACCTGCTCCAGCGTCTGGAGGAGAACGTCGTCGCGCGCGGCGGCGTCGTGCACTGGGCGCGCGACGCGGCGGAGGCGAACCGGATCGTCGCCGACATCGCGAAGGCCAAGGGCGCCGACGAGGTGGTCAAGGTCAAGTCGATGGCCACGCAGGAGATCGGGCTCAACGAGGCGCTGGCCGACGAGGGCATCGCCGCGATCGAGACCGACCTGGCCGAGCTCATCGTGCAGCTCGCCGACGACATGCCGTCGCACATCCTGGTCCCGGCGATCCACCGCAACCGGTCGGAGATCCGCGACATCTTCCTCGCCCGCATGGGCGACGCCCCGCCGGACCTCTCCGACGTGCCGCGGGAGCTCGCGATGGCGGCCCGCGCGCACCTGCGCCGCAAGTTCCTGTCGGCCAAGGTGGCGGTGAGCGGCGCGAACTTCGCCGTCGCGGACACGGGCACCCTCGCCGTCGTCGAGTCCGAGGGCAACGGCCGCATGTGCCTCACGCTGCCCGAGACGCTCGTGACCGTGATGGGCATCGAGAAGCTCGTGCCCACCTTCGACGACCTCGAGGTGTTCCTGCAGCTGCTCCCCCGCTCCTCCACCGGCGAGCGGATGAATCCCTACACCTCCCTGTGGACCGGCGTGACGCCGGGCGACGGGCCGCAGGAGTTCCACCTGGTGCTGCTGGACAACGGCCGCACCGACGTGCTCGCCGACGAGGTCGGTCGCTCCGCCCTGCACTGCATCCGCTGCTCCGCGTGCCTCAACGTCTGCCCCGTCTACGAGCGGGTCGGCGGCCACGCCTACGGCTCGGTGTACCCCGGCCCGATCGGCGCCATCCTCACGCCCCAGCTCACCGCGTCGACGGGCGGCGTCTCCGGGCACCACGACCCGAACGCCTCGCTGCCCTACGCGTCGACGCTGTGCGGCGCCTGCTACGAGGTGTGCCCCGTGAAGATCGACATCCCGTCGATCCTCGTCGACCTGCGCGCCCGCGAGGTCGACGCCGACCGCTCGTCGCGCGGCGTCGACCCGTGGAAGACGGCCATGAAGGCCGCGTCCTGGGTCATGGCCGACGGCGACCGGTTCGCCCTCGCCGGCCGCGCCGCCACGCTGGGCAGCGGGCTCGGCGGGCGGGACCACGCCGTCTCGGTGGCGCCGCCGCCCGCGTCGGCGTGGACGAGGGCGCGCGACCTGCCCGCGCCGCCCCGCCAGACGTTCCGGCAGTGGTGGCAGGCCGAGCACGAGACCACCCAGCAGCACGAGGAGGACGCCCGATGAGCGAGGCCCGCACCGAGGTCCTGGCGCGCGTCCGTGCGGCGCTGGGGCAGACCGGCTCCGGCACGACGCCGTCGGGCAAGGTCGGCACCGCGCCGCACCCCGAGCCGGTGCCGCGCGCGTACCGCGCCGCCGGCGAGCACGCCGCCGGGTCCCCCGAGGTCCTGGAGCAGCTCGTCGACCGGCTGGTGGACTACAAGGCGCACGTGCACCAGGTCTCCGCCGCCGATCTCCCCGCCACCGTCGCCGCCCTCGTCGCCGACCTGTCAGGACCAGCGCACGGTATGCAGGGCGCTCACCCTGACAGGTCGCTGCGGGTGGTGGTGCCCGACGGGCTGGACGACGCGTGGCTGGCGGCGCTGCCCGACGACGTCGAGGTCGTGCGCGACTCGCGCGAGCGGCCGCTGGCCGCGACGGACCTCGACTCCGTGGCCGCGGTCGTCACCGCGGCGCGGGTCGCGATCTCCGAGACGGGCACGATCGTGCTCGACGGCGAGCCCGACCAGGGCCGGCGCGCGATCTCGCTGGTGCCCGACGTGCACCTGTGCGTGGTGCGGGCCGACCAGGCCGTGCAGACCGTGCCGGAGGCGGTGCGCCTGCTCGGCGAGCACCCGGACCGTCCCCAGACGTGGATCTCGGGCCCCTCCGCGACGTCGGACATCGAGCTCGACCGCGTGGAGGGTGTGCACGGCCCGCGGACCCTGCACGTCCTCCTGGTGGGCTGACCCCGCCGGGCCGGCCCCCGCGGCTCAGCCGAGGATCGCGGCCGAGCCGAACAGCGCCCAGTCGTTGAGCACGTGCGCGGTGGCGGAGGCGGTGAGGTTCTTGGTGACCAGGTAGGGGATCAGGAGGATCACCCGCGCGGTGCCGATGACCAGCACGCACTGCAGCACGTTCCAGCCGTAGGTGGGCAGGTGCAGCGCCGCGAACAGGAGTGCCGAGACGACCACGGCGAGCACCAGGCTCGAGCGGCGCGACAGGCGCAGCACCGACATGCCGAGCGTGAGGACCGCGAGCAGCGGCAGGACCGTGAAGACCTCCTCGCCGACGAGCTGCGGGATCATCGCGAGGAACGTGAGCACCTTGTCGAGGCCGCCCTGGGCGGCGATCGTGCCGCCCAGGGGGTTGGGCCGGGTCCCGACCAGGACCGAGACGAGCGCCCCCACGAGGACCGACGCCAGGACGTTCGCGACGGCGATCCCGACGGCGAGCAGCCCGGCCCGCGGCCGCAGCCGCTGGAAGAGCCGGCCGACCGTGCCCGGCGCGACCAGGTGCAGCGTCAGCAGCGGGATGCCGGCGAACAGGGTGCCGCGCAGCGCGAGCGCCAGCCAGGCGGGCCCGGGGACGGCGACGAGCAGGTCGCACGCGGCGGCCACGACGACGGACGCCATCAGCACCGCCCACCGGCGGCCGGACAGCCGCACGGGGTCCCCGGCGTAGAGGGGGAAGTCCGGGGCCGGGCCCCTCGTGGGCACCTCGTGGGTGGTGGCGCTCCTGCTGGTCATGGTGGTCATCGTGCGCTCCTGGCGTGCGGGTTGCTCGGTGAGGTCCCGCTCCTCGATCGATGCCTGCTGCATCGATGACCCCAGGGTGCGCGCCGTGCACCCCCGCGGTCGTCGTGCCGGAGGGTGGACCTGCGCGTACTCCGCAGGGAGTACGCCCGACGACGACGCGGCTCAGCGCGGCTCGACCAGCCCCGACCGGTAGGCGATGACGACGAGCTGGGCGCGGTCCCGGGCACCGGTCTTCGCCAGCGCCCGGCTGACGTGCGTCTTCGCCGTGAACGGCGACACCACGAGCTCCGCGGCGATCTCGTCGTTCGACAGCCCCTGGCCCACGAGGGCCACGACCTCGCGCTCCCGGTCGGTGAGGTGCGCGACGAGCCCCGGGTCGATGCCGCGCGCGGCGTGCGGGCCGCCGCCCAGGTGCGCGACGACGGCCCGCGTCGCGGCGGGCGACAGCAGCGCCTCGCCGGCCGCGACCGTCCGCACGGCGGCGACCAGGTCGGCGGGCGCCACGCCCTTGCCGAGGAAGCCGCTGGCGCCGGCGCGCAGCGCCCCGAGCACCTCGGCGTCACCCTCGAACGTCGTGAGGACCACGACGCGCACGGCCGCGAGGTCCGGGTCGTCCGCGATGCGCGCTGTGGCCGTGAGGCCGTCGGTGCCCGGCATGCGCAGGTCCATGAGGACGACGTCGGGGCGCAGCTCGCGCGCCAGGCGCACCCCCTCGTCGCCGTCGCCCGCCTCGCCCACCACCTCGACGCCGTCGGCGTGCCGCAGGAGGGCGACGAAGCCACCGCGGATGAGCTCCTGGTCGTCGACGACGAGCACGCGGACGGTCATGCCGGTCCCTCCTCAGGGGTCGGGGCGGGGGTCGTGGGGGAGGCCGGGACGGGGGCCGGCAGCTCCGCGCGCACGACGAACTCGCCGCGGCGGGGGCCGGCGTCGAGCACTCCGCCCACCGCCGCGACGCGCTCGCGCATGCCGAGCAGGCCGTGGCCCGTGGACGGCGCCGGCGTGACGTCGCCCGCCTCGCGGGACACCGGGTTGACCACCTCGAGGCCGAGTCCGGCCGGCGTCCAGGCGAGGACCAGCCGTGCCGTGCCGGCCCCATGCTTGTGCGCGTTGGTGAGCGCCTCCTGCACGACTCGGTAGGCAGCGAGGTCGACGACGGGGACGAGCGACCGGGCGTCGCCGTCGACCCGCACCTCCACCCGCAGCCCGGTGGCGCGCACGGCGTCGAGCAGCTCGTCCAGACGGGTGAGCGACGGCGCCGGCGCGGCGCGCTCGGGGGCGTCCTCGTCGCCGCGACGCAGCAGGTCGAGCAGGGTCGCGAGCTCCCGCAGCGCGTCGGCGGAGGCCGTGCGCACGTGCACGAGCGCCTCCCGCGCGGCGTCGGGGTCGTCGACCAGCAGGGTCTCGGCGACCCCGGACTGCACGCCCACGACGGCGACCTGGTGTGCCAGCACGTCGTGCAGCTCGCGCGCGATCCGCAGCCGCTCCTCCGCGACGGCGCGGCTCGCCTCGGCCTCGCGCGCCGCCTCCGCGCGCGCGGCCCGGTCCCGCGCCGTCGTCAGCTCCGCCCGCCGGGCCGCGACGACGAGCCCGACCACCGCCGCGAGCGCCAGCAGGAGCGGCACAGCCGCGACCACGCCCGAGCCGGCGCTCGCACCTCGCAGCAGGAGCACGCCGTCGAGCACGACGGCGGAACCCGCCGCGGCCAGGAGCCCGAGCCGGCGCTCGCCGAGGGAGACGACGGTGTAGACGGCGATCGCCAGCGGCAACAGCAGCGTCCCGCCGGGCGCCGCGGCCACGGTCTCCGCGGCTCCGAGCACCGCGGTGACGGCGAGGACGACGGTCGGGTGGGTGCGGCGCCAGAACAGCACCGCGCAGGAGGTCACGGTGGCAGCGGCGCCCCACGGCACGAACGGCATCGCCCCCGTGGCCCACAGCGTGACCGGGAGGGTGAGCACGACGACGGCGACCGTCGCGTCGAGCGCGACGCCGGCGGCCGGCCGGGGCGCGCGGTCCTGCACGTCCGCAACGTACCCGGGGGCGGGGCGGCGCGCCCGCCGGTCGGGCCCAGGTTTCGACAAGTGCGACCGCGCCCGCCGAGAATGGGTGCCCGTGACCGACAGCGCGCCGCCGACCGACGACCCGGCGAACGAGTCCGACGCCCTCTTCGAGGTGCCGCCCGGTGCCCGCCGCCCCGCGCGGCGGATCGTGCTCCTCACGGGGCCGTCGGGGTCGGGCAAGACGGCGCTCACGCGGCGGCTGGGCCTGCCGGTGATGAACCTCGACGACTTCTACCACGACGTCGACTTCCCGGGGATGCCGATGCGGTACGGCATCGTCGACTGGGACGACCCCCGCTCCTGGGACTCCGCCGCCGCCCTGGACGCCCTGCGCACCGTGGTCCGCACCGGCCGCGCGGAGGTCCCGGTGTACGACATCCCCACGTCGCGCCGCACGGGCGGCGCGGTGCTCGAGGCGGGCGACGCGCCCGTCGTGGTCGCCGAGGGGATCTTCGCCGCGGAGCTCGTGTCGGCGTGCCGGGGCGAAGGGTTCCTCGCCGACGCGATCTGCCTCAGCCAGCCGCGCGTCGTGAACTTCTGGTTCCGGTTCCTGCGCGACGTCGCCGAGTCGCGCAAGCCGTTGCCCACGCTGGTGCGCCGGGGCTGGGGGCTGCTGCGCGCCGAGCCCGCCCTGGTGCGCCGGTGGACGGACCTCGGCTGCCGGCCCGCCACGCCCGCCCAGGCGGAGCGGGACATCCGCGCGCTCCTCGCGCCCTGACCGTTTTTCCCTTCGGCGCCCCCGCGCCAGCACCTACGGTGGGCGCATGGCCACGGTGCGCAAGGTCCAGGTGACGTTCGACTGCGCGGACCCGGAGCGGGTCGCCCGGTTCTGGTGCGAGGTGCTCGGGTACGTCATGCCCGACGGGGTGGACTGCGTCGCGCAGGACCCCACTGGCGAGGGCCCGCGGCTGTACTTCCAGCAGGTGCCCGAGGGCAAGGTCGTGAAGAACCGGGTGCACCTCGACGTCCGCGTGGGCACGGGGCTGGTGGGCGACGAGCGCCTGGCCGCGCTGCGGGCCGAGCAGGCGCGGCTCGAGCCGCTGGGCGCCGTGCACCTGTACACCCAGTACGCCGACGGCGAGGAGGAGTCCTGCATCACGATGCAGGACGTCGAGGGCAACGAGTTCTGCCTGGACTGACGCCGGATGCCCAAAACCTGCCCATCGCCGGCCCACGACGCGTCATGAGAATGTCACACGCCGGTCATCGGCCCCACACCATCGCCGCTCACGCTGGGGGCAGGAGGTGGTCCCCATGGCCGAGCTGCACGTCGATCGCACGATCGACCGGTACGTCGAGCACGGAACGGTCCGCGTGCTGTCCCTCTACGAGGGCTTCTTCAGCGGCGGCGCCCGCGTGCTGCACTCGTCGGTCGTGGCGGGCCTGCACGCCCAGGGCCGCCAGCGGCACGCGGCGCTGAGCATCCACGACGAGGTGCGGCGCGACGCCGCCCTGCAGCGGATGGTCGACGACCGCCGGTACCGGCAGCTGACGGCCGCGGGGGTCCGCGTGACGTCGCTCGGCCGGTCCTCGGAGGTGCCCCACGACCCGGAGGTCCTCACCGACGCCGAGACCGAGACGCTGGCCCGCGAGCTGCGGCGCACCGACGTGGTGCTCTCGCTCAAGGAGCAGCCGCTGCGGCTCCTCGCCCGCGCGGACGCGCTGCCGGACCGGCCGGTGGTCGCCTGCCTGCACCGCTCCGACCCGGAGCACCAGGGGTCGGGGCTGGGGCACCTGCTCAGGGCCGCGGACGACGGCCGCCTCGCCGCCGTGGTCTGCTGCGCCGAGTCCACCCGGGACGCCTACGAGGCCGCCGGGGTGCCCGCGCACCTGCTGCGGGTGATCCCCAACGGCGTCGACCTCACCCGGTTCCGCCCGGCCCGCCCCGCACGGCGCCTGGCGGTCCGTGGGGCGCACCGGCTGCCCGCCGACGGGACGGCCGTGACGTACGCGGCCCGCTACGACGCGATGAAGAACCCGCGCCTGTTCCTGGCGGCGGCACGCGAGCTCCTCGGGCAGGACGCCGACGCGCACGTCGTGATGTGCGGCTCCGGCATGAGTGCCGCCAACCCGGACCTGGCCGCCGACCTGCGCGAGGCGTTCGGCGACCGGCCCGACCTGCTGGGACGCGTCCACCTGCTCGGCGTGCGCCACGACATGGAGCAGGTGCTCGCGGCATCGGACGTCGTCGCGCTGACCTCGGCGTTCGGCGAGGCCGCCCCGCTGTGCCTCATCGAGGGCGCCATGTGCGGCGCGGTGCCGGTGACCACGCCGGTGGGCGACAGCGCGCGGATCGTGGACGGCATCGGCCTCGTCACGAGCTTCGACCCGGCGGAGATCGCCGCGGCGTGGCGCGAGGCGGCCGCGCGCCGGGACGCGCTCACGGCGGCCCTGGTCGCGGCGCGGCCGCGGTTCAGCCACGTCCGCATGCTGTCCTCGTACGCGGCCACGATCGAGCGGGCGCACCGCGGGCTGGGGCTGACGCTCGCCCGCGCGTGAGGTCCGCGCGACCCGCCGAGGACGGGCGGCGGCGCAGGTCAGCGCGTCGAGTCGCGCAGCTGCACCTCGAAGTCGACCTCGGTCACGGCGCCGGGCGCGGTGTCGCCGACGGCGGCCTGCACGGCGAGGCTGCCCATCTCCTCCAGCGGGATGCGGACGGTGGACAGGGCGGGCGCGTGGTCGCGCAGCGTGGGGACGTCGTCGAACCCGGCGACGCGCACGTCGCGCGGCACCTCGACGCCGAGCTCGCGCAGCCGGGCGATGAGCCCGATCGCCATGACGTCGGTGACGGCGAAGACCGTCAGCGGCTTCTCGGCGGCGCGCTCGCGCACCAGCTCGGCGACGTCCTCGCCGGCCGCGTACCCGCCGTCGCGGGAGAACTCGGTGACCAGCACCTCGGCGACCTCGCCGCCGCCGGCACGGGCGGCGGCGGTGAACGCGTCGGTGCGCTCGCGGGAGGTGACGACGCGCGTCGGCCCGCCGAGCACGACGAACCTCCGCTGCCCCTGCGCCAGCAGCGCCTCCGCCAGGGCGCGGGCCCCGGTGGCGTTGGGCGGGCGCACCACCGAGCCGTCGCCCACGGGCTGGCCGACGATGACGGACCGGCCCCCCGCGGCGACGAAGGCGTCCAGCTCGGCGGCGAGGGCGGCGTCGTCGTCGGGGGTCCACCGGGTGCCGGCCACGACGACGGCGTCCACCCGCTGCGCGGCGAACGCGGCGACGGCCTCCCGCTCGGCGACCGGGTCGCGGCCGGTCGACGCGAGCAGCACGAGCCGCCCGCTGGCCCGGGCCGCGGCCTGCGCGCCGGCGGCGATGGAGGAGAAGTAGGGGTCGGAGATGTCCTGCACGACCAGCCCGAGCAGCCCCGACCGGGCGCGCGCCAGGGCCTGGGCCTGCGCGTTCACGACGTAGCCCAGGTCCGCGGCCGCGGCCTTGACCCGGGCGACCAGCTCGGCCCCGGGCTGCCGCGCCGAGCCGTTGAGCACCCGCGACGCCGTGGCGAGGGAGACCCCCGCGCGGTCAGCGACGTCCTGCAGCCTTGCTCGGGCCACGAGCACACCTCCATCTCCGGGGCGGCCGGTAGCCCGCCCGACGCGGGCACTCCGGACGTGCTCGCCGGTGCACAGCCTATCGGCGCCCGGAAAGCGGATTCCGTGGACGGGCGGCACCTCGCCGGGACGGTCGGCGCACCCGCCGCGCCGCGGGGCCGGCGGCGCGTGCACCGATAGAATCGGCACGTGCCCAGGACCAGCAACTCGACGGCGCGTCCCGTCCCGCGGCGGGCGCTCGCCGACCACGTGTTCGACGAGCTGCTCTCGTGGCTCATGGACGGCACCCTGACGGCGGGCAGCAGCCTCAACATCGACGGCATCGCCCGCGACCTCGACGTCTCGCCCACCCCCGTGCGCGAGGCGCTCGCGCGCCTCGAGGCGACCGGCATGGTGCGACGGGTGGCCCTGCGCGGCTACTTCGTGAAGCCGGCGCCGACCACCAAGGAGCTGACCGACCTCATGGACGCCCGGCTCGCCGTCGAGCCGGCGAACGCGTACTTCGCGTGCGAGCGCGGGGACGCGGCGTTCCTGGCGAGCCTCGAGGACGCCGTCGACGAGCTGGAGAGCTCGCCCAACGGGCCCACCTACCAGGACTTCCGCGACTACTGGGAGGCCGACGAGCGGTTCCACGCCCTGGTGGCCGAGGCCGCGGACAACTCCTACCTGCAGGCCGCCTTCGCCGCCCTCGGCGGGCTGGCGCAACGGTTCCGCCAGTTCTCCGGCAAGGGCGTCACCGACAAGGCGGTGGCGGTCGAGGAGCACCGGGCGATCCTCGAGGCCCTGCGGTCGGGGGTGCCGGAGCGGGCCCAGGAGCTCATGCGCCGGCACATCGAGGGGGTGCGGACGCGGTCCCTGTCGGAACGCGAGGAGCCGGCACCCCCGCAGAGCGCGTAGCCCTGCGGGAGCGCCGGCTCCCCGACCCGGTGCCAGACCCGGAGTCAGACCCGGGCGGCGTCACGCTCCTCGGGGCTCGACCCGGCATCCTGCTCCGGCGCGTCGTCCGCCCGCTGCATCCGCACGACGGCCCGCCGCGCGACGAACGTGCCGACGGCGCCGAGCAGCAGCACCCCCATGAGGAAGTACATCCCCGCCTCGGTGGTCCCGGTCGCCTGGGTGAAGATGCCCACCACGTACGGCCCGATGAAGCCGCCGAGGTTGCCGAACGAGTTGATCGCCGCGATCGCCACCGCGGCCGTGGCCCCGGCGAGCACCCCGCTCGGCAGGGACCAGAAGACGCCCGCGATGGAGTAGACGCAGAACGCCGCGAGGGACAGGGCGGCGAGCTGCAGCACCGGCGAGTCGACGGCGGCGCTCGCCCCCATGCCGATCGCGGACCCGACGAACAGGCAGGCGAGCGGCACCCAGTTGTCCCGGAAGTGCCGGGCGGCCCAGCGCGACGTCACCAGCACGCCCACGAGCGCGAACAGGTACGGGACGTCGGTGAGGAGCCCGGTCTGCAGGGTGGACGTGGAGAACTGGTTCACCACCTGCGGCAGCCAGAACGACAGCCCGTACACGCCCACGGTCGAGGGGAAGAACAGCAGGGCGAAGACCAGCACCCGCTTGTCGATCAGCGTGCGCAGCGGGTTCTTCCCGTCCTCCTGCTTGCGCTCGGCCTTGTCCTTGTCGAGCTCGCGGGCGATCCAGTCGGACTCGTCCTTCGACAGCCACTTCACGCGGTGCGGGCCCTCGGGCAGGAGCTTCCACGTCGGGATCGCCATGAGCACGGCGGCCGCGCCCACGACGAGGAACAGCCACTGCCAGCCGGCCATGCCGAGGCCCGAGACGCCGAGCAGCCACCCTGCCAGCGGCGACATGATGATGAAGGCGAGCGGCGCCGAGATCACGAACGTGCCCGTCGCCTTCGTCCGGTGCCGGTGCGGGTACCACGTGGTGAGGTAGAAGATCACGCCGGGGTAGAACCCCGCCTCAGCGACGCCGAGGAGGAAGCGCAGCACGTAGAAGCTGATCGGCCCCTGCGTGAACGCCATCGCCATGGTGATGGCGCCCCAGGTCACGAGGATGCGCACGAACCACATCCGCGGCCCGTACTTCTGCATGAGGACGTTGCTCGGCACCTCGAACAGGAAGTACGCGATGAAGAACAGCCCGGCGCCGAGGCCGAACGCCGCGTCGCCGATGCCGACGTCGGCGCCCATGCTGAGCTGCGCGAACCCGACGGCGGAGCGGTCGATGTAGGCCACCGTGTAGAGGGCCACCAGCAGCGGCAGCAGCCGCAGCGTGACCTTCTTGACGAGGGCGGACTCGTTGACCTGTGTCACGTTCGAGGACTCCTGTGTCTCGTGCGGGGGCACGGCTCGACGACGAGCCGTGCACGGGGGCGCGGCGCGACCCGCCGGGGGTCGCGCCGCGGGGGGAAGGGGTCAGGCGGGCGAGGGCCCGAGCGAGCGGACGAGACGCCCCATCTCGCTGTACGCCTTGTTCCGGTGGGCGACCAGCGCCTTGACCTGCTCGGGCGTGTAGTCCTTGAGCAGGCCCTTGCCGTTCTTCACGCCGCGACGGTCGCCGGCGACGGCGTCCTGGATGAGCGCGGGCGTGCTGAGCCGCTCGCCGAAGGCCTCCTCGAACGTCCGGAAGCCGCCGGCGTACACGTCGAGGCCGGCCTGGTCGGCGATGGCGAACGGGCCGAAGAAGCCCAGGCGGAACCCGAAGGTGGTGCGGACGACGGTGTCGATGTCCTCGGGGGACGCGATGCCCTCCTCGGCGATCGACATCGCCTCCTTGAGCAGCACGTACTGCAGCCGGTTGAGGACGAAGCCGGGCACGTCGGCGACGATCGCGGCCTCCCGGTCGGCCTTCGCCAGCAGCTCCTTGACCACGGGCACGACGGCCTCGTCGGTGCGCTCCCCCAGCACGAGCTCGACGCCCGGGATGAACGGGGCCGGGTTGGAGAAGTGCACGGTGAGGAAGCGCTCGGGGTTCTTCACCGCGGTGGCGAGCACGCGCGCGGGGATCGTCGACGTGTTCGAGCCGATGATCGCGTCCTCGCGGGCCGCGGCCGAGATGCGGGCGAGCACGTCGTGCTTGACCTCGACGGACTCGAAGACGACCTCCTCCACGAAGTCGACGTCGGCGACGGCCTCCTCGATGGAGGGCGCGGTGCGCAGGTTGGCGCGGATGGTCTCGGTCGCGCCCCCGTCGTACAGGCCCGCGTCCTCGAACTCCTGCGCCTCGGCGATCAGGCGCGCGAACGCGGTCTCGGTCGCCTCGGCCGAGACGTCGGCGATCGTGACGGGCAGGCCCGCGAGCGCGAGCGACTGCGCGATGCCGCCTCCCATGTAGCCGGCACCGATCACGGCGACGCTGCTGATGCTGGTGACCATCGTTGCTTCCTCTCTCGTGGTCCAGTCTGTGGCGGTCACGGCCGAGCGGCCGAATCCGCAGGTCGCGCGGACGCGGCCTCGTCGAGCACGTCCCGCAGGGCCGCGACGTCGTGGGCGAACCGCCCCAGGAACACTCCGTCGACGGCGCCCGCGAGCGCGGTGAGCGTGCCGGGCCCGGCAGCCCCGCCGTAGAGCACGCGGCCCTCGACACCCAGCGCGTCGAGCCGCTCGCGCAGCGCGTGCGCGACGGTCACGACGTGCTCGGCAGGCGCCGGCCGCGGGGCGCCGATCGCCCAGACGGGCTCGTAGCCCACGACGACCTCGCGCGGCGTCGAGCCCCGCAGCGCGCTCTCCAGCTGCGCCGTCGCGACGTCCGCCGCCTCCCGGGCGGGGACCTGCTCGCGCTCGCCCACGCACAGCAGCGGGGCGACCCCCGCCTCGGCGAGGCGCGCGACCTTGGCGCGCACGACGTCGTCGTCCTCGTGGAACGTCGAGCGGCGCTCGGCGTGCCCCACGACGGCGAGCTCGCAGCCGAGCTCGGCGAGGAGGGCCGCCGTGACCTCGCCGGTCTGGGCGCCGTGCGCGGCCGGTGCCACGTCCTGCGCGCCCCAGGCGACGCCGGTCCCCGCGAGCAGCCGCGCGGCCGCCGGCAGCAGGGGGAAGGCGGGGAGCACGGCGAGATCGACGTCGGCCTCGGGGGCGGCGTCGCGGACCGCGGCGAGCCAGCGCTCGGTGTCCGCGGCCCCGAGGTAGGCCTTCAGCGAGACCGCGACGAGGGGGCGGCGCGTCATCCGCAGGACCCGGCGGGCTCGGCGACCGTCCCGGTGCCGGCCCCGGCCTCGACCTCGCCGATCGCCGCGACCTTGGGGGCGGAGGCGGAGGTGGGGTCGAACCGGTAGCCCAGCCACTCGCGCAGCAGGCGGCGCGCGAGCTCGATGCCCACGACGCGCTGGCCGAAGCACAGCACCTGGGCGTCGTTGGACAGCACTGCGCGCTCGACCGAGAACGAGTCGTGCGCGGTGACGGCGCGGACGCCCGGCACCTTGTTGGCGGCGATCGCGACGCCGAGCCCCGTGCCGCACACGAGCAGCGCGCGGTCGGCCTTCCCCTCGGCGACCAGCCGCGCGGCCGCCGCCCCCACGTACGGGTAGGGCGTGTGCTCGTCGCCCCCGACGCCGACGTCGGTCACGGCGACCACGCGGTCGTCGGCCTCGAGGTCGGCCTTGAGCAGCTCCTTGTAGTCGAACCCGGCGTCGTCCGAGCCGATCACGACCCGCAGCGTCTGCGGCGTGCCGCCGGAAGCCGTCTCGTGGGCCGTTCCCTGGGTCGTCGTCATCGTGCCGCCACCTCCGCGTCGTCCGTGCTGACGCCGAGCGCGGCCCCCACCTCGGCGAGGAGGAGCGCGAGCGACGTCGCCCCCGGGTCGGCGACCCCGAGGCTCTTGTCCCCCAGCACGCGCGAGCGACCGCGACGTGCCGTGATGTCCTTGGTGCGGTCCGCGCCGCCCCGCGCGGCCCGCACGGCGGCACGCCAGGCGTCGTCCGCCGGTCCGCCGTCCGCGTGCACCTCGACGAGCGCCTCCACGGCGGGGTCGAGGGCGTCGACGAGCGTCTTGTCCCCGGCGCGGGCGCCACCGACGGCGCACACCTCGTCCCGCGCGGCGCGCACGCCGTCGACGACGTGCGTGCCGTCGAGGGCCGCGTCGGCGGGCAGCCGGTCGGCCAGCGCCAGCAGCCCCACGCCCCACAGGGCGCCGGACGTGCCGCCCGCACGGTCGGCCCAGCGGTCCGCGGCCCGGCGCAGCACGGACGGGGCGTCGGCCCCGGCGGCGAGGGCCTCGTCGGCGGCCTCGACCGCGGCGTCGACGCCACGGCACATGCCGCGGCCGTGGTCGCCGTCGCCGGCGATGGCGTCGAGCGCGCCGAGCTCGTCCTCCGCGGCGTGCAGGACCTCCTGCGCGCGGTGCAGCGCCCGCACGACGAGGCGCGCGGCCTCCGTGCCCTGCGCCGTGGTCGCCGCGACGAGCGGCGGCTCGGGCTCGGCGACCGCCTCGGGCGCCGCCTGCGCCGGCGCGGCGCGCCAGCCGCCGTGCCGGAACGCGGGGGTGACGGCGGGGGCGAGCCACAACGGCTCGAGCTCGTCGTCCAGCCAGGTCACCGTGAGGGAGCAGCCGGCCATGTCGAGGCTGGTGACGTACTCCCCCACGAGCGGCGCGACCAGCGTCACGCCCCGCTCCGTGAGCAGGTCGTGCACCCGGTCCCACAGGACGAAGAGCTCCTCGTACTTGACCGTGCCGAGGCCGTTGAGCAGCACGGCGGCGCGGCCGTCGGCGTCCGCGGGCCGGTCGGCCAGCACCCGCTCGACGAGCTCGGCGGCCAGGTCCGCGGCCGGCGGCACCGGCTCCTCCCCGATGCCCGGCTCGCCGTGGATCCCGAGGCCCCAGCCCGCCGTCCCCTCCGGCAGGCTGAACAGCGGCGCGTCGGCGCCCGGCAGCGTGCAGCCGTCGAAGGCGACGCCGAAGGAACGGGTGCGCTCGTTGGCCTGCCCCGCGAGCCGGTCGACCTCGGCGAGGTCCGCGCCGGACTCCGCGGCGGCACCCGCGACCTTGAAGACCACGAGGTCGCCCGCGACCCCACGGCGCTCCTCGGCACGGTCGGCGGGGGCGGAGGCGACGTCGTCGGTCACCAGGCGGACGGCCACGTCGACGCCCTGCGCCCGGAGCCGGCTCGCCGCGGCGCCGAAGTTGAGGACGTCGCCCGCGTAGTTGCCGAAGGACAGCCAGACGCCGGCCCCGGCGTCGGCGGCCCGGCACACGTCGATCACCTGGCGCGTGGACGGGGAGGCGAACACCTCGCCGCACACGGCGGCGTCGGCCACGCCCTCGCCGACGAGCCCGGCGAACGCCGGGTAGTGGCCGGAGCCGCCGCCGACGACGACGGCGACCTTGCCGGGACGGGTGCCCTCGGCGCGGGCGACGCCGCCGGGCACGCGACGCAGCACGCCGGGGTGGGCCTTGACGAGGCCGCTGAGGGCCTCGCGGGCGAAGTCCTCGGGACGGTTGTGGACGTACGTCATGGGGGCAGCACCTTTGCTCGTGCGGTGACGGGTGGGCGGCGCGCGGCGCCGGAGTGGTCGGGGCTCAGCGCCCCGCGGAGCGCAGCACGCCGCGGATGTACTCGCGGTTGATCGCCGCGACGCCGAGGCTGTCCGACCCGTAGTGCTCGCAGACGAACACGCCCTCGAAGCCGAGCTCGAGCGCTCGCCGGATCATCACGCGGTAGTTGACGACGCCCTGCACCAGCGGGGTGGGGTGGGTGGCGTACGCGCCCGTCGCCAGGTCCACGTCGCGCGTGTAGTTCTTGATGTGCCAGAAGTTCGTGTGCGGCAGGACCTTCTCGAACATCGTCGGGATGTCCTCGATCTCCCGGTGCAGCCGCACGAGGTTGCCGAGGTCGGGGTTGAGGCCCACGTTGTCGCGGTCGACGTCCTCGAGGAACCGCACGGCGAGGTCCGGCGTGCCGATGTAGGTGTCCTCGTACATCTCGAGGCTGACCTGCACCCCCACCTGGGCCGCGTGGTCGGCGAGCTCGCGGATGCGGCGCACCGCGAGGTCGCGGTTCTCGACGTCGGCGAGGTCGTCGTGGTGCCCCTCCGCCAGCCAGAACCACAGCGCCTTCTCCTGCGCCGGCGTGAGCGCCTGCATGAAGCCGAAGTTCACGACCTCGGCACCGAGCGCCGGCGCGCGGTCGATGATCGTGTGGCCGAACCGCAGGTAGTCCTCCCCGCGGGCGGCGTCGACGACGCTGCGACGCGTGGTCGACACGGACGGGACCGTGAGGCCGACCTCCTTGAGGACGACGAGCAGCTCGGCGAACCGCGCGTCCGTCATCTCCCCGATCGACAGCCACGCGTCCGTGGGGTCGACGTCGGTGAACCCCAGGTCGGCGACCTGCTGGAGCTGGCCGCGCCAGGACTCCGCCGGGGCGTCGACGTTCGGGGTGCCGTCGGCCGCGGTCGGGCCGAAGGACAGCATGTTGGCGGCGATGGGCCAGGTGTCCGCAGTGCGCAAGGAGATCTCCGTCGATCGGCGAATCATGTTTCCTATAGGAAACAGGGAATGCACCGGAGGTGTCAAACCTGCCCCCGCGCCGGGCCCGCGACCCCTCGGCCCGGAGCTCCTGCTTGACGCGTGGCGCCAGGACGGCCTAACTTGATGGAAAGCGCATTCCGCCCACGCGTCGCAGCGACCGCCGAGACGCACCGACGAAGGAGTCTCCGAGTGACCACCACCCCCACGCGCACGCTGCGCATCGCGATGAACGGCGTCACGGGCCGCATGGGCTACCGCCAGCACCTCGTGCGCTCGATCCTGCCGATCCGCGACCAGGGCGGCGTCGTGCTGCCCGACGGCACGCGCGTGCAGGTGGAGCCCGTGCTGGTGGGCCGCAACGAGTCCAAGCTCGCCGAGCTGGCCGCGAAGCACGGCGTCACCGAGTACACGACCGACCTCGACGGGATCATCGCCGACCCCGCCACGGACATCGTGTTCGACGCCTCGATGACGTCGCTGCGCGCCAAGACGCTGACCAAGGCCATGCAGGCCGGCAAGCACGTCTACACCGAGAAGCCGACCGCCGAGACGCTGGCCGAGGCCGTCGAGCTCGCCCGCCTGCGCGAGGAGACCGGCGTCACCGCCGGCGTCGTGCACGACAAGCTCTACCTGCCCGGCCTGGTGAAGCTCCGCCGCCTCGTCGACGAGGGCTTCTTCGGCCGCATCCTGTCGCTGCGCGGCGAGTTCGGCTACTGGGTCTTCGAGGGCGAGCACCAGGCCGCCCAGCGCCCGTCGTGGAACTACCGCAAGGAGGACGGCGGCGGCATGACCACGGACATGTTCTGCCACTGGAACTACGTCCTCGAGGGCATCCTCGGCGCGGTCAAGACCGTCAACGCGCAGACCACCACCCACATCCCCACCCGCTGGGACGAGCAGGGCAAGGAGTACGCCGCCACCGCCGACGACGCCGCGTACGGCATCTTCGAGATCGAGACGCCGGGCGGCGACCCGGTCGTGGCGCAGATCAACTCCTCCTGGGCCGTGCGCGTGTACCGCGACGAGCTCGTCGAGTTCCAGATCGACGGCACGCACGGCTCCGCCGTCGCCGGCCTGCGCAAGTGCGTCGCGCAGCAGCGCGCCCACACCCCCAAGCCCGTGTGGAACCCGGACCTGCCCGTCACCGAGCCCTTCCGCGACCAGTGGCTCGAGGTGCCCGCGAACGCCGACCTCGACAACGGCTTCAAGCTGCAGTGGGAGGAGTTCCTGCGCGACGTCGTCGCCGGTCGCCCGCACCGCTTCGACCTGCTGTCCGCCGCGCGCGGCGTGCAGCTCGCCGAGCTGGGCCTGCAGTCGTCGGCCGAGGGCCGCCGCCTCGACGTCCCGGAGATCACGCTGTGACCGCCCCGACGAGCACGCCGACCCTCAACCCCGCGCTCGCCCCCGAGCTGACGCCCAGCGGCGTCACCGTCCGCCTGCCCCGGTTCGACGCCGCGGGCCGCGCCACCGGCACCGAGGTGCGCGAGCTCAACGCGCCGGGCCCGTGGCACGCCCCGGCCGCGCCGATCACGTCGCGCGTCGCGTTCGCCGCGGCGCACGTGGTGCCGCAGGTCGGCGCCGAGAACGTGCCGGGCGCGCCCGCCGTCGTCGACTGGGACGCGACGCTCGCCTACCGGCACGAGATCTGGCGCTTCGGGCTCGGCGTCGCCGACGCCATGGACACCGCCCAGCGCGGCATGGGCCTGGACTGGGCCGCGACGCAGGAGCTCGTGCGCCGGTCGTCGGCGGAGGCCGCGTCCGTCGGCGCGCGCATCGCGTGCGGCGCGGGCACCGACCAGCTCGACCCGGCGTCCGTCGAGCCCGGCGACGCGGGCCTCGCCGCGGTGGTCGACGCCTACCGCGAGCAGGTGCACGTCGTGCAGGACGCCGGCGCGCAGGTCATCGTCATGGCCTCGCGCGCGCTGGCGAAGGTGGCCCGCTCCCCCGAGGACTACGCCCGCGTCTACGACGCCGTGCTGGCCGAGGCCGACCGGCCCGTCGTCCTGCACTGGCTGGGCACGATGTTCGACCCGGCCCTGGCGGGCTACTGGGGGTCCGACGACGTCGCGTCCGCGACGGCGACGTTCCTCGACCTCATCAAGGCCCACCAGGACAAGGTCGACGGCGTCAAGGTCTCGCTCCTCGACGCGCAGCACGAGATCGGCCTGCGTCGGTCGCTGGCCGCGCTCGACGGCTCGCCCGTGCGCCTGTACACCGGCGACGACTTCAACTACCCCGAGCTGATCGCGGGCGACGAGCAGGGGCACTCCGACGCCCTGCTCGGCATCTTCGCGGCGATCTACCCGGCGGCGTCCACGGCCCTCCAGGCGTTCGACGCCGGAGAGGGCGCGCGCGGTCACGCGATCCTCGCCTCGACCGAGAAGCTGGGCCGGCACATCTTCGCGGCGCCGACCTACTACTACAAGACGGGCGTGGCATTCCTGTCCTGGCTGAACGGCTTCCAGAGCGGGTTCCAGCTCGTGGGCGGGCTCCAGTCGGGACGCTCGCTGGCGCACCTGGTGGAGCTGGCCCGCCTCGCCGACGGCTGCGGCATGCTGCTCGACCCGGCCCTGGCGGCCCGCCGCCTGGACGCCCTGCTGGTGACGAACGGGTTCGCCGCGTGAGCGCCGTGCCGGCCGGGGCAG
Organism: Isoptericola sp. NPDC019693; assembly: GCF_044389085.1. Classification (NCBI taxonomy): domain Bacteria; kingdom Bacillati; phylum Actinomycetota; class Actinomycetes; order Micrococcales; family Promicromonosporaceae; genus Isoptericola; species Isoptericola sp. NPDC019693. The sequence goes on along the minus strand of NZ_JBIRXP010000003.1, from coordinate 39,507 downwards.
ACCTGAGCCGCTGCTCCCTCAACACGGCGACCGTCAAGCACGCCACGCTCGCCGAGGCGGTCGACGCCGCGGCCGCGGCCGGGCTCGGCGCCGTCGGGCTGTGGCGCCACCAGGTGCAGGAGCACGGCGCCGACAAGGCGGCCCGCATCGTCGCCGACGCCGGGCTGCGCGTGTCGTCGCTGTGCCGCGGGGGGTTCCTCACCGCCGCCGACGACGCGGGCATCGCCGCCGCGCTCGACGACAACAAGCGGGCCATCGAGGAGACGGCGGGCGTGGGCACCCGCGAGCTCGTGTTCGTCGTCGGCGGGCTGCCCGCCCTCAGCGTGCCCGGCCAGGGGCCCCGCCCCGACGCCGGCCCGGGCGACCGCGACGTCGTCGCCGCCCGCGCCCGGGTGGCCGACCGGCTCGCCGAGCTCGCGCCGTTCGCGGCCGAGCACGACGTGCGGATCGTGCTCGAGGCCCTGCACCCGATGTTCGCCGCCGACCGGGCGGTGATCTCCACGCTCGGGCAGGCCCTCGACCTCGCCGCGCCGTTCGCCCCCGAGACCGTGGGCGTGGTCGTGGACACCTACCACGTGTGGTGGGACCCGCAGCTGCGCGAGTCGATCACGCGGGCGGGGGCCGAGGGGCGCATCGCCGGCTACCAGGTGTGCGACTGGAACCTGCCGCTGGCCGCCGACCCGCTCAACTCGCGCGGGCACGTGGGCGACGGGTACGTCGACTTCCCCACGATCTCGCGCTGGGTGGCGGAGGCGGGCTACACCGGCGACGTCGAGACCGAGATCTTCAACGAGGAGATCTGGGCCGACGACCCGCGGGACACCGCCCGCACGGTCGGCGAGCGGTACGCACGGCACGTGCTGCCGCACCTGTAGGCCGCGCCACCCTGCAGCACACCGGGCCTTGACACCCCGGTGCGGGCCTGTCGCCGACGCCGGCCCGCCCACGACGCCCCGTCGCCTCCCCGGCGGCGGGGCGTCGTCGTGCCGGCGGGGAGATCCGGTCAGGATCGGAGAAGCGAGGGAGGGTGCGCGGTCCCTAGCGTGGGTGGTGCGACGCCGCGGGGCGCCGCACCACCATCCGAGAGGAACCGTCATGGCCACGTCCGAGGGTCTGAGCGCCGCCGAGCGCGCGGCAGTGAAGCAGCGCGCGAAGGAGCTGCGCGAGCAGGAGAAGGCGGGGAAGAACCGCGCCGCGGGCGAGAAGGCGGTGCGCGAGGCGATCGAGCCGCTCGAGGGCACCGACCGGGACATCGCCGAGGGTCTGTACCGCGTGGTGACCGACGTCGCGCCCCACCTGGTGCCGAAGACGTACTACGGCATGCCGGGCTTCGCGAACGCCGCCGGCAAGATGGTGGTGTTCGTGCAGCCCGCCGCGAAGTTCGGCACCCGCTACGCGACCGTCGGCTTCGACTTCGCCGCGCAGCTCGACGACGGCGACTTCTGGCCGACCGCCTTCGCGGTGCTGGCGTGGACCCCGGCGTTCGAGGCGAGGCTCACGACCCTGGTCCGCACCGCGGCGGGCTGACTCGTCGACGCACGCCGTCGACGCGCGTGCTCGCACCGGCACTTTCGGATCAGCGCGGCAGTTCGAACTGCCGCGCTGATCCGAAAGTGCCGCACTCGGCTCCCACGTGCTGGCCGGCTGGAGGCCCCGCAACGAGAGATTGGCTTCCCCATGGTGGAAACCGGTTGCTAGGCTGTCGGTCGCGCGGCGGGAACCGGTTTCTCATGGTTTCTCGCCGACTGTCCCAGCGACGTGACGGAAGGCGACCATGACCCACTACAGCAACCCGGTCCTCGACGCGGACTGGCCGGACCCCGACGCGGTGCGCGTCGGGGACGACTACTGGCTGATCGCGTCCAGCTTCAACCGCGCTCCCGGGCTGCCCGTGCTGCACTCGCGCGACCTCGTGTCCTGGGAGCACGTGGCGAACGCGCTGCCCGCGCTGCCGCAGGCGGGCCACTACGCGCTCCCCCGGCACGGCTCCGGGGTGTGGGCGCCCAGCCTGCGGCACCACGACGGACTGTTCTGGATCGTCTACCCCGACCCGGACCACGGCATCTTCGTCCTCACCGCCGAGGACCCGCGCGGCCCGTGGTCCGAGCCGTGGTGCCTGATCCCCGGCCAGGGCCTCATCGATCCCTGCCCGCTGTGGGACGACGACGGCCGCGCCTACCTCGTGCACGGCTGGGCCAAGAGCCGCGCGGGCGTGAAGAACCGCCTCACGGTGGTCGAGGTGGACCCCGGCCTGCGCCGGGTCGTCGGGCCGGCGCGCACCGTCGTCGACGGCGACGAGCTGCCGGGCTTCCGCACGCTCGAGGGGCCCAAGCTGTACCAGCGCGACGGCTGGTACTGGATCTTCGCCCCGGCGGGCGGCGTCGCGACCGGCTACCAGGTCGCCTTCCGCGCGCGGTCGGTGTGGGGCCCGTACGAGCACCGCGTGGTGCTGGCCCAGGGCGACTCGCCCGTCAACGGCCCGCACCAGGGCGCGTGGGTGGACACCCCCGGCGGCGACGACTGGTTCCTGCACTTCCAGGACCGCGGCCTCTTCGGCCGCGTCGTGCACCTGCAGCCGATGCGGTGGGACGACGACGGCTGGCCGGTCATGGGCGACGAGGGCACGCCGGTGCTCACCCACCCGACCCCGGTGGCGGACGCCGAGCCCGGCGAGCCGGCGCGCAGCGACGACTTCACGACGCCGGGCCTCGCGCCCCGCTGGCACTGGCAGGCCAACCCCGCCGAGGGCTGGGCGGTGGCCGGCGGCGACGGCACGCTGCGCCTGCCCGCGCAGCCCACCCCGCGCGGCAACCTGCGCGGCCAGGGCGCCGTCCTGAGCCAGCAGCTGCCGGGGCAGCCGAGCACCTGGGAGACCCGGGTCGAGCTGACCGGCGACGCGCCCGGCACCCGGGCGGGCGTCGTCGTCCTGGGCCGCGAGTACGCCTGGGCCGGCCTGGTGCGCACGCCCGGCGGCGTCGAGGTGACCGTGCGGCGCGGAGGCACTCACGGCGACGAGGAGATCCTGGCGCAGGAGCCTGTGCCCGCCGGCTCGACGGGGGTCGTGCTGCGCACCGTCGTCGACGCCGACGGCCGCGTCACCTGGGCCTGGCGCGACGCCGCGCCGGTGCACGACGACGCCGAGTGGCACGAGACCGCGCCCCCGTGGCAGGCGGTCGTCGGCCACTGGATCGGCGCGGAGGTCGGCCTCTTCGCGAGCGCCCCGCTCGGGGCGGACCTGCGCCCGGACGACGGCGGCACGTTCGGCCCGGTGCGCGTCACCGTGTCCGGGAAGGACGCCTGATGCCCCGCTCGGGGGGGCCGACGATCGACGAGGTGGCGGCCGCCGCGGGGGTCTCGCGGGCGACCGTCTCGCGCGTGATGAACGGCCGGGCCAGCGTCGCGCGGGACATCGCCGAGCGGGTGCGGGTGGCCGCCCGGGACCTGCGCTACCAGCCCAGCCGGGTGGCGCGCAGCCTGTCGCTGGGCCGCACCAACTCCGTCGCCCTCGTCGTGCCCGACCTGGCGAACCCGATGTTCCAGCAGATCCTGCGCGGCACGATGGCGGCGGCCGCCCCGCACGACTACCGGGTCCTGGTGGCCGACACCGCCGAGAACACGGCCGACGAGGCCGAGGTCGCCCTGGAGGCACGCCAGCGGTGCGACGCCCTCGTGCTCGCCGCGCCGCGGACGTCCGAGGACGAGCTGCTGGAGCTCCTGCCGCGGCTCGAGCCGGTGGTCGTGGTCAACCGGCTCGTGCCCGGCCTCACCGTGCCGACCGTGCGGGTGGACTACGCGGCCGGCGTGCGCAGCATGGTCGACCACCTCGTCGCCCTCGGGCACCGCGAGCTGGCCTACGTCGCGGGCCCGCGGTCGAGCGCCTCGAACGCGCTGCGCGCCCGCGCCCTCGACGACGCCCGCGAGCGGCACCCGGGCCTGCGCGTCACGACCGTGCCGTGCGGCCCGACCGTCGATGCCGGGTACCGTGCCGCGGACGCGGTGCTGGCCACCGGGGCGACCGGCGTCGTCGCGTTCAACGACCTCGTCGCGTTCGGCCTGCTCGCGCGTCTCAACGAGGCCGGCGTGGCCGTGCCCGGCGACATCTCGATCGGCGGCTTCGACGACATCGAGCTGGCCCGCTACGCGACGCCGTCGCTGACCACGGCCGCCGTGCCGCAGGCGGACCTGGGCCGCCGGGCCTGGGAGCTGCTGCACGCGCGGGTGCTGGGCACCGAGCGCACGCGGCTCGGCGCCGAGGGCATCGCCGTGCACGTGACGCCCGGGCTCGTGGTGCGGGGCAGCACGGGGCCCGTGCCGCCCGCGCGCCGCCTCGGCGTGACGTCGGCGGACCTCGCGGGCCGCGCGCACGCGCGCGACGACTCGGTGCGGGCCCGGTGGCGGACGGTCGACGACGACTGGGTGCTGGGCGTCGGAGACGACCGCCCCCTCGCGCGCTACGCGCGGGGCGACGGCATGCCCGGGGTGCACAGCCCACGGCCGTTCCTGCACCCGGTGCACTCGGCGCAGGGCGTGGCCATGACGACGAAGAGCCCCCTGGACCACCGCCACCACTACGGCGTCTCGATGGCGGTGGCGGACGTCGACGGCACCAGCCACTGGGGCGGGCGCACGTACGTGCGCGACCAGGGACCGACGCTCCTCGCCAACCACGGCCGCCAGGAGGCAGGCCGCACGGAGGTGACGGACGACGGCGGCACCCTGGTCCAGCAGCTGCGCTGGCTGGACGAGCGCGGCGGCGTGCAGCTGACGGAGGAGCGGCGGCTGACCGCCGTCGTCCTGCCGGAGGTCGACGCGTGGGCGCTCGGCTGGCACGGCACCCTGCGCGCGGGCGACGCCGACGTCGAGATCGGCAGCCCGGCGACGAACGGCCGCCCCGGGGCGGGGTACGGCGGATGGTTCTGGCGGCTCCCGTCGGGGGACGAGGCCTTCGCCCTGAGCCCCGACCGGGGTGGGGACGTGCACGGCTCGCGGACGCCCTGGGTGGCCGTCGTGCGGCGCAGCGGGGCGGCCTGGACGACCCTGGTGCTCGCCCAGGCGTCGGGCGAGCCCGACCCGTGGTTCGCCCGCGTGGGCGACTACGTGGGCCTGGGCCCGGCGCTCGCCTGGGACACGCTGCGCACGGTCCCGGCGAGGGCGTCGCTCGAGGTCGACGTCGTGGCGGCCGTGGTCGACCGGCGCCTCGACATCGCGGGCGCGGGCGACGTCGCGGAGCTCGCCGTGGGCCGCGTGGGCGCCGCTCGGCTGACCTGATCCGCGCGCGGGCCCTCGGCGGGTGGGCAACACCCGCTGCTGCCTAGGCTGCTCAGGTGACGCCGCTGACCACACCCGCCCGGACGGCCGGGGGCCGCGCGCCGGGCAGCCCGGCGCGGGGCCCCGTGCCGGGCGACCTGGTCCGCGTCGGGGCCCTGGTGAGCGTCCTGGGCGCCGCGGTGGCGTCGGACGGCGTCGCGGTCGCGCTGTTCGCCCTCGTCCTGGGCGGCACGGTCGTGCCGCGCGCGACCGCGGCCCCTCCCGCGCTCGACGTCGCGTCCGGCGTGGTGACGCTCGCCGCCGCGTGGTGCGCCGTGGCCGGGCTCTACGAGCGGGTCGAGGGCCTGGACCTGCTGGTGCACGGGGTCGCGACGGGGGTGCTCGCCGCGCTGGCCCACCACGTGCTGCGCCGGCGCGACGGGGCCGCCCGGCTTCTGCGCACGCGCCGGGCGGCCGCGGCCACCACGGTCGCCGCCGGTGCGCTGCTCGCCGTGGTGTGGGAGCTGCTGGAGGTGCTGGGGCACACGCTCGTCGACGACACGATCTACGTGACGCCCGCCGACACGGCCGGCGACCTGGCGGCCGGGCTGGTGGGCAGCGTCGCGGCGGCCTGGTGCGTCGCGAGGCGGCACCCCCGCACGCCGGCGGAGGCCCGCGCGTGACGGGCGCGCGCCCGCGGTCGGCGCGACCGCTGCCCACCGTCTCCGTCGTGATCCCGGCCCGGGACGACGCCGCGGCGCTCGAGCGGTGCCTGGCGCTGCTCGCGGCGCAGTCCGTCCCCCCGCTCGAGGTCGTGGTGGTGGACAACGCCTCGACCGACGGGACGGCCGACGTCGCGCGGCGCGCGGGCGCGGTCGTCGTCCACGAGCCGCGCGTCGGTATCCCCGCGGCGGCCGCGGCGGGGTACGACGCCGCCCGCGGCGAGGTCGTGGCGCGCCTCGACGCCGACTCGCAGCCCGGCCCGGACTGGGTGCGCGCCGTGGCCACGCGCCTCGCGGACGACCCGGCGGCCGAGGCCGTGACGGGCTCCGGCACGTTCACCGACCTCCGGGGCGGCCGCTGGGTGTGCGCCCTGTACCTCGCCGCCTACTACGCCGGCACCGGACTGGCGCTCGGCCACTGGCCGCTGTGGGGCTCGAGCATGGCGGTGCGCCGCAGCACGTGGTGGGCCGTGCGCGACCGGGTCGAACGGGTCGACCCGGAGGTGCACGACGACCTCGACCTCGCGTTCGCGCTCGGGCCCCGCCGCCGGATCGTCCGGGACCGCGGCCTCCGGGTCGGCGTGTCCGCCCGGTCGCTGCGGTACGCCCGCCGCCGACGCCTGGTCCGGGCGCTGCGCACGCTGCGCCTGAACTGGGCGGTGGCGCCGCCCTGGCAGCGGTGGGGCGACCGGTTCGCCGCGGCGCGACGAGGAGCACTCCCTCTCGCCGATTGATGACGGCGATTGAACTATTGACGCGGGCGCCGTCGTCGACTAGGTTATGAGAAACCGGTTTCTGAGGCGTTTCCGGTCGCAGAGCGCGACGGGCACGGGAAGACCGACACCGACGTCGGCCGCACCACGAGCAGCACGACCAGCAACGACAGGCACCACCGGGCACCCGCCGCCGTCGACGGGCGACCGGCTGCCGCCCCGCTCGTCCCGACCCGAGGGCCACCGGCCCGAGTCTCACGAGAGGCGCGTCGATGCCCTTCCCGGCAGATCCCCGTCACGGTCCACGACCCCACCCCTCCCCCCGGCCCCGGACCGGCGTCCGCCGGTGGGTCGCCGCGGTCGGCGCCCCCGCGCTGGCGCTGACCCTCCTCACGGCACCCGGCGCCCAGGCCGCGCACGGCCCGGCGGCGCCACCGCCGCGACCGCCCACCGCCGACGCCCTCGCCCGGCAGACCCTCCCCGCGGGAGACGGCTGGGCCTCCGCGGAGGGCGGCACCACCGGCGGGTCCGCGGCCGAGCGGATCGTCGACGTCCGCACCCGCGACGAGCTCGTCGCGGCCGTCCAGGGCGACGAGCCCAAGATCGTGCGCGTGGTCGAGGACATCGACGCCAACACCCGCCCCGACGGCAGCCGGATCTCGTGCGAGGACTACGCCGTCGACGGGTACACCTTCGAGGCGTACCTCGACGCGTTCGACCCGGCGCACTGGGAGGGCGCGGCCAGCGGGCCTCTCGAGGACGCGCGCAAGGCGTCGCAGAGCGTCCAGCGGGCGCAGATCAAGGTCGGCCTCGGCGCGAACACCACCCTGATCGGCGCCGGCGACGTCACCCTCACCGGCTTCAACGTCGACGTGGCGAACGTGGACAACGTCATCGTCCGCAACCTGCGGATCTCCGACGCCTACGACTGCTTCCCCGGCTGGAACGGGGAGACGTGGAAGACCGAGTGGGACAACCTCGTCGTCTCGGGCGCCACGCACGTCTGGCTCGACCACCTCACGCTCGATGACGGCGAGACCGTGGACGCCGAGCAGCCCAGCTACTTCGGCGAGAAGCTCCTGCGGCACGACGGGCTCCTCGACGTCGTCCGCCAGGCCGACCTCGTGACCATCTCCTGGAACCGGCTCGAGGGGCACGACAAGTCGATGCTCTTCGGGAACGGGGACGGCGCCACCGGCGACCGCGGGAAGCTGCGCGTCACCATGCACCACAACGAGCTCGTCGACCTGGCGCAGCGCGGGCCGCGGGTGCGGTTCGGGCAGGTGCACGTCTACGACAACGTCTACCGCGTCACCGACCCGTCGCACTACATCTACTCGTGGGGCGTCGGGGTCGAGTCCAGCATCGTCGCGCGGGAGAACACGTTCCACCTCGCCGACGGCGTCGACGCGTCGTCGATCGTCGGGAACTACGGCGGCTCGGCGCTCGACGAGTCCGGCACGGTGGTGAACGGCGAGCCGGTCGACGTGCTCGCCGCGTACAACGCCGCGCACCCGGACGCCCCGCTGTCCGGCGAGGTGACCGGGTCGGCCGGCCCGCACCGCGTGATCCAGCCGGCCGACGTCGCGGAGCGCGCGGTCCGGCACGGCGCGGGCTCGGGCGCCCTGCACCGGTGGCAGGACCCGACCGACCCCGCCGTCGCCGGGGCCGAGCTCGTGCGGCGGATCGGCGCGCCGCGCACCACCACGGCGGACGGCCCCGTCTGGTCTCCCACCGCGACCGGCTTCGCGTCCGTGCCGACCGACGAGCTCCCCGACGGCACCACCGGCGGCGCGGGCGGGGCGACCGTCGTCGTGCGCGACGCCGCGGCGCTGGCCGAGGCGGCGGCGACCGAGGGACCCCTGACGGTCCTCGTGCAGGGCACCCTCGACGTCGAGCCGTTCGGCTCGATGATCGACGTGGCGAGCGACAAGACGATCGTCGGCGCGGCGTCCGGGGGCGAGCTGGTCGGCGGCGGGCTGCGGCTCCTCGAGGTCGAGAACGTCATCATCCGCAACCTCACGTTCCGCGACTCGTACGTCGCCGGCGACTGGGACGGCAAGAGCGCGGACAACGACAACGACGGCATCCGGATCGACACCTCCGACCACGTGTGGATCGACCACAACGAGTTCGCCCGCGTCGGCGACGGCCAGCTCGACGTCCGCAAGGACTCCACCGCCGTCACGGCGTCCTGGAACTCCTTCCACGACCACAACAAGACCCTCGGCGTGGGGTGGACCGACAACGTGGTCACGACGATCACGCTGCACCACAACCGGTTCGCCAACGTGCACCAGCGCAACGCCAGCCTCGACAACGTCGCCCACGGGCACGTGTACAACAACTGGATGTCCGGGGTGAGCTCCTACGGGATCAACGCCCGGGGCGGCGCCCAGGTGCTCGTCGAGAACAGCGTGTTCGAGGACGCGCGCAAGCCGCTCATCGCCGACGGCGGGACCGTGCACCAGCGCGGCAACGTCTTCCGGGACGTCTGGGGCGAGGAGCCCGCCGAGACCGGCCCCACGTTCGAGGCCTCCGCGTTCTACCCGTACACCGCCGACCCGGCACGGAAGGTCCCCGCGCTGCTGACCCGCCACGCCGGCACGACGCAGACCCCGGCGAAGGAACGGCTCGGCAAGCGGGTCACCGTCGCCCAGGACGGCACCGGCGACTTCCTGTCCGTGCACGCCGCGGTAGGCGCCGCCTCCCGCGTGGACCACCCCGTCGAGATCGTCGTCGAGCCGGGCACGTACCGCGAGGTCGTGTCCGTGTGGCCCGGCGCGAAGCACCTGACGATCCGCGGCGCGACGGGCGACCCGGCCGACGTCGTCGTCACCTACGACAAGCCCGACACCGACTGGGCCAACACCCCCACCCTCACCGTCCTCGCGGACCACGTCACCCTGCGCGACCTCACCCTCGAGAACGCCTACGACGGCGCGGCCGGACCGAGCCCCGCCTACGCCCTGCGGGACGCCGGCGAGCGCACCGCCCTGCGCGACGTCGTCGTGCTCGGAGACTCGATCGAAGGAGACCCCCGATGACCCGACCGCCCCTCACCCGGCTCGTGGCCGCCGCCGGCGCGCCCGTGCTGGCCCTGACCCTGCTCGCCCCGGCCGCGCACGCGGCCCCCGCGGACGTCGACCCGGCCGCGGCCGGCGCCGCCGTCCTCGACCGCATCGGCGCCCCGGCCACCACGACCGCCGACGGCACCGTGTGGTCGCCGGTCGCGACGGGCTTCGCCTCCACGCCCACCGACGACCTTCCGCACGGCACCACGGGCGGCGCGGGCGGCGACGTCGTCACCGTCCGCGACGCGGCCGCGCTCGCCGAGGCCGCGGCGTCCGACGAGCCCCTGACGATCTATGTCAAGGGCACCATCGAGCCCGACGAGTTCGGCTCGATGATCGACGTCGCGAGCGACAAGACGATCGTCGGCCTCGCGTCGCGCGCCGAGCTCGTGGGCGTCGGCCTCAAGCTGGACCGCGTCGAGAACGTCATCGTGCGCAACCTGCGCTTCCGCGACTCGTACGTGCCGGGCGACTGGGACGGCAAGAGCCCGGACAACGACAACGACGGCATCCGGATCGACACGTCCAGCCACGTGTGGATCGACCACAACGAGCTCACGCGGCTCGGCGACGGGCTGATCGACGTCCGCAAGGACTCCACCGCCGTGACGCTGTCGTGGAACTACCTGCACGACCACAACAAGACCGTGGGCGTGGGCTGGACCGACAACGTGGTCACCGAGATCACGATGCACCACAACCGGCTGGCGAACACCTACCAGCGCAACGCGAGCATCGACAACGTCGCCGCCGGCCACCTGTACAACAACTGGTTCGACGGCCAGGCGCAGTACGGCACGATGTCGCGCGGCGCGTCGCAGCTCGTCGTCGAGTCGAGCGTGTACTCGAACGGCGAGGACGCGATCGTCGCCAAGGACCCGGCGTCGAAGGTCGACTCGCGCGACAACCGGTTCACGACGATCCGCGGCCGCAAGGACGACACCGGGCCGACGTTCGACCCCGCCGCCCGGTACCCGTACACGCCGGACGACGTCGCCGACGTCACCCGCATCGTGACGGAGGGCGCGGGCACCCTCGGCGCGCAGGAGAAGGTCCGCCGCACCGTCACGGTGGCGCTCGACGGCACGGGCGACTACGCGTCGGTCGGGGCCGCCGTGGGCGCCGCGTCGCGGTCGCCGCACCCGGTGGACGTCGTCGTCGAGCCGGGGGTGTACCGCGAGGTGGTGCGGGTCTGGCCCGGCGCCGACCGGCTGACGATCCGGGGCGCCACCGGCGACCCGGAGGACGTGGTGATCACGTACGACCTCGCCGCCGGCCAGGCCAAGTTCTACGGCGGCACGTTCGGGCACACCGGCTCGCCGGTGCTGTCCGTGCTGGCCGACGACGTCACGCTGCGCGACCTCACGGTCGAGAACGCCTACGACGAGGCCGCGAACGGCGGCAGCCAGGCGCTCGCGCTGCGCACGTCGGGCGACCGCACCGTGCTCGACGGCGTGCGGCTGCTCGGCAACCAGGACACCTACCTGGCCGACCCGGGCTCCGGCGACACCGCGGCCCGCACGTACGTGACCGGCTCGTACATCGAGGGCGACGTCGACTTCGTCTACGGCGGTGGCACCCTCGTCGTCGAGGACTCGGAGATCCGCTCGCTCGACCGCGGCTCCGCGACGAACAACGGCTACGTGGCCGCACCGGCGACCGTGCCTGGCGGCAAGGGCTTCCTGTTCACCGGCACCCGGTTCACGTCGGACGCCGCGGCAGGCTCCGTCTTCCTCGGCCGGCCGTGGCACCCGAGCAGCAACCCGCTCGTCGACCCGTCCGTCGTCGTGCGGGACTCGTGGCTGGGCGCGCACGTCGGCACCCCGGCCTGGTCGGACATGAGCGGCTGGTCGTGGCGCGACGACTTCATGCGCGAGTACCGCAACTCCGGCCCGGGCGCCGCTCCCGCCGGCGAGGCCGTCGACGGCCGTCCGCAGCTGACCGAGGACGAGGCCGCCGAGCACACCCGCGAGGCGTACCTGTCCGGCGACGACGGGTGGGCGCCCTGGCGCTGACCCGACGGTGCTGACCTGACCGTGGTGAGCGCGGGCCGCGGCCGGCGGGCGACGTCGGCCGTGCCGCGGGCCGTGCTCACCACGACGGTCATCACGGCGCGCGGGAGCGCCTTCGGGGCAGTAAGGTCGACGACGGTTCAGGCCGCCTTCGCGGCCCTCGGAAAAGCACCCATCTCCCGTGGCCACAGGAGGCTGCATGGTTCCGGACGTGCGCCCGTGACGCCGGTCGAGGCCGCCCCCGTCGGGCGGCTCGACGTCGTCGGGACGTGGGCCGTGCGCACCGTCGACGACCTCGCCGACGTGCGTGCGGAGCTGGAGGCCTGCCTGCCCTGCGACTGCTCCGCCGCCCGGGTCGGCCCGGCACGGGACGTCGGCGGGCTGTCCGGGCGTCAGCGCATGGTGCTGGTGGCGAGCGAGCTCGTGGCGAACGCGCTGGAGCACGCCCGGCCGCCCGTGGTCGCCCGGCTGCTGTGCGACGGTCACGTCGCCGTGGTCGACGTCGTCGACCGCAGCCCCGAGGCGCCGCCCGTCGTCCCGCACGACCGCGAGCCCGGCGAGGGCGGCCACGGCCTGCGCCTCGCCGAGACGATCGCCGACCGCGTCGGCTGGTACCGCACGGATCGTGGCGAGAAGCACGTGTGGGCGCGGTTCACGGGTGCCGACCACGCACGCGCCGCCGCGCCGCAGGTCCCGGCGCGGCAGCGCCTGGCCACCCACGGCGCGGCGGTGGGTGCGTCGACCGGCGAGGTCTACCGCGGGGCGTAGCGCTCCGGCGTGAACGCGGCCGCGACGAGCGCCCGCAGGTCCTCCAGGCCACCGCCCACCAGGCCCCGGGCCCGCGCCTGGACCAGCAGGTTGCCGATGGCGGTGGCCTCGACGGGTCCCGCGACCACCGGCAGCCCGGAGCGGTCCGCCGTCGCCTGGCACAGCAGCGTGTTCTGCGCCCCGCCCCCGACCACGTGGATCGTCGAGACGGTGCGGCCGGCAAGCTTCGCCGCCGTCGTCACGGCGTCGGCGAACGCCTGGGCGAGGCTCTCGACGATGCTGCGCACGTACTCCCCGCGCGTCGCGGGCACCGGCTGGTCGTGCTCGCGGCACCAGTCCGCGATCCGTCCCGGGATGTCGCCCGGCGGCAGGAAGCGCGGGTCGTCGACGTCGAAGACCGCCACCGGCGCGGTGACGTGGGCCGCCTCCGCGAGCAGCTCCTGCAGGGTGCTGGAGCGCTGTGCCGCGGTGGACTCGCGCTCCCACGTGCGGATCGACTCGCTGAGCAGCCACAGCCCCATGACGTTGTGCAGGAACCGCGTGCGCCCGTCGACGCCGCCCTCGTTGGTGAAGCCGGCGAGGCGGGCCTCCTCGGTGAGCACGGGCGCGTCGAGCTCGAGGCCCACCAGCCCCCAGGTTCCGCACGAGACGTAGGCGACGTCCCGGTCCGTGGCGGGCACCGCGACGACGGCGGACGCCGTGTCGTGCGAACCCACGGCCGTGACCTCCAGCGCCCTGCCGACGAGCTCGGCGACGTCGGGCCGCAGGGTGCCGAGCGGCGTCCCCGGGTCGACGACGGGCGGCAGCAGGCCGGGGGGCAGGCCGAGCAGGCCGGCGAGCTCCGTGTCCCACTCCCCCGTGCGCGCGTCGAGCAGGCCCGTGGTGGAGGCGTTGGTCCGCTCCGCGACCTCCGCCCCCGTGAGCCAGTGCGCGAGCAGGTCGGGGACCAGCAGCAGCCGGTCGGCGAGGTCCAGCAGCGGCCCGTCCGTGGCCAGCTGGAACACCGTGTTGAACGGCAGGTGCTGCAGCCCGTTGCGCGCGTAGAGCGCGGCGGCGTCGACGCGGGCGTGCACCCGCTCCACGCCGCCCGCCGTGCGCGCGTCGCGGTAGTGGTACGGCACGCCGAGCAGGCGACCGCCGCGCAGCAGGCCGTAGTCCACCGCCCACGAGTCGATCCCGACGCCGAGGATCTCCCCCGGCGCCTCGCGCTCGGCCGCCGCCAGGCCGTCGAGCACCTGGCGGTACAGCTCCAGCAGGTTCCAGTGCAGGCCGTCCGGCGTGCGGACCGGGTCGTTGGGGAACCGGGCCACGTGCTGCAGCCGCAGCCCCTCGCGCCCGCCGAACCGGCCCAGGATGACGCGCCCGCTGGTGGCCCCCAGGTCGACGGCGGCGAGCGTGCCCGCCGCCGTCGCCCCTGGCGCTGCCGCCGTCCGTGCCGTCGCCGCCGTCACTGCCGTCACCGCAGGAACGCCTGCGCCACGCCGGCGTCGACGGGCACGTGCAGACCGGTGGTGCGCGAGAAGTCGGACGTGCACAGCGCGTAGACCGCGTTGGCGACGTGCTCGGGCAGCACCTCGCGCTTGAGGAGCGTGCGCTGGGCGTAGAACTTGCCCAGGTCCTGCTCCTCGATGCCGTACGTCTTGGCGCGGTTGGCGCCCCAGCCGGAGGCGAAGATGCCCGAGCCGCGCACGACGCCGTCCGGGTTGATGCCGTTGACCTTGATGCCGTGCTCGCCCAGCTCGGCGGCCAGCAGCCGCACCTGGTGCGCCTGGTCGGCCTTGGTGGCCGAGTACGCGATGTTGTTCGGGCCGGCGAACACGGAGTTCTTCGACGAGATGTAGACGATGTCGCCGCCGAGCTTCTGGTCCACGAGGATGCGCGCGGCGTTCTTGGCCACGAGGAACGAGCCCTTGGCCATGACGTCGTGCTGGAGGTCCCAGTCCGCCTCGGTCGTGTCGAAGAGCGACTTGCTCAGCGACAGGCCCGCGTTGTTCACGACGATGTCCACGCCGCCGAAGGCCAGCACGGCCTCGGCGAGCGCGGCCTGCACGGCGGCCTCGTCGGCGACGTTCGCCGCCAGGCCGATCGCGACGTCGGTCGAGCCGAGCTCGGCCGCGGCGGCCTGCGCCTTGGCGAGGTCCAGGTCGGCGACGACGACGCACGCGCCCTCCGCGGCGAGGCGGGTCGCGATGGCCTTGCCGATGCCCGACGCCGCGCCGGTGACGAACGCGATGCGGGTGGCGAGCGGCTTCGGCTTCGGCTTGCGCTGGAGCTTCGCCTCCTCGAGGGCCCAGTACTCGATGCGGAACTTCTCCGACTCGTCGATCGGGGCGTAGGTCGACAGGGCCTCGGCGCCGCGCATCACGTTGATCGCGTTGACGTAGAACTCGCCCGCCACGCGCGCGGTCTGCTTGTCCGCGCCGTAGGAGAACATGCCGACGCCGGGCACGAGCACGATCGCCGGGTCCGCGCCGCGCATGGCGGGCGGCTCCTCGCCGCGGGCGCGCGCCTCGGCCGCGCCGCGCTCGTAGTAGGAGGTGTAGTCGGCGCGGTACGCCTCGTGCAGCTCGGGCAGCCGCTCGACGATCTCCTCGACCGTCGCGGTGGCGGGCAGGTCCACGACCAGCGGCTTCACCTTGGTGCGCAGGAAGTGGTCGGGGCAGCTGGTGCCCAGCTCCGCCAGGCGCGCGTGCTCGGCGCTCGCGAGGAAGTCGAGCACGACGTCCGCGTCGGTGAAGTGGCCCACCTGCGGCCTGTCGTGCGACGCGACGGCGCGCAGGTGCGGCGCGAGCGCGGCCGCCTTGGCGCGGCGCTCGTCCTCCGGCAGCGCGCCGAAGCCGTCGAGGGCCGGGCCGAAGGGCTCGGGCGCGCCGTGCTCGGCGATGTATGCCGCCGCGGTCTCGATGATCCACAGCGAGTTCGCCTCGGACTCCTCGGCCGTCTCGCCCCACGCGGTGATCCCGTGCCCGCCGAGGACGGTGCCGATCGCGTCGGGGTGCGCCGCCTTGATCTCCGCGATGTCGAGGCCGAGCTGGAAGCCGGGCCGGCGCCACGGCACCCACACGACCTTGCCGCCGAAGATCTTCTGCGTCAGCTCCGGGCCGTCGACGGCGGTCGCGATCGCGATGCCGGCGTCCGGGTGCAGGTGGTCCACGTGCGCGGCGTCGACGAGGCCGTGCATGGCCGTGTCGATGCTGGGGGCGGCGCCGCCCTTGCCGTGCAGGCAGTAGTCGAACGCGGCGACCATCTCGTCCTCGCGCTCCACGCCCGGGTACACCTCGGTGAGGGCGCGCAGGCGGTCGAGGCGCAGGACGGCGAGGCCCTTCGCCGTGAGGGTGCCGAGGTCGCCGCCGGAGCCCTTGACCCACAGCAGCTCGACGTCCTGCCCGGTGACCGGGTCCTTCTCGATCCCCTTGGCGGACGTGTTGCCGCCCGCGTAGTTCGTGTTGCGCGGGTCGGCGCCCAGGCGGTTCGACCGCGCGACGAGGGCCTCCACGGTCGGGTTGACGGTCTGCTTCGACATCGGTGCTCCGGTGGTCGGTCCGTCGGCCGACGGACGGGGGGTGGGTGCGGTCAGGGGTGCAGGGTCAGCGCGGCGGCTCGTGCGCCGTGCCGACGAGCGCGGCGGCAGGCAGCTCGGGGTGCAGCCACGCCGCGATCCGCGCGAGGGTGCGCGCGAATCCGGGCTCGGCGGGCCGGTTGAGGTGTCCGTGGGTGGTGCCGTCCTCGCGGATCACGAGGACGTCCACCCCGGCCGCCGCGAGCTCGGCGGCGTAGGCCTCGCCGCCCGAGCGCAGCGCGTCGTGGTCGGAGTTGACGATCAGCGTCGGCGGCAGGCCGCGCAGGTCCTGGCCGCCGGGGAAGGCGTAGGGCGAGGTCGCCGGGCCGTCGTGACCCAGGTAGTTGCCGTTCATCGCGCGCACGGCGGCCGGCGGGAAGTCCTTCTCCGGCGGCAGCGCCGCGATCTTGGCGGCCAGCTCGGCGCTGGGCGCGGGCAGCTCCTGGTGCGTCACCGGGTAGGCGAGCACGACGCTGCGCGGCGTGGGGACCGCGCCGTCGGGCCCGACGGCGTCGCCCGGCACCGCGCCGTCCCGCAGGCGCAGCGACGCCCCGGCAGCGAGGTCGCCCCCGGCGCTGGCGCCGCCCAGCGACCACCGCCCGGCGGGGACACCGAGGTCGGCGCCGCCGCCGGCCGCCCACGCGAAGGCGAACGCGACCTCCTCCGACGGCACCGGGAAGCGGACGCCGTCCGAGCCGGGCGTCGCCGTCGGGTCGCGGTAGTCGATCCCCGGCACGAGCCGGTACTCGACGCTGACGACGGCGACGCCCGCGGCGGCCACGGCGCGCGCGACGCCGTCGGCCTCGGGCATGTCGAGGTCGCCGTGCACGAACGCGCCGCCGTGCGCCCACACGAGTCCCGCGACGGGCGTGCCCGACGGCCGGTAGACGCGCACCCGCAGGTCGCCGTGCGGCCCCGCGAGCACGCGGTCGGCGACCGCGACGTCCGGGTCCGCCGGGACGGGCGGCACGATGTCCGCCCTCGTGCCCGCCGCCGTCGTCGTCATGCTCAGGCGCCCCAGCCGGCCTGCTGGCCGCCGACGCGCTCGGCCGCGGTCTGCGCCAGGTAGCCGGACGCCGCGAACGCCTTCATGGGCTCGGGGTCGAGGCCCTGCTCGACGCGCAGGTCGGCGAGGAGCCCCCGGACGTCCGTGTTGTAGGCGTCCATGAGGATGCCGTTGGCGCCGAGCACGTCACCCGAGCGCTGCGCGGCGTCGAGCGCCTCGGCGTCCACGAGCAGCGCCTTGGCCGTGGCCTCCTGCACGTTCATCACCGAGCGGATCTGGCCGGGGATCTTGTCCTCGATGTTGTGGCACTGGTCGAGCATGAAGTTCACCCCCGACTCGGGGCGCAGCGCGTCCGCCTGCACGATCTCGTGCATGATCCGGAAGAGCTGGAACGGGTCCGCGGCACCCGCCATGAGGTCGTCGTCGGCGTAGAAGCGCGAGTTGAAGTCGAACGCGCCGAGCCGGCCCTGGCGCAGCAGCTGCGCCACGATGAACTCGATGTTGGTCCCGGGCGCGTGGTGGCCCGTGTCGAGCACGACGCTGGCCTTCTCGCCCAGGGCGAGGCAGTGCAGCAGGGAGGTGCCCCAGTCCGGCACGTCCGTGTGGTAGAACGCCGGCTCGAAGAACTTGTACTCGAGCACCATGCGGTGGTCGTCGTCGAGCTCGGCGTAGATCTCCGCGAGCGACTCGGCGAGCCGGTCCTGGCGGGCGCGGATCGAGTCCTGGCCCGGGTAGTTGGTGCCGTCCGGCAGCCAGACCTTGAGCTCCCGGGAGCCCGTCGCGCGCATGACGTCGATGCACTGCACGTGGTGCGCGACCGCCCTGCGGCGGACGGCGGGGTCGGCGTGCGTGAGCGAGCCGAGCTTGTACTCGTCGTCCTGGAACAGGTTCGAGTTGATCATCCCGATGGTCACGCCGTGCTCCTTGGCGTGCCGGGCCAGGTCGGCGAAGTCGTCGACCAGGTCCCACGGGATGTGCAGCGACACGCGCGGCGCGATGCCCGTGTGACGGTGCACCTGGGCGGCGTCCGCGATCTTCTCGTAGGGGTCGCGGGGGGTGCCGGGCGTGCCGAACACCTTGAACCGCGTGCCCGAGTTGCCGAACGCCCACGAGGGCAGCTCGATGGTCTGCTCGCCGAGGGCCTTGCGCAGCCGTGCGTCGAGCACGGGCGTCGTCGCCGTCATGTCTCCTCCTCGTCCGCGCTCCCTCGCGCGGTGCTGGTGCGGCCGGCGGGGCGACCGCGCTTTGAATCGTTTCATAGCCTAGGTGGGCGGCTGCGCGCCGTCAACCGTCAGAGCAGAGCCGGACGCCGCCGTCCGACTCGCCCCGAGCTGTCAGGACGGGCGCGGGCCATACCGTGCGCTGATCCTGACAGCCCGCGGGCTCGCCGAGCCGTCAGGGCTCGCGCACGGTATGCCGCGCGCTCCGCCTGACAAGTCGCGGGTGGTCAGCCGGCGCGGCGCGCGGCGTCGAGCTGAGACTCCAGGTGGAAGACCTCCTCGAGCTGCACGAAACCCTCGTCGGGCCGGCCCTCGGCAGGCTCGAAGAAGTCCTTCATCGCGGCCTGCCAGCGCTCGTTCACCTCGCGGGCGGCCATGTCGCGCTGGGCGCGCTCGTAGTCGTCGGTGCGCAGGACGCCGACCAGCAGGCCGTCGGCGCCCAGGAACAGGCGGTAGTCGTGCCAGCCGGTCTCGGCCAGGGCCTCGAGCATCTCCGGCCAGACGGCGGCATGGGCCGCCTTGTACTCCTCGAGGCGGTCGCGCCGTACGCGGGACACGAAACAGACGTGCGTCGTTGCGCCGTCGTCGGTGAAACGGTTCATACGATGAACCTAGCAAGCCGAGACGCCGCCGGGCAGCCACCGGCCCGGCGCCCAGGTGCCTCTACGCTGGAGCCCAGGCGCGACGACGCGCCCGAACCCGAGGAGCAGACCATGACCACGACCGCCCCCCGCCGCCGCGCGTCGATCAGCGACGTCGCGCGCCAGGCCAAGGTGTCGGTCGGCACGGTCTCGAACGTGCTCAACCGTCCCGACCGTGTCTCGCCGGCCACGCGCGAGCGGGTGCTCGCCGCCATCGACGACCTCGCGTTCGTGCCCAACGGCTCCGCCCGCCAGCTCCGCGCCGGCACGATCACGACGGCGGGCGCCATCGTGCTCGACGTCTCCAACCCGTTCTTCACCGACGTGGCCCGCGGCATCGAGGACCGCCTCGAGGAGGCCGACTACACCCTCATGCTGGCCAGCTCCGACGAGAAGCCGGAGCGCGAGGCCCGCTACCTGCGCCTCTTCGAGGAGCACGGTGTGCAGGGTGTCATGGTCGTGCCGGCCACGCCGGACCTCGAGCACCTGGAGACCCTGCGCGGGCGGGGCCTGCGCGTGGTGCTGCTCGACCGCCCGTCGCCGGTCGACACGCTGTCGTCGGTGGCCGTCGACGACCGCGCGGGCGCCGCCGCCGCCGCGCGCCACCTCGTCGACCTGGGCCACGAGCGGATCGCCTTCCTCAACGGGCCGCACACCATCCGCCAGTGCGCCGACCGCAGCGCCGGCCTGCACGACGCGCTCGTCGAGCTGGGCCTCGACCCCGCCGAGGCGCTGGTCGAGATCACGATCGCCACGCTCAACGCCGACGGCGGCCAGTCCGGCACCGAGCAGGTGCTCGCGCTCCCCGACCGCCCCACGGCCACCATGTGCGTCAACGACCTCACCGCCCTGGGCGCCCTGCGCACGCTGCGCGCGGCGGACGTCCCGGTCCCGTCCGGCATGGCCGTGGTGGGGTACGACGACGTCACGTTCGCGGGCGAGCTGGCCACGCCGCTCACGTCGGTGCGCCAGCCGACGCACCAGCTCGGCCACCGCGCGGCGGACCTGCTGCTGGACCCCGACGACGTCGTCGAGCAGGTGACGTTCCAGCCGGAGCTCGTCGTCCGCGAGTCCACGACCGGCGTCGGCTGACGGCCCGTCACGTTCGAGCAAGCGATCTGTCGCGGCAACGGGCCGGTTGCCGCGACAGATCGCGTGCTCGAAGGTGACCCGCGGCCAGGTTCTGCACGCCCGGGACAGGGTCACGACGCACAGCAAGCGCTTCCCCGTTGAATCGATACATGACAGACTCGGGCCATGCGACGACGCACGACACCGGAGTCCACCCCGACCCCCCGCCCCTGGAACGACGGCCTCGACGGCCTCGGCTTCGGCGGCGACTACAACCCCGAGCAGTGGCCGCAGGACGTGCGCCTCGAGGACCTCGAGCTCATGCGCGAGGCCGGGGTGAGCATCCTCAGCGTGGCGATCTTCTCCTGGGCCACGATCGAGCCGCGCGAGGGCGAGCTCGACTGGGGGTGGCTCGACGAGACGATGGACCGCCTGCACGCCGCCGGCATCCGCGTCGCGCTCGCGACCGCCACCGCGTCACCTCCCCCGTGGCTCACCCGCCAGCACCCCGAGATCCTGCCCCGCACCGCCGACGGCACCGTGCTGCACCAGGGCGGGCGCCAGGCGTACGCCGTCACCCACCCCGTGCACCGCGACTACGCGCTGCGCATGACCACCCGCATCGCGGAGCGCTACCGCGACCACCCGGCGCTCGCCGTCTGGCACGTGGACAACGAGATCGGCTGCCACGTGCCCCGGGACTACTCGGACTCCGCCGCCGCGGCCTTCCGCGAGTGGCTGCGCGCCCGCTACGGCAGCGTCGACGCGCTCAACGAGGCGTGGGGCACGGCGTTCTGGTCGCAGCGCTACGGGTCGTTCGACGACGTGCTGCCGCCGCTGACGGCGCCGACGTTCGCCAACCCCACGCAGCAGCTCGACTTCCACCGCTTCTCGTCCGACGCGCTGCTCGACTACTACCTCGACCTGCGGGACACCCTGCGCGAGATCACGCCGGACGTGCCCGTCACCACCAACCTCATGGCGACGGCGCACACCCCCGGCATGGACTACTTCACGTGGGGCCCGGAGCTCGACGTCGTCGCGAACGACCACTACACGTTCCCCGCGGACCCCGAGCGCCACGTCGACCTCGCGTTCTCCGCGGACCTCACCCGCGGCGTCGGGGGCGGCGCGCCGTGGATCCTCATGGAGCACTCGACGTCGGCCGTGAACTGGCAGCCGCGCAACACGCCCAAGGCGCCGGGCGAGATGCTGCGCAACTCCCTGGCGCACGTGGCCCGCGGCGCGGACGCGGTGATGTTCTTCCAGTGGCGCCAGTCCAGGGCCGGGGCCGAGAAGTACCACTCGGCGATGGTGCCCCACGCCGGGCGCGACTCCGACGTCTGGCGCGACGTCGTGACGCTCGGCCGGGCGCTGCGGGCGCTGGGCGAGGTCCGCGGTTCGCGGGTGCGGTCGCGCGCCGCGGTCGTCGTGGACTGGCCGTCGTGGTGGGGCGCCGAGCTCGACTCGCACCCCACGCAGGACCTGCGCTACATGGACCAGGTCAAGGCCTGGTACCGGGCGCTGTGGCGGCTCGGCGTCACGACCGACCTCGTGCCGCCGGGCGCCGACCTCGACGGCTACGACCTCGTCGTACTGCCCACCACGTACGTCGTCACCGACGCCGACGCGGCGAGCGTCGCGGCGGCCGCCGAGCGCGGGGCGACCGTCGTCGTCACCTACTTCTCCGGCATCGTGGACGAGCACGACCACGTGCGCCTCGGCGGGTACCCGGGCGCGTTCCGCGACCTGCTCGGCGTGCGCACCGAGGAGTTCCACCCGCTGCAGGAGGGCGAGGAGGTGCGCGTGGTCGGCAAGGCCGTCGCCGGCGAGGCGACCGCGGACCTGTGGACCGAGAAGACGCACGTGGCCGAGGGCACCGAGGTCGTCGCGTCGTACGACGACGGCGCCCTCGCCGGGCGGGCGGCGGTCACCCGCCGCGAGGTCGGCGCCGGGCAGGCGTGGTACGTCGCGACGCGGCTCGACGACGCGGGCCTCGGCGCGCTCGCCCAGCGGCTCGTGGCCGAGGCGGGCGTGGGGCCCGACGTCGTCGCCCCGGCGGGCGTGGAGCTCGTGCGCCGCTGGGCGGAGGACGGCTCGACCTCGTGGCTCTTCGCGATCAACCACACCGTCGACGACGCGACCCTCGGGGCGGACGGCTCGCCGGTGACGGGCACCGAGCTGCTCACCGGTGACGCGGTCACCGGCACCCTCACAGTCCCCGCGGGCGCCGTGCGCGTGGTCCGGGTCGGATGAGCGACGCCGCGCGGCTCCCGGCCGGGCCGGTGGGGCCGTACGCGTTCGTGTTCTGGAACGACGACCTCGACGACGCCGGCGTGCTCGCGCAGCTCCGGGAGATCGCGGGCGCCGGCTTCGTCGGGGTGACGCTCAGCGCTCGCGTGGGGCTCAGCCGGCGGGTGGGCTACCTGACGCCGGAGTTCCTGCGGCTGGTCCGCGTCGCGGTCGACGAGTGCGCGCGGCTCGGCCTCGCGGTGATGCTGTACGACGAGGCGTCGTACCCGTCCGGGTCCGCGAACGGCGCCGTGGTGGCGCGCGACCCGGCGTTCGCCGCACGGTGCCTCGTGCCCGTGACGCGCGACATCGAGGTACCGGCCGGTGCCGACCCCGCGGAGGCCGGCTACTGGCGGCCCGCGCTGGGCCGCGACCTTGACGCCCGGCTGCTGGCCGTCGTCGCACGGCGCACGGACGAGGACGGCGAGGTCGTGGGCGACGACGCCGTCCTGCTCCCGGTCCGCGCGCCGGGGCTGGTGCGCCTGGACCTCCCGGCGGGGACGTGGGGCGTCGTGGCCGTGTTCGACGCGGCGAGCGGGGGCACGATCCGCGGGGCGCACGCGGAGCAGGACGACGGCTCGGCGCTCGCGCCGCCGGCGGCCGACCTGCTGAACCCGGACGCCGTCGCGGCGTTCCTGGAGCTGACCCACGACGCCTACG
This sequence comes from Isoptericola sp. NPDC019693, assembly GCF_044389085.1. NCBI lineage: Bacteria > Bacillati > Actinomycetota > Actinomycetes > Micrococcales > Promicromonosporaceae > Isoptericola > Isoptericola sp. NPDC019693. The sequence goes on along the minus strand of NZ_JBIRXP010000003.1, from coordinate 16,522 downwards.
CCGCCGCGCTCGGGGAGCACCTGGGCACGACCGTCGTGGCGATGTTCACCGACGAGCCGTTCCTGCTGGGCCGCGGGCACCGACCGCTCGCCCGCCCGTACACGCCGGGGCTGGAGGCGGAGGTCGCGTCCGCCCTGGGCGTCGAGGTCGCGGAGGTGGCGCGCCGCCTGCCCGAGCTGTGGGACGGCGAGGGCACGCGCCCGGGCGGCACCGACCCGGACGCGACCGGGTTCGTGCGCGACTGGGACGACGCCGTGCGGGCGCGGCTGCACCGGGTGTACTACGACGCGCAGGCGGCGTGGTGCGCCGCGCACGGGATCGCGCTCACCGGCCACCCGGCCGAGCCGGACGACCTGGCCACCGCCGCGCGCCTGCACTGGCCGGGCCAGGACACGGTGTGGCGCTGGGTGGTGCCGCGCAGCGCGGCGAGCCGCGACGAGGGCGGCAGCAGCACGGGGCTCGACGGCCCGGAGAGCACCGCCCCGAAGGTCGCGGCCAGCGCGGCCCGGGCCCGCGGCGGGGCGTCGGCGGTGACCGAGGTGCTCGGCGCGTACGGCTGGCGGCTCAGCCTCGACGAGGCGCGCTGGCTGCTGGACTGGTACCTGTCACGCGGCGTGACCACGCCCGTGCTGCACGCGTTCTTCTCCTCCGTGCGCGGCGGGCGCGCGTTCGAGAGCGAGCCCGACCTGGGCCGCTGGAACTCGTGGTGGCCGCACCTGCCGCCCCTCGTCGGGTACGTGCGGCGGGTGGCGCAGCTGCTCGACGCCGCGCCACCGGTCTGGTCGGTCGGCGTGCTCAGCCGCGCCGACTCCGTGCCGTCCGGCCCGGTCGTCCGGGCGCTGCTGGAGTCGCAGGTCGACTTCGGGTACGTGGACCGGGACGACGCGCGCGCGGCTGCCGGGTACGCCGTCCTGGTCGACCCCGACGACGGCGTGCCCGACGTCGCCGCCCTCAAGGTGCGGCTGCGCGCGGCCGGCGCCCCGGTCGTGGAGGCCGGTCCCGCGGTGCCCGACCTGCGCGCCGTCGTCCTCGGCGGGCACGCCGGGTACCTCTTCTTCCACGAGGGCGAAGCCTCCGTCCGCACCTGGCTGCGGCTGCCGTCGGTGCCCGACGACGCGTGCTGGTGGGCCCCGTTCACCGACGCCCGGCACGCCGTCGAGCGCGACGACCAGGGGCGCGTGCTCCTGGAGCTGGGGCGGCGCCGCACCCTGGCGCTCGTCCCCGCCGCGGGGCAGCCGGTCGCGCCCGCCGTCGCCACGCCGGGACACCGCGTCGAGGTCACGGGCTGGCGGGGCACGGTCGAGCGCACGGTCGAGCGCACGGTCGGCGAGCCGAGCACGACCGCGGAGGACGCGTCCGCCGTCGTGCCTGCGGAGCTGAGTCCGGGCGACTGGACCGAGGTGCCCGGCCTGCGCCGGTTCTCGGGATCGGTGCGCTACACGGCCGAGGTCGACGTGCCGGACGGCGCGGGCCACGCCCGCCTGGACCTCGGCGTCGTGGGCGAGGCCGCCACCGTGCGGGTGGACGGCGCCGTCGTCGGGCACGCGCTGGCGGCGCCGTACGTGGTGGACCTCGGCGCCCTGGCGCCGGGCCCCCACGCCGTCGAGGTGCTGGTGAGCAACAGCGCCGCGAACTGGTACGAGGGCGACCGCCGCCCGTCCGGACTGATCGGCCCGGTGACCCTGACCTGGTGACCACCCGCTCCCCACAATCCCCTGGCAGCGCGGGACGCTCGTGCGTAGGGTGCACGGCCATGGGAACTCTGTGAGCGCACGCGCGACCGCCGTCCTCCACGACCGCCGACGCCGGCGACGGAAGGAGTCCCGCCCGTGGACCCGTCACAGCTCACCCTCACCGACATCACCCTGCGCTACGCCGACCGCGTGGTGCTCGACCGCCTGTCCCTGACCGTCTCGCCGGGCGAGCGCGTCGGCGTCGTCGGCGACAACGGCTCCGGCAAGAGCACGCTGCTCGCCGTCGTCGCCGGCGTGCTCGAGCCGCAGAACGGCACCCGCGTGGTTCGTGCGCCGGGCGGCCTCGGCTACCTGCCCCAGACCCTCGACCTCCCGGCCGCGCACACGGTCGGGCAGGCGATCGACCACGTGCTGGCGGACGTGCGCGCGCTCGCGGCCGAGGTCACCGCGCTCGAGGACCGCCTCGGCACGCTCGACGGCGCCGCGCTCGACGACGCGCTGCGGCGGTACGCGGAGCTCACCGCGCGCTTCGACGCCCGTGACGGGCGCGGAGCCGACCGGCGGGTGGACGTGTCGCTGCACCGGCTGGGGCTGCCGGGCCTGGACCGCGACCGCTTGCTCGGCACGTTGTCGGGCGGCGAGCGCTCCCGCCTCGCGCTGGCGGCGACCCTCGCCGCGGACCCGGAGCTGCTGCTGCTCGACGAGCCCACCAACGACCTCGACGACGACGCCCTCGACTGGCTCACGGAGCGGCTGCGGTCGCACGACGGCACCGTGGTCGCCGTCACGCACGACCGCGCCTTCCTGGCCGACCTCACGACGACGCTCATCGAGGTCGACGCCGGGCGCGCGCGGCGCTACGGCACCGGCTGGGCGGGCTACCTCGCCGCGAAGGAGGCCGAGCGCGAGCAGCTGCGGCTCGCCTACGAGCGGTGGCGCGCCGACCTCGGCAGGCAACGGCGCATCGCGGAGACCAACGTCGAGGCGATGGAGCAGATCCCGCGCAAGCTGCCCATGGCGTCGTTCGGCTCCGGGGCGTTCCGGTCGCGGGTGCGCACGCACGGCGCCACCGGGCGCATCCGCAACGCCAAGGAGCGGGTGCGGCGGCTCACCGACAGCCCGGCCGAGCGGCCCGCCGACCGCGCCGCGTTCCGGACGGACGTCGTCACCACGTCGCCGGGCACGTCGCCGGGCACAGCCGGCCCGGTGGACGACGGCCCCGCGGCGGTCGACCTCGTGGACGTGGCGGTGCGCGGCAGGCTGTCCGTGCCCCGCCTGAGGGTGGCCGCGGGCGAGCACGTGCTCGTGACGGGGCCGAACGGGGCGGGCAAGAGCACCCTGCTGGACGTGGTCGCGGGCGAGGTCGTGCCGGACAGCGGGACGTCGCGCACCACGGGCGCCGTCGGGTACCTGCGGCAGGCGGGCGCGCCCGGCTCCGACGACGGCCGCACGGTGCTGCACGCGTTCGCCGCCGGGCGTCCCGGCGACCTGGAGGAGCACGCCGAGGCCCTGCTCGCGACGGGCCTGTTCCGCCCGGACGACCTGCCGCGGCCGGTGCGCGAGCTGTCCCAGGGCCAGCGATCCCGCCTCGAGCTCGCGCGGGTCGTCACCGCCACCACGGACGTGCTGCTCGTCGACGAGCCGACCAACCACCTCTCCCCCGCGCTCGTGGAAGAGCTCGAGCGCGCGTTCGCCGCCTTCGACGGCACGCTCGTCCTCGTCTCCCACGACCGCCTCGTGCGCGAGCGCTTCCGCGGCCGGCACCTCGCGCTCGACGACGGCGCGGTCGTCGCCGACCGCCCGGCGTGATGTTGTGGGCGCGATTTCGGGGACAATTCGGTCGCGAATAGTCCCCGAGATCGCGCCCACAACGCTCTCAGAGCGCTCGCCAGCGCAGCTCGAGGGTGCGGGCCTGCGGGCGGAGCATCGCCGTCGGCCACACGTCCGGGCCGCAGGCGCGCGAGCCGAGGCCGTGCTGGGCGGCGTCCACGTACAGGTGGTGGTGCTGCGGGGCGGGCAGCTCGTGCGGGTGCGCCGCCGCGGACAGCTCGTGGGCCGAGTGCCGGGCGAGCGTGAACCCGGGCAGGCGACCCCGCGCGTCGCGGGCGGCGGTCAGGCGCACCCACCGGCTGCCGCCGCGGCTCAGCTCCAGCTCGCGCACCTCGGACCGGTGTCCCGACTCCTGCGGCCGCGCGTACCGCACCGACAGGTCGTCGATCCCGGCACGGTGCCTCCCCACCACCACGGAGGAGCGCGCGTCCGGGTACGAGTCGTGCGGCCCCAGCCCGTACCACTCCGCGCCGTCCACGTCCGTCGGCAGCGCGAGGTGCACGCCGACCCGCGGCCACACGTCGTCCCAGTGGTCGTCGGGGGTCATGACGACCCGCAGCACGGCCTCGACGACGCCGTCGGCCGCCCGCTCGGCGGTCCAGGTCTCCTCCACGTCGATCGACCGGCGGCTCTGCGCCGCCGACACCCGTCGCAGCACCCGACGCCGGTCGGTCGACTCCTCGACGGCGACGGTGCGGTGGGTGAGCCGGTCCAGGCCCTGGCGGCGCCAGCGGTCCGCGACCGGCGGCGCGGGCGTGCCGCGCCACGGCAGGGTGGCCGGGTCCTCGGCGTCGTAGCTGCCCATCGCGGCGCCGCGGTCGTTGTCCGTCGGGGCGCGCCACAGCTCGACGCGCGGTGCGGAGACGTCGGCCCCGGCCAGCGCGACGAGCTCCGGGCCGCGGAACGCGACGGGGGCGTCCGCGAGCGCCACGGCCGCGCGACGCCGCGTACGGACGGCGGCCCGGGACGGCAGGGCCCACTGGTCCCGCGCGACGACGTGCCCGGCGTCGGCCCACGCCGCACCCTCGCGCAGGGCGAGCTCCACGGTGGGGAACACCTCGGCACCGGGCGCCGCCGCGGGCAGCGCCGCCGGGTCGAGCAGCCCGACGACGGCCCGCTCCCCCGCCGCGACGGGCGCGCCGTCGTCGTCCGCCGCCGAGGCCTCGCCGGAGGCGACCACCTCGCCGTCGTGCTCCACGCGCCAGCGCAGCACGAGGTCGCCGGTGTCCGCGGTGTGCCGGCGGTTCCAGACCTCCACGCTCCCCGACGCCGGGCCGCCCGACGGCCGCACGACGACCGGCCGCTCGACGTGCCAGAACTCGACCAGCCCCGGGCTGGGGGTGTCGTCGGACAGCACCATGCCGTCCATGACGAAGTTGCCGTCGTGCACCACCTCGCCGAAGTCGCCGCCGTAGGCGAAGAACTCGACGCCGTCGGGGGTGGTGGTCCGCAGGCCGTGGTCGCGCCACTCCCAGACGAACCCGCCGTGCAGCCGCGGGTGGGTGTCGACGAGCTCGCGGTACTGGTCGAGCGCGCCCGGGCCGTTGCCCATCGCGTGCGCGTACTCGCACAGCAGGAACGGCTTGGACCGCTGCCGGGCCGAGTCGGCGATCGAGCACCCGAGCACGGGCGTCAGGTCGTCGTCGCTGCCGATGGACGCCGTCTCCGGCACGGTCGAGTACATCCGGGAGTAGACGTCGGTGTACTCGCCGGCGTAGTCGCCCTCGTAGTGCACGGGCCGGGACGGGTCGCGGTGGCGGGTCCACTCCGCCATCGCGGCGAGGTTGCTGCCGGTCCCGGACTCGTTGCCGAGCGACCACAGCACGACGCTCGCGTGGTTCTTGTCGCGCTCCACGGTGCGGCGCACGCGGTCGAGGTAGGCCTCGCGCCAGCGCGGGTCGTCGCTGGGGTTGCCGACCCAGCCGCCGGCCTCGAACCCGTGCGTCTCGAGGTCGGTCTCGAGGATCACCCACAGGCCCAGCTCGTCGGCGAGGTCGAGGACGCGCGGGTGCGGCGGGTAGTGGCTGGTGCGGATGGCGTTGACGTTGTGCCGCTTCATCAGCGCCAGGTCGGCCCGGGCGTGCTCCTCGTCGAAGACGCGCCCGCGGTCGGGGTGGGTCTCGTGCCGGTTCATCCCGGAGAACACCACGCGGCGCCCGTTGACGAGCAGGAGGTCCCCCACGATCTCCACCCGCCGGAACCCGACGCGCAGCGACACCGTCTCGCCCGCCGACGCGACGGTCACGTCGTACAGGTTCGGCTCCTCCGCCGACCAGGGCTCGACGGCGCCCACGGCGACGGGCGCGACGTCCTCGGGCGCCGCCCACGCGACGTCGACCCCGAGCTCGGGCACCCGCAGCCGCACGGGGTACGCGGCGGTGTCGGCACGCACCTCGGGCACGACGACGCCCTCCCCCGTGGCGGGGTCGTAGTCGGCGTCCAGCCAGACGTCGTCGAGCGCGCCGACGGGGCGGTGCAGCAGGGTGACGTCACGGAAGATGCCGGGCAGCCACCACTGGTCCTGGTCCTCCAGGTAGCTCGCGGCGGACCACTGCACCACGCGCACGGCCACGGTGTTGGGACCGGGGCGCACCGCGTCGGTGACGTCGAGCTCGTGCGCCAGCCGGCTGCCCGACGCCGAGCCCACCTCCTCACCGTTGACCCACACCGTGAAGAACGACTCCACGCCGTCGAACCGCAGCAGCACGCGCCCGCCCTCGGTCCACGACGCCGGCACGTCCACCTCGCGGCGGTAGTCGCCCGTGGGGTTCTCGTCGGGCACGTGCGGCGGGTCCACCGGGAACGGGAACTGCACGTTCGTGTAGATCGGCCGCCCGTGCGCGCCGTCCCCCTCGAGCACCCAGTGCGCGGGCACGGGCAGCTCGCCCCAGCCCGCGTCGGGCGACGTCGCGTAGCCCGGCCGCGCGAAGTCCGCCGGGGCCTCGCCGTCCGGCAGCACGCCGTGGCCGCCGGGGCTGCCCGGGACCCCCGCCAGGAGGCGGAAGCCCCACGTGCCGTCCAAGGAGAGGCGCGGCGCGTCGGAGTCGAGCGCCGACCGGGCCGGCTCGACGCGCCCCGACCAGGGCGTCGTGGACTCGTGCGGGAGCGAGGAGAGCTGGGTCATGCGGCGATCATGCCTTCACGGCGCCTTCCGTCAGGCCGCCGCGCCAGAACCGTTGCAGCACGATCATGGCGACGGCGAGCGGGATGACCGAGAGCAGCACGCCCCCGGTGGTGAGCTCGTAGAACTCGGGCAGCCGGTCGGTCTGGCTGTTCCAGTTGTTGAGCCCGAGAGTGATCGGGTAGAGGTCCTGGTCGCTCAGCATCACGAGCGGCAGGAAGTAGTTGTTCCAGATCCCGACGATCTGGAAGAGGAACACCGTCACGAGGGCCGGCGTCATGATGCGCAGCCCCAGGGTGTGGAAGATGCGCAGCTCCCCCGCGCCGTCGATCCGGGCGGCCTCGACGAGCGAGGTGTCCACGGTGGCGTCGGCGTAGATGCGGCACAGGAAGAAGCCGAACGGCGACACCAGCGAGGGGATCAGCACGCTCCAGTACGTGTTGGCGAGCCCGAGCTGGCTGAAGAGCAGGAAGAGCGGCAGGGCCGTGGCCGTGCCGGGCACCAGCACCCCGCCGAGCACGAGCCCGAAGATGAGGTTGCGCCCCCGGAACCGGTACTTGGCCAGGGCGTACCCTCCCGCCGCGGCCAGGTAGGTGGCGATCAGGCCGCCCACCCCTGCGTACAGCAGCGAGTTCGCGAACCAGCGGAGGAAGACGCCGCCGCCGTACGTGAGCACCGCGCCCAGGTTGTCGAACAGCGCGAAGGTGTTGCCGAACCAGAAGCCGTTGGTGCCGAACAGGTCGTCCGTCGTCTTCGAGGCCGCGACGACCACCCAGTAGACGGGGACGAGGAAGTAGATCGCGACGACGGCGAGGATGCCGGTGACGAGGATCGTCGTCGCCGGGCGTCGCCCGCGGCCGCCCGGGGTCGCAGCGGGCAGGACCGGCGCGTCGGTGCGGCGTGGCGAGGTGGAGACGGTGGCGGTCATCGCGAGCTCCTGTTCGTCAGCCGGAGGAAGAGGAAGGACAGCGCGAACGCCACGAGCGCGATGAGCACGGACTGGGCGGCGGCGACGTTGTAGTCGTTGTAGGCGAAGGCGGTCGTGTAGGCCGACAGGTTGGGCGTGTACTGCGAGTCGATCGCCGGCGACACCGTCTGCAGCAGCTGCGGCTCGGCGAAGAGCTGGAGCGTGCCGATGATCGAGAACACGGTGGTGAGCACCAGCGCGGGGCGGATGAGCGGCAGCTGGATGCTCCACGCGGTGCGCCACGGGCCCGCCCCGTCGACGCGGGCCGCCTCGTACATCTCCGGCGGGATCGCCTTGAGCTGGGCCACGATGATGAGCATGTTGTAGCCCGCGTACGTCCAGGTGACGATGTTCGCGATCGACCACAGCACCGTCCCCGCGCCGAGGAAGTCGGGCGTGAACCCGAACAGCGTCTCGGTGAGGTCGATGATCGGGCTCAGGCCGGGCACGTAGAGGAACGACCACAGGATGGTCGCGATGACGCCCGGGATGCCGTACGGCATGAAGTAGGTGGCGCGGAAGAAGCCGGGCCAGCGCGCCGACGCCGACTCGAGCAGCAGCGCCAGCACGGTCGCGGCGACGATCATCACCGGCACCTGCACGACGCCGAACAGCAGCATCCGCCAGATCGACGCGATGAAGTTTCCGTCCTCCAGCGCGATCCGGTAGTTCTCGAACCAGGCGAACCCGGTGGTGACGCCCTGCTCGCCGAACAGCCCGGCGCGGGTGACGGTGGTGAAGCTCTGCCCGATCGCCACGATGATCGGCAGCACGAAGGTGAGCACGAACAGCGCGAGGAACGGCCCCACCAGGATCCAGGGGGCCCGCCCGACGGCGGTGCTGCGCCGCCTCGCGGGCGGGCTCCCTGCGGTGGCCGAGGCCCCGCGGGCCGGCGTCGTGGTCTGCGCGCTCATCGCTCCGCCCTCCGGATCGTCAGGCCCTTCTGGCGGAACACCTCGATGGTCCGCTCCTCCGCGGCGACGACGGCGTCGACGAGGGTGGTGCTGCCGGTGGCCTTGCCCCGGAACCCGTCGCCGAGGATGTTGAACGTCTGCTGCGTGATGGGCCACCACTGCCAGTCGGGGTTCTGCTCCTGCGTGGCCGGCTGGAAGACCTCGGTGTTGTAGCGCTGGCCGCCGAAGAACTCGCTCGGCTCCTTGCGCGCCGCGCCGATGTAGTCGCGGGCCGGCGACCACCCGATGCCGGAGTGCTCGATCATCGCGTCGATGCCCTCCGGGTCGGTGTTCATCCAGACGGCGAACTCCATCGCCTCCTTCGGGTGCCTGCTGTTCGCCAGCACGGCCGACGTCGAGCCGCCGATGAACGACGACCCGAAGCCGTGGCCCCAGCGCGGGGCGGGCGCGACGCGCCACTTCCCCTCGGCCCCGCTGACGCTCTGCAGCAGCGCGTCGCCCCAGCTCGCGCTCACCAGCGACGCGATCTGGTCGTGCGCCGCGGCCGCGTACCAGCCGGGCGTGTACGGGTTGGCGGCCGTGGTCACCAGGTCGTCGTCGATCACCTGGTCGAAGAACCGCGCGACCTCCAGAGTCGCCTCGCCCGCCATGTCGATGACCCAGCCGTCCTCGGCGCTGCGCAGCCAGGTGGCCCCGGCCTGCATGGCGTGCGCCGTGAACACGGACGTGTCGTCGAGCGGGAAGGAGTCGATGTAGGCGCCGAGCTCACGGAACGCCGGGGCGACCTCGGCCCACCCGGTCCACGTGGTCGGGACGTCGGCGCCCACCTGCTCGTACAGGTCGGGCCGGTAGTACATCCCGACGGGGCCGGAGTCCTGCGGGATGCCGTACACGCCGCCGGCGAAGCTCACCTGGTTCCACAGCGTCTGGTCGAACTTGTCCGCGTGCTCGGAGACGCCGTACCGCTCCAGGTCGACCAGCCCGTTGACCAGGATGAACTCCGGCACGGTGCGCATCTCCACCTGCGCGAGGTCGGGCCCGCCCCCGGCCGCCAGGGCCGAGTACATCTTCTGGTAGCCGCCGTCGTTGCCGCCCGGGATCCAGGAGACCTGCACCTGGACGTCCGGGTGCTTGGCGTTCCAGACGTCGGCGACCTTCTGCAGGTCCTTGAGCCACGCCCAGTACGTGAGCGTGACCTTCTCCCCTGCCGCGGCCGGCACCACCGGCTGCGTGTTGACCGACGTCGTGCCCGGCGTCGCGCACCCGGCGAGCAGCGCCGACGCTCCCCCTGCGAGCCCCCAGCCGAGGAGCTCCCGTCTCGTGACCTTCCGCATCCGTCCCCACTTCGTCGTGACGTCGGCCGGGGCGGATGCCCCGGGCTCGTGTGAGCGTGGTCACGTTAACAGCGCGGTGGACGGTGCGGTCAAACCCGTCCCAGGCGTGTCCCCCGGAGCCACCGCGAGCTGTTGTGAGCGCGATTTCGTGGACTATGAGGTCGCGAATAGTCCCCGAAATCGCGCTCACAACAGCTCGGGCTGCGCGTCAGACGGCGGTGGGGGCCTCCTTGGCCGGCGGCCAGGGGGTGCCGGAGCCGGCCATGGAGGCGTGGAACGGGTCGCCCTCGACGATGTCGCCCGCCCGCACGGTGGTGTCCGTGAACGCGGACTTGTAGATCGCGGCGGCGAGCTCGAGGGTCGCACGGGTGTCCGCGACGGTGACCGGCGGGACGTCGCCCGCGGCCAGCGCCCGGTAGGTGGGCACGAGCTGGGCCAGGTGCCCGCTCGCCCCGCCGTCGACGGACGCCGACGCCGACGCCGCGGCGTCGGCGGCCCAGGCGTCGGCCACGTCCTCGCGCCCCGGCACGGGGGTGACGGTCCAGCTGGTGTCGTCGTAGCCGTACAGGTGCTCCAGCTCGACGGTCGCGGCCTCGGTGTCGAACCGCAGGCGCGACGTCTGCCGCGGGGAGATCGCCGAGTTGGTGATCGTCGCCATCGTGCCGTTCGCGAACCGCACCAGGGCCGTCGAGACGTCCTCGGTGTCGGTGTGCCGCGCCAGCCGGCCGGCCATCGCGCGCACCTCGGTCCACGGGCCGAGCACGGCGAGCAGCAGGTCGAACTGGTGGATGCCGTGGCCCATCGTGGTGCCGCCGCCCTCGGTGTCGAAGCGACCCCGCCACGGCACCGCGAAGTACTCCGGGGTGCGGAACCACAGGGTGTCGCACTGCGCGACGTACACGGGGCCGAGCGTCCCGTCGTCGAGCAGCCCGCGCAGCCGCCGGATCCCCGCGCCGAACCGGTGCTGCACGATCTGCGTGAAGCGTCCCGGCAGGCCGGCGTCGACGGCCTGCTGCTCGGCCGCCGCCAGGGCGTCGGCCTCCGCGAGCGACAGGACCGCCGGCTTCTCGACGACGACGTGCGCGCCGGCCCGCAGGGCCGCCACCGCAGCCTCCAGGTGCACCGACGGCGGCGTGCAGATGTGCACGACGTCGACCTCGCCCACGTCGAGCAGCGCCTGCAGGCTGGTGCCGCGGTGCGGCACACCGTGCTCGGCCGCGAACGCGGCGGCGCGCCCCGCGTCGACGTCGACGACGTGCGTGACCACCACGCCGTCCGGGCCGCCGTGCGCGGCCAGCGCGCGGACCGCCTCGACGTGCGCGCCGGCGATCGCCCCCGCGCCCAGGATCGTGACCTTCATGCTGCTCCTCTCGTCCGAGACGGGCCGGCGCGCCGGGTCAGGCGAGCTGCGACTCCGCCATCGAGAACCACTGCTCGACGAACTCGTCGACCGTGACGTTGCCGTACGCGAGCTCCTCGCCGAGGCGCTTGAACTCCGCCTCGAGCGCACCGAACCCCTCCACCGGGATGGGCGCGGGCTCCGTGATGTCGTCGGCGTGGTCCTCCTCGTACTGCACCACGCGCTCGTCCACCGACCCGGGCTCGAGCTCCATCGCGTCGCGCTGCGCCTGCGTGGCGGGCACGCCCTTGGAGGTGCCGAAGATGCGCCCCACCTCGGGCTCGTTGACGAAGAAGTCGAGCAGGGCGGCCACGGCCGCGGGGTGCTCGGTGTGCGCGGACCCCGCCATCTGGAACGTGCGCGCGAACATGTGCTTCTCGCCGTCGGACCCGGACGGGGTGGGCAGCATCGCGATGTCGTCCTGGCCGGACCCCGCGACGTACCCGGCGAGGAAGTTGTCCCAGCTCATCTCCAGCGCCTGCTCGTTGACGGTGAACCCGCCCTCGGGCGCGAGCTGCTGCGCGCGCTTCACCGGGAAGAACGCCCCGGCCTCGCGCAGGTCGTCGCCGGAGCGCAGCCACGCGGCCATGTCGTCCCGCGTGAAGCCGAGCTTCCCGTCGTCCGTGAACGGGGTGACGCCCTCCTGCACCAGGTGCTGGAGGAACGCCCAGAACACCCCGGTGTAGTCGTTGGCGCCGTACAGCGCCGGGTCCTTGCCCGCGCCGGCCTCGCTCGCCTCGGCGGTCCACGCCGCGAGGTCGTCCCAGGTGAAGTCCTCCGACGGCGGCTCCATGCCGAGCTTCTCCACCACGGACGGGTTGTAGAACGTGGCCCACGTGTTGGTGGCCGTCGGCACGGCGAAGACGGCGTCGTCGATCTTTCCGGAGTCGACGAGCTCCGGCGCCAGCTCCGTGGTGTCGATCGCCGCGTCGTCCCCCTCGCCCAGGTACGGGGTGACGTCGAGCAGCTGCCCCGTGCCCGCGTACTCGCGCAGGAAGGACGAGTCGAACTGCATGACGTCGGGCAGCGAGCTGCCGGCCGCCTCGGTGGCGCGCGCCGTCCAGTAGTCGTCGAACGTGACGAACGAGCTCTGGATCGTGATGTTCGGGTGCTGCTCCTCGAAGAGGTCCAGGGCCTCCCCGTACCGCGCCGCACGGTCGTCGTCGCCCCACCAGGCGACGGTGAGGGTGATCTCCTCGTTCGGGTCGAGCGTCTCGGCGACCCCGGACGGCGCGTCGTCGGCCGCGCAGGAGGAGACGAGCAGCGCGACGGCGGCTGCGGGGGCGGCGACGGCGACGAGCCGGCGGCGGGCGGGGATCCTCATGGATGTTCCTCTCGGCGAGGTAGTGCGAGAACCGCCGAGGTAGTTCCTGCCCCGCCGAGGTAGTTCCCCTCGCGCCGAGGTAGTGGTCTGGACCACTACCTCGGCGCGAGGGGAACTACCTCGGCGGGGTGCGGACTACCTCAGCGAGGGGACGGGCACCTGCGACCAGTCGGTGTCGGACGCGAGGTAGAACCCCGGGTACGACGGCTGGTTGTAGGCGGTCTGCTGCCGGGCCACCTCGGCCCGGTACTGCGGGTCGTGCAGGAGGGTGTACATCGCCGTGTCGCTCACCTCGGTCGAGGTGAACAGCCGCAGCGCCGACGAGTCGGTCGTGCGCACCAGCACCTCCTCGCGCCAGTCGCCCAGCACGTCGGCGACGAGCGACGGGTTGCCCTTGGTGTGGTTGTTGGTGAGCGTGCCGTCGAGGGTCTTCACCACCGTGCCGTCGCCCTCCACGATCTGCGGGGTCACGTCGATCGCCCCGGTGACGACCTGCGTGGTGCCGTCGGCGGCCCAGCGCACGGACTGGTTCGTGCCCGGCGTGGTGGCGCGCAGCCGCTCGCCCTCCGCGCTGAGCAGGCCCGAGGCGTCGGTGCCGTCCGGCATGGACGCCCAGACCTCGATGCCGGGCGCGGGGTCGACGTCGCCCACCAGGCAGCGACCGGTGTCGCGACCCGAGTAGGCGCCGAAGAGCACCTCGCCCGTGGCGGCGTCGCGCAGCGCCGAGCCGTAGGGCGCCCAGGCGCCGCCCTCGTGGCACGTCCAGATCTCGAGCCCCGGGCGCGACGGGTCGATGTCGGTGACGTGCATGGCGTCACCGTGCCCGAGGCCGGCCTCGGCGCCCGGGTTCCCGCTGCCGTCGGGCAGCGTGTCGAAGGACGAGTAGAGCAGGGAGCCGTCGTCGTCGATGGTCGCCGACCCGTAGACGATCTCCTGCTTCCCGTCGCCGTCGACGTCCGCGGCCGACATCGAGTGGAAGCCCTGCGTGGTGATGGACCCGAACTCGGGGTCCGTGCCGGGCACGCCGTGCGGGCCGTCGTTGAACGGGTTGCTCATGGGCGTCCAGCCCGAGTCCACGTCCCAGCGCTTCGACAGGTGCCGGCCGTCCCAGTCGTACGCGGCGAGCGTGGTGCGCGTGTAGTAGCCGCGGGCGAAGACCGCCGAGGGGCGCTCGCCGTCCAGGTAGGCCACCCCGGCGAGGAACCGGTCGACCCGGTTGCCCGGCTCGATCCGCGCCATCGCGTAGTCGCCCCAGCGCAGGCCGTCGTCGGCGCGCCCGGGCTCGTAGTCCACCGTCTCCAGCGGCTTGCCGGACCGACCGTCGAAGACGCTCAGGTACTCCGGCCCGGAGATGACGAAGCCCTCGAACGTCCGCAGGTCGTTGCGCGCCGAGCGCGACGGCGCGTACACGTCGATGAAGTGGTCCACGAGCTCGCGCGCGTCGGCCGCCGACAGCGGGTAGTCGTAGCGCGGCTCGATGCCGAAGGCCTCCTCGAGCGTGGCCGGCCACTGTCCCGAGACCACCTCGGGCTGGTCGGTCCACCCCCGGAACATCTCCTCCAGGTGGTCGGCGTAGTCCGCGGCGCTGTACCGGTAGTCGTCCGCGTGCGTGACACCGGCCTTCCGGTCGTCCTTCGGGATCTGCACGAAGCGCTCGTTCGCGGGCCGGCCGTTGCGGTAGGTCGTGACCTTGGTGCCCGGCGCGGTCTTGACCATGAGCTCCGCGCGGCCGTCACCGTCGAAGTCGTACACCGGGAACTGGGTGTAGTGCGCCCCCGCACGGATGTTCACGCCCAGGTCGATCCGCCACAGCTGCGTCCCGTCCCGCTCGTACGCGTCGAGGTACTGGTTGCCCGTGTACCCCTTCTGGGAGACGTCCTTGGCGTTCGACGGGTCCCACTTGAGCACGATCTCGAGCTCGCCGTCGCCGTCGAGGTCGGCCACCGACGCGTCGTTCGCCGAGTAGGTGTAGCTCTCCCCGGCGGGGGTGACGCCGTCGGCGGGCTTGTTCAGCGGGATGTCGAGGTGGTCGTCGGCCCACGCGGTCACGGGCGCGCTGCGCTCGCCCACCCGGTCCCGGCCGTGCTTGTCCTGCGTCACGGGCGCGACGGCGTACCGGGAGCTCTCCCCGGCGGCGTGCGACGCGTCGACGTAGTTCGTGGAGTCCGTGACGGTCGCGATCCGCTTCCCGTCGCGGAAGACGGCGAAGGCCGGCCCGGCCATCCCGGTGTCGGTGTGCCCGGTGACCTCGTCACCGAGCAGCCGCCAGGACAGGAACACGCCCTCGCTGGTCGAGGCCGCGACGAGCCCTCGGTCGAGGTGCTCCAGCTGGACGCCGTCCGGCCGGTCGTGGCCTCCGCCGTGCGCCGGTGCGGCGGCGGCCGAGACGCCGGTGACGGCGAGCACCCCGGCCGTCAGCGCGGCGACGGCACCCGCGGTCGTTCTGGTCGTACGCATGGGTCGTTCCTCTCTGCATCGTTGCAATCAGGGATCGGACCACCGGTCCGTCCCGCCGGGTCCCCGAAGGGCTCCGACGGGCGGCCGGAAGAGGGTCAGGCCGCGCGGCCGCGGCGGCGGGTCTCGACGCCCACGACGGCGAGGGCGAGCAGGCCGCCCACCACCAGCGCGAGCGGCGGCAGCATCCAGACGAAGACGACGCACATCGCCGCCGCGACGGCCAGCAGCACCGACCCGGCGAGGTCGTCCTGCGTGCGCCGCGCGCCGGCGGCCAGGGCCTCGCGTGCCGTCAGGCCGGGCCCGTCGTCGTCCACGGCAGGCTCCGACCAGGCCCCTGCCGCCCGGGCCAGCACGACGACGACGGCGGCCGCGGCGACCGCGACCACCACCGCGACGACGCTCGCGCCGGGCAGCACGTCGGCCCGGGCGAGCTGCCAGTCCAGGGCGAGCAGCAGGGCCACCGCGACGGCGGCGAGGCCGAGCGGCCACAGCGCCCGCACCGCCGCCCACCAGTCGCGGGCGAACCGGACCACGCCGATGTCGTGGCCGGTCACCTGGCGGCGGACGTGCGCCACGCCCGCCGCCAGGGAGGGTACCGCCGTGATCAGCAGCAGGCTGCCGACCGCGACGAAGACTCCGGCGAGCACCACCTCGGCGAACAGCCCGAGAGCCGCACCGGTACGGGTCTCCCCGCCGCCGGGGCGCTTCGCGCGCCCCCGCCGCTCCCGTCCGGACCGTGCCGCCATGGCTGCGCCTCCCGTCGTCGTCCGCTGCACCGTCGTGCCGGCCCCCATCCTCAGCCCTTGAGGCCTTGGGTGGCGACGCCGTCGACGATGTAGCGCTGGAAGAGGATGAAGAAGATCATCACGGGCAGCAGGGCCAGGACGGCCATGGCCATCTGGGCGCCGTAGTCGGACACGCTGGTCTGGTCGACGTAGAGCCTGAGCGCGATGGGTAGCGGGTAGAGGTCGGGCTTCTTGAGGTAGAGCAGGGGTCCGAGGAAGTCGTTCCAGGACCAGATGAACGCGAAGATCGAGCTGGTGATGATCGCGGGGCGCATCAGCGGCAGCATGATCGAGCCGAAGATGCGTCCGTGTCCGGCGCCGTCGATGCGGGCGGCCTCGTCCAGCTCTCTGGGGAGGTTGCGCATGAACTGCACCATGAGGAACACGAAGAATGCCTCTCCGGCGAGGAACTTCGGTGCCAGCAGCGGGATGAACGTGTTCACCATGCCGAGCTCGTTGAACATGATGTATTGCGGGATGATCACCACGTGGAACGGCAGCAGCAGGGTGCCGATCATGATCGCGAAGAAGATGCCGCGGCCGGGGAAGTCGATCCGCGCGAACGCGTACGCGGCCACGGTGGAGGACAGCACCACCCCGATCACCGACGCGACGGCCAGGATCATCGAGTTGCCGAAGAAGGTCCAGAACCCGACCCCGCCGATCCCGGACAACGCCGTGGCGAAGTTCGACAAGG
>NZ_JBIRXP010000002.1:824780-844043 GCF_044389085.1 Isoptericola sp. NPDC019693 | reverse complement strand
GGCCCGGCGGCCACCCGGGCCGCCCCACCCCGCGGCGGCCGGCCCTCCCACCCCACCCCCGGCCCCCCGGGGGGGGGGGCCCCCCCCCGCCGGCCCCCCCCCCCCCCCCCCGCCCCCGCCCCCCCCCCCCCCCCGCTTCTCGTTCCCCCTCGACCCTCTCGGCCTTGACGTAGCGATCGGTCGCCGTCCCGCGGTGGGACGGCGACCGATCGCTGCGTCGGACTCGGCCCGGCGCCTCAGTGGGCGGGGACGAGACCCGGCATCGCGTCGAGGTCGAGGTCCGGGTTCTTCTCCTGCGTCCGCACGAGCGCCTTGGCCTCGGCGTCGGTGTCGACCGACGGCATCGAGCCCGGCAGCGGCTTGCCCGCGCTCTCCTTGACGAAGCCGACGGCGACCGCGCCGACGAGCGCGAAGCCCATCAGGTAGTAGGCCGGGGCCATGCTCGAGCCGGTGGCCTGCGTGAGCGACTCCACGATGAGCGGCGTCGTACCGCCGAAGACCGCCAACGCGACGTTGTACGCCAGGCCCATCGAGCGGTAGCGCACCGCGGTGGGGAACATCGCCGGCAGGGTCGCGGCCTGCACGCCGACCATGCACGCCACGGGGACCGCCATCAGCAGCAGGCCGAGGAGCGTGGACCACACGTGCCCCATCGCGAGGAAGAGGAACGCCGGCACGGCGAGGACCGCGAGCGACCCGGCGCCGAACCACAGCAGCGGGCGACGGCCGACGCGGTCGCTGATCGGGCCGGCGACGAGGATCATCACCGCGAGCGCCACGAGCACGGGCACGGTCAGCAGGGTGCCCGAGGTCGCCTCGTAGCCGAGGGTGTCGGTGAGGTACGTCGGCATGTAGCTGGTGAGCGCGTAGCCGGCCGTGTTGGCCACTGCGACGAGCACCATGGCGACGGCGAGCGGGCGCCACTGCGAGCGCAGCGTGACCTCGGTGGGCGCGGGGACGTCGGCGCCGTGGGTCTTCGCGGCCTCGGCCGCGACCTGCTGCGCCTGGAACGCCGGCGACTCCTCGATCTTCAGCCGGAACCACACGGCGAAGGCGCCGATGGGGCCCGCGATGAGGAACGGGATGCGCCACCCGCCGTCGAGCATCGCCTGCTGGCCGAGCGTCACCTGCAGCACCGTCACGACGACGGCACCGAGGGCGAAGCCCAGGTAGCTGCCGAAGTCGAGGAACGACGCCGCCCAGCCGCGGCGGCGGTCGGGGGCGTGCTCGGCGACGAAGGTCGTGACGCCGGCGTACTCACCGCCGGTGGAGAAGCCCTGCACCACCTTGAGGAGCACGAGCAGCAGCGGGGCCGCGACGCCGATCACGCCGTAGGTCGGCAGGAGCCCGATGAGGAACGTGGAGGCCGCCATCATCACCAGCGTGAAGGCGAGCACCTTCTGGCGGCCGACCTTGTCGCCGATGCGGCCGCAGACGATCCCGCCCAGCGGGCGGGCGACGTACGTGGCGGCGAACACCCCGAGGGAGAAGAGGATCTGCACGCCGGACGACGCCTGCGGCAGGAACACGGCACCCATCGTCACGGCCAGGTAGCCGTAGATGCCGACGTCGTACCACTCCATGAGGTTGCCGACGGCCGTGCCGCCGATCGTCTTCTTGAGCATGGAGTTGTCGACGACGGTGACGTCGGAGACGCGCAGCCTGCGGCGGGCGGCCCGGGCTGCGGGCGCGTCCTCGGGGGTGGTGCCGGTCGGTTCCTGAGGGAGTACGGCGGTCATGTCTTCCTTCCGTGGCCGGGGCTGCGGCACGCGGTGTGACGCGGCGGCCCGGCCCGTGACAGGGAGCCGGCACCCGCTGCGAGAGCGGGGCCGAGCCCGAACATGGGCGACCACGTTACCGATCCTTGACCGGGAAGCAAGTTCGTCAGGGCAACCATGGTCGCTCATGGACCCGGCGCCCCACCCCGCCACCTGCGACGACACCGTTCCTTGGCACGCCGTTCGTGAAGCCCGCCACAGGGCCCCACGGGCGTGCTCCGAGCCCCGCCGACCAGCCGTCGCGACGGTGTGCGACGGCACACGCTCGCTGGACCCCGCGCGCGCCGGGCGTTACGTTCTCGCAAGCAGCCCGGTCACGGGCGGCAACGGCGCCCGCACACCGGAGGACACCCCGCATGATCGACCACGAGGTCCGCGTCTACCGTTCCGACGAACCGCTGCCGCGCGAGGAGCAGCTCGCATGGAAGATCGCGGAGGTGGCCGCCGAGCAGCTCGAACCGACGCCGGAGGTCACCGACATGGTGATCAACCGGGTCATCGACAACGCTGCCGTGGCGACCGCGTCGCTGGGCCGTGGGCCGATCCTCGCGGCCCGCACGCAGGCGGAGGCGCACCCGGTCTCGCGCGGCGGGGCGGGCTCGACGGTCTTCGGCTCCCCCGAGCGCACGAGCCCGGAGTGGGCGGCCTGGGCGAACGGCGTCGCCGTGCGCGAGCTGGACTACCACGACACGTTCCTCGCGGCCGAGTACTCGCACCCGGGCGACAACATCCCGCCCCTGCTCGCCGTCGCCCAGCACCTGGGGCGCACGGGCGCGGAGCTGCTGCGCGGGATCGTCACCGGTTACGAGATCCAGGTGGACCTCGTCAAGGGCATCAGCCTGCACGCGCACAAGATCGACCACGTGGCCCACCTGGGCCCGTCGGCCGCGGCGGGCATCGGCACGCTGCTGGGCCTGCCTGCGGAGACCGTCTACCAGGCGGTCGGCCAGGCCCTGCACACGACGACGGCGACGCGGCAGTCGCGCAAGGGCGAGATCTCCACGTGGAAGGCGCACGCCCCCGCGTTCGCCGGGAAGATGGCGGTCGAGGCGGCGGACCGCGCGATGCGCGGTCAGACCTCCCCCAGCCCGATCTACGAGGGCGAGGACGGCGTGATCGCCTGGCTGCTCGACGGCCCCGACGCCCGCTACACGGTGCCCCTGCCGGCCGCCGGCGAGGCGCGCCGCGCCATCCTCGACACGTACACCAAGGAGCACTCGGCCGAGTACCAGGCGCAGGCGTGGATCGACCTCGCCCGCCGTCTCGGCACCGAGCGGCCCGAGCTGCGCGACCCGTCGAACGTCGTCGGCGTCGTGCTGCACACGAGCC
The DNA here is from genome assembly GCF_044389085.1 of Isoptericola sp. NPDC019693. Taxonomy (NCBI): domain Bacteria; kingdom Bacillati; phylum Actinomycetota; class Actinomycetes; order Micrococcales; family Promicromonosporaceae; genus Isoptericola; species Isoptericola sp. NPDC019693. The sequence continues at coordinate 840,936 of NZ_JBIRXP010000002.1, read as the reverse complement.
ACCACACGCACTACGTCATCGGCTCGGGCTCGGGCGACCCGCAGAAGTACGACCCCACGGCGAGCCGGGAGACCCTGGACCACTCGATCCCCTACATCTTCACGGTCGCGCTGCAGGACGGCGCCTGGGACCACGTCGGCAGCTACTCCCCCGAGCGGGCCGCCCGCCCGGACACGGTGGAGCTGTGGCGCAAGGTCACCACCGCCGAGGACGCCGAGTGGACGCGGCGCTACCACTCGAGCGACCCGGACGAGAAGTCGTTCGGCGGCCGCGTGGAGATCGAGCTCGCGGACGGCTCGCGGGTCGTGGAGGAGATCGCCGTCGCCGACGCGCACCCGCTCGGGGCGCGGCCCTTCGCGCGCGAGCAGTACGTGGCGAAGTTCCGCACCCTGGCGGCCGGGGTGCTGGCCGACGAGGAGGTCGAGCGCTTCCTCGACGTCGCGCAGCGCCTGCCGGAGCTCACCGCCGACGAGCTCTCCGGTCTGACCGTCACCCCGCTCTCCGACCCGCTGGCGGCCCACCCCGTCGCGCGCGGCATCTTCTGAGGAGGCGACCGTGCTCTACTCGACCACCACCCCCGCCGCCAAGCGCGCCGCGTTCCGCGAGCGCCTGCGCTCGGGCGAGCTGCTGGAGCTGCCGGGCGCGTTCAACCCGCTCGCCGCGCGGCTGATCCAGGACAAGGGCTTCGACGGTGTCTACGTCTCGGGCGCGGTCGTTGCCGCCGACCTGGGTCTGCCCGACGTCGGGCTGACGACGCTCACCGAGGTCGCGACACGCGCGGGGCAGATCGCCCGCATGACCGACCTGCCCACCCTCGTGGACGCCGACACGGGCTTCGGCGAGGCGATGAACATGGCGCGGACGGTGCAGGCGCTAGAGGACGCGGGCGTCGCGGGCCTGCACGTCGAGGACCAGGTGAACCCCAAGCGCTGCGGGCACCTCGACGGCAAGCAGGTCGTGGACGAGCCGACGGCGCTGCAGCGCGTGCGCGCGGCGGTCGCCGCGCGGCGCGACGAGAACCTGCTGGTCATGGCCCGCACCGACGTGCGCGCCGTGGCGGGCCTCGCGACCGCCGTCGACCGTGCCAAGGCGCTCGTCGACGCCGGCGCCGACGCGATCTTCCCCGAGGCGATGCGGGACCTGGCGGAGTTCGAGGCCGTCGCGAGCGCCGTCGACGTCCCCGTGCTCGCCAACATGACCGAGTTCGGCAAGTCCGAGCTGTTCACGAGGACGCAGCTCGCCGACGCGGGCGTGGCCCTCGTCATCTACCCGGTCTCGTTGCTGCGCCTCGCGATGGGGGCGGCCGAGCGCGGGCTCGACGCCCTGCGGGCGGAGGGGTCCCTGGCGGGCCAGGTCGAGCACATGCAGATCCGCGCCCGGCTCTACGAGCTGCTCGACTACGCCGCCTACTCGGCGTTCGACACCGGCGTCTTCGACTTCAGCCTGGACGACAACCTGCACGGCTGACGGCCGCATCGCAGCGAAGGAGCACCCGATGACCGAGCACAGCGACCCGACGCCCCGGCAGGCCCAGGAGCCGGAGGTCCGACGCGGCCTGGCGGGGGTGGTCGCCGACGTGACCGCCGTCTCCAAGGTGGACCCCGAGACCAACTCCCTGCTGTACCGCGGGTACCCCGTCCAGGACCTGGCGGCGACCCGGCCGTTCGAGGCGGTCGCCTGGCTGCTGTGGCACGGCGAGCTGCCCACCGACGACGAGCTGGACACGCTGCGCGCGACGGAGCGGGAGCACCGCCCGCTCGCCGACGACGTGCGGGCAGCGATCGACCTGCTGCCCCTCACCGCGCACCCGATGGACGAGGTGCGCACGGCGGTGAGCGTCATCGGCGCGCGCGAGGCCGCGGGCCTCACGGCCCTGGAGGCGGCCGCCGACCCCGGCGTCAACCTCGAGCGCAGCGTGCGGCTGTTCGCGGCCCTGCCGGCCGTCGTCGCGTACGGGCAGCGCCGCCGCCAGGGGCTGGAGCCGGTGGCCCCGCGCGACGACCTGGACTTCTCCGCGAACTTCCTGTGGACGACGTTCGAGGTCGAGCCCGACCCCGTGGTCGTCGACGCGTTCAACCGGTCGATGATCCTGTACGCCGAGCACTCGTTCAACGCCTCCACGTTCACGGCGCGCGTCATCACGTCCACGCTCAGCGACCTGCACTCGGCCGTCGTGGGCGCGATCGCGGCGCTCAAGGGGCCGCTGCACGGCGGCGCGAACGAGGCGGTGATGGAGACGCTCGCGGAGATCGGCACGGCCGAGCGTGCCTCCGCGTGGCTCGACGAGGCGCTCGCGCAGAAGCGCAAGATCATGGGCTTCGGGCACCGCGTCTACAAGCACGGGGACTCACGGGTCCCCACCATGAAGGCGGCGCTCGACACCCTGGTCGCCCACTACGACCGCCCCGACCTGGCCGCCCTCTACGACGCGCTCGAGGCCGAGTTCGTCAGCCGCAAGGGCATCTACCCCAACCTGGACTACCCGTCCGGCCCCGCCTACCACCTCATGGGTTTCGACACGGCCACGTTCACGCCGCTGTTCGTCGCGGCCCGCGTCACCGGGTGGACCGCGCACATCATGGAGCAGCAGGCCGCCAACGCGCTCATCCGCCCGCTGTCGGCGTACGTGGGACCGGAGCGCCGCGAGGTGCCCGCGTCGTCGTGACCCCGGCGGGGGCGCCGGTTCCCCGGGGGTCGGGACCCGGGCTCGCGCCTCCGGCGAGGAACGGGGTCACCAGGCCTGGGACGGCGGCGGCGGCGACGGCGAGAAGCTCGTGCTCGTCGCCGTCGACGACGGGGTAACGACCTCGGCCCCCGGCGCTCACGGCCACCAGGGTGGCGAGCCCGGCGCGGCGCTGGAAGACCGACTGGCGTACGCGCCAGCCCACGATGCCCTCGCGCCGCAGCAGCACCGTGGAGCGGCGGACGCTCCCCCGGCGCACCACGAGGTGGCCGTCGGTCAAGGTGTGGCCGAGGCTGCGCGCGGCATCCCACGCCCAGACGGCGAGGGCCCCGATCGCCGCGACCGTCGCCAGCGCGGTGGTGACGACCCAGGGCGTGGCCATCGGGACCTGCGACATCAGGGCGCACCAGCCGAGCGCGAGCGCGAGCCCCACCGACAGCCCCCAGCGCATCCTCCGGGCGAGGGCGCCGGCAGGGTGGGGGGCGAGCGACGGGAACGGCTCTCCGCCGAGCCGCTCGACCACGCCGACGGCGATCGTCCTCGGTGCCGCCGGCAGCAGCGTCGAGGTGTCGGCGCTCTTCGCCGTCTCGGGGTCGAGCCCCGTGGCGACCACGTCGACCCGCGCCGCACCCGCCAGCCGGGCGCCGAGCGGCTCGACGAGGTCCAGCCCCCGGACCCTCCGCTCCTCCAGGGTCAGCGACCGCCGGGTCAGCAGACCCCGCTCGACCCGCACGGTGTGGTCCCGGGCCAGCTCCAGCCGGTAGCGCCACCACAGCTCGACACAGAGCCCGACGGCCAGCGCGGACGAGACGACCAGCACCAGCAGCGCACCGACGATGGCGACCGGCCATGGTCCGTGGCGGGCGGCGAGGCCCGCCACGACCTCGATCGGCAGGCTTCCCCGCCCGAACCAGTCGGAGAGCTGGAACGTCTGCGCGACGACGACCGCCGCGAAGATCCCCGTCGCGACCGAGGCCGGCGCGAACCTGACCCAGCCGGGGCGCCACGTGGCGACGCGCTCCGCGGAGCGTCCGTCGTGCGTGGCGCCCTCGAGCAGCGTCGCCCGCAGCTCCTCGCCGACGAGCCGGCCGACGGGGTCGAGGACGAGGGTCCCGCCGTCCGCGCCGCGCGCGCCACGCTCTCCGCTCCCGACGCTGACCCGCACCAGCCCGAACGCGCGCAGGAGCGGGTGCGCGTGCAGGTCGACGGTGCGGATCCGGCTCCGCGCTACCCGGCGACGCCGCGCGACCAGGACGCCCGAACGCACCTCGACGGCGTCCGGGAGGACCCGGAACCGCGTCCTTCGCCACCGGAGGTCGTCCGCGAGGGTTCCCCCGCCGACCAGCAGGAGAGCACAGGGCACCACCCACGCGAGAGCGGTGCCGAGCGACCCGGCGGACGCGAGTGCGATCACGGTGGGCACCCCGCCGAGCGCCGCGGCTGCTGCGAGCAGGAGAGCGGTCACCTTCACGGTGCCGCGGTCGAGCGTCTGCCAGGGCGCCGGCCTCGTGTCGGGGCCGCGGGTCATGTGGCGTCCGCAGGGGTGGCGTCGGTCCGGCGGGCGAGCTCGTGCGCCACGGCCTCCGCCTCGTGGTGGTGCAACCCGGCGATGGTCACGTCGCCGGCTGCCGAGGCCGTGGTGACCCGTACCGTGGCGAGGCCGAAGACCCGCTGCACGGGCCCCCTCGTGGTGTCCACCGTCTGGATCCGGGACATCGGCACGATCCGCCAGCTCTGCCAGACGTAGCCGGTACGGGTGTAGACCGCGTCCTCGGTCACCTCCCAGCGGTGGACCCGGTGCCACCACACCGGCAGGAGGACGGCCGTCACCCCGCCGGCGAGGGCCACGACGCCGGCGCCGCCGAGGAGCCAGGCGCGCGCCGGGGAGATCGCCGCGCCGAGCACCACCAGGGGCACGAGCACCGCCGCGGTGACGAGCAGCAACCGGCTCCGCCACCAGTGCACCACCCGCGCCCCGTACCGGTGGCGCGGGGGACGCAGGCTCACCCCGGCCGCCACGCTCACGGCGTCCCCGTCGTGCCGGCGACGGCGCCCGGGTCGAGGAGCTGGTCCACGTAGCCCGCGAGGGTCTCGCCCGCCCCGGACAGGTCGAACGAAGGGTCGCGCAGCGCCTGGCCCACGAGAGCGTCGACGGCGCCGCTCACGCTGATCGCGAGCACCTCCGCGTCCGGCGCCGGGGAGTCACCGGCGGGCCGCTGCGCGAGGGCGGCGCGGACGAGATCGGCGAGCGCACGCCATCGGCTCTCGACCTGGCTGCTCGCGTCGTCGGGCCCGCCGACCCGCCCGAACGCGTCAGAGATCAGGCGGGCCTCGGAGCGATGGGCGTCGAGGTGGTCGACCAGCGCGGTGATGTAACGGCGCACCGCGTCCCGCGGGGACGCCGCGTCGGAGAGACGCTCCGTGACGGCGGCGGCGATCCGGGCGTAGACGTCGTCGAGGGCTGCGGCGACGAGCTGGTCACGCCCTTCGAAGTGATAGACGATGCTCCCCTTCGCGATGCCCAGCCGCCCGGCGATCCTCGCCAGCGAGGCGCGCTCGAGGCCGGTCTCCGCGACGGTCTCGACGGTCGCGCGGATGATCTGCTCGCGGCGCGCCCGCTGGATGAAGGACGGGCCGGCGTCCGGGTTTGACCGCATGGTCAAAATTTAGCACGACCGGTCAGTCTCGGTGCTCGCACGGCCGCCGACGCCGCTAGGCTCGACGTCATGTCGACGGACTACTCCGACTTCGAGTTCGAGCGCCGGTTCTTCGTCCGGGAGCTGCCGGACGCGCTGCGCGACGCGCCCGCCCTGATCGTCCAGTCCTACTTCCTGTCGGACGGCGGCTACGCGCTGCGCGTGCGCGTGCAGGCCACGGGTGTGGAGGCACGGCTCGGCCCCGACAGCGACGCCCGTGACGTCCTCGAGCTCTACCGTTCGCGCGTCGACTTCGCCGCCGTGACCGTCAAGGGCCCGTCGGTGGGAGGCACCCGTTACGAGGCGGAGCGCCAGCTGGACCCGAAGGTCGGCGCGGAGCTGGTGCGCCGGGGCGGCGCGCAGGTCATCAAGACGCGCTACGCGGCCTGGCTGGGCGCGGACGGCTGGTCGATCGACGTCTTCGGCGGTGCCAACGCCCCGCTCGTCGTCGCCGAGTGCGAGCGCTCGGGCCCGGTCACGGACCTCCAGATCCCCGACTTCTGCGTCACCGAGCTCACCGACGACCGCCGCTTCTCCAACGAGTCGCTCGCCGTCGACCCCTTCCGGGGCTGGTCCGCCGCCTACGCCCAGGAGCTCGCCGCCCAGGGCCCCCGCTTCCGCGACGACTTCGGCGGCAACTCCACGATCACCACCTGACGCAGCCCGTCGCGCCCGGCCACCGCGCGTCGGCCGGGATCGCCGGCCGCACCCGCACGGCAGGTTCGAGGCGTCACCAAGCCTCGTGGGGCACCGAGGGCGAGGGATCAGGAGAGCGGGAGGTGCAGGATCCTTCGCGCGGTCGTATCCCTCCCGAAGTGGAGCGCCCCCTGGGGCGCGTGAACGCGACCGCGCGAAGGATCCTGCACCTCCCGCGGCGCCGAGCAAGCGAGCACGAGCAGCTCAGTGCCAGGTCGTGATCTCCACGACGCCGGGCTTGTACTCGAAGTGCCAGGGCTCGTAGTTCCCGATGCCGCCCCGCTGCGCCCACGGCGGGTTCTCCCACCCGTACGCGGGCCCGTTCTCCCACAGCCAGCCGTAGACCTCGCTGGAGCGGTACTCGTCGCCGCACAGGTCGATGGCGAGCCCCCACCCGTGCATGGACGTGCCGGGCGTCGCGGCGAGATGACCGCGGCTGGCCTTGACGGCGTACTGGGAGGAGATGGAGCGGTAGCTGTCGACGAGGCACAGGTCGCGGCCGAACCGGACCCGGAAGGCCTCGTTGAGCGCGCTGAGGGCGACGGCGGCGTCGGCCCGCAGCTTCTCCCCGGGCTGCCAGATGTCGCAGAGGGAGTGGTCGGCCAGGGTGCCGTTCCCGCCCTCGATGGTCGCCTCCGCGTCGCACCCGGGGAGCGGGCTGCGCTCGGTGCCGCGGCTGGCGGCCGACGCCTCGACGCGGACGTCCCGGGGAGCCGCGGCGATGCCCTGCGAGGTGCGGGGGGTGTCGACGCCCTGCTCGAGCAGGGCCAGGGTGGAGGGCCCCGCAGGCTGGGTGTCGAGGTCGAACGGGGTGCCGCCGTGCGCCTGGTCGTCGGTGACGAGGGGTGCGGCGATGGTGGCGGCGGCGAGCGAGCCGAGCACGGTCAGCCGGGTGACCCAGGCGTGCCCGGCGGGCGCGGCGTGGCGGCGGGTGGAGCGGTCGTTCCGGGCGGCCACCGGCCGGGTGCGGGGCTTCTTGCCGGCCCGCGCGAGCTCGGCCTCCCGGATCTCGCGACGGGAGCGCGGCGCGGCTGCGTCACCCTGCGACGTCGCCTCCACGGCACCTCCGCGCTCGTGCCCCGGGCGGCCTCCGTGGTCGCCCAGGTCCTCGGACCGAACACGGACCGCCCGGTGCCGCGTGGCCTGCACGCGGCCGCGCGAGGCGATCCGTCACGGAACCATAACGGGGTCGGGCTCCCCCGCCAAGTCCCGGTCCACCGCCGGCGGGACGGCTCCCGCGGACCCGCGTCGTGGAAGGGTGTCCACGCTGCTCACCGAGGGCGCGCCCGAGGTGGGACGACGTGGTCAGGGCCGCCGCTGCATGGCGTCGCGCACCTCGCCCACGAGCTCCTCGAGGATGTCCTCGAGGAACACGACACCGAGGACGCCGTCCGGGCCCTCGACGCGCGCCAGGTGGGCACCCGAGCGCTGCATGGCGCGCAGCGCGTCCTCGACCTCGTCGGCCGGCCGCACGGACGCGAGCGCCCGCACGCGCCACGCCGGCACCGGGTCGAACCGGTCGCCGTTCGAGGCGTACAGGACGTCCTTGAGGTGCAGGTAGCCGCGCAGGGCGTCGTCGTCCCCCCGCACGGGGAACCGGCTGAAGCCGGTGCGGGCCACGAGGTGCTCGACGTCGTCGGGCGTGGTGCGGGAGCCGACGGTGACCAGCCGGTCCACGGCCACCATGACGTCGCCCGCCGTGCGCGAGGAGAACTCGATGGCCCCGGCGAGCAGGCCCTGCTCGTCGCGCAGCACGCCCTCGGCCTGCGAGTGCTCGACGATCGACTGCACCTCCTGGGCCGTGAAGGCGGAGGCGACCTCGTCCTTCGGCTCCACGCCCGCGAGCCGGACGGCGTGGTTCGCGACCCAGTTGAGGGCCGCGATGACCGGGCGCACCGCGCGGCCCAGCAGCACCAGCGGCGGCGCGAACCACAGCGCGGCCGTCTCCGGCCCGGCGACGGCGAGGTTCTTGGGCACCATCTCGCCGAGCACCACGTGCAGGTACACGACGATCGCCAGCGCGAGGACGAGCGACACCGGGTGCAGCAGGGCCTCCGGGACCCCGAGGGCCGCGAACGGCACCTCGAGCAGGTGCGCGAGCGCGGGCTCGGCGACGATGCCCAGGCCGGTGGAGCACACGGTGACCCCGAGCTGCGCGCACGCCAGCATGAGGGACACGTGCTCCATCGCCCACAGGGCGGTGCGCGCGCGCCGGTCGCCGGCCTCGGCCCGCGGCTCGATGGCGCTGCGGCGCGCGGAGATGACGGCGAACTCGGCGCCGACGAAGAACGCGTTGCCGGCGAGCAGCAGCACGCCGACCAGCAGAGCGGTCCCGGTGCTCATCGGCCCGCCTCCCCGCGCCCGGGCTCGGCCGGGTCGGCGGCGAGGACCCGCAGCCGCTCGACGCGCCGCGCGTCCATCGCCTCCACCCGGAGCAGCACCCCGCCGGTCTCGACCGTGTCACCCACCTCGGGCACCCTCCCCAGCACCGCCATGACCAGGCCGCCGAGCGTCTCGTAGGCCGGCCCTTCGGGCGCCACGAGGCCGGTGCGCTCCTCCAGCTCGTCGGGCCGCAGCACGCCGGGCACGACCCACGACCCGTCGGCGCCGCGCACGACGCCGGCGCGGCGCGGGTCGTGCTCGTCGGCGACGTCGCCGACGAGCTCCTCCACGACGTCCTCCAGCGTGACGATGCCCGACGTGCCGCCGTACTCGTCGACGACGACGGCCATCTGCAGCCCGAGGCCGCGCAGCTCGACGAGCAGCGGCCCGAGCCGGACGGTCTCCGGCACCCGGGGCGCGTCGACCATGAGGGCGGCCGCCGGCACCTCGCCGCGGCGGTCGTGGGGCACCCCGACGGCGCGGCGCAGGTGCACGAGGCCGACGACGTCGTCGCGGTCCTCGCCGATGACCGGGAACCGGGAGTGGCCCGTGCGCCGAGCGAGGTTCACGACCTCGGCGGCCGTGGTGTCGCGCTCCACGACGGCCATCCGCATGCGGTCGGTCATGACGTCGCGCGCGGAGAGCTCGTCGAGCTCGAGGGAGTTGGCCAGCAGGGTCGCGACGGACTGGTCGAGCGTGCCCTCCTGCGCCGAGCGGCGCACGAGCGACAGCAGCTCGGAGGACGACCGTGCGCCGGACAGCTCCTCGCGCGGCTCGACACCGACCCGCCGCAGCAGGGCGTTGGCGGAGCCGTTCAGCACCGTGATCAGCGGCCGGAAGACCATGGTGAACACCCGTTGCACCGGGACCACCAGGCGGGCCGTCGCGTGCGGGGCGGAGAGCGCGAAGTTCTTGGGGATCAGCTCGCCGAAGAGCATCGAGAACGCGTTGACGACGACGAGCGCGAGGACGCCCGCCAGCACGCCGGCGACGCCGCGGCCCAGCGCCGTCGCCGCAAACGCCTCGGAGAACAGCGACAGCAGCGCCGGCTGGGCGGTGTAGCCCAGCAGGATCGTCGTGATGGTGATGCCCACCTGGGCGGAGCTGAGCTCCGTGGACAGGTGCTTGAGCCCGGCGCGGACGGCGCGGTCCCGTCGGTCGGACGGGCGTCTCGCCGTGTCGCCGCCGGGCGGCGGACTGTCGCCCTCCTCGTCGTCGCCCCCGAGGACGGCCGGGTCGAGGGTGACGAGCGAGAACTCGCTGGCGACGAACACGGCGGTGCCGGCGGTGAGGACCACGCCCAGCACGATCATGAGGACGTCGCCTAGCACGGGCGGCTCCCCCCGGTGCGGCGCGGCGGGCGGCGGGACGGCGCGGTCGGCCGCGCGCGATATCGACTCTCGTCCATCGTGCTCCGATGTTATCGGGACGACGCCGACGGGCGAGCCGTGTCCACGGCAGCGCCGGTCGGCGCCCCGCCGGCGTCGCGCCCGCGTCATGAAGATCCGCCGTCGCCCCCGGACAGCGTGTACTCAGCGCTCCCCCAGGATGCCGGTGCAAGATGGCACCATGACCACCGCGACCCCTCCGAGCACCCCGGGCACCTCGGGCCAGCAGAACGCCACCGTGCTCGTCGTCGAGGACGAGCCCGCGATCGCCGCCGCCATCGCGCAGCGCCTGTCCGCCGAGGGCTGGCGGGTCGAGGTGGCGCGCGACGGCCTCGCCGGCGTCGACGCCGCCTCCCGCCTGCACCCTGACGCGATCGTGCTGGACGTGATGCTGCCGGGCATCGACGGCCTCGAGGTCACCCGCCGCATCCAGGCGGAGAACCCGATCCCGATCCTCATGCTCACCGCGCGCGACGACGAGACCGACATGCTGGTCGGGCTCGGGGTCGGCGCCGACGACTACATGACCAAGCCGTTCTCCATGCGCGAGCTCGTGGCGCGCGTCAAGGCGCTGCTGCGCCGCGTGGAGCGCGCGCAGCAGGCGGCGGTCACGACCCCCGCCGACCCGCCGATGGTCATGGGCGACGTGACGATCGACCGGGCGCAGCGCCGCGTGCACCGCGCCGGCGACGAGGTCCACCTGACGCCGACGGAGTTCGAGCTGCTGGTCATGCTCGCGAGCTCGCCCAAGACCGTCCAGACGCGCGAGCGCCTCCTCGCCGAGGTGTGGGACTGGGCGGACGCCAGCGGCACCCGCACCGTCGACTCCCACATCAAGGCGCTGCGCCGCAAGCTCGGTCCGGACCTCATCCGCACCGTGCACGGCGTCGGGTACGCGTTCGAGCCGCCGGAGGCCTGATGGATCCCGCCCCCGGCGACGACGGGCCCGCCCCCGCCGCGCCGCGGCGCAAGGAGCACCACCTGCTGCCCGACGTGCGCCCGCTCGACCCCCTGCGCTCCCTGAAGACCAAGCTGGGCGTGCTGGTGGTGGCGACGGTCACGTTCGCCGTGCTCATCACGTGGTTCGGCCTGCAGAACGAGCTCGGCCCCACCCGCACCCTCCCGCTGGCGATCTTCCTGTCGCTGGTGGTCGTGCAGCTGCTCGCGCGCGGGATGACGTCGCCGCTGCGCGACATGACCGCGGCCGTGCAGGCGATGGCGGCCGGGGACTACTCGATCCGCGTGCGTGCGACGAGCCGCGACGAGGTGGGCCAGCTCGCCGAGGCCTTCAACGTCATGGCGGCCGACCTCGACGCCTCCGACCGCGTGCGGCGCGAGCTCATCGCGAACGTGTCGCACGAGCTGCGCACGCCCGTCGCCGCGCTGCAGGCGCAGCTCGAGAACATGGTCGACGGCGTCACCGAGCCCACGCCGTCGGCCCTCGAGCTGTCCCTGGAGCAGACGGAGCGGCTCACCCGCCTCGTCACGTACCTGCTCGACCTGTCGCGGGTCGAGGCCGGCGCGTCCGCCCTCGTGCTCAGCGAGTTCTCGGTGGGCGACTTCCTCGAGGAGTCCGCGCAGGCGATGTCCATGGTCGACGCCGCCAAGGGCCTGAGCTACGTCGTGGACGTCACCCCGCCGGACCTGGCGCTCGAGGCCGACGTCGAGCGGCTGCGCCAGGTGGTCACCAACCTGCTCCAGAACGCGATCCGGCACTCGCCGCACGGCGGCACGGTGCGGCTCGACGCCTATCCGGTGGACGACGAGATCGTGCTCGAGGTGAGCGACGAGGGCCCCGGCATCGCGCCCGAGGACCGCGGCCGCATCTTCGAGCGGTTCGCGAGCGGCGCGGCCGCCGGCCGGCCCCACGCCGCCCCGCCCTCCGGCATGGCCAGCGGCGGCACCGGCATCGGCCTCGCGATCGTCCGCTGGGCGGTCGACCTGCACGGCGGGCACGTGGAGGTCGCCGACACCGACCGGGGGGCGACGATGCGCGTGACGCTCCCCGCCCAGGCCCGGCCCGCCCCCGGCGTCACGACCGAGCCGTCCGACTGAACCCCGCGCCGCGCCGGCACGCCGGTGCGTGGTGACGTTGGTCACACTCGCCCGTCACAGGACGGCGCGCGTGGTGCGGACATGACGTCGGAACACGGAGTCATCGGGTCGACCCGATCAGTCGTTGCCCACCGCATTACCGGACGGTCACGATGCCGCGTCACGAGCCCCGGAGCGGCCGTCTGACGCCGCTGACCCTCCCCGGGAGGACGCGTCGAAGGACGTAGGCTGGACCTGCGCACCGGCGCTGCCGGGCGCATTTCCGGTCGAAGAGTTGCAACTGTGTGAAAGTGGGCGATCCGCGCGTGGTGTCCCCGAAGGACGGGTCAGAGTCGATCAGCGTGGCGAGCGCGTTCGGAGCCAACGAATGGCTCGTCGACGAGCTCTACGAGCAGTACCTGAAGGACAAGAACGCGGTGGACCCCGCGTGGTGGGACTTCTTCGCCGACTACGAGCCGGGTGAGAGCAACGGCGGCGCGGCGGACGCGGCACCGGCACAGCCCGCGGCACCGGCCCAGCCGGCCGCGGCGCCTGCGGCCCCCGCGCAGCCCCAGACCCCGCCCCCGGCGGCCCAGGGCTCCCGGTCGGGCACCGCCGCCGCCGAGACCGCGAAGTCGGAGCGGCGGGCCGCGAAGCCGGCCCCGGTCCCCGCGGACCCCGAGGTGAGCGCCGTCCGCCCGGTCGCCGAGGCCCTGCCCGCGACCGCGCCCTACGCCGAGGTCGCGAAGTCCTCGCCGAAGTCCACGGAGGACGAGGCCACCGACGACGTGCAGAAGCTGCGCGGCCCCGCCGCGCGCGTCGTCACCAACATGGAGGCCTCGATCGAGGTCCCGACGGCGACGTCGGTGCGCGCCGTGCCCGCCAAGCTCATGGTGGACAACCGCATCGTCATCAACAACCACCTCGCGCGCGGGCGCGGCGGCAAGATCTCGTTCACCCACCTCATCGGGTTCGCGCTCGTCGAGGCGCTGTCCGACATGCCGGTGATGAACGCGCACTACGAGAGCATCGACGGCAAGCCGCACGTGGTGCAGCCCGCCCACGTCGGCTTCGGCCTCGCGATCGACCTCGCCAAGCCGGACGGCTCGCGCCAGCTGCTGGTTCCCAGCGTCAAGAAGGCCGAGGAGCTCGACTTCGCCGGCTTCTGGGCCGCGTACGAGGACCTCGTGCGCAAGGCGCGCGGCGGCAAGCTCGGCATGGACGACTTCGCCGGCACCACGATCTCGCTGACCAACCCGGGCGGCATCGGCACCGTGCACTCGGTGCCGCGGCTCATGGCCGGCCAGGGCACGATCATCGGCGTCGGCGCGATGGACTACCCCGCGGAGTTCGCGGGCGCGTCCGAGGAGCAGCTCGCCCGCATGGGCATCTCGAAGGTCATGACGATCACGTCGACCTACGACCACCGCATCATCCAGGGCGCGCAGTCCGGCGAGTTCCTCAAGGTGCTCGCGAGCAAGCTGCTCGGCCTGGACGGCTTCTACGACCGCGTGTTCGCGGCCCTGCGGGTGCCGTACGAGCCCGTGCGCTGGGTGCGCGACAACACGGTGGACGCCGATGTCGAGGCCGCGAAGCCGGCCCGGATCGCGGAGCTCATCCACTCCTACCGCTCGCGCGGCCACCTCATGGCGGAGACCGACCCGCTCGCCTACCGTCAGCGCAAGCACCCCGACCTGGACATCCAGAACCACGGCATGACGCTGTGGGACCTGGACCGCACGTTCCCCACGGGCGGCTTCGGCGGCAGGACCAAGGACACGCTGCGGGACATCCTCGGCCTGCTGCGCGACTCGTACTGCCGCACCATCGGCGTCGAGTACATGCACATCGCCGACCCGGCCCAGCGTAAGTGGCTCCAGGAGCGGCTCGAATCGGGCTACGCCCGCACCCCGCGCGAGGACCAGCTGCGCATCCTGCGCCGCCTGAACTCCGCCGAGGCGTTCGAGACCTTCCTGCAGACCAAGTACGTCGGCCAGAAGCGGTTCTCGCTCGAGGGCGGCGAGTCGGTCATCCCGCTGCTCGACGCGATCCTGTCGCGCGCCGCCGAGGGCGGGCTCGACGAGGTCGGCATCGGCATGGCGCACCGCGGCCGCCTCAACGTGCTGGCGAACATCGCGGGCAAGAGCTACGGCCAGATCTTCAAGGAGTTCGAGGGCCAGCTCGACCCGAAGAGCGTGCAGGGCTCGGGCGACGTGAAGTACCACCTCGGCACCGAGGGCGTGTTCACGGCCGAGTCCGGCGCCACCACGAAGGTGTACCTGGCGGCGAACCCGTCGCACCTCGAGGCGGTCGACCCGGTGCTCGAGGGCATCGTGCGCGCCAAGCAGGACCGCATCGACCTGGGCGGCGACGGGTTCTCCGTGCTGCCGATCCTGCTGCACGGCGACGCGGCGTTCGCGGGCCAGGGCGTGGTGCCCGAGGTCCTCAACCTCGCCCAGCTGCGCGGGTACCGCACCGGCGGCACGATCCACGTGATCATCAACAACCAGGTGGGCTTCACCACCGGGCCTTCGTCGTCGCGCTCCACCACCTACGCGACCGACGTCGCCAAGGGTTACCAGATCCCCGTCTTCCACGTGAACGGTGACGACCCCGAGGCCTGCGTGCGCGTGGCCGAGCTGGCCTTCGCCTACCGCGAGCAGTTCGACCGCGACGTCATCATCGACATGGTCTGCTACCGCCGCCGCGGCCACAACGAGGGCGACGACCCGTCGATGACGCAGCCGCTGATGTACAACCTCATCGAGGCCAAGCAGTCGGTGCGCAAGCTGTACACGAAGAACCTCGTGGCGCGTGGCGACATCACGGTCGAAGAGGCCGAGCAGGCGCTCCAGGACTACCAGGCGCAGCTCGAGCGGGTCTTCACCGAGACCAAGTCGGCCGGCAAGGCCAGCGCGCCCGACGGCGAGGACGAGATCCTCGGCCTGGAGCGCCCGGAGGCGCAGCGCGAGGGCGCCGGCGACATGGTCGGCTGGCAGACGGCCGTCCCGCACGCCGTGCTCGAGCGCGTGGGCGCCGTGCAGGTGTCCGCCCCCGAGGGTTTCACGGTCCACCCGAAGCTCGCCCAGATGCTGCAGAAGCGGCAGCTCATGGCGAAGGAGGGCGGCATCGACTGGGGCTTCGGCGAGCTGGTCGCCTTCGGGTCGCTGCTCATGGAGGGCACCCCGGTGCGCCTCGCCGGGCAGGACTCCCGCCGCGGCACCTTCGTCCAGCGCCACGCCGTGCTGCACGACCGCAACACGGGCGCCGAGTGGACGCCGCTGCTGTACCTGTCGGGCGACCAGGCGAAGTTCTGGGTGTACGACTCCTCGCTCAGCGAGTACGCCGCCCTCGGGTTCGAGTACGGCTACTCCGTCGAGCGCCCGGACGCCCTCGTGCTCTGGGAGGCGCAGTTCGGCGACTTCGTCAACGGTGCCCAGACCGTCATCGACGAGTTCATCTCGTCCGCCGAGCAGAAGTGGGGCCAGCACTCGTCGCTGGTCATGCTGCTGCCGCACGGCTACGAGGGCCAGGGCCCGGACCACTCGTCCGCCCGCATCGAGCGCTTCCTCCAGCTCGCGGCCGAGAACAACATGACCGTGGCGCAGCCGTCCACGCCGGCGTCGTACTTCCACCTGCTGCGCCGGCAGGCGTACGCCCGCCCGCGCCGCCCGCTGGTCGTCTTCACGCCGAAGCAGCTGCTGCGGCTCAAGGCGGCGGCCTCCAGCGTCGAGGACTTCACCACGGGCACCTTCGAGCCGGTGCTGCCGGACACGACGGTGGACGCGGCGCAGGTCGACCGCGTGCTGCTGTGCACCGGCCGCCTGTACTACGACCTCCTCGCCGAGCGCAGCAAGCGCCAGGACACCCGGACGGCCATCGTCCGCCTGGAGCAGCTGTACCCGTTCCCGGAGGAGCAGGTCCGCGCGCAGCTGGCGCAGTACCCGGGCGCCGACGTCGTGTGGGTCCAGGACGAGCCGGAGAACCAGGGCGCCTGGTCGTTCCTGCACCTGGCCCTGCCGGAGGACCTGCCCCGCGTGCGCGTGGCGTCCCGCCCGGCGTCCGCGTCGACGGCCGCCGGCACGGCCAAGCGGCACAAGGAGCAGCAGGAGGTCCTGCTCGCCCAGGCCTTCGACCGCTGACCCTGCCGAGGTAGTTCGACACTCGCCGAGGTAGTGGGGAGGGGGGGGGGCCCCCCCGGGGGGGGCCCCCCCGCCGCCACACACCGCGCGGGTGGGAACAACACCGCCCGGGCCGCGGGGGGACGGCGGGGGCGG
>NZ_JBIRXP010000002.1:801757-824770 GCF_044389085.1 Isoptericola sp. NPDC019693 | reverse complement strand
GTGCGCGACAACTACCACGTGGCTATCTGGGCCATGTGGCACGACTGGTGGTGCCGCTTATTTTTTACGCCACTGGCGGTGTTAGTGCGAAGGGCGGGCCGCAACCTGGTTGCGGCCCGCCCTTCGCACTACCTCGGCGAGTGTCGAACTACCTCGGCGTCACCACCTGTCGTGCACGTGCTCCCTGATCGCCTCGTCGTAGATCTCGCGCACGCCCGACGTGAAGAGCGGTCCGAGCACCCCGGCCTCGCCCGCGGCGGCGTTCAGCCGCGCCTGCTCGGGGCTGCGCGCCCCCGGGATGACCGTGGAGACACCGGGCTGCTGCCAGACCCACGCGATGGCCGCCTGCGCGGGCGTGAGGTCCTGGCTGAGGGCCGACCCGGCGAGCTCCGTGAAGCGCGCGGCCGCGTCGACGCCCACGTCGAAGGGCACGCCGGAGAACGTCTCGCCGACGTCGAACGCCTTGCCCTCGCGGTTGAAGGTCCGGTGGTCGTCCTCCGAGAACGTGGTCTCGTGGGTGTACCGGCCCGACAGGAGCCCCGAGGCGAGCGGGACCCGCGCGATGATGCCCACGCCGGCCTCCGAGGCCGCGGGCAGCACCCGCTCGAGCGGCTTGAGCCGGAACGCGTTGAGGATGATCTGCACGGTGGCGACGCCGGGCCGGGCGATGGCGGTGAGCGCCTCCTCGACCGTCTCGACGGAGACGCCGTAGGCGGCCGTCACCCCCTCGGCCACCAGAGTGTCCAGGGCGTCGTACACCTCGTCGTCGGAGTAGACCGACGTGGGCGGGCAGTGCAGCTGCACGAGGTCGAGCGTCTCGACACCGAGGTTCCGCCGCGACCGGTCGGTCCACTCGCGGAAGTTCGACAGGACGTAGTTCTCCGGCACCTGGTCCATCCGGCGGCCCATCTTGGTGGCCACGGTGATGCCGTCGTCGCGGTGGTCGGCGAGGAAGGACCCGAGGGCCTGCTCGCTGCGGCCGTCGCCGTAGACGTCGGCGGTGTCGAAGAACGTCACGCCGGACTCGAGCGCGGCGTCCAGCACCGACCTGGCCTGGTCGTCCTCGACGGTCCCCCAGTCCGCCCCCAGCTGCCAGGTCCCCAGTCCGACGACCGACACCAGCCGACCGGTGCGCCCTAGCACCTGCTTCTCCATCGTTCCCCCGTTCGGTGCGCCGCGCGGCCGAGGCCCACGGCGCGACCCTTCGCGCGCGCGAAGGGACGTCCTGTCAGATATCTGGCTCCCCTACGCTACGTCGCCCGCACGGATCCGGCGTGCCGACTACGGTGTGAGCGTGAACACCGCTGACTACCCCGCCGTCCCCGCCCCGTCGGGTCGGCAGTTCCGCATCTCTTCCGGCGAGCACCGGGCCACCATCGCCGAGGTCGGCGCGATGGTGCGCGAGTACACCGTCGCCGGCCGCGACGTGTTCGTGCCCTTCGCCGAGGACGAGGCGGCCCCCGTCTTCAACGCGGCCGTCCTCGCCCCGTGGCCGAACCGCCTGCGCGACGGCGCCTACACGGTCGACGGCGTGCACCACCAGGTCGCGGTGAGCGAGCCCGACCGGGGCACGGCGCTGCACGGCCTCGTGTGCTGGTACCGGTGGTCTCCGGTCGAGGTGGCGGACGACGCCGTGACGCTCGAGCTCGCCCTGCCCGCGCAGAAGGGCTGGCCGTTCCAGCTCGTGCTCCGGACGCGGTACTCCGTGTCCGACGCCGGGCTGGAGGTCGAGGTGCGCGCCCGCAACGTCGGCACCGGCACGGCGCCGTACGGCGTCGGCTTCCACCCGTGGTTGTCCACGGGCGGCGTGGCGCTCGACGAGTGCACGGTCAGCCTGGACGCCACGACCCACGTCACCGTCGACGACCGGCTGCTGCCCACGGGCACCGAGCCCGTCGCAGGCCCGTACGACCTGCGTACGACCCGCTCGCTCGCCGGCCTGGACCTCGACGACGCGTGGACGGGCGCGACCCGCGACGAGGACGGGCTGTCCTGGGCCCGGCTCGGACGCCCCGACGGGAGCACCGCCGCGATCTGGATGGACGGCTCCATGGACTGCTGGCAGGTCTGCTCGGCCGACCACATCGCCGGCTACGAGCGGTTCGGCCTCGCCGCCGAGCCGATGAGCTGCGTGGCCGACGCCTTCAACACCGGCGAGCGGCTGGTCCACCTCGCCCCCGGGGACGAGCACGTCGTGCGCTGGGGCGCCACCCTGCTCTGACCTGTCAGGCCCGGCGCCCTGCATACCCCGCGGCGGCCCTGACAGCTCCCGGCTCCCGAGCTGTCAGGGCCACGGCGGGGTAATCCCCTCTGTGGCCCTGACAACTCGGGGAGCCGCGCGGCGTGGGATCCTGCGTGGCGGCGGGGCGTGCGGCGAGAATGGCCGCGCAACTGCGAGACAGGACTTGGACGGTGAAGGCTCAGTGACCCAGACCGAGGTGCGCATCTGCGTCGTGGGCGACGAGCTCAGCGTGGGCGTCGGGGACGCCCGCGCCCTGGGGTGGACGGGCCGCGTCATGGCCCGGACCCGCTTCGGGCGGCCGGCGATGGCGTTCACGCTCGCCGTGCCCGGGGAGACCAGCTCGGCGCTCGGCGCCCGCTGGCAGGCGGAGACGGAGCCGCGCTTCGGTCCGGAGGACACGTGCGAGAACCGCCTCGTCGTGGCGCTCGGCCGGCACGACGTCGACTCGTCGCTCTCGGTGGCACGGTCGCGGCTGAACCTCGCGAACATCCTCGACGTCGCCGAGACCAGCCGGATCCCCGCGTTCGTCGTGGGGCCGCCGCCCGGGCGCCCCGAGGACGGCGGCCGCATCGCCGAGCTCTCGGCCGCCTTCTCCGACGTCGCGAACCGGCGCCGGGTGCCGTACGTCGACACGTACACGCCGCTGGCCCAGCACGAGCAGTGGCTGGCGGACCTCGCGACCAACGGCTCGACCTACCCGGGGCAGGCGGGCTACGGGCTCATGGCCTGGCTCGTGCTGCACACCGGCTGGCACGCGTGGCTGGGGCTGCCCGCCGACGAGTGACCCGCCGGCACCCCGTCAGGCGCCCGCCCGCTCGGCCAGGCCGCGCACGTAGGCGGCCTGGCCGGCATGCTGCAGGTCGTCGCCCACGACGCTGACGAGGCGCACCCCGAGCGTCACGGGCGGGTCCCAACGGGTGTCCACCACCCGCTCCAGGTCCGCCGCGGTCACGGTCGCCAGGTAGGCGGCCGTCGCGGCGTGCACGTCGTCGAGGTAGCCGCGCAGCAGCGCGGCGTCGGCCCGGACGGCCGCGACCTGCTCCGGCGTGTGGCCGTAGCCGGTGTCCGCGTCCTCGAACGGCAGGCCGAACTTCGCCGCCCAGCCGCCCGCCGTCCAGCGCTGCTCCGTGCCCGCCACGTCGGCGACGTGGTCGTCCTGCACCCGCGCCAGGTGCCACACGAGCCACGCGACGGTGTTGGCCTCCGGGTCGGGGCGGTACGACAGTCGTGCGGCCGTGGCCCCCCGGAGCACGCGGTGCACCGTCTCGGCGATCCGGTCGAAGGCGTCGGTCAGCAGGGCGACGTGGGGTGCGGGCTGCGTCGGCGGTGTCGTCATCGTGCTCCTCCTCCCCGACGCCCCGGGCGGGCGCCGGTCAGCGACGGTCGACGGTGACGTGCGCGGACGTCACCGTCGCGGACAGGTAGGCGGCGCTGCGTCCGTCGGCGGCGGGCTGCTCCCCGTGGTCGACGACGAGCGTCGCGCCGGTGCTGGGCAGCACCGAGCCGTCGAGGACGACCTGGCCCGACGCGCCGCGCACCTTGAGGTTCACCGGGGTGCCGGCGGGCAGGCGCAGGTCGATCGCCCCCGAGACCGTCTTGGCCGTGATCAGCGGGCTCGCCTGCGTGGCGGTGACGGTCGCGGCCCCCGACACCGTGTTGAGGGAGACCCGCGCGAGCGCGCCGGCCAGGGCGATGGACCCGGCGGCGCTGTTCGCCGTCACGTCCCCCGAGTGCCCCTCGGCGGACAGCGCGCCCGAGACGGTCTTGAGCGACATCGGGCCGGTCGTCCCGGTCGTGCGCACGGTGCCGGTCACGGTCTTGACCGCGACCTTCCGGCCGCCGGCGACCTCGACGTCCGCGCCCAGCGTGCCGACGTCGACCGCGCCGTCGGCGGGGACGACGACGCGCACGACGGCGTGCTCGCTCTGGCGCGGGTTGCGCAGCTTCGCCAGGACGGCGTCGAGCACCGAGCTCTCGTAGCCCACGCGCAGCCGGTCGCCGTCGCGCACGACCTGGACGGGCTTGGCACCCACCTCGAGCAGCTCGACCCGCACGCCCGTCGCCGCGGGGTCGGCGACGACGTCGGCGCGCCCGTCCTGCAGGCGGAGCGTCACCCCCGTGGCCTGCTCGACGTCGATCGTCTGCGGGGCGGCGACCGCCCACGACTCCGTGCTCATGTGGCTCCCTGTGGTGCTCGGGCTGTGCTGGGGACGGGTACCACCCTGGCAGAGCCGGGCGACGGGCGGATCGGGGATGCCCCGGATTCCGACCCCGGGCCGCGGGTGTGGGACCATGGGCCCGACCCCTCGTCCATCCTTCGTGAGGAGACCATCATGAGCAAGCGCGGTCGCAAGCGCCGTAGCCGCAAGGGCAACGCCGCCAACCACGGCAAGCGTCCCAACGCCTGACGCGCCGAGGTAGTACGAGAATCGCCGAGGTAGTTCCGGCGGTGGTGTGGCCCGTGGCCACAGCTCCACCGGGAACTACCTCGGCGATTCTCGTACTACCTCGGCGAGAGGGCCGGTGGCGGCTACTCGGCCGTGGACATCACCGTGAGCTGCGCGTGGATGCGCACCCGGAGGGTCTCCGGCGCGCGCTCCGAGCAGGACCGGCGGACCAGCTGCTTGACGAGCTCCTCGATGCTGAGCTCGGCCAGGCACGGGGAGCAGTGCGCGACGTGCGCGCGCATCCGCTGCTCGTCCTCGGGCGTCATCTCCGAGTCGAGGTACTCGTTGAGGTGCACGAGGGCGTGCTCGCACTCGTTCTCCCCCTCGGCCCGGTCGTGCGGGATGGGGGTGATGGGGTCGGTCATGACGCTCCTCCACGAGCCGGGACCAGGCCTCGCTGTGCGGCGTAGTCGGCGAGCAGCTCGCGCAGCTGCCGGCGCCCGCGGTGCAGCCGGGACATCACCGTCCCGATCGGTGTACCCATGATCTCGGCGATCTCCTTGTAGGGGAAGCCCTCGACGTCGGCGTAGTAGACCACCATGCGCCGGTCCTCGGGCAGCTCCTGCAGCGCGCGCTTCACGTCGGAGTCGGGGAGCCGGTCGAGCGCCTCCGCCTCGGCCGAGCGCAGCCCCTGCGACGTGTGCGACGCGGCGCGGGCGATCTGCCAGTCCTCGACGTCCTCCGCCTGGGACTGCTGCGGCTCGCGCTGCTTCTTGCGGTAGCTGTTGATGAACGTGTTCGTGAGGATGCGGTACAGCCAGGCCTTGAGGTTGGTGCCCGGCTTGTACTGGTGGAAGGCGGCGAACGCCTTGGCGAACGTCTCCTGCACCAGGTCCTCGGCGTCCGCGGGGTTACGCGTCATGCGCAGCGCAGCGGAGTACAGCTGGTCCAGGTACTGCAGGGCGTCGCGCTCGAAGCGCGCGGCCCGGGCCGCGCTGCTCTCACCCTCGGGGGCACGCTCCGTGTCCTCGGGGATCTCCTCGCCGTCCGGGGTGCTCCCGTGCGGCGCGTCGCCGCTCGCCGGGCCAAGGTCCTGGGTCATCACCGTCGAGCCTAGTCCAGCCACTGGGCGGGGTCCTCCGATCCATGGGGAGCTCAGGTCTGTGGTGCTGCCGGCCGCCGCGCCGTCCACGCCCGCCGTCAGGGCGTCCGCCGGGACGGCGAACAGCCGCACGGACGCCGGTCCGGCTGCGGGGACGGCTGTCGCCGTCATCGAGGTACGGGTGCTCACGTCGGTGTGCAACCGCGAGGAGCGGCTCCGCATTCCCGCGGGAGCGGCGCCCGGCGGCCGGGCCGCCAGGGCGTCAGGAGGCCACCGGCGTGGCGAACCGGCGGCGGTACGCGACCGGGCTCGTGCCGAGCTGACGGGCGAAGTGGTGCCGCAGGACGGGCGCGCTGCCGAAGCCGACGACGCGGGCGATCTCGTCCACCGACGCGTCGGTGGACTCGAGCAGCTCCTGCGCGCGGGCGACGCGCTGGCGCGCGAGCCAGGCGCCCGGCGTCGTGCCCGTCTCCTGCCGGAACCGGCGGGCGAAGGTGCGCTCGGACAGCGCGGCCCGGCGCGCGAGCCGCGGCACGGTGTGCTCCTGCGCCAGGTGCTCGCGCATCCAGGCGAGCAGGCCGGCGAGCGACTCGCCCTCGCGGGGCAGCGGGTCGACGACGAACTGGGCCTGGCCGCCCTCCCGCTGCGGTGGCACCACCATGCGCCGCGCGACAGCACGGGCGGCGTCGGCGCCGACCTGCGTCCGCACGAGGTGCAGCGCGGCGTCGATGCCCGCCGCGGTGCCCGCGCTGGTGAGCACGCGCCCGTCCTCGACGTAGAGGGCGTCGGCGTCGACGTCCGCGGTGGGGACCTCCGCCGCAAGCCGCTCGGTGTACATCCAGTGGGTGGTGCACCGGCGCCCGTCGAGCAGGCCTGCCCGCGCGAGGGTGAACGCCCCGGAGCAGATGGCGAACAGCCAGGCCCCGCGCTCGTGGGCCGCCCGCAGCGCGTCGAGGTAGGCCGGGGGCAGCAGGTCCGCCCCCTCCTCGTCGACGCCGTACGCCACGGCGACGACGAGGTCGGCGTCGTCGAGCGCCTCGAGCCCGTGCTCCACGACCACGGGGAAGCCCCCCTTGGTCATCACCGGTCCGGGCACGGGGGCGCAGAGCGTGAAGTCGAACGACGGACCGCCGGTGTCGCTGCGGTCGATGCCGAACACCTCGTAGGCGACCCCGAGCTCGAACGGCGCCACACCGGGCACGACGACGGCGGCAACCTTGCGGATCATGCCGACCATGCTGCCACGGCGATGGCGGAATGTCGATGGATGTTGGCAACTCTGCCACTGGTGGCAGAAGTGTGGTGCGCGAAGCATTACTGCCATGACCTTCTTCGCCCTCACCCTCGCCGTCCTGCTTGTCGCCGCCTACGCCGCCCGCCTGGTCCGCACGGTCCGCCGTGACGGCCTCGGGAGCCGCCGGCCGCCGCGTTCCCACCCCGACTGGTGGGACGGGGCGCCCGCCTGACGACGCTCCCACCCGTCGGCGCGCAAGCCCGTGGACCCTCTGCCACAGTGGGCCCATGCTCTTGCGCCGTTTCGCCCGCCCCCTCCTGGCCGCCCCGTTCGTCTACGACGGCATCCAGGCCGTGCTGCACCCGGCCGAGCACGTGGACGCCGCCCGCGAGGCCTCCACGCTCGTCACGGACGCCGTCGGCGCCCGGCCGCTCGGCGACCGCCAGCTCGGCTTCCTGGTGCGCGCGCACGGCGCCGTGACCGCCGCCGCGGGCGTCCTGCTCGCCGTCGGGCGCACCCCGCGCACCGCGGCGCTGGCCCTCGCCGCGCTCACGGCGCCGCTCGCCGTCGCCCACCAGCCGTTCACGTCCAAGGGAGCCGAGCGCAGCCTGCGCACCGCGGCCTTCGTCAAGGACCTCGGCAAGGTGGGTGCCGCCGTCATCGCGGGCGTCGACCTCGAGGGCCGCCCCGGGGTCACCTACCGCGTGCAGCAGGCGCGCACGCACGCCGCCCGCCTCGCCGAGGCGAAGGCCGAGACGGTCAAGGCCGCGACGAAGGGCGAGGCGGCCAAGGTGGCGGCGCAGGCCGGCAGATCGAAGGACAAGGCGAAGGCTGCAGCCAAGGCCGAGGCGGCAAAGGTGCGGGCGAAGGTCGCCGACGCCGTCTGACGTGCGCCCGGGTCGGGCCGCACCGGCGAGACGGCCCGCGGCACAGGCGACCCGTGAACTAGCCTCGGAGCCATGACCTCTGCAGTCCCGCCGCACGCCGCCCCGCCCGCCCCCGACGCCGAGCGCGCCGACGGCTGGGCGGCACCGGTCGCGACGGGCCCGCTGGACGCGACCGTCGAGGTGCCGGGCAGCAAGTCGCTGACGAACCGGCTGCTCGTGCTGGCGGCGCTCGCCGACGGCCCCGGGACGCTGCGGGGGGCGCTGCGCTCGCGCGACGCCGACCTCATGATCGGCGCTCTGCGCGCCCTCGGCGCCCGGATCGACGAGGGGGACGACCCGAGCACCCTGCACGTGACTCCCGGGCCGCTGCGCGGCGACGTGGACGTCGAGGCCGGGCTCGCGGGCACGGTGATGCGCTTCCTGCCCCCCGTCGCCGCGCTGGCCGACGGCCCGGTCCGGTTCGACGGCGACCCCGAGGCCCGGGTGCGACCGATGCTGCCGGTGCTCGCAGCCCTGGGCAGCCTGGGCGTCCGGGTCACCTCCCCCGACGGCGGCACGCCCACCCACCTGCCCTTCACCGTGCACGCCACGGGCCGCGTGGCGGGCGGCCCCGTCGACGTCGACGCGTCCGCGTCGTCCCAGTTCGTCTCCGCGCTGCTCCTCGCCGGCGCGCGCTTCGAGCGCGGCCTCGCGCTGCGGCACATCGGCACCACGCTGCCGAGCCTCCCCCACATCGCGATGACCGTGGCCACCCTGCGGGAGGCCGGCGTGGAGGTGGACGACTCGCGCGACGGCATCTGGCACGTCTCCCCCGGCCCGGTCGCGGCGCGCGACGTGCGCGTGGAGCCGGACCTGTCGAACGCGGCGCCGTTCCTGGCCGCGGCCCTCGTGGGGGGCGGCACCGTGCGGGTGCCGGGATGGCCCGCCCGGACCACCCAGCCGGGTGCGCTCCTGCCCGACCTGTTCGCCCGGCTCGGGGCGCAGGCGCGCCTGGACGGCGACGTCCTGACCGTCACGGGCACGGGCGAGGTCCGCGGCGCCGACCTGGACCTGCACGCCGCGGGCGAGCTCGCGCCGACGTTCGCCGTGCTCGCCGCCCTCGCCGACTCCCCCACCCGCCTGCGCGGCATCGCGCACCTGCGTGGCCACGAGACGGACCGGCTCGCGGCGCTCGCCACGGAGATCACCCGGCTCGGCGGGCGGGCGGAGGAGACGCGCGACGGGCTGGTCATCACGCCGCGGCCGCTGCACGGCGGGCTGTTCCGCACCTACGCCGACCACCGCATGGCGACATCGGCGGCCGTGCTCGGCCTGCGGGTGCCGGGCGTGCGGGTGGAGAACGTCGGCACCACGGCCAAGACCCTGCCCGGCTTCGACGCGATGTGGGAACGGATGCTCGGGGTCGGCACCGGCACGCAGGGCGAGGCCTGATGGCCCGCCGCGCCGTCGACGAGCACGCGCAGTACGCGCGGCCCTCGAAGCGCGGCTCACGGCCCCGCACCAAGCAGCGCCCCGAGCACGCCGACGCCGAGACGGGCATGGTCACGGGCGTCGACCGCGGCCGCTACACCCTGGTGGTCGACGACGGCACGCCGGACGAGCGGTCCGTCCTCGCGATGAAGGCGCGGGAGCTCACCCGCACCCGTGTCGTCGTGGGCGACCGCGTGGACGTCGTCGGCGACACGTCGGGCGACGAGGGCACGCTCGCCCGGATCGTGCGCATCCAGGACCGGAGCTCGGTGCTGCGCCGCACGGCGGACGACACGGACCCCTACGAGCGCATCGTGGTCGCGAACGCCGACCAGCTCGTCGTGGTGACGGCGCTCGCCCAGCCCGAGCCGCGCACCGGCATGATCGACCGCTGCGTCGTCGCCGCGTACGACGCCGGCATGGACGTGCTGCTCTGCCTCACGAAGGCGGACCTCGCCGACGCCGCTCCGCTGCGCGACCTGTACACGCCCCTCGGCGTCGACGTCGTCGTCACCCGGCGCGACGACGGCACGAGCGTCGAGGACGTGCGCTCCCGGCTGGCCGGGCGGACGTCCGTGCTGGTGGGGCACTCGGGCGTCGGCAAGTCCACGCTGATCAACGCGCTGGTGCCCGAGGCCGACCGCGCCACCGGCGTCGTCAACGACGTCACCGGCCGTGGCCGCCACACCTCGACGTCCGCCGTCGCGCTGCGGCTGCCGGTGTCGCCGGAGCCCGGGGCGGCGCACCGCGGCTGGGTGGTCGACACGCCTGGTGTCCGGTCGTTCGGCCTGGCGCACGTGGAGACCGACCACCTGCTGCAGGCGTTCGAGGACCTCGCCGAGGTGGCCGCCGACTGCCCGCGGGGCTGCACCCACCTCGCCGACTCCCCCGACTGCGCGCTGGACGACTGGCTCGCCGCGTCCTCGGACGACGAGCGCCCCGCGCGCGAGGCGCGCGTCGCGTCCTTCCGCCGGCTGCTGACCGCCCGGCACTCCGCGGACTGACCCCGCCGCCGCACCGCGCGCCTGGGCCCGGGCGAGGGCGGCGGACCGCTACCGTGTGAGGCGTGTCGTACACCCAGCCGTCTCCCAGCCCGACCAGCGGGCCCGCGCGCACGTACGAGGACGACCTGCGCCTGGCCCACGTGATCGCCGACCAGGTGGACGCGATCACCATGTCCCGCTTCAAGGCGCTCGACCTCCGCGTGGAGACGAAGCCCGACAACACGCCGGTGAGCGACGCCGACCGTTCCGCCGAGGAGTTCATCCGCGCCCAGCTGCACCGCGCGCGCACCCGCGACGCGATCGTCGGCGAGGAGTACGGCTCGGCGGGCAGCGGGGCGCGGCGCTGGATCATCGACCCGATCGACGGGACGAAGAACTTCGTGCGGGGCGTGCCCGTCTGGGCCACGCTCATCGCGCTGGCCGACGGCGAGGAGGTCGTCATGGGCCTCGTCTCGGCGCCGGCGATCGGCCGCCGCTGGTGGGCGGCGAAGGGGTCGGGCGCCTGGACCGGCAAGTCGCTCGCGTCGGCGTCGCGGATGTCGGTGTCCGGGGTCGGCGCCCTGGCCGACGCCTCCTTCTCGTACTCCTCCCTGTCCGGGTGGGAGGAGCACGGCAAGCTCAACGGCTTCCTCGACCTCACCCGCCAGGTCTGGCGCACCCGCGGCTACGGCGACTTCTGGTCCTACATGCTGGTCGCCGAGGGTGCGGCCGACATCGCCGCGGAGCCCGAGCTCGAGGTCTACGACATGGCCGCCCTCGTGCCCATCGTCACCGAGGCCGGCGGCCGGTTCACCGCGCTCGACGGCGCTCCCGGTCCGTGGCACGGCAACGCCCTGGCCACGAACGGCAAGCTCCACGACGAGGTCCTCGTCTACCTCGGCTGACCGGCCCCGCGAGCCCTGCCTCAGGGGCGGGGGATCTGCGGGATCTCGGTGGGGTCGTACCAGAGCAGGTCGCGGTCGGTGACGCGCTGCAGCGCGGCGTCCAGCACCGCCTCGGACGTCGCGGCGACGTCGCCCGTGCGCTCGGCGTCGTTCTCCTCGTCGGCGGCTGCAAGGACGGCGCGCACGTCCTGCGCCGCCTCGGGCTCGTCGACGTGGACGGCGACGACGGCCACGGCGGTCAGGGCGGCGACGTCGACCGCGCTGGGCTCGTCGGCCTCGCCCGGCGCCGCGACCTCGGCGTCCGGGACGTCGACCGAGACCACGACGCGGAGCGGGACGGCGGTGCGGCGCGCGGCCACGAGGGCGAGCGAGTCGTCCGCGGCGGCGAGGAAGGCCTCGTACTCGCGGCCCTCGTCGTCCTCGTCCGGCAGCTCACGGACGAGCGCGGGCGTCACGGCGTGCGCGCGGCGGGCCGGGACGTCCCACCGTGCCCCGGCGGCGGCGACCGCCGCGCCCTCGAGCTCGTCCAGCGTGGCGGGAACATAGATGCGCATGCGCACAGTCTGCCGTGAGCGGCGGCCCCGTGCTCGCACCGCTGGTCCCGGCCCTCCGCAGTCGCCTCCTGCGCTCAGGCGGGTACCGCGGCCCGGACCCGCCGGGCCAGCACCTCGAACGCCACGGACACCGGGGAGCCCGGGGCCTCCTCCGCGAGCGTGCGACCCGCCAGCAGCGCGGCGTCGAGGCCGGCCGCGTCGTCGGGGACCACGTGCACGTCGTCGACGCCCGCGTACCGGGTCAGCGCCTCGCGCACGGCGGCCTCCGGCCGCGCGCCCACCGCCGAGGCGCGGACCCGGTTGGCGACGACCACCCGCTCGCCCGCGACCGGCACGGGCACCTCCCGCAGGTCCTCGAGCCCGCGCACGAGGCGTTGGACGCCCACCGGGTCGGCGGCGCCGACCACCACGACGACGTCCGCCGCCTGCAGCGCCGCGAGGGTCGCGCCGTTGCGCTGCGGCGCGTGCGTGTCGTACATGAGCAGCTCGTCCGCCTCGAGGAGCGGGCCGCAGTCGACGACGGTCCAGTCGGCGAGCTCGCGGGCCCGCTCGAGGACCACCTCGATCGCGCTGGCGGGCAGCTCGGGCCACCGGGCGGCGCGGGTGATCCCGGTCAGCACGCGCAGCCGGGCCCCGACGACCGGGCTGTGCCGCGCCAGCGTCGGCAGGTCCAGCGAGCCGTGGGCCGCCGCACGGGCGGCCGCCGCCAGCCCCGGGGCGTCGTCGAGCAGGCCCAGGCGGGCCGCGACCGACGCACCGTACGTGTCGGCGTCCACGACGAGCACGCTCTCGCGAACGGGCTGCGGGGCGTCCTCGCGGCGGCCACGACCCCGCCGCCGGCGCCGGCCCCGCGACAGACCGCCGAGCGCGGCCGCGAGCTCGAGCGTCGTCGTCGTGCGCCCCGGCGCACCCACCGGGCCCCAGACGGCGACGACGCTCCCGCGACGTGGCGGGCCCCCGTCCGCGACGGCGTCGTCGGGCCCGAGGGCGTCCTCGCCGGCGGGCAGGTCGTCGTCGATCTCCTGCCCGGGACGTCCCAGCACCAGGTGGTCGGGGCCGCCGGCCCCCGCGGCGGCAGGCTCCGCCGTGACGTCGCGCACCGCGGCGATCAGGAGCGCCTCGTCGTACCGCTCGACGACCGCGTCCACGCCCAGCGCGTGCAGACGAGCCGTCGGCGCGGCCTCGTCGCCCAGCGCGACCACACGGACGCCCGCCGCATGCAGCCGCCCGACCGCCTCGCGGTCCAGCCCCGGCAGGTCCCCGGAGACGAGCGCGACGGCGCCCGCCCCCGCGGCGGCCGCCGCGAGCAGCTCGGTCACGTCCCCGCAGCGCCGGGTGACCGTCGCTCCCGACCCGGGGGCGCCGAGGGCGACGACGGCGTCGGTCTCCGCCGCGCCGCGCACCGCGCACAGGACGGTGACCGCGGCCATCAGACGCCGGCCCCGGCCTGCGGCACCACGGTCACGCTGCCGGGGGCTGACAGCGCCTTGAGGACGACGGGCAGGTCGTCCGAGGGGACGAGCACGTGCAGCGTGGCGCCGTCCGCGACGACGAGCCCGGTCCCCGCGTCGTCGACCTGCTCGACGACGACGCCCTCGACGAGGGGCGCGGGCTCGGGGGCCGACGTGCCGGCGCCGGCGGGCGCCTCGGGCGTGGACCAGAGGTCGACGGCGGACCCGGCACGCACGCGGGACGAGACGGCCTGGTCGACGGGCACGGAGACCGAGCGCACGTCGACGTCCGCTGCGTCGCCGAGCGCCGAACGGGCGACGAGCTCGCCGTCGTCGACCACCCGCAGCGCGACCACCTCGTCCGGCAGCTCCTGGTCCGCGCGCAGGTAGAGCTCGGTCCCCGCGTCGATCCGGACGTCCACCGTGCGCAGCTGCGACACGTCCACCGTCTCGCCCGGCGTGAGCGTGCCGTCCGCCGCGTAGACGGGGACCGTGCGGCCGGCGGAGGAGACGGCCCACGAGCCGAGCGCCACGGACGCGGCGACGATCACGACGCCGACGACGAGCCGGGGATCACGCCAGGTGGGGCGACTCAGACGCGCAGCCACGGGTGCCGGCAAGGGGTCGGTGCTCACGGACGTCCTCCGGGGTGTCTGGACGCGGCCTCGGTGCCGCGTCGCGCCGGAACCTATCATCAGGCACCCCACGCGTGCTTTCGGCAACCACTGTGGACAACCTCCGTCATCGTCGATGACCGCTGTGCCAGAATTGCCCGTATGGCCAGCCGGTTCCTCTCCCTCGCGGACGTGCAGGAGATGCTCAACATCTCCAGCACCCAGGCGTACTCGCTCGTGCGCTCGGGCGAGCTGCCCGCCATCCAGGTGGGGCCGAAGAAGGTGTGGCGGGTCGAGGCGAGCAAGCTCGAGGAGTACATCGAGCACCAGTACGCCCGCACGCGCGAGAGGATCGCGTCGGGCGACCTGTGACCCCCGCGCCTCTCGCCGGCCGCCTCAGGCCTCGCTGACCCGCAGGACGGCGCCGAACGGCACGGTCCGCACGACGGGGCGCACCCGCTCCGCCTCCTCGACGTCGAGATGGTCGGCGCCGACGCGCCCGATCCGCCCGACGACCGTCCCGCCCGCCGTGCGGACCAGCACCCGGGCGCGATCTCGCTGGAGCCCCCGCAGCGCGTGCCCCAGCCCCAGGCCGTCCGTGCGGGACCGGGAGGGCGTCGCGAGGCGGCCGAGGCCGACGACGGACGCGAGCGCCGTCATCGGCACGAGGTGCTGCACCCGGCCGCGGGCACCGCGGCCGTCGACGAGCAGCCACGCGTGCGCGACGCGGGCGAGCCTGCCCTCGATCCCCTCGCCGTCCAGCAGCTCGAGCCGCAGCACCGATCCGGTCGACGCCCGGAGGCGGTCGGACAGCGGGATCGACGCCTGCTCGGCCCGCGTCAGCTCGGCGACCGCACCCTCCCGTTCGGCGGCCAGCTCGGCCTCGTAGCGCGCGTCGAGGTCGGCGAAGAGCAGCTCCCACCTGGCTGGGCCTGCGGTCGTCATGAGGTTCCTCTCGCGCGGGGACGGTGCCCACAGGATGCCCGGGTGGACAGATCCGACACCAGTCCGCTTCAATATCCAGCACCAGAACACATCAACCGCTATCAACCTGCATCACCGATCAGGATCCGGGATGAGAGCGGCGGGACGAAGGAGACCTGGATGTCCGGCAGCACGGCCCCCGACCGGCAGGCACGACGGGGCGCGCCTCCTGCCCGCCCCGGCGGACTGGGCCGGCTCGCCGCCCTCACCCTGGTGGCCACCGCCGCGGGCGGTGCCCTGCTGCTCCGCGCGGCCGCCCTCGCTCCCCGGAGCCCTGCCGCGGCCGCCGGGCTCAGCGTCGACGGATGGGTCGAGCTGGCCGTGCTCGCCGCCGGGCTGGTCGCCGCCGCGTGGCTGGCGGCCAGCGGGGTGCTCGCCCTGGTCTGCGTCGCCGCGTCGATGCTCGGCCGCCGGTGGCGCGCCGGCGAGGCCGCCGTCGAGCGGCTCGCTCCGGCCGCCGTCCGGCGCCTCGTCCGCTCCGCCGTCGGGATGGGCGTCGGCGCAGGTCTCGCGCTCGCCCCGACCGCGGCCCTGGCGTCCGACGTCCCGCCAAGCTCACCGGTGAGCGACGGCGCCTCGGTCGTCCTCGACCTCGGCTGGCAGCCCACGGCCGCCGACGACAGCGCCCCCGGGTCCGGCACCACGCCGCCGGACCACCCGGCGGTGCCGGTCGACGAGGAAGCGGCCGAGGAGGCGGCCACGGAGACCGCCCAGGACGCCGTCGAGGAGGTCGTCGCCACCCCGGTCGCCCGCCACGCCACCGACGACGACAGCGACGGCGGCCAGGGGGCGACGACCCACGTCGTGCTCCGCGGCGACACGCTGTGGGACATCGCGGCGCGGTCGCTCGGCGACTCCCCCACCGACGCGGAGGTCCTGCGCGAGGTCACCCGCTGGCACGCCGAGAACCGCGACGTGATCGGCGCCGACCCCGACCGCCTCCTGCCCGGCCAGGTCCTGCACGCCCCCGCCTGACGACCCGCCGACCCGACGACTCCCGCACCCACCGGAGGGCACCATGACCGTGACGACGACCGTGCCGACCAGCCCCGCACCGAGGGACGCCGTGCCGCGTGGAGGCTCCGCAGCGCTCGCGTCACCGCCGACCCCGCCCGCGGCGCCCGGGAGCGACGACCGGTCGGACGACTCCGCTACCCCGGCGGGCCTCGGGGCGGACGGTCGAGTCCGGCCGGCCGGTGCGCCCGACGACGGCGGCTCGCCCGCCCGGCCCGCGCTGCGCGTCTCGGCGCCGCCCCGACCGGCCGGACCCGCGGGCTACCCCGAGGCGAGCACCCGGCCGTCGCCGCGGCCGCGGCGCGTGCGGATCGGCACCCCTGGCGTGCGCCGCGCGCCCGCCGCCGACGAGGAGCCCACCCCGCGGCCGCTGCGGGAGGCCGCGCCCGCCGCGCTGCCCGACCCGACCGCGCAGTGCTGCACGGTCGTGCGCGCCGCCGTCGAGGTGCTGCGCGGCGAGCGACCGGCGGCGCAGCTGGCCCGCTGGGTCACGCCGCAGGTGCGCGACCAGCTCGCCGAGCGCGCGCGGATCGGCCTGGCCCACGACCTCGTGCGGACCGAGGAGCCGCACCGCCCCGTGCAGGTGCGGCGCGTCCGGCTCGTCCGCCTGGGTGAGGACGTCGCCGAGGCGACCGTCGTCCTGGAGGACGACGGCCGGGTGCGCGCCGCGGCCGTCCGGCTGGAGGCGCGTCGGGGGACGTGGCGCGTCGCCGTCCTGGAGGTCGGCTGACCGACTCTCGCGAGAGAGAGGACCCCGACCCGCGAGACAGAGAGGGGCGGCACCAGGTTGCTGGTGCCGCCCCTCTCTTTCTCGCGAGAAGTCTCACTCCTCGTTGACGCCGTGGCAGACCTTGTACTTCTTGCCCGAGCCGCAGGGGCACTGGGCGTTGCGCGGCGTGCCCGGGAACGTGCGGCCGTCGCTGGTGGCCGCGGTGGCCTCGCCGTGCAGCTCGCGACGCGAGCGCCGGGTGGCGCCGCCCGTCGTCGTGGTCGAGCCGTCGTCGCTCGGCGCGGAGTAGGACAGGCGCTGCGGCGCCGGGGCGTCGAGCCCCTTGGCCAGGAGCACCGGCTCCTCCGGGGCCGCGGCGGGCGCCACCGGGGCGGGCTGGGGCTCGGCCGGCGCGGCGGGCTCGCCCGGCTCGACCGGCTCGACCGGCGTGGCCGGAGCCGCCGCGGCGGTCCCGGCTGCTGACGTTCCCGCGACGGCCTGGCCCGCGTCGGACTGCGCGGCGGCCGCGGCGCTGGCCGCGGAGATCACCGGGGCGCCCGGGGCGCCCACGGCCCCCGGGGTGCCGGGCTGCTGCACCTGCACGTCGAGGTTGAACAGGAACCCGACGGACTCCTCCTTGATGGACTCCGTCATCGCCTGGAAGAGCTGGAAACCCTCGCGCTGGTACTCGATCAGGGGGTCGCGCTGCGCCATCGCGCGCAGGCCGATGCCCTCCTTGAGGTAGTCCATCTCGTAGAGGTGCTCGCGCCACTTGCGGTCGAGCACCGACAGGACGACGCGGCGCTCGAGCTGGCGCATCGCCGCCTCGCCGAGCGACTCCTCGCGCGCGTCGTACGCCACGCGCGCGTCGGAGAGCAGCTCCTCGAGGATCATCTCGTGGCTCAGCCGGCCGACGCCGCCCGCCTCCTCGACGACGTCCTCCGGCGTGATGGACACCGGGTAGACCGACTTCAGCGCCGTCCACAGCGCGTCCAGGTCCCACGCCTCGGGGTTGCCCTCGGCGGTCGCGCCGTCCACGTACGCGGTGACGACGTCCGTGAGGAAGTGCTGCACCTGCTCCTGCAGGTCCTCGCCCTCGAGGACGCGCTTGCGCTCCGCGTAGATGACGGAGCGCTGCCGCGACAGGACGTCGTCGTACTTGAGGACGTTCTTGCGGATCTCGAAGTTGCGGGCCTCGACCTGCGACTGCGCGCTCTGGATGCCGCGCGTGACCATCTTCGACTCGAGCGGCATGTCGTCGGGGAAGCCGGCGCGGTCCATCATCGAGGACGCGAGGCCGGAGTTGAACAGGCGCATGAGGTCGTCCTGCATCGACAGGTAGAACCGCGACTCGCCCGGGTCGCCCTGACGGCCGGAGCGTCCGCGCAGCTGGTTGTCGATGCGGCGCGACTCGTGCCGCTCCGTGCCGAGCACGTACAGGCCGCCGAGCTCGGTGACCTCCTCGTGCTCCGACGCGACCGCCTGCTTGGCCTTCTCGAGCACGTCGGGCCAGGCCGCCTCGTAGGCCTCCGGGTCCTCCGCGGCGTCCAGCCCGCGCTCGGTCATCTCCGCGACGGCGAGGAACTCGGCGTTGCCACCGAGCATGATGTCGGTGCCACGGCCGGCCATGTTGGTGGCGACGGTGACGGCGCCCTTGCGGCCGGCCTGCGCGACGACGGACGCCTCGCGCTCGTGCTCCTTGGCGTTCAGCACGCTGTGCGGCACGCCCGCCCGCTTGAGGAGGCCGGAGAGCAGCTCGGACTTCTCGACGCTCGTGGTGCCGACCAGCACCGGCTGCCCCTTGGCGTGCCGCTCGACGATGTCCTCGACGACGGCGTTGAACTTGCCCTCCTCGTTCTTGTACACGAGGTCGGCCTGGTCCATGCGGATCATGGGCCGGTTGGTGGGGATGGGCACGACGCCGAGCTTGTAGGTGCCCTGGAACTCGGCGGCCTCGGTCTCGGCCGTACCGGTCATGCCGGCGAGCTTGTCGTAGAGGCGGAAGTAGTTCTGCAGCGTGATCGTGGCGAGCGTCTGGTTCTCCGCCTTGATCTGCACGCCCTCCTTGGCCTCGATGGCCTGGTGCATGCCCTCGTTGTAGCGGCGGCCGGCGAGGATACGGCCGGTGTGCTCGTCGACGATCATGACCTCGCCGTTGAGCACGACGTAGTCCTTGTCGCGCTTGAACAGCTCCTTGGCCTTGATGGCGTTGTTGAGGAAGCCGATCAGCGGCGTGTTCAGCGACTCGTACAGGTTGTCGATGCCGAGGTAGTCCTCGACCTTCTCGATGCCCGGCTCGAGGACGCCGACGGTCTTCTTCTTCTCGTCGACCTCGTAGTCCTTCTCGACGTCGAGACGGCGCACCACCTTGGCGAACTCGGTGTACCAGCGGTTCGCGTCCCCCGACGCCGGGCCGGAGATGATGAGCGGCGTGCGGGCCTCGTCGATGAGGATCGAGTCCACCTCGTCGACGATGGCGAAGTGGTGGCCGCGCTGCACCAGGTCGTCGGGCGACCACGCCATGTTGTCGCGCAGGTAGTCGAACCCGAACTCGTTGTTGGTGCCGTACGTGATGTCGGCGGCGTACTGCTTGCGGCGCTCCTCCGGCGTCTGGCCCGACAGGATGACGCCGGTGGTCATGCCGAGGAACCGGTAGACCCGCCCCATGAGGTCGCCCTGGTACTTCGCGAGGAAGTCGTTGGTGGTGATGACGTGCACGCCCTTGCCCTCGAGGGCGTTGAGGTAGGCGGCCGTCGTCGCGACGAGGGTCTTGCCCTCACCGGTCTTCATCTCGGCGATGTTGCCGAGGTGGAGGGCCGCGCCGCCCATGAGCTGCACGTCGAAGTGCCGCTGGCCGAGGGTGCGGCGTGCGGCCTCGCGCACCGCGGCGAACGCCTCGGGGAGCAGCTCGTCGAGCGAGGCGCCGTGCTCGAGGCGCTCCTTGAACCGGTCGGTCTCCTCGTGCAGCTCGGCGTCGCTCAGCTCCTCGAAGCTGGGCTCGAGCCGGTTGACCTGCTGGGCCAGGCTGTTGAGCTTCTTGACAATCCGGCCCTCGCCAAGACGGAGGACCTTCTCGAGGATCGCAGGCACGCAGTACTCCAGGGTCGGTGGCGCCCCGGGGATGGCCGGGACCGTGCGGCGCGACGACGGGCGACGACGGGCGGTCGGGATCGCACGTCCGCGCCGTCGCCTGGGTCACACCGGGCCCATCCTAGGCGGATCACCTGAGAGTCCGGCACGGGTTCGCGACGGACGAAACGGCGCCCCGTCCCGCGGAGGTGCCGTGAGCGGGCGTTTGGCCCGGTCCCGGGGCGAGAACGGGGCCGAACGCCCGCTCACAGCGTCTCGGGGGCGGGGCCCGTGCCCGGGGCGAGGTCGGCGGCGGCGCGGTCGGCGAGCTCGGCGCCCGCGGCACCGTAGAGGTGGAAGACGGCGTCGGCGCCGTGGCGGCGCAGCTCGTCGGCGTCCTCGTCGTAGCGGGCGATGGCCGCCACCCGTCCGGCGAAGCCGGCGGCCCGCAGCCTGGCCAGCGCGATGAGGTTCGCCTTGTGGAACGGCATCGCGAGCACGGCGAGCCGCACCTGGCCGGCCCGTTTGACCCGCGCCCAGAACTCGGTGTCGGTCGCGTCCGCGGGGACGACGGCGACCCCGTCGGCCCGCAGCGCGGCGACCCGGGTGCGGTCGTGCTCGACCCCCATGACCGACAGCCCGTGCACGTCGCGCAGCCGGCGGTACGTCGCGGACCCCACCCGCCCCAGGCCCAGGACGACGGCGTCGGCCCGGCCGATGTCGACGGGGCGGTCGTCGGGGTGCAGCTTGTCGACGTCCCGCCGCGGCAGGAGCCCGGTCAGCCGCGTCGCGAGCTCGACGCCCCGCCGGTTGACGATCGCCGAGACGACGAAGCTCCCTGCGACCGCGAGGGACACGATCACGGTCCACTCCTCGTCGAGCAGGCCCGCCGTGGCGCCGAAGGCGACGACGATGATGCCGAACTCGGAGAAGTTCCCGAGCGCGAGTCCCACGAGGAACGACGTGCGCCGGCGCAGCCGCATGAGCCACAGCAGCAGGGCGTAGCCCGCCGCCTGGAGCGGGAGCAGCACGAGCAGGAGGCCCGCGAGCGCCAGGTCGACGGGGGCGGGCATCCCGTGCAGCCCGATCTGCAGGAAGAACGCGACGAGCGCGAGGTCCTTGACCGTGAGCAGGGAGTGGGAGAGCTCGGTGGCGCGGGGGTGGCCGGCGAGCAGCGCGCCCATCACGAGCGCGCCGAGGTCACCGGACAGGCCGACCACCTCGAACAGCCAGAAGCCCGGGACGAGCGCGACGAACGCCCCGAACAGGGACTGC
This sequence comes from Isoptericola sp. NPDC019693, assembly GCF_044389085.1. NCBI lineage: Bacteria > Bacillati > Actinomycetota > Actinomycetes > Micrococcales > Promicromonosporaceae > Isoptericola > Isoptericola sp. NPDC019693. The sequence continues at coordinate 803,890 of NZ_JBIRXP010000002.1, read as the reverse complement.
AGCTCGCCGTGCCCGGCACGGTCCCAGACGCGGCGCAGCACCCAGGCGCCCGGCACGAGCGCCACGACGGCGAGCGCCCACGGGCTGGGCGGCTCCCCCGTCGAGACCGCGAGGAACGCCACGGCCACGATGTCCTGGACCACCAGCACGCCGACGGCGATGCGCCCGTACAGGGCGGTCGCGTCGGAGCGGTCCTCGAGCACCTTGACGACGAAGACCGTCGAGGAGAAGGAGAGCGCCAGCCCCACGAGGGCCAGCGACCCGAGCGACTCGTCGGCGAGCAGCCGGATCCCGACGACGGCGAGCAGGCCGAGGAAGCCGACCGCCACGGCGACGCTGAGGACCAGGTGCGCCAGGGTGGTGAACCAGATCTCCGGGCGCAGCAGGGAGCGGACGTCGAGCTTCAGCCCGATCGCGAACAGCAGGAGGGCGACCCCCAGCTCGGCGACGGTCTCCAGGCCCGGCAGCTCGGGGGCTCCGGCCGCCCCGAGCGCGAACCCGGCGGCGAGGAACCCGACCAGCGGCGGCATCCGCAGCAGCGTCGCCAGCAGGCCGCCCGCCAGCGCTGCCGCGAGGTACAGCACGGCCGTGGCCATCAGCGCTCCTGACCTTGAGCGGTCCCGACCGACGCGGGCGCGCCCGACGTCGTGGCGCCGATCCTACGAGCACGCCCGACGACGGGCGCCCTATGCCGCGCGGACGGCCCCGGCCAGCGCGGGGGCGAGCTCGCCGACCGGGGCGACGGCCGTCGTCCCGAGGCCGAGCCAGCCCGCGAGCACGGCCAGCTCCTCGCCGAGCGCGGCGGCGGTGTCGGGGCCGGCGTGGGCGGTGGGGTGCACGGCCTGCACGCGCAGCACGCCCGCCTGCCGGTCGGCCTTCAGGTCGACGAACGCCGTGATGGCGTCGCCCTCGAGGAACGGCAGCACGTAGTACCCGAGCACCCGCTGCGGCGCGGGCACATAGATCTCGATCCGGTAGAACACGTCGAAGAGCGCCTCGAGCCGCCGCCGCTCCCACACGAGGGGGTCGAACGGGCTGAGCAGGGTGCGCGCCCGCGCCTGGCGGGGCACGCGCGCGTCCCGGTGCCGGTAGGTGCGCTCGTCCCAGCCGCGCACCTCGACCGGCACGAGGACGCCGTCCTCGACCAGCTCGTCCCGGGCCCGGCGCACGGCGGGGCCGCGCAGCCGGAAGTAGTCGGCGAAACAGCGGATCGTGCCGACGCCGTGCGCGCGCGCACCGAGCTCCAGCAGCCGCCGCACGGCCTCGTCGTCGGGCACCGGGGCGGCCGCACGGACGGCCGGCGGCAGCACCCGGTCGGGCAGGTCGTAGCAGCGCTCGAAGGCGGTGTTGCGCCGCGCCGCCATCACCTCGCCCGTGAAGAAGAGGAACTCGAGGCAGCGCTTGGCCATCGTCCAGTTCCAGCCCCACTCCTCCCGCGAGCGCGGACCGGAGCGCCCGGTGGCGACCAGCTCGTCGTGGATCTCGCGGGCCGTCACCGGCCCCCGCTCGGCGACCAGCCGGCGCACGAGGTCCATCTCGGCGGCGTGCGCCAGCGGCGCCCCCGCGATGGTGCCCCAGGCCTCGTCGAGGTAGTTGCGCCGCCGCCACTCCAGCAGCGGGTACGTCGCGGCCGGGACGAACGAGGCCACGTGCGCCCACGTCTCCACGATCCGCCGCGGCGCCCGTCCCGCCGCCCGGTCCAGCAGCCCGACGTCGTAGGGCCCGAGCCGCGAGTACAGCGGCATCAGGTGCGCCCGCGCCAGCACGTTCACGGAGTCGATCTGCAGCAGGTTCAGCTGCTCCACCGTCGCCATCGCCCGGCGCATCGTCACGCCGCCGTCGGCCCCGGGAGCAGCGCCGGCCGACCCCGGCCGGGCACGGTGCAGCCCCTGCGCCCCGAGGGCGACGCGGCGGGCCTGCGCGAGCGAGAGGGAGTCCACCCGGCCATCCTGCCGACCCCCACCGACAGGGACGCACGAGAGCGCCCGCAGTCTCGCCTGCCTCGTCCGACGACGACCGCGAGCGGACAGACGAGAGCCGGTCGAGGCCTTCGTCGCGGGGACGTATCCCTCCCGAAGTGGAGGGCGCCCTGGCGGCCCGGGACGCCGCCCCCCGCCGCAGGCCGCGAACGGC
>NZ_JBIRXP010000002.1:511611-801747 GCF_044389085.1 Isoptericola sp. NPDC019693 | reverse complement strand
ACTGCGCCGGGGCGGGCCCTTGGGGGGGGGGAGTACCCCCCCCCTCTGGGGAGGGCGCCCTGGCGCCCGTGAACGCGTCCCCGCGACGAAGGCCTCGACCGGCTCGGACCGTCAGCCAAGAACCGACATGACCATCACGTCAGCTCGGTCACCGGCTCCACGCCGCCGACGGTCGAGTCCAGCTCGATGACGCCGTACGTCCAGCCCCGGCGGCGGTACACCGCGGACGGCCGGGCCGTCTCCTTCGAGATGAAGAGGAAGAAGTCGTGGCCCACCATCTCCATCTGGTACACGGCGTCGTCCACGGTCATCGGCTCGGCGTGGTGCAGCTTGCGCCGGATCACGACCGGGGAGTCGCCGAGCTGCTCCTCGACCGCGTCCCCGGGCTCGGCGAGCGCGACGGGCGCGGACGGCTGGGCGACGGCCGCCTCCGCGGCGGCGACCTCGTCGTACGGGCGGACGTCCACGGACGGGAGGATGCCGCTCGCGCGGCGGCGGTGGTCCTTGCGGCGGTCGCGCGATCGGCGCAACCGCTCGGTGAGCTTGTCCAACGCGATGTCGAGAGCCCCGAACCGGTCGTCCGCCGCGGCCTCCGCGCGGATCACGGGTCCCTTGTCGTGCACCGTGAGCTCGACCCGCTCGCGGACCTCGGAGAGTCGCGGGTTGTTCTCGCGCGTCACCTCCACGTCCACCCGGCGAGCGGCCGGTGCGAGCTGGGTGACCTTGCTCAGCTTGTCCTCCACGTGCCGGCGGAACCTGTCCGCCACCTCCGTGTGCCTGCCGACGACGACGATCTCCATCGTGTTGCTCCACTTCGTCGTGAGGCCGCCCACTGCTCGAGCGACCCGAGTTGTCCGTCTGGGCACCCCCTGGGGGGCGCCGTGCTCGGCACCACCTCCCGGGTCGCCGGACGCGAGTCCGGACCGCTCGTGGGTCGCACGGGCGAGCCTCCCGGACCGAGGTCTCGGGGCTGGTCGCCCGCGTGGGACCCTCAGGCTAACCCTCTCCCGGGCGTCAGGTACACCGGTGGCGCGGGGAGGTTCCTCACGTCTTTCGTGACGGCCCCGGGAGGCGGGGTGGCGGCCAGGACGAGGGCGCCGAGGACGTCCGCGCCGGCGTCCTCGAGGGCGCGCTCCGCCGCCGCCAGCGTCGAGCCGGTGGTGATCACGTCGTCGACGAGGAGGACGGCGGGACGCACGTCGCCGGCGCGGGCGAGCGCCCGGTGCCGGACCGTCACCGACCCGGTGAGGTTGCGGGCCCGGTCGCGGGCGCCGAGCCCCACCTGGTCGCGGCCGCGGGCACGGCGTCCCAGTGCGGCGACGTCCGCCGCGGGGCGGCCGGCGTCGCGCAGCCCGGCTGCGGCAGCCTGCGCGAGGACGCGCACGTGGTCGCGCCCGCGGGCACGGCGCGACGACGCCGTGGAGGGGGCGCCCACCACGAGCAGCGGCCGCCCGCCGGCGGCGTGCGCCACCTGCGCGGCGACGGCTGCGCGCGCCGCCGACCGGACGGGCGGGCCGACCAGCCGGTCGAGGTCGGCACGCCCGCGGTCCTTCCACGCGACGACGAGCTCCCGCACGGGGCCCGTGTAGGGCCCGAGCGCCCACACGGGCAGGGCGGGGACGCCGTCGAGGCGGTCCAGGCGCGGGGCGGCGGCCTCGACGCGGTCCGGGTCACCGCGCAGGAGCGCCTCACAGGCGGGGCACCACGGCACGTCGAGGGCGCCGCAGCCGGGGCACGACACGGGCACGACCAGCCGGCCGAGCTCCCGGAGCCACCGCACGGGCGGCGGCGAGGTGCGCGGCGGTGAGGTGGACGGCGCGGCGGTCGACGGCATGCGTGCAGCGTGCCTTGCGCGGCCTCCTCGCGGGCGGCCGCCGCCAGGGTCTGGGGACGGCGGCGGCCTGGGGGCAGGCTCGGAGGCCCGCCGCCCTGCGGCCACGTCGTCTCGGGCGGCCTGCGCCCGCCCGCGGTCGCGGGCGGCCCGGCGGCCCTCAGCCCGGGTAGGCGACGAGGTCGACGTCGTCGGACACGATCGACCACAGCGCGGAGCTCTGCCGCGAGTAGAGGGTGCCGCCGCTGTCGACGGCGAGCATGGACCCGGTGCCGACCGACGCGGTCACGGAGCGCGGCTCCGGCACGCCGGGCTGGGCGCGGGACAGCCCGCCCTGGCCCGGGAGCCCGCCGACGCCGGCGAGGAAGACCGCGTCGTCGCTGTCGGCCTCCTGACCGATCAGCGCGAGCACGGCCTCGTCCTGCCACACCGCCTGCGTCGCCTGACGCACGGAGGCGCCGACCTGCACCGGTGCCGACAGGCCCGTCGGCACGTTCTCCGCGTCGCGCGCGACGCCCGCGACGTGCACGAGGCGACCGCTGGGGCCGGAGCTGACGATCGCCACGCGCGCGCCCTCCGGCGACACGCGCACCGACAGGATGTTCCGCGACGAGAGCCAGTCCACGTTCAGCGTCCGCACCGCGCCGGACGGCATCGCCACGAGGAGCTCGCCGCCCTGGGCGCTCCACACGGCGCCGAACCGGTCGACGGACGGCGGCACCAGCTTCGCGCCCGACAGGAGGACGTCGGGCGCGCCGTCGCCCGTGACCCGGACGATGCGCTCGGCGCCGTCGCGGACCACGACCGGCTCGTCGCCGGGGCCGGCGGCGAGGGCCGTCGGGTCGAGCCCGGCGAGCGAGACGGGCTCGTCGGGCTCCCGCAGCTCCCGCCCGACGACGCGCACGAGCTCGCCGCCGGCGAGGGCGACGGCCTCGCCCCGCGTCCGGGGCGCGGAGATCGAGTCGACCCCCGCGGTCGTGAGCGGCGTGTTCTGGTCGGAGAGCACCACCGTGCGCCCCTCCCCCTCGGCGAGCGACGCCTGCAGCTGCGCGGCCGCGAGCGCCCGCTGCTCGGCGCTGGCCTGGGAGATCGTCGACGTGAGGCTCACGTCGATGGTGCCGTCGTCGGTCACCGTCACCGCGTCGATGGCCAGCGAGGTGCCCTCCGGGATGACCGTCGTGGTCGAGTCCTGGAGCCACTCCGGCGGGCCGGCCAGGATCTCGCTGGTCGCGTCAGTGCGCCAGGTCTGGCGCGGGAACCAGCGCATGTCCGGCACCCACCAGGTGAGGTCGGGCGTCGGGAAGTAGAGGGTCGTCGGGTGGAACGCCTGGGCGAAGAACGCGGCCGGGAGCATGAGCCCGTCCTCGAGCTGGGAGATCCGCCACTCCCCGCCCGCGCTGCGCGTGAGGCCGAAGGGCACCGTGAACTCGTTGGTGCGCGCCTCCTCGGTGTACATCCCGCGCTCGTCGAGCGTGGCGACCACGCGCACGGTCGCCTCGACGGTCGCCTCCGTGGCGTCCGCCGGCACCTCGCCCAGGTCCAGCTCGGGGTCCTCCTGCAGCACGAGCACGCGCGCGTACCGGTCCCAGCCCTCCCACGCCTCCTCGGTGACGTACTCCTGCGCGACGGCGAAGGACGACGTCGACGTCGGGCCGAGCTGGGCCACGCTGAGGAAGCCCTGCACCACCTGGTCCGGGCTGGCGCCGGCGGTGGGGCCGGACGCGATGTAGCCGATCTCGCCGATGTTCTCCAGCTCGGTGTCGCCGTCGCGCACCGGCCCGTTGGTGGGGATGCGCGCGCACGCCACGGTCACGGCGAGCACGGTCAGGGCGGCGACCACCGCGGCGAGCAGGGTGGCGAGCCGGCGGCGCGGCCGGCGCCGGGGCTCCGGGGGGCGTGGCGTCGTCATCGGGCCTCCTCCTCCGCGTCGGCGCGGGCGGGCGGGACGGGGGCGTGCGCGATGTCCAGGCCGTCGGCGTCCACCACGCCGAGCTCGGGGATGGCGGTCGGGGTGGGGCCGGTCGGCGGGTTCACGACGGGCAGCTGCCCGGTGGGCGGGGCCGTGACCCCCGTGGACGGGCCCTCGAGCGGCAGGGGCGAGCCCTGGAGCCGGATCCCGGCCCGGCGCGGCAGCGTGAGCCGGAAGCTCGCCCCCTTCCCGGGGCGGCCCCACGCCTCGAGGCGGCCCGCGTGCAGCCGCGCGTCCTCGAGCGAGATCGCGAGGCCCAGGCCGGTACCGCCGGTGGTGCGTGCGCGGGCCGGGTCCGCCCGCCAGAAGCGGTGGAAGACGCGGTCGATGTCCTCGGGCGCGAGCCCCACGCCGTGGTCGCGCACGACCACGGCGACGGCGTCGGCGTCGAGGCCGACGGTGACCTCGACGGGCTGCCCCTCGGCGTGCTCGAGGGCGTTCACGACGAGGTTGCGCACGATGCGCTCGACCCGGCGCGGGTCGACGTCGGCGGTCGTCGGCTCGTCCGGGAGCGTGACCGACAGGAAGACCTGCTTGGTCTCCGCGAGGGGCATCGACGTCTCGGCCACCGCCGTGACGATGTCGCGCAGGTCGCGCTGCTCGACGTCGAGCACCGCGGCACCGGCGTCGAACCGGCTGATCTCGAGCAGGTCGGTGAGCAGGATCTCGAACCGGTCGAGCTGGGTGTACAGCAGCTCGGCCGAGCGGCGGGCGGCGGGGTCGAGCTCGTCGCGGGAGGCGTGGATGACCTCGCCCGCCATCCGGATCGTGGTGAGCGGGGTCCGCAGCTCGTGCGAGACGTCGGAGACGAAGCGGCGCTGGGCGGCGGAGAGCTCCTCCATGCGCGCGATCTGGTCCTCCAGGTTGCCCGCCATCTCGTTGAACGTGCGGGTGAGGGTCGCCATCTCGTCCTGGCCCTTGGCGTCCGGGAGCCGCTCGTCGAGGTGGCCGTCGGCCAGGCGCGACGCGACCGTCGCCGCGCGGCGCACGGGCGCGACCGTCTGCCGCGTCACGACCCACGTGAGCGCGCCGAGCAGCGCGAGGATCGCGAGGGCGCCGATCGCGAGGGTGCGCTGCACGAAGGACAGGGTCTCCTGCTCGGCCTGCAGGGAGTAGATCGCGTACAGCTCGTAGGTGCCGATGGACGGCAGCTCGACCGTCGAGCCGACGATGACGCCCGGCTCGGGCGCCTCGGATTCCGTGAACTCCGCGGGGATCCGCACGGACTGCAGCACCTGCCCGTCGGTGGCGCGGGTGGCCTCACGCAGGTCGTCGCTGATGATCGCCTTGAGCTCTGGCTGCGTGCCCGTGTCGGCGGGCCGCTGCGTCTGGTCGGGGGCGCTCAGCAGCAGGAAGTCCTGCGCGCTCGACGCGCCGGCCGCGAGCGTCCGCACCATCTGCGTGAGCAGGAGCTGCAGGTCGGAGCGCGACGTCGCGGGCGAGATGTCGAAGGCGTTGCGCACCTGCTCCGTCATCGACGCGTTCTCGCGCTCGACGCGGTCCACCCGCTGCTCGTACAGCCCGTCGCGGATCGAGATCGACAGGTAGAGGCCGAGCAGCGCGACCGCGACGACGCCCAGCGCGAGCGCCGACGTCACGACCCGCAGCTGCAGGGACGACCGCCACCGCCGGACGAGGTACCGGGTCCGCGAGACGCTCCAGGCGCGCCACCGCCGCCACGTCCGGCGGACGCGGCGCGCGGCGGGCTCAGCGCGGGGCACCGGCCTTGTAGCCCACACCGCGCACGGTCAGCACGACCGTGGGGTTCTCGGGGTCGCGCTCCACCTTCGAGCGCAGGCGCTGCACGTGCACGTTGACCAGGCGGGTGTCGGCGCTGTGCCGGTATCCCCACACCTTCTCGAGCAGGACCTCGCGCGTGAACACCTGCCAGGGCTTGCGGGCCAGGGCCACGAGCAGGTCGAACTCGAGCGGGGTGAGGCTGATGCGCTCGCCGTCGCGCACCACGTTGTGGCCGGTGACGTCGATCTCGACGTCGCCGATGCGCAGCCGCTCGGGGCCCGGGTCGTCGTTGCGGCGCAGCCGGGTGCGGATGCGGGCGACGAGCTCCTTGGGCTTGAACGGCTTGGTCACGTAGTCGTCGGCGCCGGACTCGAGCCCGAGGACGACGTCGACCGTGTCGGTCTTGGCGGTGAGCATGATGATCGGGACGCCGGACTCGGCGCGGATCTCGCGAGCGACCTCGATACCGTCCTTGCCGGGCAGCATGAGGTCGAGCAGGACAAGGTCGGGCTGTTCGTCGCGGAAGGCGACGAGAGCGCCGTCGCCGTCGGCGCAGAACGTCGGCTCGAACCCCTCGGACTTCAGGACGATGCCGATCATCTCGGACAGCGCAGTGTCGTCGTCGACCACCAGGACACGGGACTTCATGCACCCATGATGCCAGTCACGGCGCAAGGTCCGGTGGAAAGCCGCGTGAGGGAGCGGGCGCGTCGTACTAGGGTCGGGGCGACCGGCGTCACCACCGGTGCTGCCGGCACCCCACCAGCACCCCACCAGCACAGTCTCGACAGTCCCGTCCGCCGACGACGCGTCGGCACGACCCGACCGCCCTGCAGCCCGGGAGGCCGCGATGAGCACGCCCGACCAGCCCCAGCCGCCGTCCGGCTGGGGCGACGCCCCCGAGCCGCCCCGCTACGGCCAGCGCGCGCCCGAGGGTGCCCCGCAGCCGCCCGGCTACGGGCAGCAGTACGGGCAGGGTCAGTACGGCCAGCAGCCCGGCCAGCAGTACGGCCAGCAGTACGGCGGGCAGGCGCAGTACGGCCCGTACGGCCAGCGCCCTCCTGGCTCCCCCGCCGGGCCGCCGGCGGCGAAGCCCGGGGTCGTGCCGCTGCGGCCCCTGTCGCTGGGCGAGATCTACGACGGCGCGTTCACCGCGATCCGGCACAACCCGAAGGTCATGCTCGGTGCCGCCACGCTCGTGATCCTGGTGGCGATCGTGCTCGGCGTGCTGGTGGCGCAGCTCATCGTGCCGTCGCTCTCGTCGTCGTTCTCGTCGCTGACGGCGACCGAGCCGGAGCTCACCGACCTCGGGTTCGACAACCTCATGGCGCAGACGATGGCGACGACGCTGGGGACGGGCCTGACCCTGCTCCTGGCGCAGCCCGTGGTGGAGGGCATCCTCACCGTGTCGGTGAGCCAGTCGGTCATCGGGCGCAAGCTCAGCCTGGGCCAGGTCTGGGAGCGCCTGCAGGGCCGGGTGGGCCGGCTGATCGGCTGGTCCCTGCTGCGCACGGTCGCCGGCGGCGTCATCGCCTTCGTGTGGTTCTTCCTCCTGATCCTGCTCGTGGCCCTGGTGAGCGACCAGTCCGCCTGGGGTGCGGTCGTCCTCGCGCTCGTGCTCGGCGCGGGGTACGTCGCCGTCGTCGTCTGGCTCGGCGTGCGCGTGGGTCTCGTCGCGCCGGCCCTGGCGCTCGAGGGTCAGGGCCTGGGCCGCACCCTCGCGCGCGCCTGGCGGCTGACGCGCGGGTCCTTCTGGCGCCTGTTCGGCATCTACCTGCTCGCGATGATCATCGTGAGCGTCGCCGCCTACGTCATCACGATCCCGCTCGGGGTCATCGCCGGCGTGATCGGCGGGACCGGTGGCAGCACCGAGTCGTTCACCACCGCGACGATGGTGATGACCGTGCTGTCCTCCGTCGTCTCCTCGGCGATCACGGTCATCTTCGTCGCGTCGGTCGTCGCGCTGCTGTACATCGACGTGCGGATGCGCCGCGAGGGTCTGGACGTGCAGCTGGCGGCGGCGGCCCAGGCGACCGACAGCGGCCGACCCGGCGGCGAGCCCGGCACCGGGCCCGGCCCCCCGCCCGGCATGCTCGCGTGAGCGGCGCGTCGACGGTGGTGCTCGGGGCCGTGGCGGCCCTCCCCGTCGGCGTGCCCGTGGACCCCGACCGGGAGACGGCGCACCGCTGGCTCCTGGAGGAGCTGTCCCGGCCGGAGTACTCCACGCAGCCGTCGTTGCTGGAGCGCCTCCTGGCCTGGTTGGGCGACCTGTTCGACGGCCTGACGCTCGGCGGGGGGCGGTTCCCGGTCGCGTTCGTGGTCGTGGTCCTGGTCGTCCTGGTCGCCGCGATCGCCTGGTGGGTGGCCGGGCCCGTGCGCCTGGCGCGGCGCGGGCGGCGCTCCGTCGTCGTGCTCGACGGCGACGAGCGCTGCGCGGCCGAGCTGCGGGCCTCCGCCGACGCCGCAGCGGCCCGCGGGGACTGGTCCGCGGCCGTGCTCGACCGCTTCCGCGCGCTCGTGCGCTCCCTGGAGGAGCGCGTCGTGCTGGACGAGCGGCCCGGCCGCACGGCGCAGGAGGCTGCGCACGACGCCGCCGCCCGGCTGCCGGACGTCACCACCGAGCTGCACGACGCGGCGCACCTGTTCGACGACGTCTGCTACGGCACGCTCCCCGCCGGACCGGACGACGACCAGCGCCTGCGCGACCTCGACGAGCGCGTGCGCGGGATGCGTCCCGCGCCCCTCGCGGCCGCCGCGGCACCCGGCGAGGTGGGCGCGCCATGACCCCGACCCCGGTCCCGGCCCAGGCGCCGATCCACGCGCCGACGACGCCGGACCCGGCGCGCGAGACCTCCGCGGCCGCGGTCGCTCCCGACGCCGTGACGTCACCGGTCGTGACAGGTGACGGCAGCAGCGGCCGCAGCCGCACCGCGCACCGCTGGCGTCGTGCCCGGTGGACGGTGCTCGTGCTCGCCGTGCTCGCGCTCGTGGTGGCCGTGCTCGCCGTGCAGCGCCCGGTCACGTCCACCACGCCGTTCGCGCCGGACAACGCGCAGCCGAACGGGGCGCGCGCCGTCGCGCAGGTGCTCGGGCGCCAGGGCGTCGACGTCCGGCACGTCACCCACGTCGCGGACGCCGTCGCCGCGGCCGGCCCGGGCACGACGCTGCTCGTGACGCCCGCGACCATGCTGCTGCCCGAGCAGGTCGACGCCCTGGCCGGCGTCGACGCGGACCTGGTGCTGCTGGGCGCCGACGACGCGCTGGTGCGCGCCGCCACCGACGGCGCCGTGAGCCGCGTCCCCGGGGCCACCGCGGCGGTGTCCGCCGTCGCGCCGTCGTGCGACCTGCCCCTCGCGGGACGGGCCGGGGACCTGAGCCTCACCGCGGGGCTGCAGACGGAGCCCGGCGCTGCCGGGGTGACGCTGTGCTGGACGGTCGAGGACGCGGGGGCGCTCGCGCGCGTGCCGGCGTCCGCAGGCGACGGCGAGCGGACCGTGACCGCCGTCGACGACCCGTCCTTCGTCACCAACGGCTCCGTGCTGGCCGACGGCAACGCGGCGCTGGCGCTGGGCCTGCTCGGCGCCCACGACACGCTCGTCTGGCTCGTGCCCGACCCTCTGGACATCAGCTCGACCGGCGAGAACGGCTCACCGTCCGCCGGGGCCGGGGTGCTGCCGCCGTGGGCGGGCGTCGTCGGCCTGTGGGCGCTGCTGGTCGTGCTCGTCGCCGCGGTGTGGCGGGCGCGCCGGCTGGGCCCGCTGGTCGCGGAGGAGCTGCCCGTCGTGGTCCGCGCCGCCGAGACCACCCGCGGCCGCGGCCGCCTCTACCGGCGGACCCGGTCCCGCGGCCACGCCGCCGCGGGCCTGCGTGCCGCCACCGCCGAGACCGTGGCGCGCCGCCTGGGCGTGCCCCGGTCCGCCGACGCCACGGTGCTCACCGACGCCGTCGCCCGCGCCACCGGGCGGTCCACGCACGACGTGGCCGACCTGCTGTACGGCCCCCCACCCCACGACGACGACGCGCTCACCGAGCTCGCGCGTCGGCTCGACACCCTGGAGAGCGAGGTCCACCGATCGTGACGACCCCCGACGAGAACCCGCAGGGCGCGCAGCCCGCGGCCCCTGTCGAGACCACCGCGCCGCACGTCCCCGCGCCGCCGCAGGCACCACCGACGACGTCGGCGCCGCCGGCGCCGGAGGTCGCGCCCGGCGGCCCGTCCCGCGAGCTGCGGGGCGCGCTGGCCGGCGTGCGCAGCGAGGTGGGCAAGGCGGTCGTGGGCCAGGACTCCGCGGTCACGAGCCTGCTCATCGCCCTGCTCTGCTCCGGTCACGTGCTGCTCGAGGGCGTGCCCGGCGTCGCGAAGACGCTGCTGGTGCGGGCGCTCGGCGCGTCGCTCGACCTGTCGACCAAGCGCGTGCAGTTCACGCCGGACCTCATGCCCGGCGACGTCACCGGCTCGCTGGTGTACGACGCGCGCACGGCCGAGTTCTCGTTCCGGGAGGGGCCGGTCTTCACGAACCTGCTGCTCGCGGACGAGATCAACCGCACGCCCCCGAAGACGCAGGCCTCCCTGCTCGAGGCGATGGAGGAGCGACAGGTCTCGGTGGACGGCACGCCGCGCCCGCTGCCGGACCCGTTCGTCGTCATCGCCACGCAGAACCCGGTGGAGCACGAGGGCACGTACCCGCTGCCAGAGGCACAGCTCGACCGCTTCCTGCTCAAGGTGCTGCTGCCCGTCCCGGAGCGCGAGCAGGAGATCGAGGTGCTGGCCCGGCACGCCGCCGGGTTCGACCCGCGCGACCTGGGTGCCGCCGGCGTCCGTGCCGTCGCCGGCCCCGCGCAGCTCGAGGCCGCGCGTGCCGAGGTGCGTCAGGTCCAGGTCGCCCCCGAGGTGCTCGGCTACGCCGTCGACCTGTGCCGCGCCACCCGCCGCTCCCCCTCGCTCTCCCTCGGAGTGTCGCCGCGCGGCGCCACCGCGCTGCTCGCGACGTCGCGCGCGTGGGCCTGGCTGTCGGGCCGCTCGTACGTGACGCCCGACGACGTCAAGGCGCTCGCGCACCCGACGCTGCGGCACCGCGTCCAGCTGCGGCCCGAGGCCGAGCTCGAGGGCGTCACCGCCGAGAGCGTGCTGACGACCGTGCTCGCGACCGTCCCCGTCCCGCGCTGAGCGCGGCGGCGAGGGTGTCGGGGACCGGCGGGCACGTGACGGTGGACGGGGTGGTGAGATGGCGCTGACGTGGCGCGCCGTCGTGCTGGCGGCGCTCGGGGTGATCCCGGTGGCGCTGTTCCCGGTGCCGGGGACGGTCGTGGTGTGGGCGCTGGTCGTGGCGGCCGTGTGCGCCGTCGACATCGCCCTCGCCGCGTCGCCGCGCGCCGTCTCGCTCCAACGCCGGACGCCGCGGTCGGTGCGCCTCGGCACGAGCACCCGCTCGGAGCTGGTGGTCACCAACACGGCACGACGCCGCCTGCGGGCCGTCGTCCGCGACGCCTGGCCGCCGTCGCTCGTGCCGGACGCGAGCCTGCACCTGGACGGCGCCGCGGCGGGCGAGCCGCTCGTGGCCCGTTCGGCGCGGCACGACGTCGACCTCCCGGCCGGAGAGTCCGCCCGCGTGCGCACCCCGCTCCGGCCGACGCGGCGCGGCGACCGCGTCGCGGGGCCGGTGACGATCCGCTCGTTCGGGCCGTTGCGCGTCGCCGCCCGCCAGGCGTCGATCGCGGTGCCGGCGCGATTGCGCGTGCTCCCCGAGTTCGCGAGCCGGCGGCACCTGCCCTCCCGGCTGGCGCGGCTGCGCGAGATGGACGGCCGGGCCGCCGTGCAGGTGCGCGGCGAGGGCACCGAGTTCGACTCGCTGCGCGAGTACGTGGTGGGCGACGACGTGCGCTCGATCGACTGGCGCGCCACCGCCCGCCGCGGCGACGTCGTCGTGCGCACCTGGCGGCCCGAGCGCGACCGGCGGGTGGTGATCGTGCTCGACACCGGCCGCACCTCCGCCGCGCGCATCGGTACCGACCCCGTGCCCGACGACGTGCCCGACGGCCCGGCCGGCGCCGAGCGGGCCGGCGGGGGCGACGACGCGCCGTCGTCGCTCGGCGGGACGCGGCTGGAGGCCGGCATCGAGGCGGCCCTGCTGCTCGGCGCGCTCGCCGACCGTGCCGGGGACCGGGTCCAGGTGCTCGCCTACGACCGGGCGCTGCGTGCGCGGGTCGCCGGCGCGGCGGGTCCGCGGCTGCTGCCCGCCCTGGCCGAGTCGTTGTCGACCGTGGAGCCGGCGCTGCTGGAGACGGACTGGCCGGGCCTGGTCGGTCAGGTGCGGCAGCGGGTCTCGCAGCGCTCGCTGGTGGTGCTGCTGACGTCGCTCGACCCTGCTGCCGTCGAGACCGGCCTGCTGCCGGTCATCGACCGGCTGTCGGGAACCCACCAGGTGGTCGTCGCCGCCGTCACCGACGCGGACGCCGCCCGGCTGCGGGCCGACCGGTCGTCGGCGGCCGCCGTCTACGACGCCGCCGCGGCCGCGCGCGCCGACCTGGAGCGGGCCGCCGTCTCCACCGTGCTGCGCCAGCACGGCGCCGAGGTCGTCGAGGCGCTGCCGGACGAGCTCGCTCCCCGGCTCGCCGACACCTACCTGGCGCTCAAGGCCGCCGGGCGGCTCTGACCCGGCCCCTGCCGCACAGGCGGTTGACACCGATATCGGGGTCGCGAGCACGCCATCACGGTGTCAACCGCCTGTTCGGCGACGTGAGGATCGGTCAGCCGACGGTCGGCACGACCTCGCCGGCACGGTCGGCGTCCAGGTCGCCGGTGAGCCCCGCCGCCGTGGCGCGGCGGCCCAGCACGACCACGTAGACCCAGAAGCCGGCGAGCGCGATCGCCCCGATGACGATCTTGAGCCACCACGGCAGGGTGGAGCCCGTCACGTACCCCTCGATCAGCCCGGACACCGCGAGCGCCCCTGCGAGCCCGATCGCGACGGTGACGAGCGCGCGCCCCTCCTGCGCCAGCGCCACGGTGCGCGGGCGCGGACCGGGCGACACGGCCGTCCAGAAGAGCTTGAGCCCCGCCGCGCCGGCGACGAACACCGCCGTGAGCTCCAGCAGCCCGTGCGGCGCGATGAGCTGCAGGAACACGTCCAGCTCGTCGTAGGCCGCCATCATGCCGCCGGTGGCGCCCACGCCCACCGCGTTCTGGATCAGCACGTAGGCCGGCCAGACGCCGGTGATGCCGAGGCCCACGCACTGCGCGGCGATCCACGCGTTGTTCGTCCACACCATGGCGGCGAACGACGCCCCCGGGTCGTAGTACGACGCGAAGGCCTCGTTCACGTACGCCTCGCGCTCGGCGGGCGTGCCCATCTGCGCGAGCACGTCCGGGTCCGTGGCGACGCGGTACCCGGCGACGATCGCGAGGGCGAGGCACACCACCACGACGCCGAGCGTCCACCAGCGCACCCGGTAGAGCGCTGCCGGCACCGTCACCGCGACGAACCGGACCACGTCGGCCCAGGCGGGCTCGTGCGTGCCCGCGACGCGCACGCGGGCGCGGCTCAGCAGGTCGGAGAGCTTCGTGACGAGCACGGGGTCGGGCGCGGCCGACCGCACGGTGGACAGGTGCGTCGCGACCGCCTGGTACAGGCGCACCAGCTCGTCGGCCTCCGCGCCGTCCAGCCGACGCTTGCGGGTGAGCACGCGCAGGCGCTCCCACTGCGGGCTGTGCACGGCGGTGAAGGCGTCGAGGTCCACGGCCGCTAGCCTTCCACACGGGAGACGTCGCACGAGCGGGGGATGCACATGCAGGACGGGATCCAGAACGGGATCCGTGACGGGGTCGTCATCGGCGAGGGCGTGGTGCTCGACGCGCGTCCGGCGTCGTTCGTCAGCCGTGCGCTGGCGGCGCTGCTCGACCTGGCGGCGCTCGCGATCGTCGGCATCGCGCTGCTGGTCGTCGTCGCCCTCCAGGACGTGACGGTCGACGAGCAGTGGGCCCGGGTGGCCGGCGTCGTCATCGCCGTGCTCGTGATGGTGGTGCTGCCGACGACGGTCGAGACGCTGACCCGCGGCCGGTCGCTCGGCAAGCTGATCACCGGGCTGCGCGTCGTGCGCGACGACGGCGGCCCGGTGCGCTTCCGCCACGCCTTCGTGCGCGCGCTGGTGGGCGTGGGCGAGCTGTGGCTGACGGTCGGCAGCGTCGCGCTGGTCGTGTCGCTGTCCAACTCCCGCGGCAAGCGGCTCGGCGACCTGCTGGCCGGCACCTTTGTCATCCGCGTGCGGGGCGGGCGCGCGCGGACGGTCCCGCTCGCCATGCCGTCGGAGCTGGCGGCCTGGGCCCGCACGGCGGACATCCGGCGCCTGCCGGACGGCCTCGCCCTCGCCGCCCGGCAGTTCCTCGACCGGGCGCCGCGCCTGGCGCCGGTCTCGCGCGCCGGCCTCGCCGACGACCTCGCCGGCCGCGTGGAGCCGTTCGTCGCGCCGGGCCCGCCGCCCGGCACTCCGCCCGAGGCGTTCCTGCACGCCGTCCTGCACGAGCGCCGCGACCGTGAGCTCGAGCGCGGGCGCGCGGAGCAGGAGCGGGCCGAGGCCCGCGCCGCCACGCTGCACCGCCTGCCCTACGCCGTCCCCGACCCGCCCCGCTGACCCCGCCGGGTGTGGTGCGACGGGCGGTCCTCGAAGCGGCCGAACACGCGCACCAGGCCGAGCATCACCAGCAGGTACGCGGCGAACCAGACCGGGCGCGACGCCCACCAGTCCGCGCCCCAGGCTGCCGGCAGCTCCTGCCCCAGCCCGAGCAGCGCGACCCCGACGACCGCGAACATCGCGGTGAGGTGCCAGAGGTAGACGGTCATCGACCGGCGGGCGAGCGCGCCCACCGCCCGCGCCCCCGTCCCGGTCGCCGCCCAGCGCACCAGCGCCGCGCGGAACAGCAGCACCAGGCACACCTGGGCGACGGCGTGCGCGACGACGGGGGCCGTCGGCGGGCCGAGGTTGGAGATCTCGTCGCCGGGCATGCCGACGAGGCTCAGCGGGTAGGGCCCCGCCGCCACGAGCGCGGCCGTCGCGGCGAGGGCGGCGACGGCCCCCGCGGCGAGGAGCAGCCGGGCCGTCCGGCCGGACAGCGGGTCGGCGGACGCGTCGGGCACGGGCCGCCGCGGGGCGCTGCGCTCGACGGCGTAGGCGATCCCGGCCAGGAACGACGCGGCCCAGGCGAGCAGCACGTTGGCCCAGGCCAGCGCGCCGGTCACCTCCCCCGGGAGCCCGAACCGCAGCGCGTCGAGGGCCAGCGGCAGCGCCACGGCGACGGTCAGGGCGCCCCACCGCCACCGCCGCCAGGCCGCGCGCAGCAGCGGCGTGAGCGCCATGAGCACCACCCACACCCCGAGGAACCACAGCAGCTGCGGCGCCATCCGCGCCATCCGCCACACGGCGTCGTCGGGCACGCCGAGGGCGAGCAGCGCGGCCACCGCGAGCGCCCACGCCGCGACGAACGCCCCGACGGGCCGCGCCGTCGCGCGCAGCCGCGCCAGCACCGTCCTGGCCCAGCCACGACCACCCACGACGGCGGCCCCGCGCTGATACCCGGCGGACGCACCGGCCGCGAAGAACAGCAGCGCGAGCGGCTGGAGCCAGGTGACGAGCCAGCCCGCGCCGTGCCCGAGCGCGTTGCCGACGAGCAGGGTCCGCCCGTCCCACGTCGCCTCCGCCATCAGCCAGTGCAGCAGCACGACGCTGAGCGTGCCGAGCGCCCGCACGACGTCGACGAACGGGTCTCGGGCCCGACGCGGCCGGGCGGCGGGCGCGTCGGCCGGCGGTGCCGCCGGGGCGACGGAGCGGGGTCGCGCGGCCGGCGCTGACGGGGCGGGCCGGGCGGGTGGGGCGGGGGCGTCGAGGACGGCCACGATGGCTCCTGAGACTGGGCGACTGGGACGCCTCCAGCCTCGTGACCTGCGACGTCGCCCGACAGGGGCCTGGCCCCCGTGCCGACCGCCGTCTCCCCCGGGCCGGTCCGGGGGACAACCCCCGCCGACCTGTCAGGCCCAGCGCCGGGCATACCGCGCGCTCACCCTGACAGCTCGCGGGCGAACCGACCTGTCAGGGCCTGCGCTCGGTTCTCCAAGCGCACACCTGACAGGTCGGAGGTCAGGCGTCGGCGCCGAGGTAGCGCAGGACGGCGCGCACGCGCCGGTGGTCGGCGGAGTCCTGCGGCAGGTCGAGCTTGGTGAAGATGGCCGCGACGTTCTTCTCCACCGCGCCGTACGACAGGTACAGCTGGTCGGCGATGGCGCCGTTGGAGCGGCCCTGCGCCATGAGCTCCAGGACCTCCTTCTCGCGCGGCGTGAGACGGCCGACGCTGTCCTCCGGCGAGCGGTGCGCGCCCATGAGCTGGCGCACCACCTCGGGATCGAGCACCGTCTCCCCCGCCGCCACCCGGCCGAGCGCAGCGACGAAGTCCCCGACGTCGGCCACGCGGTCCTTGAGCAGGTAGCCGACGCCGCGCGGGTCGCCCTCGAGCAGCCGCGACGCGTACCGCGTCTCGACCCACTGCGAGAACACCATCACCGGCAGCCCGGGGTGCGTGGCGCGCAGCGCCTCGGCCGCACGCAGCCCCTCGTCCGTGTGGGACGGCGGCATCCGGATGTCCGCGACGAGCACGTCGGGCAGCGCGCCCGCGGTGGCGAGCGTCGTGACCTCGCGGACGAGCGCGTCCCCGTCGGGCACCGCCGCGACCACGTCGTGGCCGCGCCGGGACAGGAGCGCGACGAGGCCGTCGCGCAGGATGGCGGAGTCCTCCGCGACGACGATGCGCAGCGGGGTCGCGCCGGTGGCGGCACCGGGTGTCATCGGCGGGTGCCGGGGGTGGGCAGCGGGATGGTCACGGTGATCACGGTAGGCCCTCCCGCGGGGCTGACCACCCCGAGCGTCCCGTCCACGCCCGACAGCCGGTCGGTGAGCCCCGCCAGGCCGCTCCCCCGGCCGGACGCGTCAGGTGCCCGCACCGCGGCGCCGCCCACGCCGTCGTCGTGCACCCGCAGCACGAGCGCCCGCACCGCCGCGCCGGTCGAGGCGTCGGCGACGGGCTCCACGCCCGCGACGACGTCGACGCCGGTCGCCCGGGCGTGCTTGGTCGCGTTGGCGACGAGCTCGGCGACGGCGAAGTAGGAGATCGCGGTGACGCTGGGCGGGAGGTCCGCACCCTCGAGGCCGACCGCGTGGACCCGCACGGGCAGCGCGGCCCGCGCGGCGAGCGTCTCGAGGGCGACCGCGAGGCCCGCGTCCAGCGCGGGCGGGCGGATGCCGCGGGCGAGCTCGCGCAGCTCCGCGAGGGTGTCCTTGGTGCTGGAGTGCGCGGTCTCCAGCACCGCGGCGAGCTCCGCCGTGTCGATGCCGTCGGTGCCGCCGGCGCCGTCGCGCAGCAGCTCGCGCGCCTCCCCGATCTGCATCGCGACCGCGACGAGGTGCGCCTGGGTGCCGTCGTGCAGGTCGCGCTCGATGCGGCGCAGGCGCTCGTCGGCGTCCTCGACGGTGACGGCGCGCGCCCGCTCGGCGTACGCCACCCGCAGGCTCGCCCGGGTAGGGCTGAGCAGCCCCTCCGCCAGCAGGCGGAAGAGGCCGACGAACATCGACTGCACCTGCGGCCACAGGTACAGCAGGATCACGCCCGCGGCGACGAGCAGGAGCTGGCGCGCGGGGGTGTCCACGAACCAGTCGGTGCCGAACGACGCGCCGCGGTGCATCGTGCCGTCGCTCGCCTGCTGCGGCGGCAGCCAGCCCGACCAGAGCCAGTGGGTCATCCCGCCGAGCGCCACGGCGAGGAACACCGTGCTCACGACGAACGACACGATGGCCAGCGGGAACGTCACCACCATGTACAGCAGGGCGCGCCAGGCGGTCGCGTCGCCGAGCATCCCGCCGAGCCGCCGCCAGAAGCCCTTGCGCGGCTGGCGCGGGGCGGGCTCCGCGATCTCGACGCCGAGGTAGCGCACCGCCATCCGGCGGTACGTCGCGCCCCAGCCGCGGGCGCCGAGCAGCACGCCGCCCGCCACGAACAGCCCCACGACCGTGACCGCGACCCCCACCATGAACGAGACGGTGAAGACCGCGTACGTGAACGCGAACGGCGCCAGCAGCAGCGCGAGCCACAGGAAGCCGTAGGCGCGCCAGGTGCGGCCGTCGAAGGGGGCGAGCAGGAACGGCGGCGCCCCGTCGCCCTTCGCCCGCGCGGGGCCGGCCGGATGTGCCGCCGGCCGCGCCGTCGGCGGCGGGTCGGACGGCGCGCCGGACGGCGGGTTCGCGGGCGGCGGCGGGCCGTCGGTGGACGTCATGCTGGTCATGCTTCCAGGCTGCCGCCCGCGGCGCCGAGCCGGTATCCGGCGGGCCACCCCGCGCGCGGGGGCTGTCCCCCGTGTCCGCCACGGCGAGTTGTCAGACGTAGGGCGCACCGGGGCACGCCCTACGTCTGACAGGTCAGTAGCGGTAGTGGTCCGCCTTGTACGGGCCCTCCACCGGGACGCCGATGTACTCGGCCTGCTCCTTGCTCAGCTCGGTGAGCCGCACGCCGAGCGCGTCGAGGTGCAGCCGCGCCACCTTCTCGTCGAGCACCTTGGGCAGGCGGTAGACCTGGCGCTCGTACTGGCGCTCCTCGGCGGGGCGGGCCATGTCGGCGAACAGCTCCATCTGCCCGATCACCTGGTTGGCGAACGAGTTGGACATGACGAACGACGGGTGGCCGGTCGCGTTGCCCAGGTTGAGCAGGCGCCCCTCGGACAGCACGATGATCGACCGCTCGGGCCGACCGTCGGCCGCGGGCAGCGTCCACTCGTGGACCTGCGGCTTGATCTCGGTCTTGACGACACCCGGCACGGCGGCGAGGCCGGCCATGTCGATCTCGTTGTCGAAGTGGCCGATGTTGCCGACGACGGCCTTGTCCTTGAGCGCGAGCATGTGCTCGGTGCGCACGACGTCCTTGTTGCCGGTGGTCGTGATGACGAAGTCCGCCTCGCCGATCACGTCGTCGAGCCGCGCCACCTGGAAGCCGTCCATGGCGGCCTGCAGCGCGCAGATCGGGTCCACCTCGGACACGATGACGCGCGCGCCCTGCCCGCGGAACGCCTCGGCCGCGCCCTTGCCGACGTCGCCGTACCCGCACACGAACGCGACCTTGCCGCCGATGAGGATGTCGGTGGCGCGGTTGATGCCGTCGGGCAGGGAGTGGCGGATGCCGTACTTGTTGTCGAACTTCGACTTGGTGACCGAGTCGTTGACGTTGATCGCCGGGAAGATCAGCTCCCCCGCCTCCGCGAGGTGGTAGAGCCGGTGCACGCCCGTCGTCGTCTCCTCGGTGACGCCGCCGATGCTCTGCGCCACCGTGGTCCAGCGCAGCGGGTCGGACTCCAGCGCCCGGCGCAGGACGCCGCGCACCACGTTCATCTCGTGCGTGTGGTCCGGCTCGCCCGGCAGCGTGTCGGGCGGCACCACGCCGGCGCGCTCGTACTGCAGGCCCAGGTGCACGAGCATCGTGGCGTCGCCGCCGTCGTCGAGGATGAGGTTGGGGCCGCCCTCGCCGTTCTCGGCGCCCGGCCACACGAGGATCTGCTCGGTGCAGTCCCAGTATTCCTCGAGGCTCTCGCCCTTCCACGCGAAGACGGGGACGCCCTGCGGGTCAGACGGCGTGCCGTGCGGGCCGACGACGATCGCGGCCGCCGCCTCGTCCTGCGTGCTGAAGATGTTGCAGCTGGCCCAGCGCACCTCGGCGCCGAGCGCGACGAGCGTCTCGATGAGGACGGCGGTCTGCACCGTCATGTGCAGGGACCCGGCGATGCGGGCACCGGCCAGCGGCTGCTCCTCGCCGTACTCGGCGCGCAGCGCCATGAGGCCGGGCATCTCGTGCTCGGCCAGACGGATCTGGTGCCGCCCCGCCTCCGCCAGCGCGAGCGAGCGCACCTTGTAGCGGCCGGGAGCCTCGTCGAAGCCGGTGGTTCCGGGTGCCTCAGCGGTCGTGGACATGGTCGCCCTCCTGGGGTCTGCGGGATGAGCCGTGTGCGCTGGGGGCTCCCGTCTGCGCGTGGCCCCGCCGTCGTCGGCGCGGGCCAGCACCCAGGGTAGTCCGCAGCGCCTCCGGGATGCAGCGAGGCCGGCACCCGCGGGGTGCCGGCCTCGTCACGTCGGGCGCCGCGGGTGCGCCGTCAGCCGTTCTTCGACGCGCGATAGCCGGCAGCGCGCGCCGCGGACGCCGTGGTGAAGCACTCCTCCGGGGTGGTCACCTTGTAGTACCGACCGCCCGGCACGTGGTAGATGCCGGACTGGTTGCCCTTGACCGGCGCCCAGCTCGGGCAGTTGTACTTGCTCACGGGCGTGGTACGCGACGGCTTCTTGCCCTGCTTCACGACCAGCTTCTGGGTGAGGCTCTTCGACTTGGTGGCCGACCAGACCTTCTTCTTGGCCGACGTGAGCCGGTACGTCTTGTAGGTGACCTTCGTCGTCACCTTGTACGTGCCGGCCTTGAGCGCCACCGACTTCTTGTTCTTCGCGATCGTCTTGCCGGACTTCTTCACCGTGAGCGTCTTGGACTTCACGGAGACCTTGCCCTTGGCCACGACGTTGGGCCGGACCGTGGCCTTCTTCTTGTACGGCGCGGTCTTCGTCGCGATCTTCTTCACCGTCACCGAGGTGGACACCGCGGCCGACGCCGTCGGGGCGGCCACCGTGGCGGGGACGGCCGCGAGCGGCGCGGCGAGCAGCGTCACAGCGGTGACGAGCGCGGCGACGCGGCCGGCACGGCGCGTGGGACGGGGGTGCTTCACGGGCTTCTCCTGGGGTGGGCCGATCTCGGCGGACGATGGTGTCGCCAGTCAAGTATGGGAGCGCTCCCGAGGGGTCAGACCGTCCGATGTCCGACTTCACCCGGTACCGCGCGGGTGAAGTTCGCCGCACCCGGCCGCGCGGCGGTGCAGCAGCGAGCGCCGTCGCCCGCCGGTCCCCAGGACGGGGTGACGGACGACGGCGCTCGGGACCGCCGGCTCAGCTCGACACGCGCCGCCAGGAGCACCCGTACGCCTCGAACCCGACGTCGCCGGGCAGGACCTGCCAGTACCCCGCGCCGGTGTACTCGGCCGCCTCGTCGACCGCGGCGCTCGTCATCGCGAAGCTGTTCAGCGCGGCGGCGTAGCAGACGTCGTCCGAGTACCTGGGGCCCGAGGTGTAGTACAGCCCGGGCTTGAGCTGTCCGCCCGAGGTGCCGACCTTGTAGATGCCGTCGACCGCCGTCGACGTCCGGACCGACCCGTAGGCCGCGTACTTGCGCCAGGTACCGCAGCCGCTGGTCGAGAAGTACTTGTCGGTGCTCCGGATCGTCACGATCGTCTGCCCGTAGGTCAGCCCTGCCCAGACCAGCTTCTTGGAACCGTCGAGCCGCCTGACCATGCACCCCGACGAGGACCCGGGCGCCACGTACGTCCCCGGCCTGATCTGGGTGCCCACCTTGTACACGCCGTTCTTCGTGAGGACGGGGGCGGGCACGGTCACGCGCGAGGTCGCGGCACTCGTCCGGGACGTCGGGTAGTAGCCCGAGCGCACGCCCTTGATCGTGACCGAGATGCGCTTGCCGTAGTGCGCGCCCGTGAGCTTGAGGCTGGAACGGGTGGCGCCCGCGATGGCCTTGCCGTTCGCCTTCCACTGGTAGCGCCACGACGACGGCGTCGGCGACCACGTGCCGCGGCTGCTCACCTTGAGCGTCGACCCGATCCGCGCGCTGCCCGAGATCTTCGGCGCCGCCGTCCTCGAGTACACCCGCAGGATCGTCGACGACGCGCTCGTCACCGTCCTGGTCGTGTAGCCCGAGCGGCTCCCGGCGACACTGACCGTGAGCTTCTTGCCGGCGTACTTCGCCGGGATCGTGTACGACGAGCCCGTCGCGCCGCTGATCCGCGCGCCGTTCACGCGCCACTGGTAGCGGTACGTCGAGGCCGACGGCGACCACGTGCCGCGCGAGACGGAGACCTTGTTCCCGACGCGGACGGTGCCGCTGATCTTCGGCGTGGGCGCGGAGAGCACACCTGCCGCGACGGTCTTGCCCGCGCTGCTCCTGGTCACGGTCGTGTAGCCGGTCCTGGTGCCGGTCACCCGGACCGTGAGGCTCTTGCCCCGGACCGACGACGTCGGCGTGTAGGACGACGACGTGGCCCCCGAGATCGCCTTGCCCGAGGCGTACCACCGGTACGCCAGCGAGGTGCCGGAGGTCCACGTGCCCGGCTTGGCAGTGACCTTGGAGCCGACGCGCACGGTGCCGGAGATCGCCGGCGTCGGCGCGGTGAGGACCCCGGCCGCCACCGTCGCGGCGGCGCTGGTGCGGACGGCGGGCCCGGCGCCGGACAGGGTCCCCGTCACGGTGACAGTGAGGGCCTTGCCCTTGTCGGCCGCCGTCGGGGTGTAGGACGACGCCGTCCCCACCGGCGCGCCGGCCACGGACCACTGGTAGGCGAGCGACGTCCCGGCCGGCCACGTGCCCGGCACGGCGGTCACCTTGCTCCCCACACGGACGGTGCCCGACAGGGTCGGCAGCGGTCCGTCGAGCTCACCGGCGGCGACCGGCGCGGTCGTCGCGGTGACGCTCGCCGGCGCGTAGCCCGCGGCCTGCCCGCTCGCGACGACCGTCAGCACGCTGCCGACGTCGTCCGCCCCCGGCACGTAGGTGCTGCCCGTGCCGACGACGGTCTCGCCGCGGCGCCACTCGATCGCCGGCTCGACGGCCGGGGTCCACGCGCCCGGCACGGCGGTGAGCGTCTGCCCCGCGCGCGCGTCACCGCTGACCTGCAGGTCGCCCGTCACGAACGTGCCCGCGGCGACGTCCTCGCTCGCCCGCACGACGACCACGTCCGACGTCGCGCCGTCCACGGCCCCCTCGGGCGCCGTGCCCGTGATCTCGACCGCGAGCGCGCGACCGGCGGCCTCCGCCGGGACGGTGAGGACGGGTTCCGTCCCGCCGGCGAGCTCGTCCTCGCCCGTGAGCCAGCGGTAGGTGAACGTGAGGCCCGCGTCGGCGGGCGTCCACAGCTGTGGTGCCGGGTCGACGGTGACCTGCTCGCCCACCCGCGCCGTCCCCGTGATCGCGAGCAGGTCCGCGGCGGGCGCGACGACGTCCGTCGCCTCGACGGTCGTCGCCTCGCCCGTCGGCTCGGTGGTCGGCTCGGTGGTCGGCTCGGTGGAGACCTGCGCCTGAGGGGCGGGGTCGGTGTCCGCGACCGCTCCGGGAGCGGCCAGCAGCGGGGCGGCCACGATCGAGAGGGCTGCGACGAGCGCCGTCGTGCGCGCTCGACGGCGCGCACGGCCGGGCAGGACTGGTTCCACGGGACCTCCGGGAGTCGCGCCGGCCGGGGAGACCGGCCGGCAGAGCGATGGGGGCACGGCCGGTGCGGCCACGGCGTCGACGCCGTCCGCCGGGTCGCGCGGGCGCGATTCCGGCGGTGCTGGCCCGAGTATGGAGCGTCGGGGGTCACCCTGGCGCCGGCCCGTGGTTGACCGGGGCGATTTCACCCGCTGACCGGACGGATTTCACCCGCGTCGACGGCCGGCGCAGGCGCGGGTCGATGCACCGGTCGGGACTGGCCGGCGGACGCTCGATCGTGGCCGACTTGACCTCCGGCTTGCCGTGTCGTCACGATGCCTTGGTCGACGGGTGCCGCCGGAAGGTGGCCCGTGCCACACCGTTTCGGCCCGAAAAGTGACCTGCGCCACGGCCAAGATCACATTCTGGTAACGATCATCTCACCCTCCGCACGGGTCAAATTCCGATAAAGCCCCAGGACGACAAGGGAGAACCGCGCAGATCGGACAGGGGGTCTCGGTTCGCCAGAGCACCCTTCGGCGTAGGAGGGTGCTTGATGCCCTTGTGCCCACCGGAACCGCGGAAGCACGGGAACCCGTGACCGGTGCTCGACGCACCGCCCGGCGAACCGTGGGTACATCCGAACGTGATGGAAGGTGGC
Organism: Isoptericola sp. NPDC019693; assembly: GCF_044389085.1. Taxonomy (NCBI): domain Bacteria; kingdom Bacillati; phylum Actinomycetota; class Actinomycetes; order Micrococcales; family Promicromonosporaceae; genus Isoptericola; species Isoptericola sp. NPDC019693. The sequence goes on along the minus strand of NZ_JBIRXP010000002.1, from coordinate 778,238 downwards.
GAGCCCTGCCCGAATGACGGGAGACAGCAGTACCACCCCAATGTCCACCGAGACCTCCGGCGTGACGCCGGCGGTGTCCGTGCGAGGCGTCTACAAGGTCTTCGGCCCCAAGCCTGCCGAGGCGGTCCGCCGCCTTGAGGCCGGCGCCACGCGCGACGAGGTGAAGAGCCTCGGCACCGCCGCAGTGATCGATGCGACCTTCGACGTCGCCCCCGGCGAGATCTTCGTCGTCATGGGCCTGTCCGGCTCCGGCAAGTCGACCCTCATCCGCATGCTCAACGGCCTGTGGGCCCCCACCGCGGGCGACGTCCTCCTCGGGGACGCCAACCTCGCGAAGGTCGACGGCAAGCGGCTGCGCGAGCTCCGCCGCACCCGCGTGAGCATGGTGTTCCAGCACTTCGCGCTGCTGCCGCACCGCACGGTGCTCGACAACGCCGCCTACCCCCTGGAGATCCAGGGGGTCGGCAAGGCGGAGCGCCAGGAGAAGGCGCAGCAGGCGCTCGACATGGTCGGCCTGTCCGGCTGGCAGGACTCGCTGCCGTCGCAGCTGTCCGGCGGTATGCGCCAGCGCGTCGGCCTCGCCCGCGCGCTCGCCGCCGACACCGACGTGCTGCTCATGGACGAGGCGTTCAGCGCCCTCGACCCGCTGATCCGCTCGGAGATGCAGGAGCAGCTCCTGGAGCTCCAGGAGAAGCTCGGCAAGACGATCATCTTCATCACGCACGACCTCAACGAGGCCATGCACCTCGGTGACCGGATCGCCGTCATGCGCGACGGCCGCATCGTGCAGATCGGCACCGCCGAGGAGATCCTGTCCGACCCGGCCAACTCCTACGTGGAGAAGTTCGTGGCCGACGTCGACCGCTCCCGCGTCCTCACCGCCTCGTCCGTCATGCAGCGCCCGCGCCTCACGGTGCCGGCGGGCGGCGGGCCCCGGCAGGCGGCCCGCGAGATGCGCGAGGCCGAGGTGTCGGGCGCGTTCGCCGTCGACCGGCGTCGTGTCCTCAAGGGGCTCGTCCGCGCCGACGACGCGGTGGCCGCCACGAAGGCGGGCGTCGAGAAGCTCGAGGGCCTCATCGACGCCGACGTGACGTCGGTGCACCAGGACACCCCGATCGCGGAGCTCTTCGCCCCGGCCGCGGAGTCCTCCGTGCCGCTCGCGGTGGTCGACGACGAGGGCCGCCTCGTCGGCGTCGTGCCGCGCGTGACGCTGCTCGAGGCGATGGCGGGCGACGCCGTCGAGAACGGGAACGTCTCCACGCCCGAGAAGGCGCAGCAGGAGGCGGCCCAGCAGGTGCAGGAGGGTCCGGCCGACGACGAACCTGCCGGGACGACGGAAGGAGCCCCGGCATGATCGCCACAGCCACGGACACCCTCGTCCCCCGCGTCGAGGTCGGCGACTGGATCGATACCGCGATCGGCTGGGTCACCGACACGTTCGACCCGGTCTTCGACGGGATCAAGACGTTCTTCGAGTCGGTCTACGACTCGCTGGACTGGGTGCTCAGCACCCCGCCGTTCTTCGTCGTCGCCGTCGTGCTCGCCGCGATCGCGTTCTGGGCCAAGGGCTGGAAGCTCGGCGTCGGGTCGCTGGTCGGCTTCGTGCTGATCGCCGCGATGGACCAGTGGAGCAACGCCATGGACTCCCTGGCGCTCGTGCTGCTGGCCTCGGTGGTCGCGCTGCTGATCGGCATCCCGCTCGGCATCTGGTCCGCGCGCAACGAGCACGTCTCCCGCGTCGTGCGGCCGATCCTCGACTTCATGCAGACGATGCCCGCCTTCGTCTACCTGATCCCGACGGTCGTCATCTTCCTCACCGGCCCCGTGCCCGGCATCATCGCGACCATCGTGTTCGCGCTCGCCCCCGGCGTCCGCTTCACGGAGCTGGGCATCCGCCAGGTCGACTCCGAGGTGGTGGAGGCCGGCCGCGCGTTCGGCTCCACCGACCGCCGCATCCTGCGCCAGATCCAGATCCCGCTGGCGATGCCCACGATCATGGCGGGCGTCAACCAGGTGATCATGCTCGCCCTGTCGATGGTGGTCATCTCCGGCATGGTCGGCGCCGGTGGCCTCGGCGGCGACGTCGTCGGCGCGCTCTCGAGCGTCGACATCGCGCTCGGCTTCGAGGCCGGTCTCGCCGTCGTGTTCCTCGCGATCTACCTGGACCGCGTCACCTCGGCGCTCGCCGACCGCTCCCCCGTCGCGAAGGCCCTCAAGGCCGTCCGCTGACGCTCGCCCGGCCCGCTGCGCGGCAGCCGACCTCCGGCTGCCGCGCGGCCAGCAGAAAGGAATCCATGCCGTTCAGAAGGACGTCCACCCGCCTCGCCTCCTCCGCCGGGGCCGTCGCCCTCGCCGCCGCCCTCGCCGGGTGCGGTGCGAGCGCCTCCGGCGAGCCCGCCGCCGGCCCGGCCGGCGACGAGAAGGAGATCACGCTCGCCTACGGGGCGGGGTGGGCGGAGGCCGAGTCCGTCTCGTACCTCTGGAAGGACCTGCTCGAGAGCGAGGGCTACGACGTCACGCTGGAGTCCGGCGACATCGGCGTCGTGTACACGGCGCTGGCCGGCGGCGACTTCGACCTCACGGTCGCCGCCTGGCTCCCGAACACCCACGCCGCGTACCTGGAGCAGTACGGCGACGACATCTCGGACCAGGGCGTCTGGTACGACCAGGCCAAGATCACCATCGCGGTGAACGAGGACTCCCCCGCCCGGACCATCGGCGACCTCGCGAAGTACGCCGACGACTACGGCAACAAGCTCGTGGGCATCGAGGCGGGCGCCGGGCAGACGAAGATCACCCAGGACGTCGTGGTCCCGACCTACGGCCTGGAGGGCCTCGACTACACCATCTCCTCGACGCCGGCGATGCTCGCCGAGCTCAAGGGCGCCGTGGAGGCCGACCGGAACATCGCCGTGACCCTGTGGCGCCCCCACTGGGCCTACGACGAGTTCCCGGTCCGCGACCTCGAGGACCCCGAGGGCACGCTCGGCGGTGCCGAGGAGATCCACAACTGGGGCACCAAGGACTTCTCCGAGCGGTACCCCCAGGCGTCCAGCTGGTTCCAGGCGTTCGAGATGGACGACGAGCAGCTCTTCAGCCTCGAGAACCTCATGTTCAACGACCCGGCGTACGCGGACGACCCCGAGGGGGCCGTCGACGCCTGGCTCGAGCAGAACCCCGACTTCTTCGACGACCTCAAGGCCGCCGCGGCGGCCTGAGCCGTAGGACGCGGCCCGCACGCCGGGACGCGTCGGTACAGCAGTAACCCCTGAGGAGGACACCATGAACACGCGTCACACCCGGCGGCTCGCCGCCGCCGGCGGCACCCTCGCCCTCGCCCTCTCCCTGGCCGCCTGCGGCTCGGACGACGGCGGCGCCACCAGCGCCGACGGCGGGGACGAGAAGGAGATCACCATCGGCATCCCGTCCGGCTGGGACGAGGGCATCGCGGTCTCGAACCTCTGGGCCAAGGTGCTGGAGGACAAGGGCTACGACGTCGACACGAAGACCGCCGACATCGGCGTGGTCTTCACCGGCCTCGCGGGCGGCGACATGGACGTGCTCTTCGACACCTGGCTGCCGATCACGCACGCCGACTACGTCGACAAGTTCGGCGACGACATCTCCGACCTGGGCACCTGGTACGACGACGCCAAGCTCACCATCGCGGTGAACGAGGACTCGCCGGCCCAGACCATCGGCGACCTCGCGAAGTACGCCGACGACTACGGCAACAAGCTGGTCGGCATCGAGGCGGGCGCCGGCCTCACCAAGGTCACCAAGGAGAACGCCATCCCGACCTACGGGCTGGAGGACCTCGACTACACGATCTCGTCGACGCCGGCGATGCTCGCCGAGCTCAAGGGCTCCGTCGACCAGGGCAACAACATCGCCGTCACGCTGTGGCGCCCGCACTGGGCCTACGACGAGTTCCCGGTCCGCGACCTCGAGGACCCCGAGGGCGCGATGGGCGAGGCCGAGGAGATCCACACCTACGGCACCGCCGACTTCGCCGACCGCTACCCGGAGCTGGCCGGCTGGCTGAAGGACTTCACCCTCGACGACGAGCAGCTGTTCTCCCTCGAGAACCTCATGTTCAACGACGAGGAGTACGCGGACGACCCGGAGGCCGCCGTCGACGCGTGGCTCGAGGCCAACCCCGACTTCGTCGACCAGGTCACCGGCGGCGCGTCCGCCGGCGACTCCGCGGAGTGACCCTCCCCGCGCCGAGGTAGTCCAGACTCGTCCTACCCCAGCGAGTCCCGTCTACCTCGGCGCGGGTCGGACCACCCCGGCGGGGGTCGGTACGGTGGCCGGGTGCCCCGCTCCCCCCTCCTGAGGATCACCGGCGACCGCGACCGGCTCCACCTGGTCCTCATGCTCGCCCTGACGTTCTCGACCGGGATCGCCGACGCCGTCGGCTACCTCGGCCTGGACCGGGTGTTCACCGGCAACATGACGGGCAACGTCGTCATCCTCGGGATGGCGCTCGCCGGCGGCGACGACCTCCCCGTCGTCGGCCCGCTGCTGGCGCTCGGCACCTTCATGGCCGGCGCGGTGATCGCCGGGGTGGCGCTGCGCCCCGTGCAGGTGGGCTGGACGGCGCGCACCACCGGGATGTTCGCGACCGTCGGCATGCTGCTGGCCGCGATCACGGTGCTGCTCGTGGTCTCCGGCGAGAGCATGCCCCACCCCGTGCAGCTCACGGTGACCGGGCTGCTGGCCCTCGCCATGGGCACGCAGGCGGCGACCGCTCGGCACCTGTCGGTCAAGGACGTCACGACGGTCGTGGTCACCTCGACCATCACCGGCCTTGCCGCGGACTCCCGGCTCGCCGGCGGCCACGGCACGAACTCCGGGCGGCGCATCGCCGCGATCGCCCTCATCTGCGCCGGTGCCGCGGCCGGCGCCCTGCTGCTGCAGGCGCACCTGGCGTGGGGCGTGGGCGTGAGCGCGGTGCTCACGCTCGCCGTCGCCGCCCTCGGACACACCACGGAGGATCCTCGATGACGTTCGTCCCCCCGAGCCCGCACCCCACGCGCCCCGACCTGCGCGGCACGTTCGGGATGGCCGCCTCCACGCACTGGCTGGCGACCGCGAGCGCTCAGTCGGTGCTGGAGCGCGGCGGCACCGCGTTCGACGCCGCCGTGGCGGGCGCGTTCGTGCTGCACGTCGTGGAGCCGCACCTCAACGGCCCAGGCGGGGACATGACGGCGGTGCTCGCGACGGCGGACGAGCCGGCGCGACCGCGGGTGCTCATGGGGCAGGGTCCCGCCCCGGCCGGCGCGACGGTCGCGCACTACCGCGACGTCGAGGGCCTCGACCTCGTGCCGGGTTCGGGCGCGCTCGCGGCCGCCGTGCCGGGCGCCGTCGACGCGTGGCTCCTGCTGCTGCGCGACCACGGCACCTGGACCGTGGCCGACGTGCTCGAGCCCGCGATCGGGTACGCCCGCGACGGCCACCCGGTGCTCGCGTCCGTGTGCCGCACGATCGAGGGCGTCACGGCGCTGTTCCGCGAGCACTGGCCCACGTCGGCGGAGCGGTGGCTGCCCGGGGGCCGGGCCCCGCAGCCCGGGGACCTGGTCACGAACCCCGAGCTGGCGGCCGTGCTCGCACGCCTGGTGGAGGCCGAGGCCGACGCCGCCGCGGCCGGGGCCGACCGGGCCGCCGCCGTGGACGCGGCCCGCGCGGCCTGGCGGACCGTCGTCGGCCGGGCCGTCGAGGACTTCGTGCGCGTGCCGCACCGGCACGCCGACGGACGCGATCACGCGGGCGTGCTGACGGCGGCCGACGTGGCCGGGTTCGAGGCGTCGTTCGAGGACGCCGTGACGGTCGAGTTCCGCGGGTACACGGTCGCCAAGACCGGGGCCTGGGGGCAGGGGCCCGCGCTGCTGTCGGCCCTGCGGCTCCTCGACGGGTTCGACGACGACAGGCTCGACCCGTCGACCGAGCTCGGCGCGCACACCGTGCTGGAGGCCCTGAAGCTCGCTCTGGCCGACCGCGACACCTGGTTCGGAGACTCGCTCGGAGCCTCGTCCGGAGACCCGGGCGGGGACGACGGCGTGCCCCTCGACGTGCTGCTGTCCCAGGAGTACGCCGCCGCCCGCCGTGCGCTGATCGGCGACCGCGCGTCCCACGACGTCCGCCCGGGCGACGTCCCCGGCCGGCCGACGCCGGCGGCCCCGCCGCTGCGCACGTCCTACGCCACCGACGTCCCCGCCGCCGCGCTGCCCGGCGCGCCGACCGGCGGCGCCGCGGCCGGGGTCGGCGAGCCGACGGTCGTCGTCGGGGCGACCCCGCCCCTCGACGGGGACGGCCTGGAGACCGACGCGACGGGCGCGACCCGCGGCGACACGTGCCACCTGGACGTCGTCGACCGCTGGGGCAACATGATCAGCGCGACCCCGTCGGGCGGGTGGCTGCAGTCCTCCCCCACGGTGCCCGGGCTCGGGTTCGCGCTGGGCACCCGGCTGCAGATGACCTGGCTGGACGAGGCGTCGCCGTCCGCGCTCGTGCCGGGGCGGCGGCCCCGCACCACTCTCACCCCGACGCTCGTGCTGCGCGACGGCGAGCCCGTGCTCGCGTGCGGGTCGCCGGGCGGCGACCAGCAGGACCAGTGGCAGCTCGCGTTCCTGCTGCGGGTGCTGGTGGGCGGGTACACGCCGCAGGAGGCGATCGACGCACCCGCGCTGCACACCACGTCCGCGCCCGGGTCGTTCTGGCCGCGCACCTGGACGCCCGGCGGTGCGGTCGTCGAGGACCGGCTCGGGGCCGACGTCCTCGCCGGGCTCGTCGAGCGCGGCCACGTGCTCACGCTCGCCGGCGACTGGGCGCTCGGACGGCTCAGCGCCGTCACGCGCGACCCCGCCACCGGGGTGCTCGGCGCGGCGGCGAACCCCCGCGGTGCGCAGGGGTACGCCGCCGGCCGGTAGGAGCGGGTCAGGCTCCTGGGTCGCGCGCGCTCAGCCGAGCGTCACCGCGTCGAGCGCGTCGACCAGGCCGTCGCCGAAGAACGAGTTCTCCTGCGGCGTCCCGACGCACGCGGGACCGACGGCGGTGGTGCCGCAGGGCCGGTCGTCGGCCTGGTCGCGCACGGCCTGCTCGAGCTGCGCCGGCGTCCAGTCGGGGTGCGTCGACTTCATGAGCGCGAGCACGCCCGCGACGTGCGGCGACGCCATGGACGTGCCGCTCTTGGTGTCCCACGTGCCGTTCAGCTCGGTCGAGACGATGGCGCTGCCCGGGGCCGCGACGTCGATCTTGCCGAGGCCGCGGTTCGAGAACGAGCTCAGCGCGCCCGTGCTCGTGACCGACGAGACCGTCACGACGCCGTCCGCCTCCGTGGGGATGTCCTCGCAGCCGGAGTTGATCGTCCGGTCGACGGCCGTGGAGTCGTTCGGGCTCGAGGTGTCCCGGGTGTTGGTGGCCAGGTCCGTGGAGGCGTTGCCCGCCGCCGCCGCGTGCACGGCGCCCCGGTCGGTGGAGAAGTCGATCGCGCGACGCACGGACTCCTTCACCGCGGCCTGGTCCGGCTGGTCCTCGCACCAGTACATGAACGGGTCGATGTAGTACGAGTTGTTCGTGACGTCCACGCCGTGCAGGCCCGACCAGACGAAGCCGCAGACGGCGTACTCCGGGTAGATGAAGCCGTCGTCGTTGACGACCTTCACCGACGCCATCTTCACGCCCGGCGCCACGCCCACGATGCCGAGCCCGTTGTCGGCGGCGGCGATCGTGCCGGCCACGTGCGTGCCGTGGTCGGACGTCGTGGGCAGCCAGCCCGTGGCCGACGTGTCCGGGCGCCCCGCCGCCGTGCAGTTCACCGACGCGTCGCTGTCGACCTGGGTCGCGAGGTCGGGGTGGGTGACGTCGATGCCGGAGTCGAGGACGCCGACGAGCACGTCCGGCGAGCCCGGGTTGATCTCGATGGCCTGGTCGGCCTTGATCATCGCCATGTCCCACTGGGTGGCCTCGCCCGGGTCCGGGACGGCCGCGACGCCGGTGCCGTCCTCGACGTCCGCGCCGGGCTTCTTGGTGACCTTCGACTTCCAGGGGCCACCCTTGGCCCCGGGGACGTCGGCGGCGGCCGCGGGCGTGCCCTCGCTCACCGGGACGGTGCGGGTGACCCCGACGGACTCGACCGCGTGGCCCTTGGCGAGGCGGACGACGTCGGCGCGGAAGTCGGCACGCGCCGCGTGCGCGACGACGACGCCGATCTCGGGCCACGACTGCACGACGACGCCGCCCGCGGCCTCGACGGCGTGCTCCGCGAGACGCGTCTGGCCGGGGTTGGCGTGCTTGGCGTTGACGACGTAGGAGAAGGTCTGACCGTCGGGGGTGGCGACCGGGACCGGGGTGGACGGCGGCTCGGCCGCGGCGCCGTCGGCGACGGCGGCGCTGCCGGCTCCCGCGACCAGGAGGGCCGTGGCGGCGCCGACGGCGACCAGACGCGCGCGATGGGTGGTGCGCAGGCTCATGGTGTCCCCTTCGTGAGGTGCGGCCGCCTCGGTGCGACCGTCACCAGGTGACGTTAAGGCGGCCGGCGCGGTCAGGCCCGTCGAGACGACGCGCGCGAGAGCGTCGTCGTGCGCGCTCGTGCCAGTTCTCCGACGCCCAGGTAACGCACGGATGAACACTTTCCGAGCATCAGGAGACGCCGTTCAATTCGGCCCTTTCGCGGCCTCTCGTGCCTCTAGCCTCGGATTTCGTGACCGGCCCGAGAGACATCGGGCGGACATCTCTGCCGTGGGCGTGCACGGCAGCGCATTCGAATTCCTGAGGAGGTCGTGGCATGACGGACGCTGTCGTGGTGGGGTCGGGGTTCTTCGGCCTGACCGTCGCGGAGAGGCTCGCCGAGCAGTACGGGGCGAACGTCCTCGTGATCGACCGGCGCCATCACATCGGGGGCAACGCCTACAGCGCCACGGAGCCGGAGACGGGCATCGAGGTCCACCAGTACGGCGCGCACCTGTTCCACACCTCGAACGAGCGCGTGTGGGACTACGTCAACCGCTTCACGGCGTTCACGTCCTACGTGCACCGCGTGTACACCACCCACCAGGGCGAGGTGTACCCGATGCCGATCAACCTCGGCACGATCAACCAGTTCTTCCGCTCGGCGCACGGCCCCGACTCGGCCCGGGAGCTCATCGCCGAGCAGGCCGGCGAGCTCGCCGGCAAGGACCCGGAGAACCTCGACGAGCAGGGCGTGTCGCTCATCGGCCGCCCCCTCTACGAGGCGTTCATCAGGGACTACACCGCCAAGCAGTGGCAGACCGACCCGCGCGAGCTGCCGGCGTCGATCATCAAGCGGCTGCCCGTGCGCTACTCGTACGACAACCGCTACTTCAACGACCGGTACGAGGGGCTGCCGGTCGACGGCTACACCGCGTGGCTCGAGCGCCTGGCCGACCACCCGCGCATCGAGGTCCGCCTCGAGACCGACTTCTTCGACGACGCGCAGCCGGTCAACAAGGACGCCACCGTCGGCCAGGTGCCCGTCATCTACACGGGTCCCGTCGACCGCTACTTCGACTTCGCCGAGGGCGAGCTGTCGTGGCGCACCCTCGACTTCGAGCAGGAGGTGCTGCCGGTCGGCGACTTCCAGGGCGCCCCCGTCATGAACTACGCCGATCTGGACGTGCCGTACACGCGCATCCTGGAGTTCCGGCACTTCCATCCCGAACGCGACTACCAGCGCGAGAAGACCGTCGTCGTACGGGAGTACTCGCGCTTCGCCGAACGCGGGGACGAGCCGTACTACCCGGTGAACACCGGTGCGGACCGCGACCGGCTGCAGCTGTACCGCAAGCACATGGAAGGCGAGAAGAACGTGTTCTTCGGGGGCCGGCTGGGCACCTATCAGTATCTCGACATGCACATGGCGATCGGCTCCGCCCTCTCCATGGTCGACAACAGGCTCGACACGGTTTTCGGGGGTACGGCGTGACTGTCATGGAAGAGCTCGAGACGGCCTCGGAGGAGACCCCGGAGGCGCGCCGCGTCGTGCACCAGGTGGTGCTGCCGCCGGACGCCGACCCGGACACGCTCCCGCTGTACGTCGACTTCACGATGGCGCGCGCCGCCGAGGAGGCGCACCCCGACGTCGCGCCCGCCGAGGCGGGGGCGGAGGTCCTGGGGCGCCGGTCCCTGCACCTCGACCACGGCCGCGAGGCGTCGTTCGGCACGTACTTCGGCGCGTTCCCCGCCGGGTACTGGCGGCGCTGGACCGACGTCGCCGAGGTGCGCCTCGGCATCCGGCTCTCGGGTGCCGCGACGGTGGCGGTGTACAAGTCGAACGCGCGGGGCAACCCCCAGCGGGTGCGCCTCATCCACAGCCTGGACGGCGTCGTCGACGTCGACCTGACGCTCGCCTCCTTCGGCGACGGCGGCTGGTACTGGTTCGACCTGTACGCCTCCGACGGCGCCGTGACCCTCGAGGCCGCGGAATGGAGCGTCGACGGGTCGTACGCCCGCCAGCACGGCACGGCTTCGATCGCGATCACCACGTTCAACCGCCCGGACTACTGCGTCGCGCAGCTGCGCGCGCTCGGCGAGGACGCCACGCTCAAGGACGTCGTGGACCGGGTCTACGTCGTCGACCAGGGCAGCAAGCTCGTCCAGGACCAGCCCGACTTCGCCGAGGCCGCTGCCGCGCTCGGCGGACGCCTGTCGCTGCTGCGCCAGGGCAACCTGGGGGGATCCGGCGGGTTCTCGCGCGGCATGGCGGAGACGCTGCGGGCCGGCGAGTCCGACTACGTGCTGCTGCTCGACGACGACGTCGTCTCGGAGCCCGAGGGGATCGCCCGGGCGGTCGCCTTCGGCGACTTCGCCAGGACGCCCACGATCGTGGGCGGGCACATGTTCTCGATGTACGAGAAGTCGTCGCTGCACACGTTCGGCGAGCGGGTCAACCGCTACTCGTTCTGGTGGGGCAAGATCGAGAACACGTTCGACCGGCACGACTTCTCGCTGCACCCGCTGCGCACGACCCCGTGGCTGCACCAGCGCGTGGACGTCGACTACAACGGCTGGTGGATGTCCCTCATCCCGGTCGAGGCGCTGCGCACCGTGGGACTCTCGCTCCCGGTGTTCATCAAGTGGGACGACGCCGAGTACAGCCTGCGTGCCGCCGACAAGGGCATCCCGACGGTCTCCCTGCCCGGTGCTGCCGTGTGGCACGTGCCGTGGGTCGACAAGGACGACGCCATCGACTGGCAGGCGTACTACCACCAGCGCAACCGGTGGCTCGCCGCCATGCTGCACTCGCCGTACCGCCACGGCGGGGGCCTGCCCCGGGCGAGCCTCACCGGCGACCTCAAGCACCTGCTGCAGCTGCAGTACTCGGCCGTCGAGCTGCGCCTGCGGGCCCTCGAGGACCTGCTCCAGGGCCCCGAGCACCTGCACGCGACGATCGGCTCCACGCTGCCCGAGGTGCGGGCCCTGCGCGCGCGGTTCCCGGACGCCGTGGTGGAGAAGGCCCCCGGGGCCTTCCCCCTCACCCGGCGCCACCGCCCGTCCCGCAGGGGCAAGGTGCCCTCGGCGCCCGCAGGAAGGCCGCACGCGGTCGCCTCGGCCCTGACGGGGATGGCCAAGCAGCTGCGGGCGGTGCGGCCCGAGGCGCTCGAGGTGCCCGAGGAGAGGGTCTCGACCACGGCCGCCCGGTGGTGGCGCCTGTCGCACCTCGACTCCGCGGTCGTCACGTCGGCCGACGGCACCGGCGCCTCGATGTACGTCCGCGACCCGCGGAAGTTCCGCGCCTACCTGGTCCGCAGCGTGCGCCTGCACCGGCAGCTGCGCGGCCAGTGGGGGTCGCTCAGCCGCAGGTACCGGCAGGCCATGCCGTCGTTCACCTCGGTCGAGGAGTGGCGCGCGACGTTCGACACCCACGGTGTCGACGAGAACGAGTGAAGACACGACGCCGGCACCGCGCCGGCATCACGAGCAGGCAGGGACAACGCGCATGACGGATCCGGCGAAGACGTACGACGTCGCCATCCTCGGATGGTGGTACGGCAAGAACTACGGTTCGATCCTCACCTACTACGGGCTGAACCGCGCCGTCGAGGGCCTCGGCCGCTCGGTCCTCATGGTGCACGAGCCGCTGGGCTACAACGGCTACCGGGTGCACTGGCCCACCGACATCGTCTCGATGGACTTCGCGCGCCGCGTCGGGTACGAGCACACCGACCAGGAGCACTACTCCGCGCTGCCGCGCCTGAACGACGTCGCCCGCACCTTCGTGGTCGGCAGCGACCAGCTGTGGAACCCGCTGATCGGCCGCGTCAACGACGACCTGTTCCTGGACTTCGTCGGCCCCGAGAACGCTCGCGTCGCGTACGGCACCTCGTTCGGCAACCGGGGCACCGACAAGTTCAAGGTGCCGTTCGTCGCGAAGCACGCCGCGAACCTCCAGCAGTTCAAGGCGATCTCCGTGCGCGAGGAGTACGCGATCGACACGGCGCGCGACGTCTTCGGCGCCAAGGCGTCGCTGGTCGTCGACCCGGTCTTCCTGCTGCCCCGGGAGCACTACGCCGACCTCGCCGACAAGGCGACGGTGGCTCCCGAGGGCGAGTACCTCGCGGTCTTCTACCTCGACCCCAACCCGGAGAAGGTGTCCGTCGCGCGGTCGATCGCCGACAAGCTGGGGTTCGACAAGATCCTGGTGATCCCCAACCCGGACGAGGGACGCGAGAAGGTGACGTCCCTGTTCGCGGACGAGCCCCGGGTCGAGGTCCTGGCCGAGGACGCCCCGGAGAACTTCCTGCGCGCCTACCGCGACGCGGGCTACGTCGTCACCGACAGCTACCACGGCTCCGCCTTCGCCGCGATCTTCGAGAAGCCCTTCTCCTCGATCTACAACACCAAGCGCGGCGCCGACCGGTTCAAGAACCTCATGGCGGCGATGGGCTTCGACGACCAGCGTCGCGTCCTGGAGACCGACACCGCCGAGACGATCGCCGAGAACGAGTACGTCACCCGGGAGATCGACTTCACGAAGGCCCGCGAGTACATCGAGTCCGGCCGGGCGTCGTCGCTGGAGTGGCTGAGGACCGCGCTGGACCCCGGGACGACGGGCTCCGCCGCCGTCCGTCCCTTCCAGCGGTTCACCCTGGACCACCCCGAGTTCGCGGCCAACAGCAAGGCCTGGCGCGTCGCGCACAAGGCGCGCGGCACCCGCCTGAAGGTCGCGCGCGGCGGCGCGGCGGTCGGCCACCACGCCTGGACCCCCCTGCCGGAGCCGCTGACCCAGGGCTCGGCGTACCAGCTGACGATCGACTGGACCCCCCGGACCGACGCGCCGGCCGTCAACCTCCACCTCCGCAACCCCGAGACGGGGCAGTTCCGCGCCGTCGGCAAGGTGAACGTCGAGCAGGGATCGGGCAAGGCCCGCCGGGACGCGGTCACGTTCACCGTCTCCGACCCCGGCTTCTCCGAGATCATGCTGGGCGCGCTGCACTTCACGGGCCGCGGCGCGGGAGCGGAGGTGCGGAGCATCGAGGTCGTCGAGGTGCCCGCAGCGGTCGCCGCCGCGTCACGACGCAAGGCCACGGGCAAGCGACCGGCCAAGGGGTTCGCGGGGCAGGCCCGCGCGCTGGCGCTGGCGGACTACGAGCGCCAGGTGCGTTCCTACGACCGCGCGCGGTCGGCCGACAGGATCTCCGGGGCCCGGGCGCGGATGATCTTCCACGCCCACGCGATCGAGAAGGGCCTGAGCCGGAGCAACTTCCGCCCCGGCTTCGGCAAGATCGCCGTCCCGGGGCTCGCCAAGGAGATGAACTCCTGGCTGGCCTCCGGGTTCAGCGTCGACGACCCGTACCTGCAGAGCTCCGCGGCCGTGATGAAGACCTACTTCGAGCGGCACGCCGCGCTCGAGACCGACGTCTCCGCCTTCCGCCAGCTCTTCTCCGGGGCGGCGCAGGACCTCATCGACAACACCCGGCACCAGGAGGGCGGCGTCCTGCCCGCCGCGCAGGTCCGCGAAACCCGCCTCGACTCGGACGACCAGCGCGGCTTCCTCGACGTCGTCTACGGGCGGCGCAGCGTGCGCGAGTTCACCGACGAGCCGGTGAGCGACGGCGACGTCAGCAGGGCCGTGCAGATCGCGATGCAGTCGCCCTCGGTGTGCAACCGCCAGGCCGCCCGGGTGCACCAGTTCGAGGACCCGCAGATCATCCAGCAGGTGCTGGACATCCAGGGAGGGTTCAACGGCTACGCGATGCCGCCCCGGCTGCTGCTGGTCACGGCTGACCTCGACGCGTTCCTCTTCGCCCCCGAGCGCAACCAGCCCTTCGTCGACGGCGGGCTGTTCATGATGTCGCTCCTGCTCGGCCTGACCGAGGTGGGCCTCGGCTCGTGCTCGCTCAACACGGCCATGGGCAGCGCGAAGGACGCGGCGATCCGCAAGATCATCGACGTCCCCGACAACGAGGTGTTCATCTCGTTCGTCGCGGTCGGCCACTACGACCAGCAGGTCCTCGTGCCGCGGTCGAAGCGGACCCACGTCCAGGACGTCCTCGTCCGCCACAGCGCCGGCTGAGCACCCGCGAAGGATCGGGCCCGTCGACACCCGCCCGGGTGTCGACGGGCCCGAGCCGTACGTGGACCTGCCCGGCCCGGGCCGCGGGCGCCGGTCCCGGGTCAGCCCCCCGCGGTCCGGAGCGCGGCGCGGACGCCGTCGGTGACCTCGGGGGTGAGCGTTCGCGCGAACGTGGCGGTGAGGTGCCCGTGGTCGAAGTACGCGACGACGCCGCCGATCACGGGGTGGCAGACGTCGGCGTCGCACATGAGGTCGGTGATCTCGCGGACCGTCACCAGCCCCGACGTGTCGGCGCGGCCGGCCGCCGCGAGCGGGTCCGGCTCGAGCGCCTGCGACGGCGGCGCCCCGCAGTCGTCCCAGGAGACCGGCCCGGAGGCGAGGCAGTCGGGCACGTTGTCCGGCATCGCGGGGGTGTCGCGCAGCACGAGCACGGGGATGCCGGCGTCCGTGAACGTGGCCAGCGTGTCGGCGTACGCGGCCTGCGCGGCATCGGCCTGCTCCGCCTCCGGGACGTCCGCCAGGAGCTGGTTGGTGCGCGCCGACAGCACCACCAGGTCGTACCCGCCGGAGACGACGGAGTCGACCGCCCAGCGCGTGGTGTCGAGACAGTTCTGCGCGTCGTCGGCGGCCTCGTAGTCGAGCAGCCGGCCGACGGGGTAGCACGACGACTGCAGGTAGGTGTCGACCTGCCAGTCCCCCGCGTCCTCGCCGGCCTCCAGCGCCGGCGCCCAGTGGCCGGCGTGCGAGTTGCCGAGCAGCGCCACCCGCACCGGCGCGTCGTCGGAGCCGTAGGTGCACGTGTTCCGGGTCGTGAACGGCGGGTCGTTCCAGCAGTCGTCCGCGTACACGGCGGGCTTGTCCTGCACGGCCGCCTCCGGCGGGGTGAGGAGCCCCTGGACCTCGCAGGACTGGTCGCGCGCCGCTCCCGCGCCCGCGCACTCCCCCGCCTGTGCCACCCTGAACGGCGCGGACGCGACCGCGTCCCGTGCGCGCTCGTGCGCCGCCGCTGCCGCCGAGACGCCCCAGACCGCCGCGACGCCGACGCACACGGCCAGCAGCCCGAACGTCGCGGCACGGCGCCGCACCAGGGCGGGACTGCGGCGCAGCGGGTCCTCGACCCACCGCTTGGTCGCGGCGGCGAGGAGCAGCGTCGCCACGACGACCCCGACCAGCTCGACCGCCCCGAGCGGGTGGCCCAGCACGTACGGGACGACGACGATCAGCGGCCAGTGCCACAGGTAGACGCTGTACGAGACGTCGCCCAGCCACTGCACGGGGCGCAGCGCGAGCAGGCCACCGGGGCCGCCGCGGGCGCCGTCGGCCGCTGCCGCGATCACCAGCGCCGTGCCCACCGTGGGGAGCGCGGCCGCGACCCCGGGGAACGGCGTCGTCCCGTCGAAGAGGAGCACCGCGGCGACGACGGCCGCCAGGCCGGTCCACGCCGTCGCCGCCCGCGCGGGCGCCGACAGCCGCCACGGGCGCACCGTCACCGCCGCCGCGACGAGGCCACCGAGCGCGAGCTCCCACAGCCGCGTCGTCGTCACGAAGTACGCCGCCGACGGGTTCGTCGCGGTGAGGTACACCGACCAGGCGAGGGACACGACGACGACCAGCCCCACGACCGCCGTCGGCACCCATGCCGACCGCGAGGTGCCGCGACGGCGCAGGCGCACGGCCAGCAGGACGGTCAGCCCGATCAGCACCGGCCACAGCACGTAGAACTGCTCCTCGACCGACAGCGACCAGTAGTGCTGCACGGGAGACGGGAGGTCCTCGGCGGCCAGGTAGTCCGTCGCCGACCGGGCGAGGGCCCAGTTCTCCACGTACAGCGCGGCGGCCGCGACCTCCCGCGCCACCCGCTCGTGCATCGTCGACGGCAGCCACAGCAGCGTCGCCGCGAGCGTGGCCACGAGCACCACCGTCGCGGCCGGGATGAGGCGGCGCACCCGCCGCGCCCAGAACTCCAGCAGGTCGCCGACGCCGCGCACCGGCCGGCGCAGCAGGTGCGACGTGATGAGGAAGCCCGAGATGACGAAGAAGACGTCCACCCCCACGTAGCCCCCCGTCACCGTGCCCGGCAGCAGGTGGTAGACCAGCACGGCGCTCACCGCCAGCGCGCGCAGCCCCTGCACGTCGGTGCGGACCCCCGTGCGCGGCCGTGCGGGGGCGGGCACGCGCTCGGGTACGCCGGTGTGTACGGACAACGGGGAGCTCCTTGGGTCACGCGGGCCGGCGGGGAGGACGGCCCGCCGGCCGCCGGGGGTCGCAGTCGCGAGGCTACCGAACGCCGCGGGCGGCGACGTCCGCGGCGAAGGCCACCACGGCCGCGCGCCCACCTTTCCCGCGGGATCGTTGGCGGTGATGATGTGTCCCATGTCACCCAAGGCCCGCACCCCGCAGAGACGCCTGAGCCGGCACGCACTGCTGACCGGCCTCCACCGACAGCTCCGCCCGCGCACCTATCTCGAGATCGGCGTCGC
This sequence comes from Isoptericola sp. NPDC019693, assembly GCF_044389085.1. Taxonomy (NCBI): domain Bacteria; kingdom Bacillati; phylum Actinomycetota; class Actinomycetes; order Micrococcales; family Promicromonosporaceae; genus Isoptericola; species Isoptericola sp. NPDC019693. Next base: position 761,222 of record NZ_JBIRXP010000002.1, on the reverse strand, counting down.
CGACGGCTCGAGCCTGCAGCTCTCCTCGGTGCCGAGCGTCGCGATCGACCCCGCCTTCCACGTCCGGAAGGAGCTCAGCGCCAAGGTCCGGCTCGCACGCACCACGAGCGACGACTACTTCGCCACGACCGACCCGAAGAGATGGCTCGGCGGCCCCGTCGAGCTGGCGTTCATCGACGGGATGCACCTGTTCGAGTACGCGCTGCGCGACTTCATCAACGTCGAGAAGCACTGCCGGTGGTCGAGCGTCGTCGTCCTCGACGACATGCTGCCGCGCAGCGTCGACGAGGCGGCCCGCGAGCGGCACACCCGCGCCTGGACGGGCGACGTGTTCCGCGTGGCCGACGTGCTGCGCGCGTACCGCCCCGATCTCACGGTCCTGCCGGTCGACACCAGCCCGACCGGCGTGGTGGTGGTGCTCGGACTGGACCCGTCGAGCACCGTCCTCTCCGACTCCTACGACCGGATCATCGAGGAGTACCTCCACAGCGACCCGCAGCCGGTGCCGAGATCGGTGCTCGACCGCACCGGCGCGTGGCAGGGTGCCACCCTGCTGGGACGCCCCGTGTGGGGGTTGCTGCACCGCGGCGCCCGGCCGTGGCGGCGGAGGGACCGGGGCCTGGCGGAGATCCGGCAGGCGCTGGAGGACCCGAAGGCCTACCGCCGTCGTCGCCGCGCGGCCCGGGAGTGGGTGCAGGGCAAGGTCAGAGCGATCGCACCCACGCGTTGAGGTCCCGCTTGTGGCGGGAGAAGTCGAACGTCCAGTCGGACTTGTACGCCTCCTGGGACCACCCGCCGGGCGGGTGCTGGATCCGGGGCTGGTTCCAGAAGTAGTGCAGCCGGACGCCGAGCGGGAGCGCGACGAGCACCTCGTTGCGCGCCGTGTAGGCCTCGTGGGTGAGCACCGCCATGTGCTCCAGGTTCTCGGCGAAGACGGTGTTGAACATCCCTGACCCGCCGAACCCGGCCACCACGCGCGCGCGGGAGAAGATCTCCGCCTGCCGGCCGAGCGAGTGCTCCTCCGGGTAGACCACCTCGAACCCGGCACGCGCGAAGTAGTCCTCCACGTCCCCCCGGTTGAGGCAGCGTCGGTTGCCGTACGTGTCCTTGCGCGAGACGAAGACCCGGTCCCACACGGGCCCGGGGTCGGGCGGCAGCCCGTCCCGGATGCGGCGCCACACGGCCCGGATCTCCGGGTGGACGTAGTGCGGCCGGGCGTTGTGGAACATCGGCGTCGCGGCGTACATCGACTCGAGGTACACCGGCTCGTCGACGGTCACGATGTCGTCGCGGTCGATGCCGAAGGCGGTGAAGATCGTGCGCTCGAGCCGCGGGTCGCGCTCGGCCGCGTGCCGGAGACGGAAGACCGCCTTGAGCCCGGGGTCGTCCTCCTTCGCGGCGTCCCACCCCCACAGCCGCGAGACGACCTCCGTCATCAGGTGCCCGTAGTGGCCCGAGTTCTCGGAGTCGAGCAGGTAGTAGGAGCCCTCGAGCTCCCGGGTGGGCTGCACGTGGCGCGGGATCCGCGCGAAGTTCTCGTCCGCGTGGACCAGGCGGCGGTTGTGGGTGTTCGACAGGTGATGCCTGAACGAGTCGGGCAGGATCTCGTGGGCCGTGTAGGTCAGCGCGTTGCTCACCAGGCCGATCCGCCCGCTGTAGTGGCGCAGGTGGTGCGGCGGGACCGCCACGGTCGTGCCCAGCCCCTGGAGGGTGCGCGACGCGCCGTGCGACTCGATCGTCGTGGCGGACACGAACTCCTGCTCCTTGAGCAGCGCGAGCTCGTGCACCGTCGTCGTGCTGAGGTTCCGTGTCGACAGCATGCGGTTCGCCCACCGGTCCGACAGCTTGAGGTAGTGCGTCCCGCTCTTGCGGACCACGATCGCCTCCCGGTCGAGGCGCACCTGGGCGACGGCGCGGGAGAGCTCCTCGAGGTCGCCGGCGTCAGGCTCGCCGCCGGCCAGGGCCCGGGCGAAGTGCGCCAGCCGCACCTCGAGCGGGTTCCCCTTGCGGTACCCCGTCAACGCCGAGCGGGGGATGACGTACTCGCCGCCGGGCAGGAGGTGGAAGAGCAGCCGGCGCAGGGTGGCCTCGTGCTCCTTCGGCCACCGCTGGCGGATGTCGACGATGCGGTCGACCGGGCCGTGGAGCTTCAGGTACCACTGGAGGTTGGACTCCTTGACGAGCCTCAGGTACCGGTGGTGCGTCTCGTCGAGCCCCCACTCCTCGTACGGGCTGGGGGCGATGAGGAAGAGGTCCTCGTCCCGGAACGGTTCGACGGCGTCGCGCACGATCGCGGGCGCCACCTCGTCCGCGATCACGACGACGCGCCGTCGTGCCCCGTCCTGCTCCGACCTGCCAAGCGCCACGACAGTCTCCCTGTCCTCGTGCTCTGCGAAGGTCCAGTATGCGGAGGGGCCCCCTTCCCGGCATACCGACGCGGCCGCTACCCCCGGCGCGGATCCTGATCGGCGCGCCGACCATCGCCTCGCACGGCGCGCGTCGTCTCCCGGTTCAGCTCTTCGCGGGCGCGCCGAGGGTCGCACGGATCGCGGCGAGCGCGCGACGCAGGCGCGCCGCACGCAGCGCGGCGGGACCGCGGGGCCGACCGCGAACCGCTGAGGTGGCGACGTCGCGCGCCGACGTCGTCGCGGCAAGGCCCAAGGAAGGACGCAGGCCGGAGGAGAGCACCCCGAGCAGGGAGATCATCGTCGGCAGCAGGTGCTTGAGGGTGCTGAAGTGGTCCTCCGCCCGGGGAGACGCCGCCACGAGCACGTTGAGGTTCTTCAGCCGCGCCGCGGCACGGGCATGCTCCGAGAGCCCGTCGAAGCAGTTGTCGTCGCCCGGGCTGGTGAGCACGTAGTAGTGCCCGTCGCGGTTCGTCGCCTCCGCCAGGGCGCGCGGGACGACCGTGTCCAGCCAGGCGACCGCGTCGTCGCTGCGCGACCCCGCGATCGTCTCGAGGAACGGCTCCGAGCGGCCCTGGAGGTACGTGCCGATCGCCAGCTGCGGCACCAGCGACAGCACGGTCGCGCCCGGCAGGCGTGCCCCGACGATCAGCGCGGCCGCGCCGCCCTTGGACATCCCCGCGAGGACGACCCTGTCGAGCCCGACGCCCCGCCGCTCGGCCAGGTCGCGCACGAACGCGGTCACGGCGCGGGCCACCTGGTCGTCGCGGTCCGTGCCGTAGTAGTAGCAGAACGCGGCGGCGTGGTCGTCGTGGACGAACACGAGCTCGGCGCGGTTGCTCGCGAGGTACTTGCCCTCCGGCCCGTCGAAGTCGAGGTCCGTCGCCACGGTCCGGATCGACGTGAAGACGACGACGATCTGGTCGCAGTCCTCCTTCGGCGCACGCCGCACGTAGTTCACGGCGACGCCGTCGTGCGTCCAGGTCGACTCCTCCACCGCGGCCGAGCGGGCCACCTCGGCGGCGAAGATCGCCTGGTGCGCGCGCCGCATCGGGGCCAGGAGCCCCTCGGCCGCGTCCGCGGAGTCGAGGTCCACCGACGCCAGCGCGACCTTCTTGCCCGAGGTCGAGACCGCGATCGGCGCGCACGCCGAGCGGACCACCGCCCCGGAACGGTCGTCCCGCGCGGCCACGGCGACGTGCGCGGTGGACCCGTCGACCGTGATGTCGAACGCGAACGCCGCGCCGTTCGGGCTGCGGTAGTCCGCGGCGAGGATCCGCCCCCGGTAGATCCAGACCTTGCTGAGACCGTCGGGGAGCGTGTCCCCGATGTCGAGCGTCGACCGCAGCCGGGTGAGGACGTCGTCAGTCACGCAGCCTCCACGGCCAGTCGTAGTACGGGTTGGGCGTGCGCCAGTCGTCACCGTAGCGCTCGGCGAGGAACGCCTCGGGCTGCGCCGGCGCGAGCATCTCCTCACCGAGGAACGTGATCGTCGACGGCGGGAGCACCACCGACGTGGGGATGGCGCGCAGCTGCATCTTCTCCATGTGCAGCTGGGTGCTGTCGCCGTCCACGAGCAGCGGGAACACGTCGACGTGCAGACGCGTGCGGGGGTCGACGAGGTGGAAGTTGGTGTAGCTGTTCGGCCGCGACACGGCCCATCCCTCGGCGCGCAGCCGCTCGTGCAGGGCGCCGAGCTGCTCCTCCGCCTGGTCCCGCGTCGACGCCTGGAGGGGGATGAGCATGTCGATGTCGTCGTCGTGCGCGAGGAAGTCGCCCTCGCGCACCGCCCCGAGCAGCGTGCCGTACGCGATCATCGCCGGATAGCCCTGGGCCTCGAGCGCGGCGGCGGCCTTCTGCATGATGGCGAGGTGGTCGGCGGACCGCTCGCGGAGCCCGCCCACGTTCGTCAGCCCGTGGCGGGTCAGGACGGCCTGCGGCGTCCCCAGGACCGTGCCGGCACGGTTCGCCTCCCGCTCCAGGCGCCGCAGGGCGTCGTGGGAGTCCAGCACACGGTGGAAGGCCCGCATGGACGTGCTCGTGCCGGGCACCCGGAGACGTTCCGCGGCCAGCAGATGCCCCAGGAGCGCCCACTCGCCGTCCGAGAGCGTCTCGCCGTCGTCCAGCCGGTGACGCCGCACGAGCGCGGCCAGCAGGCGCTGCTCCTCACGGTCGGACGTCAGCAGCCCCTCGCCCGCGCGCTTCGCGAGCGCGGCCAGCACGTCGGCGCGCGCGGCCTCCGCGGCCTCGCGGGACGCGAGCACCGAGGCGTCCAGCTCCAGCCCGGTCAGGCGCGTGAGGAGCTCGAGCGTCTGGGCGACCACCCGGTCCGAGTCCACCGAGCGCACGGTCGAGAACTTCCCGTCCGCGCCGGCGACCGCCACGGTGAGGCTGCGCGAGCGCGAGCCCCAGCCGTCGAGCCGGTTGAAGACGCGCACCTCGTCGGCGTCGACCGGCGCGTCGAACGCGACGGTCCACCACGGGCCGGCCTCCTTGCGCGTCCGGATCCCGCCGAGGGTGAAGGGGCTGCGCCGGTTGCCCGCGCGGCGGGCGTCCGAGCTCTGCGTGATCGTCGCCTTCTCCTCGTCGACGACCACGCGGTGCCCGCCCTGGTAGAGCTCGAGCCCGCGCAGGTCCAGCTCGCCCTCACCCTTCGGCAGGAAGAGGCGCACCTGCGAGACCGGGCCGTCCACCCGCACCGGCAGGTAGTTGACGGCGTTGCCGCCGAAGAACCCGAGCGACGGCAGGAGCACGCTGCGGCCCGGCTGGTCGCGCAGGCGCGCGCCGGACTCGCGCGACGGCAGGTCCTGCGCCGGGCGGGGCCGCGCACCCTTCTTGCGCCGCAGGAACGGCGACGCGTCGAGCAGGGGGCGGTAGTCGTACTCGATCGCCTCGCCGTTGAACGTCAGGGAGTCGCGCAGGCGCTCCTTGGTGACCGGGCCGGCCGCAAGGTCGAGGGTCTGCGGGTTCCGGAACTTGTCGACCGAGGCGAAGTAGTCGTAGAACTTGTAGACGCCGCCGCGGGGCGAGTCGGAGGCGAGCCAGGCGTTGGGGATGCCGTAGGCGTCCGCCACGATCAGCCCGTGCAGCGAGGACGTGACGATCCGCTTGCACGAGAGCAGCTCCCGCACGACGTCCTCGACGTCGCTGCGCGCGAAGTCGATCATCTTCACGCCCGGCCCGAACGTGGCCTGCGCCCACCGGCGCTCGCTCCACCGCACCACGACGCCGTACTCGTGCGTGACCGGCACCTCGGGCATGTAGTACAGGGGCAGCAGCAGCGCCGGGTCGCCGTAGACCTCGGGGACCCGGATCCCGAAGCCCTTGGACGCGCCCAGCTTCGCCCGCGTCAGGGGGCCGCGGACCGCCGTGTACCGCGCGCGCGGCGAGACCTCGTCCTTGCCCTCGGTGCCGTACGTGCCGCTCCCCCAGACCACCGAGTTCGCCGTCGCCTGGTTGATGATCGAGCCGATCACCACGTAGTGGGGCTTCTTGCGGTCCGCCACCACGACCTCGCGGCCGGTCATCTTCTCCACGAGCCACGGCGACAGCAGGTCACCGAAGTTCGGCCGGTACGTGAAGTAGTTGAGCGGCACCTTGCCGTCGTCCTCGATGAGGGTGCCCACCTCGTAGTCGTCCAGGAGGTGGCGGAACCGCCGCATCCCGAAGCGGTCCGGGAGCCGGCGGCCGAGGTGGGTCCTTGCCTCGCGCGCAAGCCCTTCCCGGGCAGAACGGTAGATCGACATGGTGTGTGCTCCGGTGCTGGTGAGGACGGTCAGGAGGTCAGGCCGGCGGCGTCGAGGACACGCGCCGACGCGGCCCCGTCGTCGCGCGGGGCGAACTCGGCGACGAACCTATCGTGTGCGGCGCCCCACGCGGACCAGTGGTCGGCCGCCAGCGCCGTCACGAGCTCGGCCGTGTCCGCGCACAGCGGGCCGGGCGCCACGTCCACGAGGTCGCGGTAGAAGCCGCGCGTCGTGGACCCGTACAGCTCCAGGTCCGGCACGAGCAGGTAGATCGGGCGCCGCAGCACGCCGTAGTCGAACATGATCGACGAGTAGTCCGTGACCAGGGCGTCCGACGCGAGCATCAGCTCGTTCACGTCGGGGTGGTGCGTCACGTCGACCACCCCGGCGGGCAGGTCGCTCGTGGACGAGGCCGTGTTGGAGTGCCCGCGGTAGAGCACCACGGTGCGCGGCCCGGCCGCCCGGGCCAGCTCGTCGAAGTCGAGGAACGCCACCCGGCCGTACCGGGCGCCCTCCTTGATGTTGTCGCGCCACGTCGGTGCGTACAGCAGCACGCGGACGTCGTCGTCGAGCCCGAGCCGTTCCCGCACGGCGGCACGGGTCGCGGCCGCCGTGCCGTCCACGAGGGAGTCGTTGCGGGGGTAGCCCTCGACGAGCACCTTGCCGTCGTAGCCGAACGCCCTCGGGAAGATCTCGGCCGAGTAGGCGTTCTGCGCCAGCAGGAAGTCCCACGACCACGCCTCGCGCTGCATGAGGCGGCGATAGGTGATCGTGAGGTTCGCTCCGGGCACGTCGTTGCCGATGCGCTTGAGCGGCGTGCCGTGCCACGTCTGCAGGTACGTCTGGTGCTCCCCCTTGCGGAAGTACCACGGCCAGTTGTTGTTGTTCACGAGCAGGGTCGCCCGCTCGAGCAGGTCGTACCAGGCCGTCGAGAAGCGCAGCACCGGGGTGGCCCACTCCGGGACGGGCGTCGACAGGCACGCGACCGACCAGTACTGCGGCCGCCGGTCGCCGCGACGGTGCAGCTCACGGCTCAGGGCGAGCGGCGAGTCGCCCACCGACCGGCCCGCGAACGACTCGAGCAGCACCGCGTCGAGCGGCTCCTGCGCGGCCTCGTGGTACCGCTGCTGCAGGCGGTGCTGCGCCCGGCGGCTGCGCTCGTCGTCGTTCAGGAACGTCCGCAGGCGCAGGCTCACCGAGCCCGCCTTCGGGGTGGCCGAGGCCGTCGCCGAGACGACGCCGTTGGTCATGTCGAGCGGGAGCGCACGGACCAGGCCCGGCGCCACGCGGGGGCGCGCGACGACGTCGCCGGCGGTCAGCGTCAGCACGAAGTTGACCGTCTTGGAGAGCGTGGAGCCCAGGGCGTCGGTCACGGGGACGACGACGTCGAACGCGCCGTCGTCGTCGAGCTCGAGCGGCACCGCGCGGCCCGGGACGACGTCGTGCGCCAGGGCGAGGCTCATCGGCTCGCCGCGGAGCGCGACGGACGCCGTGGCCCAGCCCCGCACGCGCAACCCCTCGGGGCCGAGCTCCAGGCTCTCCACCTCGCCCAGCAGCGGGCCGGTCTGCGCGACCACGTTCCCGAACCGGGTGGCGCCGATCAGCGCCGTGGAACCGGTGGGCGGAGCGAGCGTGCGGCTGGCCTCCACCCAGGAGAACCGCTGCTCCCGCCCTCCCGTGGCGGGACGGGCGACGAACGCCCACGTCCGCGTCCGGTCGTCGGCGGACGCCGCCGGCAGCGTGAACGAGACGACCTCGCGCCCGGCGTCCTGACGCCGCACGCCGGGCACCGTCATGGACCCCGCACGGGCGACGCACCCGCGCACGGGCGGCAGGTTCGCCGCGAGGACCAGGTCGACCCGGTGGCCCTCCACGCAGACGTCCGCGACGGGCACGCGGGCCGACGTCATGCACCGCAGCTCCAGCACGTCGGCGTCCGACGGGGCGTCCACGTACCACCGGCCCGTGGCGGCGAGCGTGCCGAACTGCGGCAGCCTGCCCTGTCCGCGCGCGTCGGGCAGGGCCAGGGGCGCGGTGCGCTCGACACCCGCGACCCGCACGGTGGCCTCGAAGCGGTACGGCGGCGAGACCAGCTCGCCGAGCTCGAACCGCGCGCGGTAGCCCGACGCCGCGTGGTCGTTCCAGGGATCGACCGCGCGCATGTCGACCGTCTCGTCGGCGAAGCGCTCCACCCGGCCCGTCACGCGGTGCCCCAGCGCCGAGACCGCCTCGAGGGCGATCTCGCTCTCCTGGCCGTCGAGGTCGACGAACGCGAGGAACGCGCTGCCCTCGACCGTCAGCGTCCCCGGCTCGAGGACGACGTCCGCCACGCGGGAGACCACCTCGACGTCGTGCTCGAGGTCGTCGACCACCCCGTCGCGCGCCAGCTCGAGGCCCTCGAGGTAGTCCTCGCCCAGGGTCACCCGGCCGTCGCGGGCGACCCCGTGCACCTTCCACGTCAGCGACTCGCGCCGCGCCACCAGCTCGACGACGTCGTCGCGCAGCCCGTGGTACGTCGCCGCCGCGAGCAGCCGGTCGGCGACCGGCACCTCGGCCAGGCGCTCGTACCCCGCCATGTCCACGAAGCCGCGGACCTCCCGCTGCAGGAACGACCAGTAGTCGTCCTCGGTGCGCGGCACCTGCTCGTAGTACGGCCGCATGTCGAAGCCGACGACCTTGGCCTCCCACGCCTGCCGCACCGGCGCCGGCGCGTCGCGCATCACCTCGTGCAGCTCGTCGAGCATCCGCCAGCGGCCGGTGAGGTCGCGCATCGTCGACTTCTGCTGGGTGATCGACGACTCGTCGTCGCGGATCCGCCAGTGGCACACCACGTCCTGGAGCACGTCGAACCGGCCGTGCAGGTACGCCTTGGCCGACGGCACCTGGTCCTCGTACAGCCCGTCCGGGAAGCTGCCCACGACGCGCCGGAAGTAGTCCGTGCGGAACAGCTTCGTCCACGCGAAGACGTTCTTGAGCACGTCCGGCTCGTCGGCGATCGTCACGCCGGTCCGGGTGCGGTCGTGCAGCTTGCGCGCCCACGGCGGCATGTGCTTGCCCGCGGAGGTGTCCCGCACCAGCGCGCCGACGGCGAAGTCGGACCCGCTGCGGGTCAGCGACGTGAGCATCACCTCGACCGCGTTCGGCGGCACGGTGTCGTCCGAGTCGACGAAGCACAGCATGGCGCCGCGCGCGTGCCGCACGCCGGTGTTGCGGGCCGCCCCGAGCCCGGCGTTCTCCTGCCGCACCACCCGCACGCGGCGGTCGCGCGCAGCGATCGCGTTCACGACCTCGATCGAGCGGTCCGGGGAACCGTCGTCGACGACGATGACCTCGAGGCGGCGGTGCGTCTGCGCGAGGATCGACTCCAGGCACTCCCCGACGTATCGCTCGACGTTGTAGACGGGCACGACCACGGACACGAGGGTCCGTCGGCCGGGCCGCCGCAGCTCGGCGATGCGCGCGCGCCGGTGCTCCGGCAGGCGACGGTAGGTGGAGCGGAGAAGGTTCGTCAGCACGGAGACATCAACTCGCGTTCGGGCACGGACGGATTCATGGGCGCACCCCACCGCGCGTGGAGGCGGGGAGCACCAGCCAACTGTACGGGGCGACCGCCTCAGAGCCGGTCAGCAAGGGTCGACAGCTCGCGGGACGCCCGCGACGCCACCCGGGCGCCGAGGCTGCGGTGGGGCGGCAGGGGCAGCGGCACGTCCCGGTAGCCGAAGCGGCGGAAGTCGTCGCCGTAGAACTCCTCGAGCCGCCGCTCGAGCGACGCCGACACCTCCACGTCGCTGCTGGAGATCCCCCGCGTCCGCTCGCTCGTGCGCACCCGGGCCACCTCGGCGGGCAGCCCCAGGTCGAACCGCTCGTTGAGGTCGCCGACCGCCGCGTCGAGGCCGTCCTCCATGCGGTACACGAGCGCGCGCTTCACGAGGAACTCCACCTGCGGGCGGATGTGGTTGTCGTGCACGTACGGGTTCACCGCGAACTTCTCGAACCGCTCCAGCGCCCACGCCTCCACGGCGTCCGCGCTGGTGGTGAGCTCCTGCTTGTGCCGCATCACGTACTCCGAGCGGAACCGCGCCACCGGGTCGCGCACCACGGCGAAGACCGCGTCGAAGCGGCGCAGGCGGAAGATCTCCTTGAGGAGCGCACCGTGCATGTGCTGCGGCGTGCAGCGGCGCAGGTAGTTCGGGTACCCCTTCGGCATGCGGCCGTCGTGGTACGACATCTCCCACCCGGCGGCGACGAAGTGCTTCTCGATCGCCGAGCCGCCGGTCTTGGGGACGTGGATGAACAGGACGTTCCGCTCGCCCCGGGTGAAGACAGGCATCGTGGTCCGCCGGCGCCTCAGGAGGCGTGGGGCAGGCCGCCCACCATCCCGGCGGCCACGGTCTTGTTGGTCGCCTCGTCCACCAGGATGAACGCGCCGGTCCGACGATTCTGGCGGTACGGGTCGACGAACAGCGGCTGCGTGACGCGCAGCTGGATGCGGCCGATCTCGTTGAGACGGATCTCTGTCGCGTCCTCGTCGCGGTGCAGCGTGTTGACGTCCACGCGGTAGTTGATGTCCTTGACCATGGCGCGCGCCCACCGGGTGGTGTGCTTGATCGCGTACTTCTTGCCCTTGACCAGCGGCGCCGACTCGTCCATCCAGCAGATCTGCGCGTCGATGTCCTGCAGCGCGGCCGGCGAGTTCTTCGGGCGGCAGATCATGTCCCCGCGCGAGATGTCGATCTCGTCGGCGAGGCGCACGGTGACGGACATGGGCGGGAAGGCCTCGTCGACCGGGCCGTCGGCGGTGTCGATGCCGGCGATCGTGGTCTCGAGCCCGGAGGGCAGCACCCGGACCTTGTCGCCCTTCTTCAGCACCCCGCCGGCCACGGTGCCCGCGTACCCGCGGTAGTCGCGCGCGTCGTGCGACTGCGGCCGGATCACGTACTGCACCGGGAACCTCACGTCCTGCAGGTTGCGGTCGCTCGCCACGTGCAGGGACTCGAGGTGGCTGAGGAGCGGACGCCCGTCGAACCACGGCATGTTCTCGCTGCGGTTCACGACGTTGTCGCCGACGAGCGCCGAGATCGGGATGAAGGTGAGGTCCGGGACCCGCAGCCGGGAGGCGAAGTCGGTGAACTCCCGACGGATGTTCTCGAAGACCTCCTCCGAGTAGTCCACGAGGTCCATCTTGTTGACGCAGACCACGATGTGCGGGACACCCAGCAGGGTCGCGAGGAAGGTGTGGCGCCGGCTCTGCTCGATGACGCCCTTGCGCGCGTCCACGAGGATGAGCGCGACGTCGGCGGTCGACGCCCCGGTGACCATGTTCCGCGTGTACTGGATGTGGCCGGGGGTGTCGGCGATGATGAACTTGCGCTTGGGCGTGGCGAAGTAGCGGTACGCGACGTCGATCGTGATGCCCTGCTCACGCTCGGCGCGCAGGCCGTCGGTGAGGAGCGCCAGGTCCGTGTAGTCGTTGCCGCGGTCCTTGCTGACCTGCTCCACCGACTCGAGCTGGTCCTCGAAGATGGTCTTCGAGTCGAACAGCAGGCGGCCGATGAGGGTGCTCTTGCCGTCGTCCACCGAGCCGGCGGTCGCGAAGCGCAGCAGGTCGGCCGACGTGTCGATCGCCTGCTGGGTCGCGCCGTCCTCGGGCACGCCGGAGGTCACGGGGGTCTCGATGCTCTCGGTGCTCATGGCTTAGAAGTAGCCCTCTCGCTTGCGGTCCTCCATCGCGGCCTCGCTCACCTTGTCGTCGCCACGGGTGGCGCCGCGCTCGGTGAGGCGCACGGCGGCGACCTCCTCGACGATCTCGGCACGGGTCGCCGCCGTCGACGCGACGGCGGCGGTGAGGTTCGCGTCGCCCACCGTGCGGTAGCGCACGGACCGCACCTCGGCGGTCTCGCCCTCCTTGAGCGGCGTGAACTCGTTGACGGCGAACAGCATGCCGCCCCGGTCCACGACCTCGCGCTCGGCCGCGAAGTACAGGTCGGGGAGGTCGATGTTCTCGGCCTCGATGTACGCCCAGATGTCCAGCTCGGTCCAGTTGGACAGCGGGAACACCCGGATCGACTCGCCCTGGTGGACACGCCCGTTGTACAGGTCCCAGACCTCGGGGCGCTGGTTCTTGGGGTCCCACTGGCCGAAGTCGTCGCGGAAGGAGAACACGCGCTCCTTGGCGCGTGCCTTCTCCTCGTCGCGGCGCCCGCCGCCGAAGAGCGCGTCGAAGCCGTTCTTCTCGGCGGCCTCGAGCAGCACCGGGGTCTGGATGCGGTTGCGGGAGCCGTTGGGCTCCTCCTGCACCAGCCCGCGCTCGATCGCCTCGGGGACGGACGCGACGACGAGCTGGATGCCCAGCCGCTCGACCCACCGGTCGCGCGTGGCGAGCACGGACGGGAAGTTCAGCCCCGTGTCGACGTGCATGATCGGGAACGGGATCCGCGCCGGCGCGAACGCCTTCGCGGCCAGGTGCAGCATGACGATCGAGTCCTTGCCGCCCGAGAAGAGCAGACAGGGGCGCTGCATCTCGGCCACCACCTCGCGGATGATGTGGATGCTCTCCGCTTCGAGGCTGCGGAGCTGGCTCAGGACGTGGGACGTCACGACTGGGCACCTTCCTTGATGTCGACCCCGACCTCCGTCAGCGCCGCACGCAGGTGCGCCGCCACGGCCGGGTGGCAGACGAAGAGATCGGGGAGCCAGGGGTCCTGGCGGTTGTACTCGAGCGCGGTGCCGTCCAGGCGGGTGCACTCGAGCCCGGCGGCGAGCGCGACCGCGACGGGTGCGGCGGAGTCCCACTCGTACTGGCCGCCGGCGTGCACGTACGCGTCCACGCTGCCGTCCACCACGGACACGACCTTGACGCCGGCCGAGCCCATGGGCACGAGCTCGACGTCGCCACGGGCGGCGAGGTCCTGGACGAACTGCGGCGGACGGCTGCGGCTCGCGGCGACCCGCAGCGGCCTGCGACCCGCGAGGACCGCGGCGACGTCGTCGGTGGCGCGCGCGTCGGGGCCGGCGGGAGAGGCGGTGCTGAGGACGGCGCCCCGCGCCGGCAGGCCGACGGCGCCGGCCGCGAGCCCGTCGGGACGCGGCACGCCGCGCTCCCAGAGGGCCACGTGCACCGCGAAGTCGTCGCGCCATCCGGCGGCGTCGCCCGGGGCGCGCTCGGCGAACTCGCGCGTCCCGTCGAGCGGGTCGATGATCCACACCCGGTCCGCCGACAGCCGAGCAGCGGAGTCGGCGGCCTCCTCCGAGAGGACGGCATCGCCCGGGCGGGCGTGCACGAGGGCGGCGGAGAGCCACGACTGGCTCGCCGCGTCGCCCGCGTCCTTGAGCTCGCCCGCCACGAACGTGCCCCCGTCCGCGTCGACCTCGGCCCGCAGGCCGCGCAGGACCTCGCCGGCGCCGCGCGCGAGCGCGACGGCGAGCTCGCCGTCGGGCAGGCCCGGGTCCGGGAAGGACGGGGCGGCGGACGCGGACATACGGCTCCTGGGCTCGTGGCTCTGGACGGGGACCCTGGGCGGGCCGCGGCCGACGCTACCATTCCCGCATTGGACGATTCCCCGAGAGTTCACATTGTTGAATTCTGTTTTTCCGATAGGAATGGTGTGCTTTTGAGCATCGACCTCCCGCTGATCCTCGGCGGACTCGTCGTGGGCTTCATCGTGGGCCTGACGGGCATGGGCGGCGGTGCCCTCATGACGCCGATGCTCATCTTCGTCTTTCGCGTCGACCCGCTCACCGCCGTGTCCTCCGACGTCGTGGCCAGCCTCTTCATGAAGCCCGCGGGGGCGATCGTGCACCTGCGACGGCGCACCGTGAACCTCCAGCTCGTGCTGTGGCTGTGCATCGGGTCGGTGCCGGCCGCGTTCTCCGGGGCTCTCCTGATCCGCTACCTGCCGTTCGACGACGGCTTCGACGAGGTGCTCAAGCAGATCCTCGGCGTCGCGCTGCTCATCGCCTCGGCGGGACTCGTGGTGCGGGCCGTGCTCGGGATGCTCCAGCGCCGCACGGCCCTCGGCGAGGGGCCCGCCGCGCCCAGCAGCCCGGACGTCGTCGTCCGCAAGGTGCCCACGCTGATCCTCGGCGCGGTCGCCGGCCTCATGGTCGGCCTCACCTCCGTGGGCGCCGGCTCGATCATCATCGTGGTGCTGCTCCTGCTCTACCCCGCGCTCAAGGCGTCGCAGCTGGTGGGCACCGACCTCGTGCAGGCAGTGCCGCTGGTGGCCGCCGCGTCGCTGGGGCACATCCTCTACGGGGACTTCGAGCTCGGCCTGACGACGTCCCTGCTCATCGGCGCCATCCCCGGCGCCTGGTTCGGCGCCCACGTGTCCAGCCGCGCCCCGGGCGGCATCATCCGCCGCGCGCTGGCCATCCTCCTCCTGGCCTCCGGCCTCAAGCTCCTGGGCGCCTCGCTCGGCGTCGTCGTCGCGGCCGCCGTCGGCGCGCTCGTCGTCGGCAACCTGCTGTGGATCGTGGTCCGGGAGCGCATCAAGCGGCTCCCGCCCAAGCCGGCACCGCGCGGCGAGGCCGCGGCCCCCCGGGCAGGCGCCGAGGCCGCACCGGACACCGGATCCGACACCGCACCCGACACCGACCCGAAGGACACCACGACGCGATCATGACCGAGTCCATGCCCGCCGACCTGCCCGCCGACCTGCCCGCCGACCTGCCTGCCGCGACCCACGTGCTCTCCCCGGACGGGCTGGACCTCCTCGAGCTCGCCCTCGCAGGCGGCCCCTGGATCGCCCCCGCGGGCCTGCCCGCCGGCCCCGCGACCCTCACGGACGCCGAGAACACGCCGCTCGCGGTGGTCGGGGCCCCCGGGCACGAGGGGCCGCGCGCCGTACGACCGTTCGCGCGGGCCGCCGGGCCGCACTGGGACCCGGCCGTGCGCCGCACCACCGCCGAGGTCCGCGCCGACCTCCCCGCCGACCCGGTCGCCGCGACCGTCGCCGTCGCCGTGGCGGAGCCGCCCACCCGCTCCGAGGCGGACGCCCTCGCCGGGCTCGTCGACGACGCGGGGACGGTGCTGCTGCTCGTGCCCGCCGCGCGCCGCACCCCCGCCGCGGGGCACGTGGGCGCCCCGGGGCTCGTCCGCGTGGCCCGCGACCTCGCCGCGCGGCTCCGCGACGGAGCACGCCGCGCGACCGTCGTCGTCGTCCCCTGGCCCGCCGACGCCCCCGACGCCCTGCGCTGGTCCGACGTCGGCGCGAGCTACGGCGCGGTCCGCACCGAGGTGCTCTCGGCGCACCGCTCCCCCGCCGCGGGCGACGCCGTGGCCGGGCTGGGGACGCTCTGGCGCGACGCCGTCGCGGCGCTCTACCCCGAGGTCACGGCCGCGGAGGTCCTGCGCGCCGCCGGCACCGCCAGGCCGCGCGGCGCCGTGGTCTTCTTCACCGGGCTGTCCGGCTCCGGGAAGTCGACGGTGGCCCGGGCGCTGGCCGCCGAGCTCGACGACGAGGGCCGCCACACCACGCTGCTCGACGGCGACGAGGTGCGCCACCACCTGTCCAAGGGCCTCGGCTTCGACAAGGCGTCCCGCGAGCTCAACGTGGAGCGCATCGGCTACGTAGCGTCGCTCGTGTCCTCGCACGGAGGCGTCGCGGTGGCCGCGCCCATCGCCCCGTTCGCCTCGGGCCGGGCCCGCGTGCGCGAGCTCGCCGAGGCCGCGGGCGCCTTCCTGCTGGTGCACGTCAGCACGCCGCTGGAGGTGTGCGAGGCCCGCGACCGCAAGGGCCTGTACGCCAAGGCCCGGCGCGGCGAGATCCCCGAGTTCACCGGGATCTCCTCACCGTACGAGGCACCGGTCGACGCCGACGTCGTCGTCGACACGTCGCAGGTCTCCGTCGCCGACGCCGTCGCCCGGGTACGCGCCGCGCTGGACGCCGTCGCCGGCTGAGCCCGGACGTCGCGGGTCGAGCCCGTCGAGCCCGGCGAGAACGGGCGTCGACGGGCTCGACCTGAGGTGCGGTCCCTCAGCCCTGCGCCTTCTTCTTGGCCCGGGCGCGGGGCCCGACGCCGCCGGCACGCGCCGAGGAGTTCGCGGCGCGGTGGGCGCGGACGAACTTGCGGTACTCGCCGAGCACCTCCTCCGTGCCGCCGTCCATGACCAGCTGCCCCTGGTGCACCCACAGCACCCGGGTGCACATCGCCTCGACGGTGCTGATCGAGTGGCTGACGAGGAAGATCGTGCCGGCGTTCTTGCGCACCTCGTCGATGCGAGCCTTCGAGCGCGCCTTGAACGCGGCGTCACCGGTGGCGAGCGCCTCGTCGATCATGAGGATGTCCGGCGTCGCCGCCGACGAGATCGCGAAGCGCAGGCGGGCGCCCATGCCGGAGGAGTACGTCTTCATCGGCATGTAGACGAAGTCGCCGATGTCGGCGAACTCCACCACCTCGTCGAAGCGCTCCTCGACCTGCTTGGGCGTGAGCCCCAGGGCGAGCCCGCCGATCCAGATGTTCCGCTCGCCGGACAGCTGCGGCATGAGGGCGGCGTTGACGCCCAGCAGCGCGGGCTCTCCCGCCACGTACACGCCGCCGGAGCGCGGCGGGATGAGGCCGGTGATCGCGCGCAGGAGCGTGCTCTTGCCGGAGCCGTTGATGCCGACGATGCCGATGGCCTCGCCGTGGCGGGCGACGAACGAGATGCCGCGCACGGCGTGCACCTCGCTCACGGCGCCCACGTGCTGCGACGTGGAGCTCACCAGCCGGCGCAGGAAGGACCGCTTGGGCGCCTGGGCCTCGCGGACGTTCTCGGCGCCCTTGGCGGCGACCTGCTTCGCCTTGCCGCCGAACACGCGGTAGACGACGTGCAGGTCGTCGACCACGAGCACCGGGTCGCCGACCGTGGCGACCGGCTTCGGGCCCTCGAGGTCCTCGGGGTCGAAGTCCTCCTCGAGGTCGACGTCGAGATGGAGGTCGGACTCAGTCACGGCCGTACCGCTCCTCTCCGCGCCAGAAGATGATGAAACCGACGACGAACGTCACCAGGGCCCAGCCGGCCGCCCAGAGCCACATCCACGGGTCCTGGGGGAAGCTCGGCTCCTGGGTGAGGATCGAGCGGGCGACGTAGAGGAACACGCCGATCGGCTGGTACTCGAGGATTCCCCCGACGACCCCCTGCACGGACTCCGGCAGGTTGTCCACGTAGTGCGTCACCGGGAAGATCACGCCGGAGCCGTACATCACGAGGCGCAGCACGAAGCCGATGATGTTGTCCAGGTCCGGGGTGATGGCCACGGCCCGGGCCACGATGAACGCGACCCCCGTGTTGAAGATCCACATGAGCGCGATGATCGCCGGGAGCAGCAGCCAGCTCCACGTGATGTGCTCCATCGGGTAGGCCGGGAGCAGGCCGCTGAGCAGCACGATCGCGCACATCACGAGCAGCGCGGGCACGAGCGTCGTGAGCAGCGAGACCACCTGGGCGATCGGCAGCACGGCGCGCGGGAAGTGCAGCGACCGGATGAGGTTCGTCTTCTGCGCGATCGACCGCGACCCGGCGTGCACCGACTGCTCGAAGAAGCGGTACAGGAACGTGCCGATCACGATGAACGAGATCGCGTTCTCCAGCCCGCGGGTGGTGCCCAGCAGGATGCCGAAGATGAGGATGTAGACGGCCGCGTTGAGGATCGGGTTGAGGACGGCCCAGAGCTGACCCAGGTAGTTGTTCTGGTTCTTCGAGTAGGCCGTCGCGGTGCCGAGGACGCGGATGAACGCCCAGCGGGAGGCCACGTCGCGGATGTACCGGCCCAGCGGCGGGCGCACGCCCATCTGCTGCAGCCCGAACTGCTTCGCGATGGCCTGCCGCTCCTGCGAGGTGGTGCCCGGGACGATCGGCTCCGGGGGGCGGAGCGGGTCGCGGTCGGGCCCCGGCTTCCCGCGGTCACCCGATGCGGCGCCCGTGGTGGTGTCGGTGGTCACGTAGCTTGCATACCCGTCTTCTGAGGTACGGCCCGCGGCTGACGGGCCCCGTCGATCCTACAGCGGCGACCGGCCTGCCCCCGCGGCCTGGGGGAACGGTGGAGGAGCCGTGGAATACTCGGGGCGGCCACGGGGAGCCCGCCCACCAGGAAGGCACGGATGTCGCACGTCAGCCCACAGCAGCCCACGCTCACGGTCCGCGTGCGGAAGCTCGCCGCCCGGATCCTGCTGGGTGCGGGATCGCGCGTCAAGCGTCTGGTGACCACGACCATCGTCGGAGAGCCCCCGGAGTTCTCCCCGCCGCTCGACGACGTGGCCCGGTACCCCGTGGTGGCGTACTTCGCCGACACCCCGAACCAGGCGTACCAGCTGCGCCAGTGGCTGCCCGTGCTCGAGCGCGTCGCGGAGCGCCAGCCCCTCGCGATCGTCACGCGCCACTGGGAGCTCACCGAGCAGCTGCGGGAGGCCACGACGCTGCCCGTGCTGTTCACCCTGCGGCTCGACGGCCTGCGGCGGCTGTACGAGCGCATCGACGTGAAGACCGTGATCTACGTGAACAACGGCTGGCGCAACTTCCAGTCGCTGATCTACCAGCGGGCCCTGCACGTGCACGTCAACCACGGCGAGTCCGACAAGATCTCGATGGTCTCCAACCAGGCCAAGGCCTACGACCACGTGGTGGTCGCCGGGCAGGCGGCGGTCGAGCGCCACCGGCGCGCGCTGATCAACTTCGACCTCGACAGCCTCGTCGTCTGCGGGCGCCCGCAGCTGGACCTCGACGTCTCCCCCGTCCTGCCCCCCGCTCCCGGGCGCCGCACGGTGCTGTACGCCCCCACCTGGTCGGGCGAGGACGACGCCAACAACTACACGTCGCTGGACCGGTTCGGCGTCGCCGTCGTGCGCGCGCTGCTGGCCCGGCCCGACGTCCGGGTGGTCTACAAACCGCACCCCCGCGTGCTCACGGCCGAGGACCCGGCCATCACCGGCGCGCACGCCGAGATCGTGCGCCTCCTCACCGCAGCCCGCGCCGCCGGCGCCCCGCACGAGCTGCCGCTCGAGGCCGACATCCTCGGCCTGTTCGAGGACACGGACCTGCTCGTCACCGACATCTCGTCCGTCGGTCTCGACTTCCTCTACCTGCGCCCCGACGCCCCGGTCGTCCTCACCGACCGGCGCACCGACCGCGCCCGCATCGTCGCCGAGGCGCCCGTCGCGAGCGCCGTCGACATCGTCGACGACGACACCGTGGGCGACGTCGCCGGGCTCCTCGACGCGAACCTCTCCGCCGACCCGCACCGCGAGGCCCGCGCCGCGGTGCGCGACCACTACTTCGGCTTCCCCCGCGGTGAGAGCAGCCGCCGCTTCCTCGAGTTCGTCGCGGACTGCGTCGCGCGGCGCGACGCGCTGGTCGACCCCGGGACGCCGGCCGCCTGACACCCGCACGACGAAGGGGCGACGACCGGCCGGTCGTCGCCCCTTCGTCGTGCCGCGCGTGCGGTCAGAGCTCCTGGTTCGCCCGCTCCAGGTCCTCCGCGAAGTCCACCTCGACCGCGTACAGGTCGGAGATGTCCACCGGCAGCACCTTCACGCCGTCGTGCGCGATGGCGAGCTCGAGACCACCCTCGAAGTACTCCTGGTCGTCGACCTCGTCGAGGCGCTGGAGCAGCTTCGCCTTGTCCTGCGCGGCGATGTAGTTGATCCCCACGGCCTCGCCGAGCGCCCCGGCGCCGACCTTCTTCGAGAGCTCCTTGATGTGGCCCTCGTCGTCGACCGTGTACTTGACCTCCTCGTCACCCACGGAGGACGTGTTGACGCACACGAACGACCGGCCCTCGTCGATGAGGGGCTGCACGCGGCGCAGCACGTCCGGGTGGAAGACGACGTCGCCGTTCAGCCAGAGCACGCCGCGGTCCCCCGTGACGCGCAGGGCGCGCAGGAGGCTCTTCGACGTGTTCGTCTGGTCGTACACCTCGTTGTACGTGAAGGCGACGTTCGGCGCGGCCTCGAGGATCATCTCGAGCTTGAAGCCGACGACGATCAGCACCTCGGCCTCGCGGCCGTAGACCGAGCGGAGGTTGCCGAGCTGCTGGGCGAGGATCGTGCGACCGTCCCGCAGCTCCGTCAGCGGCTTGGGGTGCGGCCTGCCCAGGCGGGTCCCCATGCCCGCCGCCAGGATCACTGTCTGGATGCTCATCGCGTTCCTCTCTCGTTACCTGTCGGTGCGGCGCTCGGCGCGCCGTAGGCGTCGACCCGGGCGACCTCGCGGTCACGGATCTCCATGAGGCGCTCGCACGCGGCGACGAACCGCCGTGTGGACGCGCCGGGGGCGGTGTCGCCGAGGTAGTGCTCCCGGAGCGCGTGGCGCCGGTCGCGCGTCGGGTCCTCGGTGAGCTCGCGGTCCACCGTGGCCAGCACGTCGCCCAGGGCGGAGACGGGCAGCGACGGCGCAAGGTCCAGCAGCGGGCTCGACGCGATGATCACGTCGCCCACCGGCCTGGTCACGACGATCGGCTCGCCGGTCGCGAGCCAGTCCATCGCCACGCCGGAGACGTCGCAGACCAGGAGGTCCGCCGCCGCGAACGCCGGGGCGACGTCGCCGTGGACGTCGGTGCCGTGGGCGGGGCCCTCGGCGGGCGCGGGCGCCGCCGCGAGGTACTCGCGGATCGTCTTGTCCGCCTCCCCGTACGCCGCGACGCGGACGCCGGTCAGCGGGTGCGGGCGGTAGAGCACCCGGTAGCGGCCGGACTCCACGAGGGCGCGCACGATCGCGAGCCCGTGCGTGGCGACGGTGCCGTACTCCGCCGACGGCTGGCCGCCCTCCCAGGTGGGGGCGTACAGGACGGTCGGCAGCGGGCCGCGCGGCGTCCGCGCGCGCAGGCGCAGCTGGTCGTCGAGCTGGGGCCGGCCGACCGGCACGCACCGCTCGTGCGCGTCGAACAGGGTGCTGAACCGCGCCATGCGCTCGACGGCCGCCTGCCCGGCGACGAACGAGAAGTCGTAGGCCTTCGTCTGGTTCGACACCGTGACGAGCTTGTCGCTGTCGCCGTGCATCAGCGACGCGTGCACCAGCTGTCCGAAGCGCAGGCACGTGAAGTTCTGCGGGTTGTGGTTGACGTACAGCGCGAGCTTCGTCGACGACCGGCCGAGGACGTCGTCGAGCGTCGTGTAGTGCGCCACGGTGCGCACGTCCAGCCCGCTGTCGCGGCGGACGGCGCGGGCCGTGCGGGAGTCCTGGGTCACGACGACCACGGGGTGCTCGGCGTGCAGCGCCCGGAACGTGTCGTACCACTGCTCGATCTGGTAGAGCGCGTCGGGGGTGTCGGCGAAGTAGACGATCACCTCGTACGGCCACGACGTCCCGAGCAGCGCCTCGTCCTCGCCCAGCCCGTCCGGCATCCCGCCGGGGAGCAGGCCCAGCCGACGGATCGCCTTGCCCCCCAGGGACCGGATCCGGCGCCGCAGCGTGGCGGCCCGGGGTGTGGCAGGCATGAGTACTCCTGAGGCGTCGTCGGTCAGCGGGGGGCGCGTCGCAGCATACCGGCCACGCGTGCCCACCACGTCGGCCGGAAACGTCGCCACGCGGACGACCCGCCCGGGCCTCCCCCGCGCGCCGACCGCCGGCGGCGCGTCACGTCGTCGAGCACGTCGGCCCAGCGCGCGACGACCGCGGCGTCCGAGTAGCCCCGGGCGGTCGCGCGGGCGGCCTCGCGCATGCGTCCCGCGGCGTCGTCGTCCAGGGTGACGAACCGCTCGATCGCCGCTGCCAGGGCGTCGACGTCGCCGTCGGGCACGAGGAACCCGTCCACCCCGTCCGTGATGATGTCGGCCGGCCCGTACCTGATGTCGTAGGCGATGGGCACGCAGCCGCGCGACATCGCCTCCGCGAACACGAGCGGCAGCCCCTCGGCGCGGCTCGTGAGCAGCAGGAACGAGGCGTCGGCGAGCCGGTCCGCGGCCCCGCGGACGTAGCCGTGCAGCGTCACGCCCGGGACCGTCGCCGCCCGCGCCTCGACGCGGGCCCGCTCCGGGCCATCGCCGTAGACGTCCAGGGTGACGTCGAGCCCCGTGCGCGCGCGGGCCCGCTCGATCCCCGCGACGGCCTGACCGACCCGCTTGCGCCCGTGCAGCGACGCCAGGACGGCGCCGCGGCAGCGGTCCTCGCGCGGGGGCACCGCCCCGTCGGGCAGGTCCGTGCTGTTGGGCACCACGTACGTGTGGGCGCGCTCACCCATCCGCTCGACGATGTCGCGCCGCTGGCCCTCGGTGAGGAAGACCACCGCGTCGAAGTCGTCGAGGTGCTCGACCAGCGGGGTGCGCGCCGCCGTGAGGGGACCGTGCGCGTCGGTCGCCTTCGCGGACAGGTGCGCGCCGTGCACGAGGTGCGCGGTGTAGACGTCCGCGCGCCGGAGCGACGCGAAGAACTTGACCATGGTCTTGCTGTCGACCACGACGTACGCCGGCCGTTCGGGCAGCACGTGGTCCAGCCAGTACCGGTACAGCGACCAGACGGAGCCCCACCGCAGCCCCCGCCGGCCGTCGCGGGAGTACAGCGTGACGCGGCGCTCGCCCGCCCGGTCGTCCACGGCCGCGAGGGTGCCGTCGTCCCGGAAGTGCAGCTGCCGCCGCACCTCGCCGTCAGGGCCCGTCTCGGTCCGGACCAGCTCGCCCTCCGCCCCGCGCGGGACGTCCTCGGGCCGACCCTTCGCCGACGGCGCGACGGCCGCGTCGGGCAGCAGCCGCAGGTCCTCCCACACGTTGTGCAGGGTGACGCCGCCCGTGAGCTCGCCGCGCTCCTCGAGCATGCGGCGGGTCGCCGCGGCGTCCAGGTCCGGGGAGAACGTGAGCACCCGCACGGGGACGCCCGCCTCGCGCGCGAAGGCTCGCGAGCGCCGCAGCAGCGCCGAGGTCATGCCCCCGTAGTCCGCGGGGATGGTCCAGGTCGCGGCGGCGTGGCTCCCGGCAGGAAACCGGGTCGTCCCGAGGCTGTGAGGCACCGGCCCATCGTAGGGTCTGGGGCGCGTCCCCGGCCCGCTTCCCCAGGTCCGCCGAGGACGTGTCGCGCCCGCGCGCGCCGGGCCGCTCGGCGTCGCCGTTCCCGGTCCTGCCCGACCCCGTGGGAGGGGCGAGCCGGACGACCGTAATCCGACTCCCTCGATGTAGTATCAGCCGGCCTGTCGACCCCGAATCGGGAGATCTGATGCCCCGTCGTCCCCTGCACCCCGCCACCTGGCTGCGCGGAGCCCGCCGCCTCGTGCGCTCCGCGCTCGGCCCCCGCGCCGGCGCGTCGCGGCAGGACGCCCTCGCGCTGAGCCACCCGACCACGCACGCGGCGCTCGCGCTGCTCGCGGACCGGGACGTCAAGGGCGCGCAGTCGCTCGTCGACGAGGCGCTGGCCGCCCCCGCGCCCACCGCCGACGCGCTGCTGGCGGCCGGGGTCGTCGCGCACCGCCGGCACCTGCACGAGCGGGCCCTGCACCTCTTCGACCGGGCCGGCGAGGCGCTCGCCACCACGCCCGTGCCGTTCGTCGAGTCGCTCTTCCGTGTCGACCCGCAGCGCGGGCTGGCCCTCGTCCGCTCCTGGCTGGACGACGACGCGTCCGCACCCGCGCCGCGCACCTGGCACACCGCGCTGCGCTACGTGTTCGCGCACGGGGACGACGCGCTGCGCCACGCCGTCCACGACCGGTTCGTCGCGGCGCACGAGAAGGATCCGGCGCGGTGGCCCGGCGGCGCCGCCGAGGTCGCGTGGCTCGAGCGGTGGCGCGGTGCCGCGCGGCACACCACCGCCCCCGCTCCCGGCGGCCGCGTGCCGTTCGCCGTCATGGACTACGTCCAGCCGGGCAGGGGCAAGTCGTCGCAGAACATCGGTGACCACGTGCAGACGCTGTCGTCGCTCGGGCACCTCGTGCGGCGCCGGAACCTGCGCTTCCACGGGAGCCCCGACCTCGTCGGGTTCGCCCAGGACATGCAGGAGCGGGTGCGCCCCGAGCTGCGGCTCGACGGCGAGCCGACCGACGTCGAGCTCTACCGCGTGGACCGTGACGGGTCGTCGTTCCAGGCCTTCCCGGAGGGCACCTGGCTGCTGGAGTTCGGCTGGCACTCCCACGACCTCGCCGGGACCGGCGTGTGGGACTTCCCGATGCACGAGAACCTGCGGCCGATCTTCGTGTCGTTCCACTGCAACAAGCGCGGCCTGCTCACGCCCGAGGTGCTGGACTACCTGCGCGCCCACGGCCCGGTCGGCTGCCGCGACTGGACCACGGTGGACCTGCTGCTCTCGCTCGACGTGCCGGCGTTCTTCTCCGGCTGCCTCACGACCACCGTCAGCACCGTCTTCCCCGAGCTCGAGGAGCGCCCCGCGCCGGCCACGGTGTACGTCGACGCCGTGCGCGAGCCCGTCCCGGACGGGCACGAGAACGTCAAGCAGAGCTACCGCGAGGTCAAGGACCGCACGTTCGTCGAGAACCTGCGCGAGGCGGTCCGCCTGCTCGAGTGGTACCGCACCTCCTTCACGCACGTCGTGACGAAGCGGCTGCACTGCTACCTCCCGACGACGTCGCTGGGCCTGGACGTCGACTTCCAGCCGGCGAGCTTCGCCGACGTGCGGTTCGCCGGGCTGCACCCGCTGGACCACGACGGCTTCGAGGCCATCCGCACCGGCATGATCGCGCGGCTCGAGCCCGTCCTCACCGCCGTCTTCGAGGGCCGCTCCGCCGACGAGGTGTACGCCCTGTGGCGCGAGACCGTCGCCCCCGAGGTCGAGGCCGCCCGCGAGCGGCACGTGGCCGCGACGCCGCTGCCGAGCCTGCCCGCCGACCCGGCGACGCTCGCCGCCCCCGCGGCCGTCACGGCGCCCGCGCGCGGCGCCGCGGACGCCGTCGACGTCGTCCTCCTCCCGAGGCGGACCGAGCTGCCGTACCTGGGCGAGGCGGTGCGCGCGCTCGACGCGTCCAGCACCACCCCGCTGCGCGTGTGGCTCGTCGGTCCCGGCGTGGCCCGGGTGAGCCTGCCCGAGCTCTCGGCGCGCACGACCGTGCACCGCGTCCCGACCACGGCCCTCAAGCTCGGGTCCCTCGGGCTGACCGCCGGCCAGCGCGCGCACCTCGTGCTGCTGCCGCACCTGCTGCCGGGCGTCGACCGCGCGGTGGTGCTGCCCGTGGACGCCGTCGTCCTGGGCGACGTCGCGGAGCTCGCCGCCGTCGACCTGGGCTCCACGGCGGTGGCGGCGCGGCACACGTCGCACGCCGACCCGAGCGGCTTCGGCCTCCTGTACCGCGCGGCCCGCCGGCTGGACGACGCTTCCGCGACGGCCTACGACTTCTACCGCCGCATCCACGCCCGCCACGTGTTCGACTTCAACGCGTTCGACACGGACGTCATGGTGCTCGACCTGGCGCGCCTGCGGGCCGACGGGTACGCGGCCGAGTCGCTGGTCGCCATGCGGGAGTTCCGCATCGACGCCCGCGAGGCCCTGCACCTGCACGTCGGCCCGCACCGCACCGAGCTCGACGCCGCCTGGGACCACGTGCCGACCCGCGACGTCCCGGACGCCCCGGCCCGGCTCGTGCACTGGGCGGACGCCGTCAAGCCGTGGGACGACGCCTACGTCGCCCGGCAGGACCTGTGGGACGCGCGCGCGGCCGAGCCCGCCGAGGTCCAGCCCGTCGGCTGAGCCGACCCGGACCCGACCACCGCGTTGGGTATCGTCGCCGCCCATGACCTCCCAGCCGAGCGCCGTCGCACCGCCCGCCGCGAGCGTCAGCCGCGACCGCCTCGCGCCCCGGTCCCGGCTGCGCGGGCTCGACGGTCTCCGGTTCGTCGCGGCGGCGGTGGTGCTCGGCTACCACTACACGGGCATCGGCATCCCGCAGTGGGGCGCACCGCCGCACGACGTGTTCCCGGTCCTCAACCACGTGACCCGGTACGGGTTCCTCGGCGTCCAGCTCTTCTTCGTGATCAGCGGCTTCGTCATCCTCATGACGGCCTACGGGCGGCCGATCACCGGCTTCGCGGCGTCCCGCGTGGCTCGCCTCTACCCCGCCTACTGGGCGGCCGTGGCCCTCACGGTGGTGCTCCAGCTCGGGTGGGACGGCGGCCGCGACCCGTCGCTGCTGGACTCGGCGGTCAACCTCACCATGCTCCAGGAGGCGTGGGACGTGCCGAACGTCCAGGGCGCGTTCTGGACGCTCTGGTTCGAGATGAAGTTCTACCTGCTGATCGGCGTCTTCATCCTCGTGGGGATCACCCGGCGGCGGGTGATCGCGTTCGCCGTGCTGTGGCCGCTGGTCGCCGAGCTGGCCCGCGCCACGGACGGCGGCCTCCTGTCGTCGCTGCTCATCCCGTCGTACGCGCCGTACTTCGCGGTCGGGATGCTCCTGTTCCTCGTCTACAAGGACGGCGGCGACGCGGCGGTGTGGCTCGGCATCGGCCTCACCACGATCCTCGCGGTCCGGCAGGCGTACCACTACGCCGGCACCGCGGCCGAGCACGTCGGCGCCCCCGTCTCCCCCCTCGTCTGCGGGCTCGCCGTCGCGGCGATGGTCGGCCTGGTGTGGGCGCTCAGCGCGGGGCCGCTGCGGCACCTCGACTGGCGCGTGCTCTCGACGCTCGGCGCCCTCACGTACCCGCTGTACCTCGTGCACGGGCAGTTCGGGTTCGCGGTGATCGACGTCCTGCACGACGACGTCTCCCGCTGGCTGGTCCTGGCGCTCGCGACGGGGCTCTCCGTGGCCATCGCCCTGATGGTGCACCACCTGGTGGAGAACCGCGTGCACGACCGCCTGCGCGACGGCGTGCGGCACGGGCTCGAGAAGTCCCTCGACACCCGCCGCTGATCCCACCCGGCCGGGCGGGCCCGCCGACGGCGCGGGCACCCAACGTTCATCCGCTGGCCACACCGATGTCCCTCCCCCGTCGCCCGCCGCGGTGACAGTGGAGGGGTGACCGCGCTCGTCGAGTCCCCGCTCCAGCTGCTGTCCGCCGTCGAGGCGCACGCCGCCGGGCACGCCGGCGCCCGCTCCCGGGTGCTGGCGCGCGCCGACGTCCCCGCCCTCGCCTCCGCCGTCGACGACGTGCGCGCCCTCGGCCTGCCCGGGGGCCTGAGCGTGGACCTGGCGCCCGTGCCGCGCCGTCTGCCGCACGACGTCGTGGTGGTCGGCGACCCGTTCTCCGGCGCCTTCCAGTCCGCCCTGGTGCGGTCGCTGCGGCCGCCGACGCGGATCGTCGTGGTGGACGACGGGCTCGCCACCCTCGACCTCGCCCACCGCCTGACCTCGGGCAGCTCGCTCGTGCGGATCGGTGCCCCGCCCGGCTCCCTGCGCTACGGGCTCGGCGCGCTGGCGGCGCTCCGGATGCGGCGCGTGGCCGAGGCCGGCGGGCTGAGCCTGTGCACCGCGCTCCCGCTCGACCCCGACCTGCGCTCCTGGCTGCGCCTGCTGGGCATCGGCGTGCTCGAGCACGGCTTCGAGTGGCTGCGGGGCAGGGCCCCGGCCTCCGCGCCGGCGGAGCCGACGGTGGTGGTCGGGTCGCCGCTCGCGGCGGACGGCCTGGTGCAACCGGACCGGTACGTGGCCTGGGTGCGGGGCGTCGCCGCCGACGGACCCCTGCGGTACGTGCCGCACCGCCGCCACGACCCGCGGGTCTCGGCGCTCCTCGAGCAGGTGCCGGGGGTCGAGGTGGACACGCCCGGCGCGCCGGTGGAGATGCGGCTGCGCGGGCTGCGTCCCGGCCAGCGCGTGGTGACGCTGCCCTCCGCCGCCGCCCTCACGCTCCCCCGGGTGCTCCTGCCGCGAGGCGTGGCCGTCGTCCCGCACGCCGTGCCCGGCTCCTGGTGGACCGACCGCGCGACGCCGGAGCTGCGCCACCGCCTCACCGCGGCGCACGAGCTCGCGACCCGCGTCACGGCCTCCCCCGTCGCCGGTCCGCCCCTGCACGAGGCGCAGGCCGCCGTCTCCTGACGGGCCGGACCGGGCGAGCGCGTCACACCGTGACCTGTCGTCACGCTCGCGGGTCGGTTTGCCCCGGGCATCGGGTTCGTGGTTAGCCTGGCCGGCTCCCTGCCCTCGATCTCCACGGTGACCCCTGCGCATGACGACGCTCGTCCGCGACCGCCCGTCCGGCACACCTGCCGCACCGGGCAGCGACACCCGCCGCCCGCCGCGGGCCTTCCGCCCCGAGATCCAGGCGCTGCGGGCGCTGGCCGTGGCCCTGGTCGTCCTCTACCACTTCTGGCCGGGCCGCCTGCCGGGCGGCTACGTGGGCGTCGACGTCTTCTTCGTCATCTCCGGCTTCCTCATCACGGGCCACCTGCTGCGCGAGGCGGAGGCGACCGGCCGGGTACGGCTGGCGCGGTTCTGGGCACGACGCGCGCGCCGCCTGCTGCCCGCCGCCTACCTCGTCCTCGCCGTGACCGTCGTCGCCACTCTGCTGTTCGCGCCGCAGTCCCTCTGGCAGCAGTGGTTCCGCGAGACGCTCGGCGCCACCCTCTACGTCGAGAACTGGGTGCTCGCCGCCCACGCCGTCGACTACCTGGCGGCCGACGGCGACCCCTCTCCGGTCCAGCACTACTGGTCGCTGTCGACGGAGGAGCAGTTCTACCTCGTCTGGCCGCTGCTCGTCGTGCTCGGCACCCTCGTCGCCTCCCGGCGGGGCGGGAGCACGCGTCGCACGACGGCGCTCCTCCTCGGCGCCGCCACCGTCGCCTCGTTCGCGTACTCGCTGTGGCTGACGTCGACGAACCCCGCCCCGGCCTACTTCGCCACCACGACCCGCGCCTGGCAGTTCGGCGCCGGCGCGCTGCTGGCCCTGTGGCTCACCCGTCCGGACCGGCGGCCCGTCGGGGACGGCGTCCGCACCGCGGTGAGCTGGACGGGCCTCGCGCTGCTCGCCGCGTGCGCCCTCACGTACGCGGACTCGACGCCCTTCCCCGGCACGGCGGCGCTCCTCCCGGTGATCGGCACGGTCGCCGTCATCGCCGCCGGCGCGCCGGGCGGACGGCTCGCCCCGACGCCGCTGTTCGCGTGGCGCCCCGTGCAGCAGACCGGCGAGATCTCGTACGCGCTGTACCTGTGGCACTGGCCCGCGATCGTCCTCGCCCCGTTCGTGCTGGGGCACGATGCCGGCCTGCTCGAGCGGGTGGCGCTGCTGGCCGCCGTCGTGCTGCTCGCGGCGACCACCAAGCGGTGGGTGGAGGACCCGGCACGCTTCACGGAGCGCTGGGGCCTGCACCGCACCCGCCGCACCCTCGCCGTCACCGCGGCCGCGACGGCCGCGCTCGCCCTCGTCGCCGGCGGCGGTGTCGCCACGGCCCAGCACCGCGCGCAGGAGCAGGAGGCCGTCGCCGCCCGGATCGTCGCCGACCCGCCGTCCTGCTTCGGCGCCGCGGAGATGGACCCCGGGAAGCCGTGCGACAACCGCGCCCTCGACGACGTCGTCGTCCCCGCCCCCGTCGCCGTCTCCGACGACATCGCGGGCCCCCGGGACTGCTTCGTCGACGTCGACGAGACCGCGCTGGCGGACTGCTCGTTCGGCCCGGTCGACGACCCCGACGTGCCGCACGTCGTGCTCGTCGGCGACTCGCACGCCCGCGCGCTGCTGCCCGCGTTCCGTGAGCTCGCCGCCGAGGGGCGCGTCAGCGTCACCGCCCAGCTCAAGAACTCGTGCGCCTGGACCACCGGCCCCGTCGACGCCGACGGCGAGCGCGCCCGCACCTGCGAGGACTGGCGCGACCGGCTCGGGTCGTGGCTGGAGCAGCACGCCGGGTCGACGGACGCCGTCGTCACCACGGGATACCTCGACTTCCTCTCGGGCGACCCGGACCGGCAGGCGTCCGACCTCGCCGCCGCGTGGCGCCCCGTCGCCGAGCGGGGCGTCCCCATCGTCGCGCTCTCGGACAACCCGCAGCACGACCAGGAGCCGTCGCAGTGCCTCGACGGCGGCCTGGCCGCCGACGCCACCCGCTGCGACCTGCCCGAGGACCAGGCGTTCCCCGACCCGCAGGTGTACGAGAAGGCCGTCGACGAGGTGCCCGGAGCCTCGTTCGTCGACCTCACGCCGCTCTACTGCCGGGACGGCACCTGCCCCGCCGTCATCGGCGGCGTCAACGTGTACCGCGACACGCACCATCTCACCGCCACGTACACGCGCACCATGACGCCCTACCTCGAGCGCGAGCTCCGCGACGTCGGCCTCCCCGTCTGACCTCGCCGCCCTCCCCCGCTGCCGAACAGGCGGTTGACACCGTTATGGGCGCCATCCGACGCCCATAACGGTGTCAACCGCCTGTTCGGCAGCAGGGCGCGGAGGCTGCCCACAGTGATCGCTCGTCCACAGATCGCGCCCGGCCGCCCCGACGCCTCGCCCCAGCGTGCTGCGGTGGCGGGATGCGCACCCTTTCCGGGATCCCCGCCCTGCTCCAGGACGTCGCCGACGCCCAGGAAGGGCTGCTGGCCTCGTCCCAGTGCGAACGGCACGGCGTCGGCGCGTCCCGCCGTTCGCGGCTCGTCGCCGCCGGCCGATGGCACCCCGTGACGCGCGGCGTGTTCGACGTCGTGCCCGTCCTGCCGCGCGCGCGTACCGCGGCCGACGCGCCCCGACGTGCCGTGCCGCCACTCGCCTCCGCCCGTGTGCCGCTCCTGGCGCCCTGGCCACCGAAGTCATCGGGCGACGTGCTGCACGGCCACCTGCGCCGCCGGACGGCGTGGCTCGGGCTGCTCGCGTACGGGCCCGACGCCATCGCTGTCGGGACGTCCGCGCTCGCGATGCACGGGGTCGAGGGGCTGCCGATCGCGACCTCCCCGCAAGCCGCGCTGCCGTCGGCCTCCCGGCGCGCCCCGCGTCCCGGGGTGCCACTGCGGCAGTTCGACGACGGCCTCTCGACCGTGGAGTTCGGTGACCGCCGCACCGGGTCACGCCGGATCGTGACGGCGGAGTGGGCCCTCGCCCAGGCGGTCCCCGAGCTGCCGCTGGCGCACGCGCTCGCGGTCCTCGACTCGGCGCTGCGGCTCGAGGCCGTCGACCGTCGCGGTCTCGAGCGTTCCCACGACCACGACCACGCCCGCGGGCGCCGCGGCGTCGCGGCCCGCCACGACCTCTGGGACCTGGCCGACCCGCGCGCCGCGTCACCGATCGAGTCGATGGCGCGCTGGCAGTGCCTCGAGGAAGGCGTGCCCCCGGACACTCTCCAGCTTCCCTTGCGCGGCCGTTCGGGCCGCCTCCTCGCCGTCGGAGACCTGGCCTGGCGGATTCCCGGCGGATGGCTCGTCGTCGAGATGGACGGGCGTGCTTGGCACGACGACCTCCCCGGCGGTGACCGCAGGGATCGCGACCGCGACAACACGCTCACCGTGCTCGGCGTCCACCTGCTGCGGTTCGACGCCGGGCACGTCGCTCGCGGGGAGGTCGGCACCGCGGTGCGGCGGGCCCTCGGCGCGGCCCGCCGAACAGGCGGTTGACACCGTTATGGGTGTCCGGTGGCACCCATAACGGTGTCAACCGCCTGTTCGGCGCCGGGGCCGCGGCGTCAGGGAGCGAGCCTGTTGTCCACCATGGACAGCGCGGAGCCGATGGCCATGTGCATGTCGAGGTACTGGTACGTGCCCAGCCGGCCGCCGAAGTGCACGTCGGGCTCGTCGGCCATGAGCTCGCGGTAGCGCTTGAGCCGTTCACGGTCGTCGGGGGTGTTGACCGGGTAGTACGGCTCGTCGCCGCGCTCGGCGAAGCGCGAGTACTCCCGCACGATGACGGTCTTGTCGCTCGTGTACTCCCGCTCGGGGTGGAAGTGCCGGAACTCGAGGATGCGGGTGTACGGCACCTCGGTGTCGGCGTAGTTCATCACCGGCGTGCCCTGGAAGTCGCCCACCGGCAGCACCTCGCGCTCGAAGTCGAGGGTGCGCCACGACAGCGAGCCCTCGGCGTCGTCGAAGTACCGGTCCACCGGCCCCGTGTACACCACCGGCACCTGCCCGACCACGGCCTTCTTGCTCACCGGCTGCGCGTCGTCGAAGAAGTCCGTCGACAGGCGCACCTCGATGTTCGGGTGGTCCGCCATCCGCTCCAGCCACGCCGTGTACCCGCCGACCGGCAGGCCCTCGTGCGTGTCGTTGAAGTACCGGTTGTCGTACGTGTACCGCACCGGCAGGCGCGAGATGATCGACGCCGGCAGCTCGCGCGGGTCCGTCTGCCACTGCTTGGCCGTGTACCCCTGGATGAACGCCTCGTACAGCGGCCGGCCGATCAGCGACACGCCCTGCTCGTCGAGGTTCTCCGGTCGCTTGCCGTCCAGCTCCGCCGCCTGCTCGCGCACCAGCGCCCGCGCCGCGTCCGGCCCGTGCGCCGACCGGAAGAACTGGTTGATCGTGCCCAGGTTGATCGGCATCGGGAACACCTCGCCCCGGTGCGTGGTGTACACGCGGTGCACGTAGGACGTGAACGCCGTGAACCGGTTGACGTACTCCCACACGCGCTCGTTCGACGTGTGGAACAGGTGCGCCCCGTACCGGTGCACCTCGATCCCCGTGTCCGGGTCGGTCTCGCTGTACGCGTTGCCGCCGAGGTGGTCACGACGGTCGATCATGAGCACCTTGCGGCCCTGGGCGGCCATCCGCTCGGCGACGGTCAGGCCGAAGAGCCCGGTACCGACGACGACGAGGTCGGTCATGCGTTCCTCCTGGTCAGCGGGTCGGTCGGTCGGGCTGGTAGCCGCCGCGCAGGCGGGTGTACGCGCGGTACCCGGCCTTGCGCACCGGCTCGGGCACCACGCGGTAGCCGGCGCGCACCACGACGTTGCGGACCAGCTGCGGCCCGGTGACGAAGCCCTCGGCGTGCAGGGTGCGCTGCAGCGCGAGCTCGGAGGCCAGCAGGCGGCGCCCGCCGCGCCGCGCGTACGCCCCGGCGCCGACCCGGTACAGCACGAGCGGCTCGACGACGTTCTGCGCGTCCGCGCCCCCGGCGATCATGCGGGCGAAGAGCAGGTAGTCCTCCATGAGGTCCAGGTGCTCGTACCCGCCCGCGGCCGCGACGGCGGAGCGCCGGTACACGACCGACGGGTGGTTGAACGGGTCGCGGAACCGCGCGGTGGTCGCGATGTCGTCGCCGGTGGGCGGGACGCGCACCATGCCGGGCGCGTGCTCGTCGTCGTCGAACTCCTGGATCGCCGAACCGACGATGTCGCACCCGGCGGCCACGAGCGGCACCTGCACGGCGAAGCGCTCGGGGCGGGAGATGTCGTCGGCGTCGGCGCGCGCCACGATCTCGTGCTTGCACGCCTCGAGGCCGGCCTCCAGCGCGCTGGCGAGACCCACGTTCTTCTCCAGCGGCACCAGCGTGACGGGCACGGGGGTGAGCTCGTGCAGGCGGGCGAGCACCGCGGCGGCGTCGTCACCCACGGGCCCGTCGCGCACGACGACGACCTCGTCCGGCCGCAGCGTCTGGTCGCGCGTGACGGACAGGAAGCTGCGCTCCAGGTGCGCGGCGTCGTCGCCCGCGTACACGGGCAGCAGCACGGAGAACCGGCGGTCGTCGAGCGCTCCGCGGGCGACGGCCGGCACGTCGGTCGCGGCCGTGCCCTCGGCCGCGACCGCGGCGACGCCGTCCTGCCCCCGCTCGACGCGCGCGACGCTCAGACCGGCGGGCCCGACGCCGGCCAGCACCTCGGTGTCGGCACGCGGCCGCCGCACGACGCCGTGCCACAGCCCTCGGCCGCCGGCCTTGAGCAGGGTGCCGCGGTCGGACGAGCGCGCGATCGTGCGGGCCCAGCGCCGCAGCGTCGAGCCGCCGTAGAGCAGCCGCTCGGAGGGCGCGAGCGCCGCGGAGCGCGTGAACGTCCACACCTTGTTGCGGACCTCGTAGTAGAAGCGCGGGCCCGGGTCGTGGTCGGTGCCGACCAGGCGGGCCGTGCGGTGCTCGACGACGCTGCCGGGCACGTACAGCCCGGTGCCGCGGCGCAGCAGGCGGGTCGAGAACTCGAAGTCGTCGTTCCAGATGAAGAAGTCGCTGACGGGCAGACCGTGCTCGCGCACCGCCCGCGCGTCGACCAGCATCGACACGAACGACATGGACCGCACCGGCATCGCGCCCGCGGCGCGCGCCCGCGCCAGCTCGGCGGGCGATGCCCCCGGGCGGCTGCGCGGCGTGTTCATGGGGTGGTCGCTGCCGTCGGTCCACACCACGCGGCTCGCCATCGCGGTGACGTCGCCGGCGTAGGCCTCCCGGGCGCCGAGCAGCGCCTCGAGGGCGGTCTCGGTGGGCACGGTGTCGTCGTCCATGAGCCACACGAGGTCGGCGTCGAGGTCGGCGACGGCGGTCGCGAGGCCGACGGCGAACCCGCCCGCACCGCCGGTGTTGCGCTGGAGCGCTACGACCTCGGGGGTGCTCGGGTGGGACCGCGCGACCTGCAGGGCGTCGTCGGTCGACGCGTTGTCGACCACGACCGTACGGTCGACCGGCCGGCTCTGGGCGGCCAGCGCGTCGAGGGCTGCCCCGAGCAACGCGGCCCTGTTGTACGACACGACGACCGCGACGACGGTGGGAGTGGACATCCCGCACATCCTAGTGGTGCTCCGTGGGGGGACGGTGCCCGCCCGGCGCTCCTGGCACGCCACCCGCGCCGCGGGAGAAGGTCGCGCGCCACGTCGCCGGCGCGACCAGGCCCGGCGCCGCGGCTCCCCAGCTCCGGGACACCGCACCCCAGCGGGCCGCCAGGCGCAGGTGGGCCACGACCGTGGCTCCGGCGAGACGCCAGAACCGGCGCGGGTCGCGCCGCAGCCAGGTGCCCGTGGCGCCGTCTCCCGCCAGCACGAGCACGGAGTCGTGCTCGGGGACCTCCCACCAGGTGGCCTGGTCGCGGGTGAGCGCACCGCGCGGCCGGCCGACGGGGGCGGGTCGGAGGTTGCGCACCAGGCCGCGCAGGGCGAACCGGACCAGCGCGCCCGCGGACGTCGGCTTCGGGCGGGCCGGAGCCGCCCAGCGCCGCCCGGCCGCGTCGTCGAACGTCCCGTCCCCGGGCCGGTACGTCGCCGTCTCGGGGTGGCCCGCGCCGACCGCGCGGGAGGCGGGCACGACGTCGGCCAGGCCCGCGTGCAGGTCACCCGGGCCGGCGATGAGGTCGCGCAGCGCCCGGACGTGCAGGTCGACGGGGTAGTA
The DNA here is from genome assembly GCF_044389085.1 of Isoptericola sp. NPDC019693. Lineage (NCBI taxonomy): Bacteria > Bacillati > Actinomycetota > Actinomycetes > Micrococcales > Promicromonosporaceae > Isoptericola > Isoptericola sp. NPDC019693. The sequence continues at coordinate 726,010 of NZ_JBIRXP010000002.1, read as the reverse complement.
CCGCATCCCCAGCAGCAGCTTGAGGTCGGTGGCGAGCAGGCTCGCCAGGAGCAGGCCGCCCCGCGGGCGCCGGGCGTGCAGGAGCGCCGCGATGATGCGGTTGCGCACGTGCACGTACGCCTGCCACTCGACCGTGTCGTCCTTCTCGGTCCAGGCCACGTGCCACAGCGCCGCCCCCGGGAAGGACACGGTGGCGTGGCCGGCGTCACGCGCGCGCAGCCCGAACTCGGCGTCGTCCCACTTGAGGAACAGGGGCAGCGACAGCCCCACGTCGCGCAGCACGGCCGTGGGGATGAGGCACATCCACCACCCGTTGAAGTCGCTCTCGCCGCGGGCGTGCAGCCAGGGGGTGTCGCGCAGCGGCGCGGCGGCCAGGTCGTGCCACTGCTGGTCGAACCGCGGCGGCCCCCACATGAAGTCGCGCTCGTGCACCACCTCGCTGAACGAGTTGAGCACCGTGGGGCGCAGGAGGTCGAGCATGTGCCCGCCCACGACGACGGGCTCGCGCGCCGCACGGTGGAGGCGGACCGCCCGCAGCAGCGCCTCCGGCTCCACCTCGACGTCGTCGTCGAGGATCAGCACGGCGTCGGCCCCGTCCCGGTCCAGCGTCTCGAGCATGCCGCGCGAGAACCCCCCGGAGCCGCCGAGGTTGGGCTGCTCGATCACCGTGAGCTGGCTCCCGAGGGCCGCGGCGACCTCTGGGTAGTCGGGGTGGTCGACCAGGCGCTGCCTGCCCTGGTCCACCACGAACACCGTGCCGACCACGTCGCGGAGCGCCTCCGACGCGGCGATCCGGCGCAGCGTCGCGACGCAGTACTCCGGCTTGTCCATCGTCGTGATCGAGAGGCACACGTCGCCCGTCCGCCGCGGTGCCGCGTCCACGAGCCAGCGCGCGTCGGTGAGGACGACGTCGGCGTCGCCGGCGTCCACCTCGAACCACAGCCAGCCGCCGTCGTCGGAGCCCGCGACGTCCACGTCGAGCACCACCGTGCCGCCGTCGACCGGCGCCGACGCCACGACGGACGCCTCGCCCTGCGCGTCGGAGCGGACGAGTCGGAGCGTGCCGTCACCGCCGGCCGCGACCTCCAGCCGTACGGTCCGCACGCCGGCCCACCGCACCCAGTAGGAGGCCGGGAACGCGGAGAAGTAGGTGGCGAACCCCTGGCTCGTGCCGACGGGCACACGGACGGCGCCGTCGCGGACGACGGCGGGCCCGTCCTCCACGGCCAGGTCGCGGCGGTCGGGCGGGAGCGTCAGGATCAGCTGCTGCGCGAGATGCACGCGGGCGAGCCTAGCCGCGCCGCAGACGGCGCTTGACCCGCGAGCCGAGCGCACGGACGAGCTCGCGGCCGCTGGCGTCGGACAGCGCGGGCCCGGCCCGGCGCCTGTCCTTGGCGGTCGCCTCGAGCTGGGCGATCTCCTCCCGGGCGGTCGCCAGGCGGTCCTCCTCGCGGCGGCCCTGCCGGATCACGCCGAGGATCGCCTCGACCGCGGCGTCGATCGGCACCACGTCGCTGCGCAGGGGCGGGTCCTCCGCCGAGCGGACCGGGGCGCGCAGCGGCGCCAGGTCGCCGACCACCCGCACCCCCGACGCCACGATCTGCTCCACGTGGCTCGAGGCGCGGGCCTCCGCGATCTCGGCCGCCCACGTGGGCAGCACGAGCCTGGTGTCGTGGTCACCGGTGCGGCGCCACCGGAGCACGGCGGTGGACGCCGAGTCGCGGAGCCACTTGCAGTACTCGAGCCAGGTGAGCTGCTTGCGGAGCTTGAGGTTGAGGCGCCGCAGGAGCTCGGCCTCCTCGAGCGACATCCCCCGGTTCGAGGCCTTGCCGTCGAGCTTCGCGGTCCGCAGCAGCCCCGGCTCGAGCGCGAGCATCGACTCGAAGGCGTCGAACAGCAGCTCCGGGGTCGACTTGTCCACCACGACCACCGTGACGTGCTCCGGGCCGAAGGCCTCGGCCCAGCGGGTCACGACGCGCCCCTGGTCGATCCGGTCCCGGAACGACCGCAGCTCGTGGTCGGGGTCGTCGGAGAGCACGCCCCGCAGCCAGGGCTCGAACTCGAGCCGCTCGCCCTCCTTCGTCATCTGCTGCCAGAGGGAGGGCAGGATCGAGCCGTAGTTGCGCAGCGTCACGACGGCGTGCGCACGCTCCCCCAGCTCCTGGCGCCACCGTGCGGCCGTCGCGTCGTCGGCGTTGGCGGCGAACTCGTGCCCGATCCACACCCGGTGGTCCGTGTCGGCGTCGATCTCGGCCCGCAGGCGTCGCCACGCGCCCTCGACCGGCGTGGTGTCCCAGCCCCACGAGTGGCCCATGAAGTCGTTCACCGCGCTGCGGTGGTTGACCTTGGTCCCCGGGTACCGCACCCCCTGCGCGAGGAGCTGCGGGCGCAGCGCCGCGGCCGCGTTCTGCAGGCTCGTCGTGCCGGTCTTCATCAGCCCGATGTGCAGGAGCAGCGCCCGCTCGGGCAGCTGCAGGGACTCGGTCGGGGCGGTGCTGGTGGACATCCCATCTCCTCCGGGACCCGGCGTCGGGTCCCTCGACGCCGGGGCTCGTGGCCAGCAGGCTACCTGTCCCTGCCGGGAGCCCGCTGGGAGCGCTTCACGACCCCGACGCCAGGTCGTCCGTCACCAGCGGGCGAGGGAGATCTGCGCGATGCGCACCTTCCGGCCGTCGTTCACCTTCCGCAGGGTCACCGTGCCGTCGTTGTGCCCGGAGAGGGTGACGCTCATGACCCGGTCCCAGGAGGACGCCCGGTTGAAGTCGAGGGTGCCGCGCACCTTGCCGCCCACGAGGACCTGCACCTTGCCGTCCCCCGGCGACGTGGCCCCGCGGACCACGACCCGGTGCACCTGGTTGGCGCTCTTGAGGCTGATCGTCTTCCCACCGGTGGCCGTCTGGTAGGCGTTGTCGCCGTACAGCTTCGTGTGGTGGATCTTCTTCCACCCGCTGGAGACGGACCACGACTTGGGCATGATCGTGGTGCTGGTGCGCACCAGAGTCGTCATGGGCCCGCGGTGGTACTTCGAGCTGATCGCGCGCACGGCGATCTCGCGCGACTTGCCCCGGTCGAGGTTCACCGTGACGGACGTCGCCGTGGTCGACGACCTGAGCACCCGCCAGTAGTTCGTGCTGGGCATGTCGGAGTTCCAGTGCGCCTCGCGGTAGAGCACCTGGTAGTAGCGCGCGCCCGGCACCTTCTTCCACCGGTACGTGGCCTTGGTGGACCACTGCACCGGCGACTGCGCGGCCGTCGGCGCGTACCGCGCGGGGGCGTTCACGGCCCACCGGATCGCGCCGTACTTCTTGATGGCCGCGGCCTTGCGCGACGCCGCACCGCTGCGCAACGTCCCCATCTTCGCGGCGAGGTAGCGGCCCGGGCAGGCGGTCTCGTTGGTCGTGCGGTGCATCAGCACCGTCGGCACCCGCACCTTCGTCCCGGGCTTGGCCCGCGTCCCGGAGCCGGTCGAGCCGCCCGTGACCAGCGTGGTCGTGCCCTTCGGGTCGATCTTGTACTGGTACGCCTTCCAGGCGATCACCTTCGCCATCCCGGTGAGGAGGGCGCTGGTGGGCTTCGCGGTGTCGAAGTTGCCCATCGCGGACACCCCGATCGTGCCCGTGTTGTACCCGCCGGCCTGGGCGCCGATCGGGTTGTCGACGCGAGCGTCCTTGCGCCCCTGGAAGATGTTCCCGTACTTGTCGACGAGGAACTGGTAGCCGATGTCGGGCCAGCCGCGCGACTTCGTGTGATAGGCGTAGATGCCCCGCACCAGGGCCGCCGACTGGCTCTCCTTGTAGCCGTTGGTCCCGGCCGTGTGGTGCACGTAGATGGCCTTGAGGGACTTCGAGGTCTCGGGCCAGCTCCCCGCGAGCGACTCGTCCGCGCCCCACCCGGAGCGCGTGACGACCGACGGGCGGATCTCGAAGCCCGTGCCCGCGCTGGCGGAGGACGCCGGCGCGGCGTCGTCACCCACGAACGCGTCCGCCCGCGACGTGCCCGGGTCGACGACGTCCACCTGGAGCCCGCTCGGCGGGGTCCCGTCCGCGGTGCGCACGCGCGCCTGCACGCCGTCGGCGCCGGTCGAGACGATCGGTTCCGTCCCGGCGCGGCCGCCGTCGACGGTGACGCCGTCCAGCCCGAGGGACTGCCAGTCGGTCCACCGGCCGTCCTCGCGCAGCCGCACCGCCACCTCGGTGACCTCGCTGCCCGTCGCCTCGTCCCACGTGACCCCGGCGACGAGGAAGTCCTGCGTCGTGGTGCGCTCGCTCAGCGCCGCCAGATCGCCCTCGTCCGGGGCCTCCTGAGCCAGCGGGGTGGCGGCGCCGTCGGGCGCGACCTTCTTCGCCACCTCGGAGGTCGGCAGCTCCGCCTCCGCACCGTCGTGCTCGTGCCCCACGGCGTCGGCGAGAGCCCCCTTCTCGTGCCGGGCGTCGGCGTCGACGCCCCGCACCGGCACGTGCTCCACGTCCGGGGAGACGGCGTGCGCCTCCGGGACCGGGAGGGAGACCGTGGGCAGCACGACCCCCGCGAGGGCCAGCGCCACGACGGTCGACGTCGTGACGGCGGTCCGGGCCGCCCTTCGAGCCGTGCGTGTCGTCGTCATGCTCGTCTCCGCTCGTCCAGCACTGGTCGATCGCCGATCGGTCCGACGGTCAGAGGGGTCTCGGTCGACCCGCACGGCGCTTCGTCGCGCCGGGCACCTGACCCGCACGACGATAAGGACGGATCCGTGTGTCAGCACCTCGAAGCGCGGCCCGGCCCCTCCGCGTCTCCAGATGCTGGTGCGCTCCGGCTGGGGCACAGTGCATACGGGGGTGCATGACCATGACGCACGAAGACACGACCTCGCGGGCCCGGGTCCGCCGACCGCGCCGGCTGCGGGCCGCCGTGGCCTCGGTCCTCGCCGGCATGATGCTGGCGGCGAGCGGCACGGTGGTGGCCGCGACGTCCGCGCAGGCCGCGGTGCCGTCGTCGTTCACGCTGACGGGCTCGGGATTCGGGCACGGCGTGGGGATGCCGCAGTACGGCGCCTACGCGATGGCGCGGCAGGGCTCGGCCAGCTGGAGCATCCTGCAGCACTACTACGCCGGCGGGAAGGTCGCCTGGAAGGACACGACCGGGAACAACATCCTCGTCCAGGTCTACGGCAAGGACCCGCTCGGGCGGTCGGGCTACGGCGACACGAGGACGACGACCACGGTCACGGTGAGCGGAGGCGACTGGCGCCTGCGCGACGAGGACGGGAAGACCCTGACCTCCGGGTCCGGCACGGAGACGTTCGCCGTCACCGTCACGGCCGGCGGGCGGTCCCGGATCACGGTGAACGGCACCAAGTACTACGACCAGGTGCTGCGGCTGCACTGGTCGGGCACCCGCTACTACAAGCCCACCGGCAAGCGCGCGGTCGCGACGGTCTCCGGGGCGCACGGCTCGTACAAGCACGGCCGCCTCACCGCGACGGCACGCGGCGGCGTCCCGAACATCACGAACGACGTGCTGCTCAACACCGAGTACCTGTACGGCATCGCGGAGATGCCGTCGTCGTGGGGCCTCAACGGCGGCCTGTCCGCCCTGGCCGCCCAGGCGATCACCGCGCGCTCGTACGTGATGACCAAGCCGCTCCTCGCCGCGTGCCGGTGCAACGTCGTCGACGACGTGCGCGACCAGTACTACTCCGGCTGGAAGAAGGAGAGCGAGGGCACGGACGCCAAGTACGGCAAGGTCTGGAAGAAGGGCGTCGACGCCACCACCTCCAGCCGCACCCGGGCCAGGGTGCTGACGTACGGCGGCAAGGCCGTCGCCGCGCACTACTTCTCGTCCAGCGGCGGACGCACCGCGAACTCCGAGGACGTCTGGTCGTCGAAGATCGCCTACGAGCGCTCGGTGTCCGACCCGTACAGCAAGGCCGCGCCGGGCAACTCGTACGCGTCCTGGACGCGCAAGCTCACGCAGTCGCAGGCGCGCTCGCTGTTCGGGCTGGGCGACGTCAAGACGATCAGCGTCTCGGCGAAGTGGTCGAGCGGTCAGGCCCGCACCCTCACGGCGACGTCGTCGACGGGGAAGAAGGCGACGGTCACGGGCAAGGCCGACTGGATCCGGTCGACGGTGGGCAAGCGCACGACGGCGGGGTCGATGCCCGCCGCGTGGATCACCAAGATCACTCCGGTGACCTAGGCGACCTGGCGGGGCTGCCTCACAGGGGGCGGGCGTCGCTCTCCAGCAGCACGGGCACGCCGTCGCGCACGGGGTAGGCGAGCGGACGCTCCGGGTCGGTGGAGCGCAGCTCGGGCTCGCCGTCCGGCCCGACGGCGTCGACGAGCTCCGCGCCCGTCACGGGGCAGCGCAGGATCGAGCGCACCCACGGGTCGATCGGGCTCTCGGCCTGGTGGTCGGTCATGCGTCCTCCTCCTGCCGCACGAGCGACAGGACGTCGTCGCGCACCTTGACCATGATGTCCTCGTCGGCGGCCTCGACGTTGAGCCGCAGCAGCGGCTCCGTGTTGGAGGCGCGCAGGTTGAACCACCACTGCGGGTGGCCGTCCCAGTGCGCCACCGTGAGGCCGTCCAGCTCGTCGACGGCCGCCTGCGGGTAGGCGGACGCGTAGGCCTCGCGCACCCGCGCCGTCGCCGCCGCGGCGTCCGCCACGGTCGAGTTGATCTCCCCCGACGCCACGTACGGCGAGTACATCTCCGCCAGCGCCGACAGCGGGTGCGGCTGCTCACCGAGCGCGGCCAGCACGTGCAGCGCGGCGAGCATCCCGGTGTCGGCGAAGAAGAAGTCGCGGAAGTAGTAGTGGGCGCTGTGCTCCCCGCCGAAGACGGCGTCGTGCTGAGCCATCTGCGCCTTGATGAACGAGTGCCCCACGCGGGTGCGCACGGTCGTCGCGCCCGCGGCCTGCAGCAGGTCGGGCACGGCGCGGGACGTGATGAGGTTGTGGATCACCGTGGGCGTGCGGCCCGCCTCGAGCTCCTTGGCGACCTCGCGCAGCCCGACGAGCGCCGTGACCGCCGACGGCGAGACCGGGTCGCCGTGCTCGTCGACCACGAAGCAGCGGTCGGCGTCGCCGTCGAACGCGAGGCCGAGGTCGGCGTCGTGCTCGACGACGGCGGCCCGCAGGTCCTCGAGGTTCTTCGGGTCCAGCGGGTTGGCCTCGTGGTTCGGGAAGCTGCCGTCCAGCTCGAAGTACAGGGGCACGACGTCGAGCGGCAGGGCCGGCAGCCCGGCGGCCGTGCCCAGCACCGCCGGCACCGTGTGCCCGGCCATGCCGTTGCCGGCGTCCACCACGACCTTGAGCGGCCTGATCCCCGACACGTCGACGAGGCCGCGCAGGAAAGCCGCGTAGTCGGCGAGGGTGTCGACGTCGGAGACCGTGCCGGGCGTCGCCTCCGCCTCGTCCACGGAGGGGGCGGCCGACGGGTCGTCGAGCATGCGCTGCGCGAGCTCGCGGACGTCGGCCAGGCCGGTGTCCTGCCCCACGGGCCGCGCGCCGGCGCGGCACAGCTTGATGCCGTTGTAGACGGCCGGGTTGTGCGAGGCGGTGAACATCGCGCCCGGCGCGTCCAGCGCACCGGACGCGTGGTACAGCCCGTCCGTGGAGCACAGGCCGATCCGCACGACGTCGACGCCGGCCGCGGTGACACCGTCGGTGAACGCGTCGACCAGCTCCGGGCCGGACTCGCGCATGTCGTGACCGACGACCACCCGCGTCGCGCCCTCCGGCGCCGCCACGACCCGGGCGAACGCGGCGCCGATCGCGCGGGCCACGGCCGGCGAGAGCTGGTCGGGCACGGTGCCGCGCACGTCGTACGCCTTGATGATGTGGGCCAGGTCGATCGTCACGTCCCACAGCGTACGTGCCTCCCCCGGTCGTGAGCGGGTGGTTCTGCGGGCGGACTTGCGGCCGGGGCGGCGCCGCGCGGGCGCGCGTGTGCAAGGGTGGTGCCGTGCCCGAGCTCTACCCGCTGGAGAACACCGTCCAGCACGCCGACTGGGGCTCCCGCACGCGGATCCAGGCCCTGCTGGGCACCGAGCCGGACGGCACGCCCGCCGCCGAGCTGTGGCTGGGCGCCCACCCCAGCGCCCCGTCACGGGTGGACCGCGACGGGTCCCTGCTGGAGCTCGTGCGCTCGGCGCCCGACGCGATGCTGGGCCGCCGGGTCGCCGACGAGTACGGGCCCCGGCTCCCCTACCTCCTCAAGGTCCTCGCCGCGGACCGCGCCCTGTCGCTCCAGGTGCACCCCAAGCCGCACGCGGCGCGCGCCGGGTTCAACCGCGAGAACCGGCGGGGGCTGCCGCCGGGCGACCCCGGACGCTCGTTCCACGACGACCAGCACAAGCCCGAGATGGTCGTCGCGCTCACCGAGTTCGAGGGGCTCGCGGGCTTCCGGGCGCCGCGCGCGGTCCTCGACCTCCTGGACGGGCTCGACGGCGGGCTCGTGGCGGCCGTGCGCGACGTCCTGCGCACCGACCGGTCCCCCGCCGGCGTCAAGGCCGCGTTCTCCCGCATCGTCGCGGCACGCCGCGACCCGGGCGCCGCGGCCGACGTCGCGACCACCGTCGGGTCGGTCGCCGCGCGGCTGGCCGGGGGCTCGCCGTCGTCGCGCGCCGACGCGACCGTGCTGCAGCTGGCGGAGCAGCACCCCGGGGACGCGGCGGCCCTCGCGTCGCTCCTGCTGAACCGCGTCACGCTCGACCCCGGTCAGGGCCTCTTCCTCCCGGCGGGCGAGGTGCACGCGTACCTCACCGGGCTCGGGGTCGAGATCATGGCGTCGTCGGACAACGTGCTGCGGGCGGGCCTCACCACGAAGCTCGTCGACGAGGCCGCCCTCGTCGAGTGCGCGTCGTTCGTGCCGCGCCCGCCGCAGCCGCCCCGCACGCGGGTCGCGGGCGGGCGGGGCCAGGTGACGACCTACCGCGCCCCGGTGCGCGAGTTCGCGCTCACGGCGGCCGACGTCGACCCGGCCGAGGACGTCGAGCTCCCCGCCGAGGGGCCTCGCATCGTGCTGTGCCTGTCCGGAGACCTCAAGCTCACCGCCGAGGCCTGCCCCGCTCCCGCGACGCTGCACCGCGGCGCGTCGGTCTTCGTCCCGCACGCCGCCGGGGAGCTGCGGCTGTCCGGGTCGGGGCACGCGGTGTGCGCGTGGGTCCCCTGACCGGACGGCGGAGGACCGGGACGCGTCAGTCGGCCTCGCGCAGCACGCGCAGGTGCCCGCGACGGGCGGTCTCGGTGACCGACGACGGCTCGCCCGCCGGCTCCTGACGCACCCGCCCGGCCTCGCGGACGGCCTCCGCCAGCGCGGACAGGTCGTCGGCCGACGGCGCCGGCTCCTCGAACGCGGGGGTGAGGCGCACGACCTCCCACCCGCGGGGTGCGGTCAACCCTTCCGCGTGCTGGGCGCACAGGTCGTAGCTGTGCGGCTCGGCGTGCTGCGCGAGCGGACCCAGCACGGCCGTGGAGTCCGCGTACACGTACGTGAGCGTCGCGACGGCGGCATGCGTGCATGCCGTGCGCGAGCACTGCCTCACCGATCTCACGCGGGGAGAATACGCCGCCCGCGCCGACCCGTGCGCGGGGCTCGCCGGGCCGCGGCCGTCGTGACCGCCCCGTGACCGCACCACGATCGCGCCGGGGTACCCGCCTCCGCGCCACGCCCGGCCCCGGCATAGGCTCGACGGGTGCACCACGCCGCGAGCCCCGAGCACCGTCCCGAGCACCGTCCCGGGGCCGGACCCGACCCCGCCGCCGTCCCGCCGGTCCGCCGCCGCGACCGCCGCGGCCGCGGGGTGCGCGGGCCGCTCCTGCCGCCGGGGACGCCGGCCTACCGCACCCGGGCGGAGCAGTTCGACGACCTGGTGCTCGACGTCGTCGAGCTGCTGCAGCGCCGCTGGGGCCCGCAGCTCGCCGGCACGGAGTTCGCCGTGGAGGACGTCCCGCCGTCCGATCCTGCGCCGTGGGAGTCCGACGGCGTCCCCCTCGGGCGCTGCTTCCCCGCCGAGTCCGGGCGGCCCGCACGCGTCGTGGTGTACCGCCGCCCGGTGGACTTCCGCGCCGCCGACGACACCGACCGCGCCGACCTGGTGCGCGACGTCGTGGTCGAGCAGGTCGCGCACCTCCTGGCCCGCACCCCCGAGGAGATCGACCCCGGCTACGACTCCTGACCCCGGAGCTGTCAGGCCCGGGGTCAGCCGGCGTCGACGGTGCGCACCTCGACGGCGCCGGGGGTGGTGACCGTCGCGGTGGGGGCGACCGCGGCCAGCAGCGTCCCGGGGGCCGCGGTGCCGTCGTCGGCGCGCAGCACGGCCGACCACGTGACGGCCAGGCCGCCGCCGTCGGCGCGGTCGACGCTCACCCCGGCGGGCACGGTGCCCTCCGACACCAGGTCGCCGAGCGCGACGGCCGCGGTCTCCCCCGCGGTGAGCTCGACGTCGTCGCTGCCGATCTCGGCACCCGACGCGTCGTACGCCCGCACGGTCACGGCCGTCGAGCCCTCGGGATCGGTGTCGGGGTCGCGGTCCTCGGGCACGGCGGCGAGGGTGAGCCCCGTGCGCACCCCGCCCGGGACGCCCACCTGACCCGCCGGCCCCGCCCCGCCCGGGGCGCCGACCGGCTGGGCCGCCGACCACGCCACGTCGTACGGGGTGCCGCCGACCACGGAGTCCTCCGGCTGCTGGCCGGGCTGGTCGCTGCGCGCCGCGCCCACGACCGGCACGTCCGCGTCGACGACCAGCGTGTACGCGCCCTCCGGCAGCCCGCCGAGCGGCACGTCGGTCACCACGCCGGGCTCGAGCTCGACCTCGTCGGCCCCCCGCAGCACCACCGGCCCGGACGGGCCGTACACGGTGACCCGCGCCGTCCCGCCCTGCTCGCCGGGCGCCAGGAGCCGCAGCCGCGGGGCGTGCGGGTCGTCGACCGCCTCGCCCCGGCTCAGCACGCCACCCACCGCGAGCGACCCGCGCGGCGACGCACCCGCGGTCAGCAGGTCCACCCCGGCCGGCAGCAGGCCATCGATGGCCTGGGTCTGCAGGCTCGCGTTGACCCGCGCCCCCGCCGCGCGCACGTTGACCGCGAGGCGGTCCTGCTCCGGGGCCACGGACTCCAGGCGCGTCGTGACCTGCTCGTGGGGCGCGACGGTGAACGTCCCCTGGCCGCCGAGCGCCACCGGACCCCCCGGTCCGTACACGTCGAGGGCGACCGTCGCGGGCTGCTCCGACGGGTTCTGCACCGTGAGCGTGGCGGTCGAGCCCACCTCCGTGCTGCCGCCCACCAGCCACTGCGACGTCGACGGCGCGGTGCAGGCGCCGACACCCAGCCCGCGCAGGTCGCCCTGCGTCGTGACCGAGGCCATCGCGCCGGCCGCGCGGAACGGCTCGTCGGCCACCGGGGTGGCCTGCAGCACGCGGGTGGAGCTCACGTCGCCCTGCCAGGCGGCCACGTCGTCGCCCGCGTCGAGCGCCAGCGGGTCCTTGCCCCCGAGAGCGGTCGTCCGTGCGCCGTCCCGGGCCTCCCCCAGCACGAGAGCGCCCAGCCCGCTCGTGGTGGGCACCGGCGTGGCGTCGAACTGCTGGTCCCCGACGTCGGCCCCCTCGGGCAGCGCGACCGGCGCCGGGCAGACGAGCGTCGCGTCCGCCGGCTGGACCCCGACGCTCCGTGTCCCCGCCGCCACGGCCTGCTGCTCGGCGCCCGTCCACGACTGTGCCCACTGGTCGCCCAGCACGGCCACGGCCGCCAGCGCGCCGACGGCCGCCACCCCGGTGACCGCCGCCGCCGTCGCGCGCACGCCGCGGCGCACCCGGGTCTTCCGCACGTCCTGGCCCGTCCCTCCGGTGGTCTGCGTTCTCGCCCGCTCCGTCCCGCGCTTCGACCCGCGCCCCGTCGTGCGCTCCGCGCCGCCCTCCTGCGCGGTGGTCGGGGCGTCGTGTGCCGGCCGCTCCTCGCGCGCCGTCATCGCCCTCGCCGCCGTCCGACCGGCAGCGCCAGCAGCGCGTGCACCAGCAGCACCAGGCCTGCCGCGGCGAGCCACGCGGTGCGGTGCGGCGTCTCGAACGACACCCGCAGGTGACCCTCCGCCGGGCCGACCGCGAACGCCTGCGTCCCCCCGGCGTCCACGGCCGCCAGGCGCCGGCCGTCGACCGTCGCGCGCCAGCCGGGGTCGGCCGTCTCCGCGAGCCGCAGCGTGCGGTCCTCGCCGCCCGGGGCGAGCCGGGTCGCGGCGCTCGAGCCGTCCGACGGCACCGTCCGCACGGCGTCGGCCGGTGCGAAGTACGGGCTCGGCGCGCCGTCCTCGTCGGTGCCGTCGTTCTTCAGCACGGTCGCCCAGCCCGGCGCGGGCCCGTCGGTCGTGACGCGCCAGACGAGCGCGCCCTCCTCGGTCACGCGGGCGAGCCCCGGCACGAGGTCGAGCGTGGTGGCGAGCTCTGCGTCACCGCCCGCGGGGACCTGCACGGCACCGATGCCGAGCGCCGCGAGCCGGTCCGCGACGTCGGTCGACCGCCCGGTCGCCACCTCCGCCACCACCTGGTCCAGCACCGCGGTGTCGCTCCGCGCGCCGCCGCCGACCAGGCCGGCGGAACGCGCCCGCACCACGGTGGAGGAGTCCTCGAGCCGGGTGCCGTCCGCGTGCAGCAGGGCGTAGTCGACCACCGCCGCGCCCGACGGTTCCGCCTCCCCGCCCGGCTGCACCCGGTCGAGCTGCAGCACCCGCGCCGAGCGGGGCGGCTCCTGCATCTGCGTGCCGACGGCGGGCACCACGCCCGGCTCGGCCGCCCGCAGGTCGCCCACCGCGCCGCCGCCGGTGGAGCCGAGCGCCCAGGACGCGAGCTGCGCCACGGGGAGCGCGAGCGCCACCACGGCGACGGCGACGACGCCCGCGGACGCGACCCGCCGCGCGCGTCGTGGCTCCTCGTCCCCGTGGTCGCGGGGGGCCGCCGTCGGCAGCCGGCCGAACGACGGCAGCGCGCAGATCGCCGCCGCGCCCAGCGCGAGCAGCAGCACGGAGAGCCCGACGCCGGGCCAGCCGGTCACGCTCGCGGCCGTACCGTCGGCCGCGGACCCGCTGGCCACGGCCGTCGCGACGGCCACGACCGCCGTCGTCAGCCCCGCCGCCCCGGCCAGCCACGCCAGCCGCACCCCCCGCACCGCCCGGGGGCGCACCAGGGCGACGGCCGCCAGCACCAGGACGGCGCCGCCGAGCAGCGCAGGGGCGACCACGGCGGCGCGGCCGAGCGCACCGTCGGTCCCCAGCCACGGCTCGAACCAGGCGGTCTCCCCCGGCAGGCCCAGCAGCAGCTGGACCGCCGTGGGCGTGCCGGACGCGACCAGGGGGGCTCCCGGCTCGGCCACGAGCAGGCGCCACCCGCCGTCCGACCACGCTCCGAGCACCTCGCCCCAGAACGGCAGCGGCACCACCACGGCCGGCAGCAGCACGAGCAGCAGCGCGCGCCACGACCGGCGCACCAGCAGCGCGGCGACGCCGATCAGCACCACCGCCACCGGGAGCAGCACCGGGGCGGCGCACACCGCGACGGCCAGCAGGAGGCCGGCAGCCCCGGCGGCACCCAGGGACCCGCGGCGACGTCCCGGCGCGAGCGCGACGTCGCGCGCCTGCACGCCCACGGTGCGCAGCACGGCGACGAGCAGCCACGGCAGCGTGAGGTGCACGACGACCGCGCCCAGCCGCCCGGAGCCGAGGGAGGCGAGGAAGCCGGGAGCGGCAGCCCAGGCGAGGGCGGCCACCGCCCGCACCACGACCGACCGCGTCAGGCCGCCCGCCGCGAACCAGCCGCCGAGGGCGGCCAGCGGCAGCGCGACCAGGACCAGGGCGTTCACCGCCGTCTGCAGTCCGCCGCCCGCCAGCACGGCGAACGCGGTGAGGGACAGCAGCAGCGGGTCGGCCGGCGCGCGGACCCCGAGACCGTCGCGCACCCAGCCCGACGTCGCCGCCTCCCACACGTCGCCCACGGTGCCGGGCGCCGGCAGCAGCCCGCCGCCCACGACGCGACCGCCGTCCGCCAGCACACCCTGCCAGGGGCCGAAGAGGGCGACGTCGAGCGCCACCACGCTCACCAGCACGACGGCCAGCACCGCGCGGCGGGTCCTGCCGAGCCGGCGCAGGTCGGCCCGCTCCAGCTCGCTCGGCGCCCACCGGGCACGCTGCGCCTCGGCGCGGGCCAGGCGCGCGTCGCGGCGCTCGCCGGCCACCTGCCGCCAGGTGCCGAGCAACGGTGCCAGGACACGGCGCGGGAGGCGCCGGGTGCGGGCCGCGCGCCGTCGGGCACGGTAGAGCGGCACCAGGCGCAGCGCCGTGACCACGGCCGCCACGAGCTCGTCCCGGGCGTGCGCCGGCCGCTTGAGAGCCAGCCGGTACATGGCCGCGAACGGCGCCCACACCAGGGTGGCGAGCCAGACCACGGGCAGCAGGGGCAGGGGCGCCTCGACGAGGCGCAGGTAGAGCTGGCTGCGCCGGCGGGCGTACCGCGACGCCTCGAGGTCGGGCACCGGGACGTCACGGCCGCGCAGCCCCAGCAGCGAGGCCTGCGCGTGCTTGACCACGGCGTCGGGCACCACCACCACGCGGTGCCCGGCCAGCCGGGCCCGCCGGCACAGGTCGAGGCCGTCGCCGAACGGCCCCAGCTCGGGGTCGGTCCCGCCCAGCTCGGCCCACACGTGCGCCCGCACCAGCGCCCCGGCGAGCCCGACGGCGAGCACGTCCTCGCGCGCGTCGTGCTGCCCCTGGTCGATCTCGGTGTCGTCGATGCCGGTCATCCGCCGCCCGAGCGGCGAGACCGTGCTGCCCACCTCGACGAGCATGCTGGCGTCGGCGGCAGGGGTGCCGTCGGCGTCGACCGGCCAGCGACGCTGCTTGCAGCCCGCGACCGCCACGGCGCTCGAGTGCTCGACGGCGCGCAGCAGGCGCGACAGGGCGCCGGGCTCGGGCGCGGAGTCGTCGTGCAGGATCCACAGCCAGCCGGTCTCCGGGACGCCCACGACCTCCTGGGCGCGGTCCACGGCCTCGCCGAGGCTGCGCGCCCCCGCCGCCGCGACGAAGCGGGCACCGCCGAGGCGGAGGTCAGGGTGGGCGGTGGACTCCGCGGCGCCGACGTCCACCACGACGACCTCGTCGGCCGCGCGCTCCTGGCGCGCGAGCGCGTCGAGCGTGGCGTCGAGGAAGCGGGTGCGCCCGCGGGTGACGACCACGGCCGTCACGGTGACCACCAGGGGGACGGCACCGGTGCCGTCGAGCGTGCGGTCGCCGGCGGGCGCGACGGCGACGGTCGCGCCCGTGGGGGCGACCTCGCCGCCGGGGCGGGCTGGGATCGGGTGCGGAGCAGTCATCCTGCCCGCCATGATGCGTCGGGCCCCGATCCGGTCGTGGGATATCCGTCCCGAGCGTGTCGGGCCGGACGTCCCGCGGACCTCAGGTCAGACGGCGCGGCGCTTCAGCTTGCGCCGCTCGCGCTCGGAGAGCCCGCCCCAGATGCCGAACCGTTCGTCGTTCGCGAGCGCGTAGTCCAGGCACTCGGCCCGGACCTCGCAGGACGTGCAGACCTTCTTGGCCTCACGCGTGGACCCGCCCTTCTCCGGGAAGAAGGCCTCAGGGTCGGTCTGAGCGCACAGTGCTCGTTCCTGCCATCCCAGGAGCGTCTCGTCGTCGGTCGTCGTTGCGTCGCCGAACAGCGGGAGCACCGGCGCTACGCGCTCGGGCTCACGGCCGACATCTGACGGGAAGACCCCCCGGTCCCCATCGAGCAAGTTCCACATGGCGTGCCCCTCCATGCCGTTCTCTAGGGAAACTGCATACCTGGAATTACACGCGTGTCCTTCGGAGGCGTCAAGTCGAAATGTGCTAGTGATTGCGATCTCCACTGGCCATTCACATGCCCGTCCTCCCGGGCCGGCCGCGCGCTCGTAGGCTGACCTGCGTGAATCTCCCTCCGACGTCCGGCCGCACCCCCACGACGATCTCCCAGGTGCTCGCGCGCGTCCTGTCGGACCCGGGGCGTCCCCGCCTCACGTGGTACGGCGACGGCGGCGAGCGCGTCGAGCTCTCCGGCGCCGTCCTGCAGAACTGGGTGAGCAAGACCGTGAACCTCCTCGTGGAGGAGTTCGACGCCGCGCCGGGGACGGTCGTGACTCTCGACCTGCCGGCCCACTGGCGCAGCGTGCTGTGGTCGCTGGCCGCCTGGCGCTGCGGCGCGACCGTGGAGCTCGCGGGCGCCTCCCCCGAGACGGCCGGCGACGTCGTCGTCACCTCCCGGCCCGCCGCGTGGGCTCCCGTGCTGACGGGTCCGGGCGCCGCCGACCTCGTCGCCGTCGCCCTGCCCGCCCTGGCACGGTCGTTCGACGGCGACCTGCCGCCCGGCGCCGTCGACGCCGCGGGCGCCGTCATGACCTACGGCGACGTCATCGGGTGGGCCCCCGAGACGGACGCGGCCGCCGTGGCGCTCGACGCCGGCGCGACTGCCGGTCAGGTCGCGTTCGCCGACCTGGTGCCCGACGGCGGCACGCCCGGCGCCCGCGTGCTCGTCGACGGCGCCCGCCCGCTCGGCCCCCTGCTGCGCGAGCTCCTCGCCGTCTGGGCCGCCGACGGCTCGGTGGTGCTCGCGTCCGCGGCCACCGCGGCCGAGCTCGCCGCCGACCCGGCCCGCCTGGAGCGCCTGCGCGAGACCGAGCGCATCACGGCCTGACCGTCACGACGCCGGCTCAGGAGGCGGCGCGGCCCCAGGCGACCAGGCCGGGGCCGGTGCGGGGGAACGCGCGCTGCGCGACGCGGAACGGCCAGGTCGCCGCGGCCACGAGCGCACCCTGCGCCGCCGTCGACGGCTGGAACAACCGGCCGCTGCGGGCGGTGCGGTCGGCGGTGCTGCCCTCCTCGCGCAGGCCGGGACGGCGGCGCGCGAGCTGGTTGCGCGCCCCCTCCAGGGCGTACCCGAGCGGGACGCCGTACAGGCGCAGCCCGACGTCGGCCAGTCCGGCGTCGCGCAGCAGCGCGACGAGGTCGGCGGGGTCGTAGCGCCGGAAGTGGCCGACGGCCTCGTCCATGGGGCCGAAGCGGCGCTGCCACGCCGGGGTGGACAGCAGGAGCGTGCCCCCGGGGCGCAGCCGCGCGGCCCACTCCCGCAGCGCGGCGGCGTCGTCCTCGATGTGCTCGATCACCTCGAACGCGCACACCAGGTCGAAGCGCTCGGCGGCGGGCAGGGAGTCGAGCGGCCCGTGCACGACGGTGCCCCTCACCCCCGCGTCGACGAGGCGCTGCTCGGCGGTGCGGGCGCTGTCCGCGTCGAGCTCGACGCCCGTGTACGCCGCGGCGCGGGCGGCGAGCCGCACCCCGACGGCGCCCTGGCCGCAGCCCACCTCGAGCACGCGGCCGGTGGCGCCCGGCAGCAGCGGTTCCACGACGTCCCACCGCAGGCTGCCGTACAGCGTGAGCGGGGGCAGGGCGGGGGCGCGGTTCGGCACGGGCGTTCCTTCGTCCTCGAGGCTCGGGCAGCGGCGTCCAGCGTGGTCACCGCTCGGCGGCGGCCGTGTCCAGCCTGCCAGGACCACGGCCGCAGCGGCACCCGCCGCGCGGACGGTGCCCGCCTCGGCGCCGCCGCGAGCTACCGCGGGCGGGCGAGCGCGCCGAGCCCCGCGAGCGCGAGGTCGGCGAGCGTCACCAGGACACGGCTGACCAGCACCAGCAGCAGGACGGCGGCGTGCGGCAGGGCCCCCGCAAGCACGGCGAGCAGCACCAGCTCGCGCGCACCCGCACCGGCGGGCACGACCACCACGAGGAAGCCGACCACCCAGGCCAGCGCGTAGCCGCCGACGGCGAGGGCGACACCACGTGCGTCGGCCGGCATGCCGAGACCGACGGCGAGCACCCACACCTGCGCACCGGCGAGCAGCCACCCGGCGACGGACCACAGCGTCGCGGCGCCGAGCCCGCGCCACCCGAGGGGACGGTCGAGCGGCGGCCGGCGTGCGACCCGCAGCGCCCACGCGACCAGGCGGTTGAGCACGGGCGGCAGCAGGACCACGGCGACCGCGGGCAGCGCCCACAGCACCGGCCCCGCGGCGCCGAGCGCACCCGTCGCGACGAACGGCAGCGCGACCAGCCCGACGACCGCCCCGGAGACGACGCCGACGAGCGTCGCGACCGCCGTCGTCGTCACGGAGGTGCGGCGCGCGATGCCGTGGTCGACGCCGAGCTCTGCGGCCGCGACGACGTTCCACACCCCGCCCGGCACGTACTTGCCGAGCTGGCTCAGGCCGAAAACCCGCAGCGCGACCCGCAGGCCGGTCGGGGCGCCGAGGTCGGCGAGCACGACGCGCCACGCGACGAACGTGCACAGCACGAACGCGACGGACAGGACGAGCGCGACGGCGAGCCGCTGCCAGGAGAGCTCGGCGGCCGCGCGGGCGAGGTCGTCCCCCGCCGCCACGACGGCGTAGACCGCCAGCCCGAGCGCCACGAGGAGGAAGCCCCAGCGCACCCACGGCGACCGCAGCACCGCGAGCACCCGGGCGAGGCGCCCGGACGACGCGCCGGCGTCACCCGTCGCACCACCCGCCGGGCCGCCGGTCGCATCGCCGGTCGCGTCGCCCGTCGCGTCCCCCGTCGACTCCCGCGTCACGGCCGCACCCCGCGCTCCCGGAGCAGCCGGACCAGCGGACGGACGACGGCGGCGGGCCGGGCGAGGTCGCGCCCGGCGGCCGCGCGGGCGCGGGCCGCGGCGAGGGCGGCCGGGTCGCGCAGGGCGAGCAGCCGGTCAGCGAGCGCCGCCGGGTCGCCGGGCGGGACGAGCTCCAGGTGGTCGCCCAGCAGCCGCCGCTGCGGCTCCGTGCCGGAGGTGACCACCACGCAGCCGGCCGCCAGCCCCTGGAAGACCTTGTTCGGCACGACGCGCAGCCCCTTCGGAGTGGTGGAGAAGATCCCGAGGCAGACGTCGTGGGCCGCGACGAGGGCGGGCAGGTCGGCGGGCTCCACCCAGTCGCGCCACGTGATCCCGGGCAGGCCGCGCAGCCGCTCCCGGACGGCCGGCAGGTCCTGGCCGGACCCGACGAGCGTGGCCTCCAGCCCGTGCCCGCCGCGCGCCTGCTCCGCGGCCGCCCGGGGCAGGGCGTTGGCGAGGGCCTCGGCCAGCACGTCGGTGCCCTGCAGCGGGGTGAACAGGCCGAAGAACACGACGCGCAGCGTGCGGGCGTCGTCCGGCGCGGCCTCGTCGACGGGGGCGGCGTCGAACCAGGCCTGCGGCGCGCCGACGGGCACGACCAGCCCCCGGGCGCCCCGGGATCCCGCGAGCTCGCCGAGCATCCGCAGGTGCTCGGGGGTGTCGAGCAGCACGACGTCCGCGCACGACGTGGCGAGGCGGTCGAGCCCGCGCAGCAGCGCCACGCGGGCCCCGCGCGCGCCGCGGTCCGTGGCGGTGTCGGCCGCGAAGACGAGGTGGTCCAGCAGCACCGGCGTGCGGCCGAAGAGCAGGCGCGCGAGCACGACGTCGAAGTGGCCGAGGTACCCGACGAGCACCGCGTCGGGGCGGCCGTGCGCCCGCCGGTGGCGCACGACGTCGCCCAGCAGCAACGCCCAGCAGCGCAGCAGCCGCACCAGCAGGCCGGGCAGGCGCCACGGCTGGCGAAGCATCCGCACCCGCGCGGCCGTGCTGAGGCCGAGCGGCCGGTCGAGCTCGCGGACGGTGTACCCGTGGGCGCGCAGACCGTCGACGAGCACGCCGACGCGCGGGTGCCGGTCGGCGTCGTACGTGCCGAACGCGACGATCACGCGTGCGCGTCCTCGTCGTCCCGCGCGTCGTGCTGCGCGTCGTGCCGCGCGCCGTCCCGCACCGCGTCCCGGGCGACGGCCGCGGCGGCGCCGTCCTGGGCAGCATCGTGGGAACCGTCGTCAGCGCCGTCGCAGGGCCGCGGGCCGTACTGGAGTTCCTTGACCCGCTCGAGGGTCTCCTCCATCAGGGTGCGGTTGGTGCGCAGCAGGTCGGCGATGACGAGCAGCGCGAGGCACAGGAGCGCGCCGACGAGCATCGCGCCGGCAAAGACGAGCGACTGCACGTGGCCGCCGGCGTCCCCCTGGGCGAGGAAGACGAGGAACCGGACGGCGGGCACCGCCGCCGCGACGAAGAACACGGCGAAGAGCGTGAGGAACACCAGGTGCGGGCGGAACATGATCGCCGAGCGCACGATGGCCCGCCCGGACCTGCTCATGTGCTGCCAGATGTTGCTGAACAGCCGCGACTCGCGCGTCTTCGGGTTGGTGGTGATCGGCAGGCTCGCGATCCGCAGGCGCTTGTTCCCCGCCTGGATGATCGTCTCCATGGTGTAGCTGAACTGGGTCACCACGTTGAGCCGCAGCAGCGCGGCGCGCGAGTAGGCGCGGAAGCCGCTCGCGGCGTCGGGCAACGACGTCCCGGCCGCGGCGCTGACCACCCGGCTGCCGAAGCGCTGCATGCGCTTCTTGAACGGGGAGAAGTGCTCGATGGTCGCGGTCTGCCGGTCGGCGACGACGATGTCCGCCTCCCCCGCGACGATCGGCGCGACGAGGTCGCCGATGCGCTCCGACGGGTACTGGTTGTCGCCGTCGGTGTTGACCACGACGTCGGCCCCGTGGGCGAGCGCGTAGTCGACGCCGTCGCGGAACGACCGGGCCAGCCCCCTCGTGCTGGTGTGCCGCACGACGTGCCGCACGCCCAGGCGGCGCGCGACCTCCGCGGTGCCGTCCGTCGACCCGTCGTCGATCACGAGGACCTCGACGCTGTCGAACCCCTCGACCTCGCGCGGGATCGTCGCGAGCACGAGCGGGAGCGTCCCGGCCTCGTCGAGGCACGGGATCTGGACGAAGAGCTTCATCGCGCATCCTTCGGGGCGCCGGGAACCGCCGGCGACAGGGTGCCGGGGGCCGGGTCGATCGACGACGCGGCGAGTCTACGGGGCCACAGGAGCCCCGTGAGCAGGCCCCCCAGCATGATGAGGGCCGCCACCGCGAGCAGGGCGACGAGGGCGGGCTCCGGGAGCGGGCTCCAGGCCAGCCACCGGTCCACGGCGTCCCCGAAGGCCTCGCCGGGGCCGCGGTAGAACGCCCCGAACGCCCACACCAGGCCCCCGACGGCCGCGGCGAGGGAGAGCGTCACCGCGACCGGGACGCCGCGCGCGAGGCGCCGGTCGGACCTGCGCGCGAGCTGCCAGCAGGCGATCGCCACCGCCGTCGCGAGCGCCGCGACCCCGCCGAACACGTACCGGCCCTGGATCGCGACCAGGCGCCCGGTCTCGGCGTGGAAGTCCCATGCGTTGTACGCGACCCCGGCCGCGAGCGCCGCGGGGGTGAGCAGCACGACGACGGCGGTGCGGCGCGCCCCCGGCAGGACGATCGCCACGAGGGACGCGGCCGCCAGGGCCACCGTGCCCCAGACGACCCACGCGCCGGCGACGTGCACCTCGAGCCACGACAGGTTGCCGAAGAACGACTGGGCGAGCCGGCCCGCGATGATCGACGGGACGTCGGCGTCGGGCACGGTCGCGAGGATGCTCAGCTCGCGGGGGCGGCCGACGGGCTGCACGGCGCCGAGGGTGAGCACGTTGCGCACCCACCACCACCCGCCGACGGCGAGGGTCACCGCGCCGGCGACGGCGAGGCGGCCGAGCCGTCCGGGCCAGCGGCGGCCCCGCGCCAGCGCGTAGGCCGCGACGACCATGGGCACGGCGAACGCCAGCATCACCTTGGTGAGCAGCCCCAGGCCGAGGACGACGCCGATCGCCACGGCCACGCGCGAGCGCAGGTCGCCCGTGACCACCCGCACGGCGAGGTAGGTCGCGGCGGCGCACGCGAGGACGACGAGCGCGTCGTTGTTCACGGCCCCCATGACGTGGCCGAGCTGCGGCAGCAGGAGGGGGAACGCCCCGGCGACGAGACCTGCGGACGGCGAGCCCGTGGCGCGGCGCGCGGACCCGGCCGCGAGCGGCACGACGAGCGCGAGCAGCACGGCGTCCAGCAGCCGGAGCGCCAGGGTGATCTGGTCCCAGCGTGCGTCCGTGAGGCCCGTGACGTGCAGCAGGCCGGCGCCCAGCGCGTAGTACGCGGGCGGGTGCTGCGTCATCTGGTCCACCTCGGTGCCCGACGTCGCGTCCCCGAGGGCGTTGCCCGCGTCGAGGCGCGTGCGGTCCTCGCGCGGCACGGGCACGACGTCGACGAACTGGCGCGCGTCCTCGCGGTGCTGCCACCGTCCCGGCAGGTCGGCGGGGTAGGCGGCCTCGTCCACGGCGGCGGTGATCGCCGGGGAGAAGTAGGCGTCCCCCGGGGGCGGCCAGCCGCCGCCGTACGCGATCCGCAGCACGCTGTTGACGTGGTTCTGCTCGTCGGGCGAGCGGAACATCGGCGTGACCACGGCCCACACGACCGTCCACGCCGCGACGACGAGCGTCAGCACGGCGACGGCGCGCCGGTAGCGCCGTCCGGCGGGGGGTCGCGCGGTGCCCGTGCGGGGGTCAGGGGTGCCGGTCGCCGCGGGAGCCGGGCGCGCGTGCGGCGTCGTGTCCGTCACGACCCCAGTGTCTCCCACGGGGTGCGCACCGGCGCGGTGCCGTCGCGGCGACGGGCGAGGGTTCGCCCGCTCGTCATCCGCCGTCCGCCCGCCGGACGACCTGCGACCCACACATTTCCTCTACCGTCCCGGTCCTCGGGCACCGCAGCGGCGTAACACCGACCCTCTATGCTCGCTTCCCGTGACCCGCTCCACCCCTCGCCACGTCGCCTCGCGCCCCGGCACGACCACGGGGCCCTCGCACGCGCGCACGCTGCGTCGGCACACGGTCGCGCGCGTCCTCGGGATGGGGTTGACCGCGGTCCTGGCGTTCGTCGCCGTCGGCGGCGCGACCGCGGCGGTGAAGCTCACGGGGAACATCACCGCCGTCGACTCCGACAAGCTGCTCGGTGCGGACCGGCCGGAGAAGGTCGTGCCGGAGGACCCCAACGCGGACATGCCGCTGAACATCGTGCTCATGGGTTCCGACAGCCGCGGCGGCGACAACGCCGACATCGTGGGCGACGGCACCGAGGGCGCCCGCTCGGACACGACGATGATCATGCACATCTCGTCCGACCGGACCCGCGTGGAGATGCTGTCCATCCCCCGCGACACGACCATCGACATCCCGTCCTGCCCCACCTCGTCCGGTGGCGAGACCTCGCCCGTGTCCGGCTCGAAGTTCAACGGGGCCTTCGCCCAGGGCGTGCTCACGGGCGGCGACGTCGAGTCGGGCGCGCTGTGCGCCCAGAAGACGATCGAGACGATCACCGACGTCCAGATGGACGGCTTCGTCGTCGTCGACTTCGCGGGCTTCGAGAAGATGGTGGACGCGCTCGGCGGTGTGGAGCTGTGCATCCCGAACGACATCGACGCCCCCAAGGCCGACCACCTCGTCCTGTCCGCCGGCGTGCAGGAGCTGGACGGCGACACCGCGCTCAAGTACGCCCGGGCGCGCACCGGCAAGGGGCTGGGCGACGGCTCTGACCTCGGCCGCATCGGGCGCCAGCAGGAGCTGCTCGCGGCCGTCGCGCGCCAGGTGCTCAGCGCAGGCACCCTCGCCGACCCGACCAAGTCGCTGAAGTTCCTCGGCGCCGTGACCGGTTCCATGACCATGAGCAGCAACTTCGCCTCCATCCAGGGACTCGCCGGGCTCGCGTACAGCGCGCGCAACGTCCGCCCTGACACCATCGCGTTCATGACCGCGCCGTACGAGTACGACCCGAACAACGCGGCGAACGTCGTGCTCACGGACGAGGCGGGCGAGGTGTGGGACAACCTCAAGCACGACCGGCCGCTGAGCGACGCGATCGAGACCGAGTCGTCCGACGACGCCGAGGGCGGCGCGAAGGACGGTTCCGGGGACGGCGCGACGGACGAGGGCGGCACGAGCACCCAGGAGGCCGAGGGGTCCGACGACGTCGACGCCACCCCGGTGGCCGACGACGACCCCGGCACGACCGGTGACGACGCGGCGAGCGCGGAGGGCGAGGGTGAGAAGGACCCCGACCCGAAGCGGACCCGCGACGCCGGCGAGGAGGCGTTCACGGGCGCCGACGTCACGTCGGTGTGCGGATGAGCGCGGGAGACCGATGAGCAACGACGACCAGCGCATCCCGCCGAGCTTCACGCCGTCCGGCGGCCGGTCCGACCGGCCGACCGGCGGCGCCGACGCCATCCCCGTCGGCGGGGGCTCCCGTCCGCCCGCCCCGCCGGCCGGCGGTCGCGTGGGCCGGCGCGACGACGCCGCCCCGGTCGAGCCGCGCGTGCGGCGCCAGTCGTCGCGCGAGATCCCGACGACGCCGCCCGAGCGGCGTGGTGGCGGCCAGCAGAAGCCCCGGTCGTACGCGCCCCGCGGCAGCTCCCCGTCGGGGCCGGCCTCCCGCGCGCCCCAGTCGCGCGCCCCGCAGGCGCGCCAGGGCTCGGGCACGCGCGTCATGCCGGCGGCGAGCCAGGCACAGCCCCGCCGCACTCCCCCGCCGCCCGGCGAGGGCGGGGGCGCTGCCGCGGCCACCGCCGGGGGCGGCGGGTTCCACGTGCGCAAGGGCCGGGTCGCGGCCCTCGTGCTCGTGCTGCTCCTGGTGCTGCTGCTGGCATGGCCGATCGGCCTCGTCGTCTGGGCGAACGGCAAGATCCAGCACGTCGACGCGCTGTCGGACGCCCAGGGCACCCCCGGGACGACCTACCTGCTCGCCGGGTCGGACGCCCGCGGCACGGGCAGCGTCGCCGACGACGGCACCGAGGGCGCCCGCACCGACACGATCATGGTGCTGCAGAAGCCCCGGAGCGGGCCCGCCTCCCTCATCTCGATCCCCCGGGACACCTACACGGAGATCCCGGGCCACGACCCGAACAAGATCAACGCCGCGTACTCGTTCGGCGGCGCCCCGCTGCTCGTCCAGACCGTCGAGGGCCTCACGGGCCTCACGATCGACCACTACGTCGAGGTCGGGTTCGGCAGCGTCGAGGAGATCGTCGACGCCGTCGGCGGCGTCGAGCTCTGCTACGACCGCGACGTCGACGACCCGAAGAGCGAGCTGACGTGGGAGGCCGGCTGCCACCTCGCCGACGGCGAGACCGCGCTCGCGTTCTCCCGCATGCGCTACTCCGACCCGAAGGGCGACATCGGCCGGGCCGAGCGGCAGCAGCAGGTCATCGCCGCCGTCGCCGCGAAGGTCGTCAAGCCGAGCGTGCTGCTCAACCCGGTCAACCAGGTGCAGCTGGTCAACGCCGGCACCGACGCCCTCACCGTGGACGAGAAGACCGGCATCGTCGACCTCGGGCGGCTCGGGCTGGCCTTCAAGGCGGCGACCGGACCCGAGGGCGTCACCGGCACCCCGCCGATCGCGAACCCAGGCTACGACCCCGGCACGGGCGTCGGCTCCACGGTGTTGCTCGACGAGGACAAGGTCGACCAGTTCTGGGCCGACGTCCGCGACGGCGAGCTCAAGCCCGGCAGCACCGTCGGGGGCATGCCCGGCTGACGCCGAGGTAGTCCCAGCCCCCGCGAGGTAGTTCCAGACCCCGCGAGGTAGTTCCAGACCCCGCGAGGTAGTTCCAGACCCCGCGAGGTAGTTCAAGCCTCCACGAGGTAGTTCGAGATCCCGCGAGGTCGTGGTCGGCCACGCCTCGCGGGATCTCTCGTGGTGCTCGCGCTCAGAAGCCGGGACGCTGCGCGCGCGAGGCGCGCAGCTTCTCCCCCTTGGCGCGCGCGACGTCGCCGAGCTCGGCCTGGAACGCGACCATCCGCTCGCGCAGCGCGAGCGACTCGGGGTCCGTGCCCGAGGCGAGGATGCGGGCGGCGAGCAGGCCCGCGTTGCGCGCGCCGCCGATCGAGACCGTCGCGACGGGCACCCCGGCGGGCATCTGCACGATCGACAGGAGCGAGTCCATGCCGTCCAGGTAGCGCAGCGGCACGGGCACCCCGATCACCGGCAGCGGCGTCACGGCCGCGAGCATGCCCGGCAGGTGCGCGGCGCCACCGGCGCCCGCGACGATCGCGCGCAGGCCGCGCTCCGACGCGGTGCGGCCGTAGTCGATCATCTCGGTCGGCATGCGGTGCGCCGAGACGACGTCGACCTCGACGTCGACGCCCAGCTCGGCGAGCGCGTCGGCGGCGGCCTCCATCACCGGCCAGTCCGAGTCCGACCCCATGACGATGCCGACGGCGGGCGTGCTCATGCGTGCTCCTTGCTCGTGGTGGTGGCCGTGGTGCTCTCGCTCGAGAGGGCCTCGCCGCGCAACAGCGCGGCGGCGTCCAGGGCCCGACGCCGCACGTCGTCCAGGTCGGTGCCGCTGACGTTGACGTGCCCGAGCTTGCGCCCCGGGCGGATCCCCTTGCCGTACAGGTTGACGCGCGCCTCGGGGAACCGCGCGAGCACCTCGGGCAGCGCGTCGGTGAGCGCGTCCAGGCTCGAGCCGAGCACGTTCGCCATCACCGTCCAGGGCGCCCGGGCGGCGGTGTCCCCGAGCGGCAGGTCGAGCACCGCGCGCAGGTGCTGCTCGAACTGGCTCGTCACCGCGCCGTCGATCGTCCAGTGGCCCGAGTTGTGCGGGCGCATCGCGAGCTCGTTCACCCACACCGCGGCGGTCCCGTCGGCCTCCCGCGTCTCGAACAGCTCGACGGCGAGCACGCCCGTCACGCCGAGCCCCTCCGCCACCGCGACCGCGATCCGGCGGGCCTCGGCGTCCACCGCCGGGTCGAGGTGCGGCGCCGGTGCGACGACCTCCGCGCAGACGCCGTCACGCTGGATGGACTCGACGACCGGCCAGGTGCGCACCTCACCGGAAGGACGGCGGGCGACCAGGGCCGCGAGCTCGCGCACGAACGGCACCTTCCGCTCGACCAGCAGCGGCGGGGCGCCGTCGGCGGCGGCCTGCAGCCAGTCGGCGACGTCGTCGGGCGACGACACGACCCGCACGCCCTTGCCGTCGTAACCACCGCGGGAGGTCTTCACGACGGCCTCGTGGCCGGGCTCCTCGGCGAGGAAGGCGGCGAGCGCGGCGCGCGCCTCGGCCGGGTCGGTCGGCAGCGCCGCCCAGCGCGGGCACGGCAGGCCCAGCGCGGTGAGCCGGCGCCGCATCACGATCTTGTCCTGCGCCTGGACCAGCGCGTCGGGGCCGGGGCGCACGGGGGTGCCGTGGTCGATGAGGTCCTGCAGCAGCGCGTTGGGCACGTGCTCGTGCTCGAAGGTCAGCACGGCCGCCGGGGCGCGTCCGTCCGCCGGCGCGATGAGGTCACGGATCGCGGCGTCGTCGCTCGCCACACCCACCGGGGCGTCGCTGACCACCTGCGCCGCGGACGACGCGGGGTCCTCCACCAGGACCCGCAGGCCCACCCCCAGCTCGGCGGCGGCGGGCGCCATCATGCGGGCGAGCTGGCCGCCTCCCACGACGGCGACGACAGGGGCTGCACTGGCAGGGCTGGCTGAGGCTGAGGTGGGGACGGTCACGGGCACCGAGGATACCGGCCGCCGGTCACGCTCCGGTCGGGAGCCCGCGGGTCAGTCGCCGTGGTGGTGCAGCCAGCCCCGCCGGCGGCCGCGCGAGGAGATCGTCGTGCCCGGGGGCAGCACCACGTGCGGGTCGAGCGTGCGGGGCACGCCCGCCAGGAAGAGCGCGAAGACCGGGGGGCGGCGCTGCACCAGGTCCAGGCGCCCGCCGTCGGCGGCGGCCAGGTCACGAGCCAGGGCCAGGCCGAGACCGGTGCTGCCACCCGTCGTCGTGCCGCGCTCGAAGATGCGCGTCGCGACGTCGTCCGCCACGCCCTCGCCCTGGTCGGCGACCTCGATCGCCACGGCGCCGGTGGTGCCCGACGGGCGCGAGCGCACCGTCGTCGTGCCGTCGCCGTACTTGAGCGAGTTCTCCAGCAGGGTGGCGATGATCTGTGCCAGGGCGCCCGGCGTCGCGAGCACCTGCATCCCGTCCGGGACCTCGATGACGAGCCGGCGCCCCGCCCGCTCGAACGTCGGCGCCCACTCCTCCTCCTGCTGGTGCACGACGTCGGCCAGCACGACGGCCTCCGTCGTCCCGCCCTGCGACCGGCGCGACGCGGCGAGCAGGTCGTCGACGACGGTGACCAGGCGCTCCACCTGCTCCAGCGAGATGCGCGCCTCCTCCACGACCTCGGGGTCGTCGGAGGCCAGCGTGATCTCCTCCAGCCGCATCGTGAGCGCCGTCAGCGGCGTGCGCAGCTGGTGCGACGCGTCCTGCGTGAACTGCCGTTCGGCCGCGAGCCGGCCGGCGAGGCGGTCGGACGACCGGGCCAGCTCCGCGGCGACGAGGTCGATCTCCTCGACCCCCGACGGCTCCAGACGCGGGCGCACCTGCCCCGACCCGAGCTGTTCCGCGGACGCGGCGAGGTAGACCAGCGGCGCCGACAGCCGGTTCGCCTGCCACACGGCGACGGCGATGCCCGCCGCGATCGCGACGATGCCGGCGATGATCACGAGCACGACGGTCTGCGCGGACTTCACGTACGCGCTGATGGCCGACACCGTCATCGAGACGGCGACGCTGCCGTCGGTGAGCTTGGCCTTCTCGATCGTGGGCGGCGACACCGGCTCGCCCGCCGTGAGCTGGGTGCCGTCGGGCAGGCTCACGACGACGTACGCCGGCAGGTCCCCCTCGCTGCCCTCCGCGGCGCGCTCCACCGTCGCCTCGCTGACGACGTCACCCCGCTCCAGGGTGTTGTCGATGCTCCGCGCGAGCATGTCGACGCGGCTGGTGACGCGCTGCTCCTCGTTGGCCAGGACGTACCGGGCCCCGAAGATGCCGAGGGGGACGCCGAGCAGGAGGACGGCGACGGCGACCGCGGAGATGGTCGCCAGCAGGACGCGGCGACGCACGAGGTCAGCCCTGGCCCGTCGGCGTCAGCTCGCGCCGAGCTCGAAGCGGAACCCGAGCCCTCGCACGGTGGAGACGTAGCGCGGGGCGTTGGCGTCGTCGCCGAGCTTGCGGCGCAGCCACGACACGTGCATGTCGAGCGTCTTGGTGGAGCCGACCGGGTCGGAGCCCCAGACGTCGCGCATCAGCGTGTCGCGCACCACCACCGACCCGGCGTTCGCGACCAGCACCTTGAGCAGGTCGAACTCCTTGGTGGTGAGGTGCAGCTCGCGCTCGCCCTGGAAGGCGCGGTGCGCGGAGACGTCCACCCGCACGTCCTGTGCGCGCAGCTCCTCGTCCTCGCCCGTCTCGCCGTGCGTGCGCCGCAGCAGCGCCCGGACACGCGCGAGCAGCTCCGCGAGCCGGAACGGCTTCGTCACGTAGTCGTCGGCGCCGGCGTCGAGCCCGACGACCAGGTCCACCTCGTCGGCGCGAGCCGTGAGCACCAGCACCGGCACGGTCAGCCCGGAGCCGCGGATCTCCCGCGCCACGTCCAGGCCGTCCATGTCCGGAAGGCCCAGGTCGAGGACGACGATGTCCGCGTTCCCGGCGTTGTCGACGGCTCCTTGACCAGTTCCTTGCACGATGACGTCGTAACCCTCACGCGTGAGAGCCCGCGCCAAAGGCTCGGCAATAGCCGGGTCGTCCTCGGCCAGCAGTACGTGGGTCATTCCCTCATGCTAGCGGCAACACCGCTGGTCCTGGACCCCTCCACACGCCGCGTCGGGGCCGCTCGGGTGTGACATTGGAGATGACGCGCGGGGCGACCACGGTCCCCCTGCGGGACGACGGTCCGCGCGATCCCGTCCGCCCCCGGGCGGACGCGCCCGGCCCCGGCACCCGCCTACCCTGGCGGTCATGAGCTGGATCGAGAGGGTGGGGCGCTGGTTCGAGGCGCACCGCTTCGGCGTCGACCTGACGACGACCGTGCTGGTCGCCGGGTTCGTGCTGGTGCCCGCCACCGACCTGTACTCCAGCTCGCCGTACCTCAACCGCACCGAGTCCATCATCTGGAGCCTGGCCCTCGTCGCCCCGCTCCCCTGGCGTCGCACGCGGCCCGTGCCGTCGGCGGTGACGCTCTACGCCGTCGCGCTCGCGCACATGCTCGCCGGCTACCCCATGATCATGCCCGGCGACCTGCTGGTGCTGGTCGCCCTCTACTCCGTGACCGTCTACGGCCCCACCTGGGCCCACGTCACCGCGATCTGCTCGACCGCGGTCGGCACCCTCGTCGTCCTGCCCGTCACCGTCGCCGTCGTCGGCGGCCTGGACTCCTCCGGCCTCGCCGACATGTTCTCCGTCGGCCTGTTCTGCTTCGTCACGGCCCTCGCGGTCTGGGCGTTCGCCCTCGTACGACGCTCCCGCCGCGTCACGATGGACGCCCTGCGCGACCGCGCGCACCGGCTCGAGGTCGAGCGCGACCAGCAGGCGCGGATCAGCGCCGCCGCGGAGCGCGCCCGCATCGCCCGCGAGATGCACGACATCGTGGCGCACTCGCTGTCCATCGTCGTCGCGCAGGCCGACGGCGGCCGGTACGCCGCGGCGTCCGACCCCGGGGCCGCCGTCCGCGCCCTCGGGACCATCAGCGAGACCGGGCGCACCGCGCTCACCGACATGCGTCGCCTGCTCGGCGTCCTGCGCTCGCAGGACGACGAGGACGTCGCGCGCGACGCCGCCCCGCCGGCAGGCCCGCCCGCGCCCCCGCCGGCGGCGGGCGGGGGACGCCCTCCGTCGGCGCCGGCCCACGAGGAGACGCGCTCCGCACGCCCCGCCCCGCAGCCGGGCGTCGAGGAGATCGAGGACCTCGTCTCCCAGGCGCGGTCCGGGGGTCAGCGTGTGTCGTTGGTCCGGGTCGGCGAGCCGCACACCCTGCCCGCGGGCATGGGCCTCACGCTGTACCGCGTGTGCCAGGAGTCGCTGACCAACGTGCGCAAGCACGCCGGCCCGGACCCCGCCGTGACCGTCGCCGTGCGCTGGACGGCGACCACCGTCGAGCTCGAGGTGCTGGACGACGGCCGCGGCGCCGCCGCTGCGGGCGACGACCCCGGGTTCGGGCTGCGCGGGATGCGCGAGCGGGCCAACCTGTACGGCGGCACGCTCGAGACCGGGCCCCGCGCCGGCGGGGGCTTCCGGGTGCACCTCGAGCTGCCGCTGCCGGGCGCGCCGGTGGCCGCGCCGGCCCCACCGACGACGCCACCGACGACGGCCTCGACCTCGCCGACGACGCCGACGCCGACGCCGACGACCACCAGCCAGGAGGACGCATGACCCCGCCCGACGACGCCGCACCGCACGCCCCCGCCCCCGGGGCGGGCGTCGTGCGCGTCGCGCTGGTCGACGACCAGCAGCTCGTGCGTGCCGGCTTCCGGATGGTCATCGACTCCCAGCCCGACCTGGAGGTCGCGCTGGAGGCGGGGGACGGCGCCCAGGCGTTGCGGCTGCTCGCCGACCACCGGGTGGACGTCGTGCTCATGGACGTGCGCATGCCGCACCTCGACGGGCTCACCGCCACCGCCCGCCTCACCGCCGCACCCGACGCCCCACGCGTCATCGTGCTCACGACGTTCGACCTGGACGAGTACGTGCTCGAGGCCATCCGCAGCGGCGCCTCGGGCTTCCTCCTCAAGGACGCGCCCCCGGAGGAGATGCTGGCGGCCATCCGCACCGTGCACGCCGGCGACGCCGTCATCGCGCCGTCGTCCACCCGTCGTCTGCTGGAGCACCTGGTCACCGCGCTGCCGGCCGACCAGGCCGCGCCGCAGCACGACGCGCTCGCCGCCCTCACCGACCGCGAGCGCGAGGTGCTGGTGCTCATGGCCCGCGGCCGGTCCAACACGGAGATCGCCGCCGACCTGTTCGTCGCCGAGGCCACCGTCAAGACGCACGTCGGGCGCATCCTCGCCAAGCTCGACGCCCGCGACCGCGTGCAGGCCGTCGTGACCGCCTACGAGACCGGTCTGGTCCGCCCCGGCTCCTGACGCCCGACCTGTCAGGACGAGCGCCAGGTACACGGAGCGCGCGTCCTGACAGGTCACCAGGCGAGGTGGCGCCGGACGACCCACGATGTCCGCGAGCGCCAGCCGCATCGCCCTGCGGTGCAGGACCCTGCCGACCATGTTGAGCATGGCGAGCATGGCGAACAGGTCGTCGGTCGTCGTCAGGCGTTGCTGCACGACGGCGGCGGCCCGAGATGTGCGACCAGGACCCTCGGACCGATCGCACGCCAGCGCAGCGCACCCCTGTGGTGCGCGACGTGGCCGCGCGTCACTCTCAACCTTCGCAGCCGGGCGCGCGTCACCACCCCGTGCCGGCGTCGTTGCAGCCCGGTGAGGTCGGGCAGGTCCTGGAACACACGCGTCGTCCCGGTCATGACGTGGGGGTGCAGGTCAGGGGCGGTTCAGGGTGTCCCTCAGGGTGGGTGTCATACCTGGGGATGACCTGGGAACGGGGCAGGACCCACCCTCGGACCGATGTCGGCGACGTCCGCGCTCCGTAGCGTCGGTGGTGTCCTGGCCGGCGGGCTCCGCGAAGCCCCCGTCCACCACCCCGAGACACCGGAGAGCATCCGTGGACACGACCGTGTACGTCCCGATCCCCGAGGGCACCGCCGCCCGCCCCGCCGTCACCCCCGCCGTGCGGGCCCGCGCCCTGACCAAGACCTACGGGCGCGGCGAGGCGCAGGTGCGCGCCCTGGACGGCGTCGACGTCGACTTCGCGGCCGGTCGCTTCACGGCGATCATGGGCCCCTCGGGCTCCGGCAAGTCGACGCTCATGCACCTGCTCGCCGGCCTGGACTCGGCCACGAGCGGGCAGTCGTTCATCGGCTCCACCGAGGTGACCGGCCTCAACGACAAGGCCCTCACCGCGCTGCGCCGCACCCGCGTCGGCTTCGTGTTCCAGCAGTTCAACCTGCTGCCCATGTTCACGGCGGAGCAGAACATCACGCTGCCGGTCGAGCTGGCGGGCGGCACCGTCGACAGGGAGTGGCTCGGCACCCTCGTCGACACGCTCGGCCTGAGCAAGCGGCTCACCCACCGCCCGAGCGAGCTGTCCGGCGGTCAGCAGCAGCGCGTCGCCATCGCGCGCGCCCTCATCGCCCAGCCCGACGTCGTGTTCGCGGACGAGCCGACCGGCAACCTCGACTCCCGCTCCGGCGCGGAGGTGCTGAGCTTCCTGCGCCGGTCGGTGCGCGAGCTGGGCCGCACGATCATCATGGTCACCCACGACCCGGCGGCCGCCGCGTACGCGGACCGCGTCGTCCTCATCGCCGACGGCAAGATCGCCGGCGACATCACGGACCCGACGCCGGAGTCCGCCCTGGCCGGCCTCGACGCGCTGCGGACGGTGGCCTCGCGATGATCCGCCTCACCCTGTCGCAGATGCGGCGCAGCGCCGGCCGGCTCGCCGCCGCAGGCGTCGCGATCGTCATCGGCACCGCGTTCGTCGCGATCACCCTGCTCGCGGGCAACGTCATCACCCGCACCACCTATGACTCCATCGCGGCCCAGTTCACGGGCGCCGACCTCGTCGTGCGCGGCGTCCCCGCGGACGACGCCGCCCTCGACGCGGTGCGCGGCGCCGACGGCGTGGCCACGGCCGACCCGCAGCTCATGTCGTACCAGCAGCTCGAGTCCGGAAACCGCACCATCTTCCAGGGCGTGCTGGCCGAGCCCACGGACACGAGCGTGCTGCCGCTCGAGGTCGCCGACGGCGCCCTGCCCGACGCCTCGGGCGAGATCGCGCTGCCCGTGGACGTCGCGGAGCGCCTGGACGCCGCCCCGGGCGACTCGATCACCCTGGTGCGCACCGTCCTCGAGGGCGACCCGGAGTCCGAGGACGCCTGGACCGAGGTCCGCGAGCAGCTCACCGTGAGCGGGACGCTCACCGACCCGTACGGCGCGTACTCCATGCAGGGCGGCGCGGCCGTCGCGAGCGCGGCGGACATCGCCGGCTGGGACGCGGGTCTGCTCGCGCCCGGCGAGGAGCCCGTCCTTCCCACCACCGTGCTCGTCACCCTCGACGACCCCTCCGACGTCGAGTCGGCCCGCACGGCGATCACCGGCGCGCTCACCAACGCGGCGGCCTCGTCGGGCACCGACACCGCCGGCCTCGACGTCGTGACGCCCAAGGAGCACGCAGAGGCCGTCGCCAGCGAGATGACGGGCGGCGAGAACGTCATGTTCACGCTGTTCGTGCTGGTCTTCGCGGCCGTGGCCCTGCTCGTCGCGGCCCTGGTCATCGCGAACACCTTCCAGGTGCTCATCGCCCAGCGCACCCGCACGCTCGCCCTGCTGCGCTGCGTCGGCGCGGACAAGGGCCAGCTGCGCCGGTCCGTCCTGTTCGAGGCGGCGTTCCTGGGCCTGCTCTCCTCGGTGGCCGGCCTGCTCGCGGGCGTCGGCCTGGGGCAGGCGGCGCTCACGATCGGCCGCGGCATGGACCTGGGGGTCCCCCTGCCCGCGACGGTCACGATCACCCCCGCCGTCGTGCTCATCCCGCTGGCGGTGGGCACCCTGGTGACGCTGGTCGCGGCGCTCTCCCCCGCCCGGGCCGCGACGCGCGTCGCGCCGCTCGAGGCGCTCCGCCCCGCTGACGCGCCGTCCGCGGCCCGCGGTGCCGGCCGGGTGCGCCTGGTGCTCTCGATCGTCGTCTCCGTGATCGGCTTCGCCCTGCTGGGCGGCGGCGTCGCGCTGAGCACGGTGGCCGGCGAGCCGACGAACGGGCTCCTGGTCGCCGTCGCGGGCGGCGTCCTGTCGTTCGTCGGCGTCCTCGTGGGTGCGGTGTTCTGGCTGCCCCGCGTGGTGGCCCTGGCCGGTCGCCTGGTGGGGATGTCCGGCCCGACGGCGCGGCTCGCGGCCGCGAACACGCTGCGCAACCCGCGCCGCACCGCGGCGACGTCGACGGCGCTGCTCATCGGCGTCACGCTCGTCGGGATGATGTCGACCGGCGCCGCCAGCGCCCGGGTCACGATGGACTCCGAGCTGGACGCGCGGTACCCCGTGGACGTCACGGTCTCGACGGACCTGTCGAGCGACCCCACGAGCGTCGCCGCCGGCGACAGCACCGTGGCGCCCGTCCCGTCGGCGCTCGTCGGCACGGTCGGCGACGTCGCGGGGGTCTCCCACGTCGTCGAGGCCCCCGCCACGGCCGCGACGGTGGCCGGCGACGGCGTGGACGAGGGGCTCGCGCTCACGGTCCGCGGCGTGGCGCGGGAGGACCTGGCGTCGGTGATGCGCAGCACGGAGACGGTCGAGCCGCTCGCGAAGGGCACGGCCGTGGTCTCCCAGGACATGGCCGAGGCCTGGGGCCTGGAGGACGGGCAGCGGCTCACGCTCACCGGCCCGGACGGCACCCTCCAGGTGACCGCGGCGGTCACCGCCCTCGCGGACAGCGCGCTCCTGGTGGTGCCGGCCGACCTCGCCGCCCTCGATCCCGACGCCCCGGTGACCAGCCTGTGGGTGGGCCTCGACGACCCCTCCGACGCCACCTCCGTGGTGCCGTCGATCCAGGACGCGGTCGCCGACACCGAGGCGCCCGCGGACGTCATGGGCGCGGCGGTGGAGCGCGCCGGCTTCCAGCAGGTGATCGACACCGCGCTGGGGATCGTCGTGGGGCTGCTCGCCGCCGCGGTCGTGATCGCGCTGATCGGCGTGGCGAACACGCTGTCCCTGTCGGTCATCGAACGGCGCCGGGAGTCCGCCACGCTGCGGGCGATCGGCCTGTCGAAGGGGCAGCTGCGCGGCATGCTCGCCGTCGAGGGGCTGCTCATCGCGGTGGTCGGTGCCGTGCTCGGCGTGCTGCTCGGGCTGGTCTACGGCTGGGCCGGCGCCGCCGCGGCGCTCGGGTGGGCCGGCTCCCCCGTCGTCGTGGTCCCGTGGCGCGACGTGCTCCTCATGCTCGCCGTGGCCGCCGTCGCCGGGCTGGTGGCGTCCGTCGCCCCCGCCCGCACCGCGGCGAAGACCTCCCCCGTGGAGGCGCTCGCCAGCGAGTAAGCGCACGTTGTCCACAGGCCGTCCCCGACGGCCGTCCCGGGCGGGCACCCTGGAGGTCATGTCGACCCCCACGGTGCCCGCCCTCGTCGTCGCCGACCCCCGCCCCGCCGGGGCGCAGGACGGCGGCGTGCGGGTGACCGTGCAGCCCGGGGAGGACGTGCTGCTGCCCGCGGGCCTGCGGTTCGCGGAGGTTCGGGCGGGCCTCGCCGACCTGCTGCGCCGGCCCGAGCTGCGCCACGCCCCGCTGCGCGCCGACGGCATACCGGTGTCCGACGACGACGTCGTCGGGCGCCGTCCTCTCCTGCCCGGGGCCGTCCTCTGCCTCCTGGACGACTCTCGGCACGACGCCGGCCCGAGCGCACGCCCGGGTCCCGGGACCGGTGTGGGCACCGCGGCCCACCCGGAGGCCGCGGTCCTGGGCGGGCCGTGGCTCGCCGCCCGCGCCGACGGACCCCGGGCCGGGGTGACCGCCGTCCTCTCCCCCGGCGTCCTGACGGCTCTGCCCGACGACGCGGGTGCGCCGTCCGGGACCGGCGTCGTGGTGCGCGTGGACCCGCGGCGGGCGGACCGGGTCACCGTACGGCTCGCGGCCCGGCGCCTCGCCGCGACAGCGCCCCGGGCCACGCCCGGCGCCACGCCCCATGCCACGCCCACTGCCACGCCGTCGCGGACCGCCGGGAGGACCCGCGCGACGCGCCCGACCGTGCGGCTCGTCCGCCCCTCGCCCTCCGCCCGACGGCGCCCACGGGCGGTGCGACGGCTGCCGCGCCGCTGGCGGGCGGACTCCACGCTCGAGGTGACGGGGCCGAGCGGCACGCGCTCGTGGACGCTGCACCGCTCGGGATCGGTGGCGACGTGGCTCGACGCCGACCCCCGTCGCACCGACCCCGTCGAGGCGCCGTCGCCGGGGACCGGCGCGGGGATGCTCGCCACCGCCGCGCTGCCCGTGGTGGGGTCGCTGGTGCTCGCCGCGGTGCTGCGGCAGCCCGCCTACGCGCTGTTCTCCCTGCTCGGCCTCGCGACCCTCGTGCCCCAGCTCCTCGCCGCCCGGCGCCGGCGGCGCGTCGGGAGCGGCGCGCCTCCGGCGGGCGGGGGCGCGGCTGCGCAGGGGGGCACGGCGTCGGGCGACGCCGTGCCGCGCGTCGTCGGCACGGCGCCCGGACCCCTGCACGCGCGGCTGGTCGCGGCGCTCCAGGCGTCCGGCGGCGCCTGGGACGCCGCGTGCGCGCGGGCTGCGTCCCGCACTCACGGCGCGGGCACGACCCGCCCGGGCGCCGGGGCGGCGGTGCCCGGTCGCGGGGCCGGTCATGGGGCCGGTCATGGGGCCGTGGTCGACGGGGACCCGGGGCGAACGGGGGCCGCCGGGGTGGTGGCCGAGCTGGTCCCCGACGGCGCGATCGCCGTGACCGGGCCGCGTGCGGACGTGCTCGCCGCCGCGCGGTCGGTGGTCGCCGACCTCGCGGCGGCGGGCGCGTCGGTGGAGGTCGTCGGGGCGGTCGAGGCCTGGTCGTGGTGCCGCTGGCTCCCGCCCGCCGGGCCGCCGCTGCTCGTCGTCGACGCACCCGCCGGCCCCGATCTCGCCGACCTCGCCGCGCGTCGTGACCACGTCCTCGCGCGCGGCGGAGCCCTGCTGCTGTGCCTGCCCGACGGAGCGGCCGTGCCGTCGTGGTGCCGCACGACGTGGCGCGTGCGCGGCGGCAGGGTCCACCGCGCGGCTCCGGACGGCTCTGCCACCAGCGGGCCGCTCGTGGGCGTGGGCACCGCCTGGGCGGAGCAGCTCGCGCGGTGCGTCGCCGGCCTCGCAGGGCTGCGGCGGTCGATGGGGGCGCTGGACGCGGCCGGGGGCCCGGGCGAGGGGTCCACGCTCGGCGACGACGGCGACCCGACGGACCCGCGGCTCCCCACGGCCGTCGCGCTGGCCGACCTGCTCGACGAGCGGTCGGACCCCGGCGCCGCCTGGGACGCCCCCGGCGGCTGGGCGACGCCGCTCGGCCGCGACGCCGCCGGCCGCACCGTGACCTTCGACCTGGTCGCGGACGGGCCGCACCTGCTCGTGGCCGGGACGACGGGCGCGGGCAAGTCCGAGCTGCTGCAGTCCCTCGTGCTGGGGCTCGCGGCCCGTCGGTCGCCCCGCGACCTCGCGCTCGCGCTCGTCGACTTCAAGGGCGGGGCGTCCTTCGGCGCGTGCGGGCGCCTGCCGCACGTCGTCGGCCAGGTCACCGACCTGGACCCCGGCCTGGCGGGGCGCGCCCTGGCCGGCCTCCGGGCCGAGCTGCGCCGGCGCGAGCACGTCCTCGCCCGGCACAGCACGGCGGACCTCGCCGCCCTCCCTCCGGGCCTGCCCGACGCGCCGCCACGGCTGGTCGTGGTCGTGGACGAGTTCCGCGCCCTCGCCGACGACCTCCCCGACTTCCTGCCCGGCCTGCTGCGCGTGGCGGCGCAGGGACGCTCGCTGGGCGTGCACCTCGTGCTCGCGACGCAGCGGCCCGCGGGCGCCGTGAGCGCCGACGTGCGGGCCAACGTCTCCGCGCGGCTCGCCCTGCGGGTCGTGGACGCGGCCGACTCGCTCGACGTGGTCGAGACGCCCGCGGCGGCCCGGATCGTGCCGGGCGTGCCGGGACGTGCCGTCCTGCGCCGCGGAGCCGCGCCGCCGGTGGCGCTCCAGTGCGCCCACGCCGCGGGGCTCCCCACGCCGGCCGAGGGCCGGGTGTGTCGTGCGCCCGCCTGGGGGACGCCTCCTCCGGCCTCGGCGCCGGTGCCCGAGCCGTCCGAGCCGCCTCAGCCCTCCGAGCCGTCCGAGCACCAGCCGGGAGGGACCGCGTCCGCGCCCGCCGTCGACGCGGTCGTGGATGCCTGCGTGGACGCCGCCGCCGTGCGCGGTCTGCGCCCCGGAGCCGCGCCGTGGCTGCCCCCGCTGCCCGAGCAGGTCCGGCGGCGCGACGCCCCCGAGGCCGACGACGCCGGCTCCGGGGGCCTTCCCCTCGCGCTCGGCGACGACCCCGACCGCCAGCGCCGCACCCTCGTGCGCTGGGACCCCGACGCCGGGCACCTGGGCGTCGTGGGCCGCGCCCGCTCCGGGCGCACGACGGCGCTGCTGACGCTGGCGGGGGCGGCGCTGGAGGCGGGGTGGCACGTGCACGTGCTGGCGCCGGACGCCGCGCTGCCCCGGTTCGTCCCGCTCGAACGCCACCCCGGGCTCGGCACGCTCGCCGGCCCGGCGGCGCCGCGGCGGGCGGCCCGCCTGCTGCGGCTGCTGGCCGCCCGGGCACCGTCGCCGGGCCGGGTACCGGTGCCCACCTTGGTCGTGGTCGACGGCGTCGACGAGCTGCGCGCCGCGCTCAGCGGGCCGGACCCGTGGGACCCGCTGGTGCGGGCGCTGGCGGCCCCCGGCGTGGCCTTCGCGCTGGCGTCCGACGGCGCGACGCTCGGGGGCCTGGCCGCGCGCGTCGGTCCACGGCTGGTGCTGCTCGGCAGCGAGTCGCACGGCGACGTCGTCCTGGGCGCGCCGTCCGACCTGGCGGGCCGCGGCGGGCCCGCGGGACGCGGCGCGTGGCTCGCGCGCGAGCAGGTCCTGTGCCAGGTCCTCCGGCCGGACGAGCCTCCCCTCCCGGACGCCACGCCCGGTGGCCGCGCGGCGGGGCGGGAGGGCTCCGGGCCGGTGCGGGTCCTACCGCTGCCCGTGACCGTCGACGAGGCGGACCTGGCGCCGGCACCGGGGCTCCGGGCCCGGCACCTCGCGGCCGACCGTTCCGACGGTGCCTCCCTGCTCGTCCCGCTCGGGGTCGGGGGCGACGGCGCCGTCCCGGTCGCGCTCGACGTCGGCGAGGGCGCCCTGGTCACCGGTCCGCGCGGCAGCGGCCGCACCACGACGTTGCGCGTCGTCGTCCGGCGGCTGGTGCGGGCGGGACGGCTGGCCGGGGTGGTCTCCCGCGACCCCGCGCTGCGCCGGGACGCCGGCGACACCGCGGCGACCGCGCCGACGCCGACCGGGCTGGCGGCCTTGCTGGACGGGCTCCCCAACGGGGCTCCGGACAAGCCGTCGCACGGGCCGGCCGCCCCGCCAGGACGCACGGTCGACGATCGCGCGGACGGCTACGACTGGCTGGCCACGGGCGACCCGGGGGCCACGGCCGGCTCGCGGGGCACGGACGGCACCGACGGCATCGAGGGAACTGACGGCGGCACTGCCGGCAGCGTCGACACCGCGCGCACCGCCGCCGTCGGCCGGCGTCGCCGGGTGCTGGTGGTGGACGACCTGGACACCCTCGCCCAGCAGCACCCGCTCGAGGCCGAGCGGATCGCGGAGCTGGCCGAGGGCGGCGAGCTCGTGCTCGTGGCGTCGTCCAGCACGACGGGGACGGTGCTGGCGCAGCGGGGCGCGCTGGGCGAGCTCCGGGCCCGGCGCACGGGGGTGGTGCTGCACCCGGGTGAGCGCGGGGCCGACGACCTGCTGGGCGTGCCGCTCGCGGACGCCGCCGACCCGGGACCGCCGCGTGCGGGCCGTGGCGCGCTCGTGCAGGCGGGGCAGGTGCTGGCCGTGCAGGTGGCACGGCCGGGCGACGCCGCCCCGCGCGCCGCGGACTCAGCCCGACGTCGCCTCGACGACGCGGCGCGTCATGACGGCGACGAGGACGCCCGCGGCGACGACGAGCAACCCGAGGCCGGCGAGCACCACCCAGGCGACCCCCGAGGTCAGCAGGCTGACGCCGACGAGCCCCTGCATGATCTGCCACACCACGATCGGCGCACGGCCGCCGTGACGCCCCTCCCACAGCGCGCGGCACGACCCGACCAGCAGCCAGGCGAGCCCCAGGAAGAAGAGCACGAGGAAGACGCTCACGGCTACGCTGTTGGAGGCGCCACGGACCAGCTCGACCCCGACCATCCCGGCGGCGCCCACGAGGAGCACGGCCTCGATCACGACTCCCACCGCGACGACCTTGAGGCCCGGCGGGCGGGAGCCCTCCGGAACGCCGTCGGCGCCGGACGAGGGGGTGACAGGAGCGCGCATGACACGTCAGAATACGTGCGACCTGCAGTTTCACAACAGTGTGATGAAGCACTCACGCTTCATGCAGGAGAAACTTTCACGTAACCCCTTGTGCGGCGCTTCACGAGGTGTGACGCTGGACGGCAGATCAACCCCCCACCCACCGGACCCGGTTTGGCGCGCCCGCAGGCGCCCTCTGACGAACCAGGTCCCCCTGCACCGAGGAGATGACATGGACTGGCGCCACAAGGCCGCCTGCCTCGACGAGGACCCTGAGCTCTTCTTCCCCATCGGCAACACCGGCCCCGCGCTCCTGCAGATCGAGGAGGCCAAGGCCGTCTGCCGTCGCTGCGACGTCGTGGACACGTGCCTGAAGTGGGCCATCGAGTCCGGCCAGGACGCCGGCGTCTGGGGCGGCATGAGCGAGGACGAGCGCCGCGCGCTCAAGCGCCGCACCGCGCGCGCCCGTCGCGCCGGCTGACGACCCGGCCGAGACGACGAGGGGACGGACCGCACCTGGTGCGGTCCGTCCCCTCTTTGTCTCCGAGGACCGTGCCCCTCGACGCGACCTCCGGCCGCGGCGTGCCTACCGCGGCGACTGACCGTCGCGCAGCTCCAGCTTCAGCACCACCTGGGTGCCGCCGCCCTCGCGCGCCTCCCAGTCGATGGTGCCGCCCAGCTCATTCGTCACGAGCGTCTGCACGATCTGCGAGCCCAGCCCGCTGCGCGACGCACGCCCCAGCGTGGCGATGCCCTCGGGCATCCCCACGCCGTCGTCGGCGACGACCACGCGCATCGACGCGCCGTCACGCTGCACGTCGATCTCGACGTTGCCCGACTCGCGGCCGGGGAACCCGTGCTCGACGGCGTTCGTCACCAGCTCGGTCAGCACCAGCGCGAGCGGCGTGGCGTCCTGCGCGGGCACCATGCCGAACGACCCGCTCTGCCGGGTGCGCACCTGCGTGCGCGTCGACGCGACGTCGGCCGCCAGGCGCAGGGCACGGCTCAGCATGTCGTCGAGCTCGACGTGCTCGTCGAGCGTCTGCGACAGCGACTCGTGCACCATCGAGATGGTCGCGACCCGGCGCATCGCCTCCTCCAGCGCGGCCCGGGCCTCGGGCACGTCCATCCGGCGGGCCTGCAGCCGCAGCAGCGCGGCCACGGTGGCGAGGTTGTTCTTCACCCGGTGGTGGATCTCGCGGATCGTCGCGTCCTTGGTCATGAGCTCGCGCTCACGACGGCGCAGCTCGGACACGTCGCGGCACAGGAGCACCGCGCCGATGCGCTGCCCGTGGTCCGTGAGCGGCAGCGCCCGCAGCGACAGCGCCACCCCCTTGGCCTCGATGTCGGTGCGCCACGGCGCACGGCCCATGACGACCAGCGGCAGCGACTCGTCCACCGTGTCCTGGTGCTGCACGATGTCGGCGGTCACCTCGACCAGCGACTGCCCGACGA
This sequence comes from Isoptericola sp. NPDC019693, assembly GCF_044389085.1. NCBI lineage: Bacteria > Bacillati > Actinomycetota > Actinomycetes > Micrococcales > Promicromonosporaceae > Isoptericola > Isoptericola sp. NPDC019693. The sequence continues at coordinate 683,686 of NZ_JBIRXP010000002.1, read as the reverse complement.
GCGGCCCGATGACCCCGAGCCGGTGGAAGCAGGACAGCGCGTTCGGGCTGGCGTAGAGCACCTCGCCCTCGGAGTTGAGCCGGATCAGCCCGTCGCCGACCCGCGGCGCGCCGCGGCGGGGACCGGTGGCGGCGTTCGTGGCGGGGTACTCGCCGCGCGCGATCATCGCGAGGATGTCGTCGGCCGACTCCACGTAGTTGAGCTCGAGCCGGCTGGGCGTGCGCCCGGAGCCGAGGTTGGTCTGCCGCGCGACGACGGCGATCGCCCGGCCCTCGTGCACCACCGGCACCGCCTCCTCGCGGACGGCGTAGGCGCCGAACCACCGCGGCTCCCGGGAGCGCTGCGCGCGCACCTCGGTCATGGCGGCCGCGAGCTGCGGGCGCTGCCCGTCGGGCGCGAACGACCCCACGATGTCGTCGTAGTGCACGGTGGCCCCGGTGGACGGGCGGCACTGGGCGAGGGCGACGAACCCGTCGTCGGACGTGGGGAGCCACAGCACCAGGTCGGCGAAGGCGAGGTCTGACACGAGCTGCCAGTCGCCCACGAGAAGGTGCAGCCACTCGGCGTCCGACTCGGAGAGGTCGGCGTTCTGGGCGATGAGGTCACTCATGGCGGACACGCCCACCAGCCTACGGGCGCCCCGGCGCCGCTCCTGCGTCGGTAGGGTGACCTCGTGCACCTGACCGTGGAGCTGACGTACGCGGCGGACGCGGACGCCGTCGTCGCGATGCTCGCCGACGAGTCGTTCATCCGCTGGCGGGCCCTGCGCGGCCCGGGCGGCCGCGTCGAGCAGGCGGAGGTGACCGGCAGCCCGTCCGAGGGCTTCACCATCGCCGTGCGGCGCACCCTGCCGACCGACCTCATCCCCGCGCAGGCGCGGCCGTTCGTCGGCGACCAGCTGGAGGTGCGGCAGGCAGAGGTGTGGGAGGCACCTTCCGGCGACCTGCGCACCGGGACCATCGCCGTCGAGATCGCAGGCGCCCCCGTGCGGGTCACCGGGACGGTACGCCTCGAGGCGACGGCGGACGGCGGCACGCGCCAGGTGTACGACGGCGAGGTACGCGCCACCGTGCCGCTGTTCGGCGCCGCGGTGGCCGAGGCCGCCGCCCGGGCGGTCCGGTCGACGCTCGAGGCCGAGGGCGCGGCCGGCCAGGAGTGGCTCGCGGCACCGCCCGCAGCGGGTGAAGACCGGTAACGATCCGGACACGCCCCCGCGTCGCACCGCTCTGACCTGCGACGACGCGGAGCCTTGCGTCACAGAACGGCATCGACGCCCCCGGCGGGCTTGACTTTCCTCATCGCGGACGGCGAGCATCATCCTGGCTGTGGGAGCGCTACCACCATGGAGGTGGGAGCGCTACCAATCTTCCATCTCGTATGCCCGACCCAGACAAGGGAGTCACCGTGCTCAGCAGCACCCGACCCACCCGCCGAAACCGCCGCGTCGCTGCGGCGACCGCCGGCGTCGCGACCCTCGCTCTCGCCCTGACCGCCTGCGGCGGTTCGGACGAGGGCGGCGACGACACCGCCTCCGGTGACGAGAAGATCACCCTCACCGTCGCCACCTTCAACCAGTTCGGCTACACCGACGAGCTCCTCGCCTCCTACACCGAGGAGCACCCGAACGTCACGGTGAAGCAGGTCACCGCCGCGACGTCCGAGGACGCGCGCAACAACCTCACGACCAAGCTCGCCGCCGGCGGCGAGGGCCTCGCCGACATCGAGGGCATCGAGGTCGACTGGCTGCCCGAGCTCATGCAGTACCCCGACCTGTTCGAGGACCTGGGCGACCCGGCCCTCGACGGCCGCTGGGTGGACTGGAAGGTCCAGCAGGCCACCACGCCCGACGGCAAGCTCATCGGCTACGGCACCGACATCGGCCCGGAGGCCATCTGCTACCGCGCCGACCTCTTCGAGAAGGCCGGCCTGCCGACCGACCGCGAGAAGGTCGCCGAGGCCCTCGGTGGCGACGACGCGACGTGGCAGGACTACTTCGACCTCGGCAAGAAGTTCGTCGCCAAGTCGGACTCGGCCTGGTTCGACGGCGCCGTGCCGACCTACCAGGGCATGGTGAACCAGCTCGAGGGCGCCTACGAGGACCCCGCGACCGGTGAGCCCAAGGACCTGGCGACCAACCAGGAGATCAAGGACCTGTACGACCAGGTCCTCGCCGCCTCGGTCGACGACGAGCTGTCCGCCGGCCTCGAGCAGTGGGGCGACGACTGGACCGCCGGCTTCCAGAACAACGCCTGGGCCACCATGCTCTGCCCGCCGTGGATGACCGCGTCCATCGAGCAGAACGCCGGCGGCGTCGAGGGCTGGGACGTCGCGGACGTCTTCCCCGGCGGTGGCGGTAACTGGGGCGGCTCGTTCCTCACGGTGCCCTCCTCGGGCGACAACGCGGCGGCGGCCAAGGAGCTCGCAGCGTGGCTGACCTCGCCGGAGGTCCAGACGCAGGCGTACGAGAACGCCAACACGTTCCCGTCGCAGCTCGACGCCCAGGCGTCCGACGCGGTGCAGAACTCGACGAACGACTTCTTCAACGACGCCCCGGTCGGCCCGATCTTCTCGGCCCGCGCCCAGGCGATCGAGGGTGCGCCGTTCAAGGGCAAGAACTACTTCGCGATCCACACGGCCGTGCAGAACGCGCTGAACCGCGTGGACCTCAACGGTGACGACCCGGAGAAGAGCTGGCAGGGCGCCCTCGACGAGTACGCCTCGCTCGGTCTCTGACCCTCTGACCAGTCCCTGACCCCCGCCGTACCGCCGGTCGGGCCCGCCGAGACAGGATCTCGGCGGGCCCGACCGGCGGGCGGCGGACCGGCGAGCACAGGAAGCAGCAGATGGCCGTCCTCTCCCCCACCCAGCCCACCCACCGACGCGGTGCGGCCGGGCCACGCCCTCCCCGACGTGTCGGGTTCTCCCAGCGCCTCGGCCGCTGGGACGTGAAGGTCTCCCCGTACCTCTACATCTCGCCGTTCTTCCTGCTCTTCGCGCTCACCGGCCTGTTCCCGCTGGGGTACACGGCGTTCGTGTCCCTGCACGAGTGGAACCTGCTCGGCGGCCAGGGCGACTTCACGGGGTTCGAGAACTACTCCGCCGTGCTGGCGCAGCCCCTGTTCTGGAAGTCCCTGGTCAACACGTTCTCGATCTTCGTCTTCTCGAGCATCCCGCAGGTGATCCTCGCGATCACCATCGCGGCGCTGCTCGACCAGAACCTGCGCGCCGCCACCTTCTGGCGGATGGGCGTGCTGATCCCCTACGTCGTTGCGCCCGTCGCGGTCTCGATGATCTTCGGCCGGCTGTTCGCCGACGACTACGGCCTCATCAACGAGCTGCTCGGGCTCGTCGGCATCGATCCCATCGGCTGGCACACCGACCGCGTCGCCAGCCACGTCGCGATCGCCAGCATGGTGAACTTCCGCTGGACCGGCTACAACGCGCTGATCTTCCTCGCCGCCATGCAGGCCGTGCCGCGCGAGCTCTACGAGGCCGCGGTCATCGACGGCGCCGGGCGTGCACGGCAGTTCTTCTCCATCACCGTGCCGCAGATCCGCGCCACCATCATCTTCGTGGTCATCACCTCCACGATCGGTGGCCTGCAGATCTTCGACGAGGTCCGCATGTACGACCCGAAGGGCCTCGGCGGGCCTGACCAGGACTGGATGACCACGGTCGTCTACCTGTACGACGTCGCATGGGGCAACCAGAAGAACCTCGGCCGGGCGTCCGCCGTCGCCCTGCTCCTCTTCCTGCTGATCGTCCTCATCGGCATGATCAACTTCCTCATCACGCAGCGGATCGCGACCTCCGGCCCGAAGCAGGCCAAGGTGAGCCGACGGCAGACTCGTCGCCTCCTGGCGGAGGCCCGTGCCGCGCAGGCTCCCGCGTCGGCCGCCCCCGAGGGCCGGGGCCCGGCCGCCGGGCCGCCGCCCACGTTCCCCCCGACCACCTCGACCACCGACCGGGAGGACCGCCGATGAGCTCCGTCGCCGTCACCGCCCAGACCGCCGGCCCGGGCGCGGCCCGCGCGGCCGCCAAGCGCCGCAACGGGAGCTCGCGAGCCGCCCGGACGGCCCAGCGCAGGCCCGGCCGTGTCACCTACGTGCTGCTCGGGATCACGCTGCTGATCTCGATCTTCCCGCTGTACTTCACGCTGCTCCTCGGGTCCTCCGACCCGGTGACGATCGCGAAGAACGCGGTGCCGCAGTGGCTGCCGGACTCAAGCCTCTTCCAGCAGTTCTCCGCCGTGATCGAGTCCACCAGGATCAACTTCTGGAAGGCGCTGACGAACTCTCTGATCGTCTCGGTGCTGACCTCGCTGTCCGTGGTGCTGTTCTCCACGCTCGCCGGCTACTCGTTCGCCAAGCTGCGGTTCCGGGGCCGCGGCCCGCTGCTGGTCTTCGTCATCGCGACGATGGCGGTGCCGACGCAGCTCGGCGTCATCCCGATGTACATCCTCATGACGGACCTGGGCTGGATCGGCAAGCTCCAGGCCGTCATCGTGCCGGCGCTCGTCACCGCGTTCGGCGTCTTCTGGATGACCCAGTACCTGTCCGAGGCGCTGCCCTACGAGCTCATCGAGGCGGCCCGCGTGGACGGCGCGTCGATGATCCGGACGTTCTGGTCGGTGGCCCTGCCGGCCGCCCGCCCGGCCGCCGCGATGCTGGGCCTGTTCACGTTCGTGCAGCAGTGGACGAACTTCTTCTGGCCGTCCATCGTGCTGAACAGCGAGAACCCGACGCTGCCGCTCGTCGTGCAGTCCCTGCAGGCCAACTTCTTCGTGGACTACTCGCTCGTCATGGCGGGCATCTTCCTCGTGACGCTGCCGCTGCTGGTGATCTTCGCCTTCGTCGGCAAGCAGCTCGTCGCGGGCATCATGGCCGGCGCCGTGAAGGGCTGAGCCCCTCCGTCGCCCCGGTTCGACGTCACGCCCCCGCAGCCGCGCCGCCGTGCGGCTGCGGGGGCCCACCACCGATGGAAAGATCCGAATTCATGACCCTCCCCACCCCCGGCGCGCGCCGGGCGGCCCCCGGCGTCGCCGTGCCGTTCGCGCCCAGCACCCCGCTCCCGAGCTCCCCGCACGCCACGGGGGCGGTCACGTTCCCCGACGGCTTCCTGTGGGGCACGGCCACGGCCGCCTTCCAGATCGAGGGCGCGTCCACCGAGGGTGGCCGCGAGGACTCCGTCTGGGACACGTTCTGCCGCATCCCGGGCGCCGTCGTGAACGGTGACGACGGGTCGGTCGCCGACGACCACTACCACCGCTACCGCGAGGACGTCGCGCTCATGCGGCAGATGAACCTCGACGCGTACCGGTTCTCGACGTCGTGGGCCCGGGTGGTCCCCGACGGGAAGACGGTCAACCAGGAGGGCCTGGACTTCTACTCCCGGCTGGTCGACGAGCTGCTCGGCGCCGACATCCTGCCCTGGCTGACGCTCTACCACTGGGACCTGCCCCAGGCGCTGGAGGACCTGGGCGGCTGGCCGAACCGGGACACCGCCTCCCGCTTCGTCGACTACGCGGTGACGATGCACGAGGCGCTCGGCGACCGGGTGAAGGTCTGGACGACGCTCAACGAGCCGTGGTGCTCCGCGTTCCTCGGCTACACGGCCGGCGCGCACGCGCCCGGGCGCAAGTCCCCGGCGGACGGTCTCGCCGCGGCCCACCACCTCATGCTCGCCCACGGCCGCGCCGTGCAGGCGCTGCGCGAGCGCGACCCGGAGGCGGTGCTCGGCCTCACCCTCAACTTCACCGTCTCCGACCCGGTCGACCCCACCGACCCGGCGGACGTCGACGTCGCGCGCCGCGACGACGGCATGTTCAACCGCATCTTCCTCGACCCGATCCTGCGCGGCACCTACCCGCAGGACCTGCTCGACGACGTCGCGCACCTCGGCTTCGCCGACGTCGTGCACGACGGCGACCTCGAGGTGATCTCCACGCCGATCGACGTGCTCGGCGTCAACTACTACAACGGCGGCGCGGTCTCGGCCCGGCCGCAGGGCGCCGCCGGCGAGAGCCCGGCGGGCACGGCCGACCCGGGCGGCGAGCGCGTCGATGCCGCGGTGTGGGAGACCCGCTCCCCCAACCCGGTGCCCGACGGCATCCACCACCACAGCCGGGGCCTGCCCCTCACGGACATGGGCTGGGAGGTGCAGCCGGAGGGCCTCACCCGCCTGCTGACCCGGCTGCAGGACGACTACACCGGCCCGCGCGGCACCTCGCTGTACGTCACGGAGAACGGCGCCGCGTACCCCGACGTGGTGCAGGCCGACGGGAGCGTCGACGACCCCGACCGTCTCGCCTTCGTCGACGCGCACCTGCGCGCCGTCCGGGACGCGATCGACGCCGGCGCGGACGTGCGCGGCTACTTCGCCTGGTCGCTGCTCGACAACTTCGAGTGGGCCCTCGGCTACACCAAGCGCTTCGGCCTCGTGCACGTCGACTACGACACGCAGGAGCGCACCGTGAAGTCCTCCGGGCGCTGGTACGCCGAGGTCGCGCGCACCGGCGTCGTGCCGGCACGCGACGGCGCGGACGCAGAGTAGTCTCCCGCAGGTGGTCATCGAGCATGCCAGCCCGACGCTGGACGACGTCGCCCGGGCCGCGGGGGTCTCGCGGTCCACGGCTTCGCGCGCCATCAACGGTGGCGACCGGGTCTCGCCCGAGGCGCAGACCGCCGTCGACGACGCCGTCGCCCGGCTCGGGTACGCCCCGAACCGGGCGGCCCGCTCGCTGGTCACCCGGCGCACCGACTCGATCGCCCTCGTGGTGCCCGAGCCCGACGCGCGCATCCTCACCGACCCGTTCCTCGCGGGGGTGCTGCGCGGCGTCAGCGAGGGGCTGACCGGCACGGAGCTGCAGCTCGTGCTGCTGCTCGCGCGCCCGGGCGAGCCGCCGGGCCACATCGCCCGGTACCTGCGGTCGGGGCACGTGGACGGCGTCATCGTGGCGTCGCACCACAAGGAGGACCAGCTCGAGTCCGAGCTGATGCGCTCGCACCTGCCCTCGGTGTTCGTGGGGCGGCCGTTCGACACCGAGTCGCTGCACTTCGTCGACGTGGACAACGCCTCGGGCGGCCGCACCGCCACGCAGCGCCTCGTGAACCGCGGCTGCACCCGCATCGCCACGATCACCGGCCCGCTGGACATGACCGCGGCGGTCGACCGGCACGACGCCTGGCAGCACACCCTCGAGGACGCCGGCCTGCCGGCCGTCGCGGTGGCGAACGGCGACTTCACGGTGGCCGGCGGAGCGTCGGCGATGGAGCGGATCCTGGCGGAGCACCCCGACGTGGACGGCGTCTTCGCGGCGTCGGACCTCATGGCCACGGGAGCGCTGCAGGTGCTGCGCGAGTCGGGCCGGAGGGTGCCCGACGACGTCGCGCTGGTCGGCTTCGACGCCCTCGGCGCGGAGCGGACGACGCCGCGCCTGACGACGGTGCTGCAGCCCGTGGTCGAGATGGTCACGGCCGCGACCGCGACGCTCCTCGACGTCCTCGGTGGGTCCGACGTGCCCGCCGAGCCGCAGATCTTCGTGCCGCGGCTCATCGAGGGCGAATCGGCGTAGCCGTCGATACCGTGCACGGGAGCCCGGCCGCAGCGGCCGGACCGCACCGGACGGAGGCGGCAATGAGCGACACCCCCACGGTCCAGACGTTCACCACCACCCTGCTCGCGACCGGCGGCAACAACGTCGGGCTCCCCGTGCCCGACGACGTCGTCGCGGCGTTCGGGCGCGGCAGGCGCGTGCCCGTCGTCGTGACGGTCGACGGCGGCTACACCTACCGCACCACCGTCTCGTCGATGGGCGGCCGCTTCCTGGTCTCGTTCAACGCGGAGACCCGTGCGGCCACCGGCCGTGGCGCCGGCGACGAGGTCGGCGTGCGCCTGGAGCTCGACGACGCTCCCCGCACCGTCGAGACGCCGGCCGCCCTCGCGACCGCCCTCGCCGCCGACCCGGTGGCCGCCGCGGCCTGGGAGCGGCTGTCCCCGAGCCGGCAGAAGGCGCACGCGCTGAGCGTGGACGGCGCCAGGACGCAGGAGACGCGCGACCGTCGCGTCGCGAAGGTGCTGGAGGCGCTCGCCGGCTGACCGGAGGCCCCGGCCCGGGACGCACGACGGTGGCCCGTCAGAGTGCTCTGACGGGCCACCGTGGCGTGCCGGGCGCGAGCGGTCAGCCGCGCCGCGGGGTGTCGTCGTCCACGCCGACGGCCGTCTGCATGGCCTCGCGGTAGTCGGCGGCGAGCTGCGACGGGTTCTTGCCCAGCTGCGAGTTGCGGTAGCCGTACAGGAAGTAGATCGCGAAACCGAGCGCGAGCCACACGAGGAACCGCAGCCACGTCTCGACGTCCAGCTGCAGCATCAGCCACAGGCACAGCACGCCCGAGATGATCGGCAGCACCGGCGACCAGGGCACGCGGAAGTGGTCGGCGTGCGCCTCGCCGCCGCCGGCCTTGAGCTGGCGCCGGCGCAGGATCGGGATGCCGAAGCTCACCAGGACGAACGCCGACAGGGTGCCGATGTTCACCATGTTGCCGAGCACGTCGACGGAGAAGAAGCAGGTGACGATCACCAGCAGGACGGCGGAGCCGATCTGGATCGTCACCGGGGTGCCGCGCTTCTCCGACGTCTTCGACATGCCGCGGGGCAGCAGGCCGTCGCGGCTCATCGCGAAGACGATGCGGGTGAGGCCGAGCATGAGCACCATGACCACGGTCGTGAGGCCCACGAGGATGCCCACCGTGATGACCTGGGTGGCCCAGGTCGGGGCGTTCGGCTGCAGCTGGAACGCGGTGATGATGGTCGCCGACGCGCCGCCGTCGGGCGTGGCGTCGCGCAGCTGCTGCGGGGTGGCCATCCCGGACAGGGCGATCGAGACGGCGATGTAGAGGCCGGTGCAGATCGCGAGGCCGCCGAGGATGCCGCGCGGGACGTTCCGCCGCGGGTTCTTGGTCTCCTCCGCCGCGGTGGCGACGACGTCGAACCCGATGAAGGCGAAGAACACGGTGCCCGCGCCGGCGAGGATGCCCATCACGCCGCCCACGGAGAGCTCGGCGCCGGCCAACCAGGAGAAGAGGGTCTGCGTCATCGTGGTGCCGTGCGTCGTGGACTCGCCGAACGACTCCGGGCTCGGCACGAACGGGCTGAGGTTGGACGCGCTGAAGAACGCGAAGCCGACCACGATGATGAGCAGCACGATCGCGACCTTGATGGCCGTGAGCACGCCGGTGACGCGCGTCGAGAGCTTGGTGCCGACGGCGAGGAGGGTGGCGAGCACGACGATGAGGACGGCGGTGCCCCAGTCGAAGGAGACGCCCCCGAGGTGCACGGTGTTGTGGATGCCGGACGCGACCCCTTCGGAGTCCACCCCGCCCAGCCCGAAGACGTTGAGGAAGTTGTCGAAGTACAGGCCCCACGCCTTCGCGACGACCGACGCGGCGAAGAACATCTCCAGGATGAGGTCCCAGCCGATGATCCAGGCGAGCAGCTCGCCCATCGACGCGTACGAGAACGTGTACGCGGAGCCCGCCACGGGCATGTACGACGCGAACTCGGCGTAGCACAGGGCCGCCAGGGCGCACACGGTCCCGGCGATCACGAACGAGATGACGACCGACGGGCCGGTCTGCGTGGCCGACACCTGCGCGGCCTTCGAGAAGATGCCGGCGCCGATCACCACGGAGATCCCGAGGACGACGAGGTCCCAGGCCCCGAGGGTGCGCTTGAGCTGTCGCTGTGGCTCGTCCGACGCCGCGATCGTGGCTTCGATCGAGCGTCTCCGCATGAGCTGCATCGTTGGGCTCCTCACTGCAGTGGTCTGTACCACCGGGTCTCGGCGGCCGGGAGACCCTACACGACGGTACGACATCACTGAACGGGTCGTTCAGCGGGAGCGGTCACGGCGTGCCCGCACGACGGGGCGGTCGACGTCCCGCTCCGAGATCCACGCGTCCACGCGCTCCCACTGCTCGAACAGCCACAGCTCGCGGCCCTCCCCGTCCCGGGGCAGGTCGGCCGCGCGGGTAAGCCTGCCGCCCAGCACGATCTCCTTGTCCATGGGCAGCTCGCGCCAGATGTCGCGGGCGGTGACGAGCCGTTCGAGCCCGCTGTGGGCCACCACCAGGACGGCCGCGTCGGGCGCGATGGCGTCGAGCGCGGCCAGGAAGCCGCCCGCGTGCGGCACCATGACGTGCGGCATGCGCTCGGCCCGGTCCGCGAGGGCGTCCTTGCCGCGCTCCCGGAGCTCCGCGATCCGCCGGGCCCGCCGCTGGGGGGTGACGTTGCCGCCCTCGGGGAAGAGCACCAGCGCGCCGTCGGTCCCCAGCCCGGCGGCGATCCGGGCGATCGTCGCGGCGGCCCCGGGCCGGCCCGGTGCGCGCCGCGACGCCGGCGTGACGAAGGCGGCCGGCAGGCGGTTCAGCAGGACGTCGATCGCCGGGTCCCACTGCAGCGTGTCCTTGAGGACGACGGCGGGCGCGCGGCGTCCACGCCCCAGCAGGGTGTCGACGAGGATGAAGGAGTCGCCCGGGCCGGCGTGCCGGCTCAGCACGAGGAGGGGCACGTCGGGCAGGCTCGCGCCGGTCGGGGCCTCGACGACGATGCGCAGCCGCAGCGTCCAGCGGACCTGCCAGAACAGCACGGCCAGCGCGGCGCGCGCGACGGCGACGTGCGCGCGCTGCATGCCGGGCCGGTGCATCGCCAGGCCGAACCCCGACGCCACCCAGAGCGCGAACAGCACCACCACGGCCGCCGCGTCCCACAGCACGTAGAACGACAGCATCCACAGCAGGCGGAGCACCCGCAGCCTGCCGGGGAGCAGCCAGGTGAGCGCGGCGCCGACGACCAGGGCGAGCATGATCGACGTCGGCACCAGCAGCACCGCGAGCAGCACCACGAGCGGCGCCAGCACGATCCGGCGCACCCAGCGGGGCGGGGGCGCGATCACGACCGTCCCGCGGCGTCCGGCGGCACCGCCGGTGCCGGCCCGGGCGGCGGCGCGGCCGCGAGGTAGTCCCGCCCGGCGGCGTACGACCGCGCGATCCGCGCCGCGGTGGCGTCCATGCGCCGGAACGCGCCGATCTTCTCGTCCCCCGGCAGCGCGCCGCCGGTGGGCAGCACGTGCACGGTCGCGACCCGGCGGGCCTCTTCCAACTCCCGGAAGTACCGGTGCCGCCGCGCGATCTCGAAGCTCACGCGGGCGACGTCGGACGGCTTCGACGGCACGGTCAGCGGCTCCTCGACGCGGCCCACCTGCAGCACGTACACCGTGGTCGCGCCGCGCCGCACGGCCTCACCGAGGGGGATGGAGTTCACCATGCCGCCGTCGACGAAGTGCTCGCCGTCGATCTCGGTGGGCGGCAGCGCCCCGGGCACGCTCGCCGAGGCCAGCACGGCGTCGACGAGGGGCCCGGAGTCGAACCAGCGCTCGGCCGCGCGCTCGATGCTGGCCGCGACCACCACGAGCGGCACCCGCAGGTCCTCGAAGCTGGTGCGCTCCCCCAGCGTGCCGGCGATGAGCCGTCGCAGCGCGGCCGGGTCGTAGAGGTGCGTGCGTGACCGGGCGAGCCGCGTGAGCTGCCGGTACCAGGGCTCCCCGTAGACCTCGTCCGCCGTGGGCGACGCCCACGCCTCGCCGAGCCGGTCGACGACGGCGACGCTCGGGTCCGCGGCGACGGCGGCGCCGTTGATCGCGCCGATCGACGTGCCGACCACGAGGTCCGGAGCCAGGCCCGCCTCGAACAGCGCCTGCAGCATGCCGACCTGGACGGCGCCGCGCACGCCGCCGCCGCCGAGCACGAACGCCACCGTCATGGGCGCGATCGTGCCACGCCGGGATGGAGAGGGCACCCGCGCGAAGAGAGAACCCTCTTCCGCGAGATGGAGTATCTCTCTCTCGCGGAAGAGGGTTCTTCAGCTCGCGATCAGGCGTGCACGTGCCCGTAGCGGTGACGAGTGCGGCTGACGGCCTGCTCGCGCACGACGGCGAGCAGCTCGCGGCGGCCGCTGGCGACCACCGGCGCGTCGAGCACCGTGACGGTGCCCAGGCGGGTCGCGGCCGCCTCGCGCAGGCCGGGCGCGCGACCGATCACGCGGACGCGGCCGGCGACGCGGCCCGCTGCCACGGCGGCGGCGAAGTCCTCGTGGGACACCGGGGCCTCGTGGGGCACGCCCCAGCCGGAGTCGGTGTCCGGCACGACGACGGCCGGCACGCCCGCGCGCTTCGCGGCGGCGAGCACGCGCCGCACCTCGATCGGCAGGGCGCCGTCGCCGACGCGCACGGTGAGGCGGTCGATCGGCCGGTAGCGGAAGGTGTTCTCCTCCACGCTCAGGCCCGACTTGTCGTGCCCGACGCCGATCTCCGTGGCCCAGGCGGCCTCGTCCGACGCCTGCGCCGCGGCGAGCCAGCCCTCGGGGTCGGCGGTGCGCGACGGCACGCCGGGCGCGTCGGCCCACGCGCCGAGCTCGGCCACGTAGTTGGGTCCGCCGGCCTTGGCGCCCGGGCCCACCGCCGAGGCCTTCCAGCCGCCGAACGACTGCCGCTGCACGATGGCGCCCGTGATGTGCCGGTTGACGTACACGTTGCCCGCCTCGACCCGGTCGAGCCAGGTCGCGATCTCGTCGTCGTCGAGCGAGTGGATGCCCGCGGTGAGGCCGAAGTCCACCTGGTTCTGCAGGCGGATCGCCTCGTCGAGGTCCTTCGCGGTCATGATGCCGAGCACCGGGCCGAACACCTCGGTGAGGTGGAAGAACGACCCGGGCGCGACGCCGGCGCGCAGGCCCGGCGACCAGAGCCGGTCGGCCTCGATCCCGGCCGCCGCGGCCGCGTCGTCCAGGCGGCGCGGCCGCACCAGCCACGACTCGCCGGGCTCGAGGGTGGTGAGCGCGCGCAGCAGCTTGCCCTGGGCGGGCTCGGTGAGCGGCCCCATGACGGTGGACAGCTCGGTGGGCGATCCCACGGCGAGCGACTGGACGGCGTCGACGAGCTGCCGGCGGAACCGCTTGCCGGTCTCGGTGGTCGGGTCGCCGACGGAGCCCACGAGGATGACCAGCGAGGCGGCGGAGCACTTCTGCCCGGCGTGGCCGAAGGCGCTCTTGACGAGGTCGGAGACCGCGAGGTCGAGGTCCGCCGACGGCGTCACGACCAGCGCGTTCTTGCCCGACGTCTCCGCGAGCACGGGCCGCTCCGGCCGCCAGGAGGCGAACAGCTCGGCCGTCTCGATGGAGCCGGTGAGGATCACGCGGGCGACGTCGGGGTGCGTGACGAGGTGCCGGCCGAGGTCGCCGTCGGGCACCCGCAGGAACTGCACGACGTCGCGCGCCGTGCCCGGGTCGAGGCCGATCTCGGGCCCGACCTCGTCGAGCGCCGCGTGCACGGCCTCGATCGCCAGCTCGTAGCACCGGGGCGTGGTCGGGGCCGGCTTGGCGAGCACGGCGGACCCGGCCGCGAGCGCCGCGAGGGCGCCGCCCGTGGGGATGGCGACGGGGAAGTTCCACGGCGGGGTGACGAGGGTGACGCCGGCGGGGGTGAACGTGGCGCCGTCCACCTGCTCCAGGGCCTCGGCCATCGCCGCGTAGTAGTTGGCGAAGTCGATCGCCTCGCTGACCTCCGGGTCGGCCTCGGCGACGGTCTTGCCCGGCTCGTGCACCATCGCGGCGACGAGGTCGGTGCGGCGCGCCTCGAGCTCGGTGGCGGCGGCACGCAGCACGCGTGCGCGGTCCGTCGGCGCGACGGCGGCCCAGGCCTGCTGGGCGGCGACGGCGCGCGCGACGGCCTCGTCGATCTGGGGGGTGCTGGTGACCTCGGGCGCCTGGACCGGGACGTAGCCCGAGTCCGGCCCGACGACGGCGCGCGCCCAGGCGCGGTGGGCGGCCACGGCGGGGTCCGTGTCGACGGCGTTGCGGAACGGCTCCGCGGACGGGCAGCCGGTGGCCGTGGGCGCGGTGGCCCCGCCGGCGAACCGGTCCCGGCGGCGCGGCGCGACGTCCACGGCCTCGTAGTGCACGCCGTGCGTCACCGACGCCCGGAACGCGAGCTCCTGGCGCTCCATCGGCGTCGCCCGGACGCCGGCGGAGCCGGACGCGGGCGCGAAGGCGGCGTGCAGGAAGTTCTGCTCGGCGGCGTTCTCCTCGAGGCGGCGCACCAGGTAGGAGATGGCGACGTCGAAGTCCTCGTCGCGCACGACCGGCGTGTACAGGACGACGTGGCCGCCGTCCTTGGCCACCTCGTCGCGCACGAGCCGCGCCTCGATGGGAGCCATGCCCTGGAGCATCTCGATGTCGAGCCCCTCCGTGACGCCGCGGGCGCGGGCGAGCAGCACCGCGAGCGCCACGTGGAAGAGGTTGTGCGACGCGACGCCGAGGCGCACGGCGGCGGTGCGGTCGGCGTGCAGGTGGTGGTCGAGGATGCGCACGTAGTTGGCGTCCACGTCCGGCTTGGTGGGGTACGGCGCCTGCGCCCAGTCGTGCAGCTCGGCCTCGACGTGCTCCATCGCCAGGTTCGCGCCCTTGACCAGGCGCACCTTGATGCGCGCGCCGCCGGCGGCCACCCGCTTCTGGGCGAACTCGGTGAGCTCGTCGAGGGCGCCCATCGCGTCGGGGAGGTAGGCCTGGAGCACGATGCCGGCCTCGAGGTCGCGGAACTCCTCGCGGTCGAGCACCTGCGTGAACACCGCGGTGGTCAGCGCGAGGTCCTTGTACTCCTCCATGTCGAGGTTGAGGAAGACGCCGTGGTCGCGCGCGGCCCGGTACAGGGGCAGCAGGTGCTCGACGACGCGCTCGCGCGAGCCGTCCAGGTCCCAGGTGACGAGCTGCGCCGCGACGGACGACACCTTGACCGACACGTAGTCGACGTCGGGCCGGCGCACCAGGTCGATGGTGCGCTGCAGGCGGGCGGCGGCCTCGTCGTCGCCGAGCACCGCCTCGCCGAGCAGGTTGACGTTGAGGGTGTAGCCCTCGGCCCGGGTGCGGGCGAGGTGCTGGGTGAGTCCCTTGCCGGCGTCGGCCACGAGGTGGCCGACGAGCTGGCGCAGCCGCACCCGCGCGGCGGGGACGACGACGGACGGCAGCACGGGGGCGACGACGGCGCCCACCTTGAACAGGGTGCGGTCGACGGGGCCCAGGAAGGTGGCGGAGCCCGCGTCCCGGCCCAGGCGCGCGAGCGCGGTGGCGGCGACGCCCACGTCGTGCGGGCGGGCGACGTCGTCGACGAACCCGACGGCGAGCTCGAGCCCGGCCGGGTCGGAGACGAGCGAGCCGAGCCGCTCGGCCGTGGCGCGCGTCCGGCGGTCGGCGCGGGTGGTCGACCCACCGCCCTGCGGGGTGGCGCCGGAGGCGACCGCGATCCAGTGATGGGCGAGGGCGACGGCGTCCTCGACGAGGGCTTCGGCGCCCTGCTGGCCTGCGACGGTGTCGGCGCTGAGCGCGGCGGGAGGGGTGGCGCCGCCGCGCGCCGGAACGGAGGTACTCATCCCCCCAGGGTGCGCCCTCGCGCCGGGGCCCGTCTTGTACGATCGGGCGCGCGATGGGCGCAGATTCCGACAACACCACCGGCACCTCGGCCGACACCCCGGGGCGCACCCCGGGCGACGCCGCTGCCGACCGCGCCGAGCCGCCCCCGGCCGTGCCCGGCACGGCCGCCCTCATGGCCGCCCTGTCCCCCGTGATGGTGGACCTCATGGACGAGCTCTCCGACGTCATGTTCTGCGCGAAGGACGCCGACGGCCGGTACCTCGCCGTCAACCAGGTGTTCGTGCGCCGCACCAACGAGCGCTCGCGCCGCCAGGTGCTGGGCCGCCGCGCCGTCGACCTCTTCGTGCCGGAGCTGGCGGAGCGCTACGAGGCGCAGGACGCCGAGGTGCTCCGCACGGGCCGGCCGCTGCGCAACGAGCTGGAGCTCATCCGCCGCGTGGGGGGCACGCCGGGCTGGTTCCTCACGGCGAAGCTGCCCGTGCGCGACGCCGACGGTCGCGTCGTCGGCCTGGTCTCCGTGTCCCAGGACCTGCGCTCGGGCGACGCCGACGACGCGACGATGGACGCCATGGCCCGCCTGGTGGCCGCCGTCGAGCGGCACCTCGACGCCTCCCCGGGCGGCCCGCTGTCGGTGGCCGACCTGGCGCGCCTGTCGGGCAGCACGCCCGCCGTCCTGGACCGCCGGGTGCGCAAGGTCTTCGGCCTCTCCCCGCGCCAGCTCGTGCTGCGCACCCGCGTGGACCGGGCGGCGCACCTGCTGACGTCCACCGCGACCCCGCTGGCCGAGGTCGCGGCGGCCGCCGGCTTCTACGACCAGCCGTCGTTCACGCGCACGTTCGCGCGGCTCACGGGCGAGACGCCGTCGTCGTTCCGGCGCCGCGCCCGCGCCGCGGCGGATCAGCGGCCGACCTGAGAGGTACACCATGCAGTTCGTCAGGGAGTTCGTGACGCGGGTGCCCGGGGTGCCGATCATCGTGGTGCTGGCCCTGAGCGGAGCCGGGCTCGTCGTGTCCCTCCCGGCCCTGTTCGAGCCCCATGACCGGCGCCACGAGCTCACGACGCTGCTGCTCGCCGCGATCTTCGTCGCGTCGTGGGCCCTGGCGCTGCTGAAGAAGCACAGGAGCGGCCGCCCCTCCGGCGGTTGAGCCTGTCGAAACCCCGGCGCGGTCTCGACAGGCTCCGACCGACGATCAGCCGAAGACCGGGGCGAGCGCCTCGACGAGCTGCTGCACGCCCAGCACGACGAACATCAGCGCCACCAGCGCCAGGATCACGTTCGTGACCGGCTTGTTGCGCCACCGCTGCGGCACCCGCGAGGAGTTCATGAGGATGAGCAGCGTGATCGCCAGGAACGGCATGAACAGCGAGCCGAGCGCGCCGTACGCGACGACGAGCGCGATGGGCTTGTCGAGCAGGAGCAGCAGCATCGGCGGGAACGTGAGCCACAGGATGTACGCCTTGTAGTACGTGCCGCCGGACTTGCGGCGGGGGTCGTCCTCGGCCAGGCCCCGGGCGGTCGCGACGAAGTCCGCGAACATCAGCGAGACGCCGTTCCACACCCCCAGCACCGACGAGAACGAGGACGCCCAGAAGCCGATCAGGAACAGCGGCGCCATGAACGCCCCGTACCGCTCGGCGAGCACGTCGGCGAGGTCGACCAGCCCTCCCTCGCCGTCGGCGACGGTGATGCCGGAGGAGTACAGCAGCTCCGCCCCCACGATCAGCATGGAGATCACGAAGACGCCGGAGATCACGTACGCCATCGCGTTGTCGATGCGCATGACCTTCATCCAGCGCGGCGTGTGCCAGCCCTTCTCCTTGAGCCAGTACCCGTAGGCCGCGAGCGTGATGGTGCCGCCGACGCCGCCGGCGAGGCTCAGCGTGTAAAGGATCGAGCCCTCGGGGATGCGCGGCACCAGGCCCCCGAGGACCTGGCCGAGGTTCGGCACCGTGAGCACCGCGGAGCCGACGATCGTCACGAACATGACGCCGACGAGCACGGCGATGACGACCTCGAACATCTTGTATTTCCCGAGCCACACGATGGCCGCGCCGATCAGCCCCATGGCGATGGCGAACCAGATGAGGTCGACCTGCGGGAACAGCGCGACGAGCGGCAGCGCCGAGCTCGACATCGCCGCGGCCCCGTAGCTGAAGCCCCACACCACGATGTAGATGCCGAAGTAGACGCTGGCCCATGCGCCGAGCGACTTCCAGCCGTCGAAGATCGTGCGGTTCGTGGCCAGCGACCACCGGCCCGCGCCCTCCACCAGCACGATCTTGATGACGACGCCGAGCACGGCCGCCCACAGCAGCGTGTACCCGAACTTGCTGCCCGCGACGAGCGTGGCCACCAGGTCCCCGGCGCCGATGCCGGTGGCCGCGACGACCAGCCCCGGGCCGACCAGCCGCCAGCGTGGGCGTTCCACGTCCGTGCCGGGGTCGAGGTCGCGGTCGAGGGGTGTGACGTCCTTGTCAGCCATGTCGCCGGAGGCTACCGCACGGAGGTTTCGGTCCTGTGACCCCTCGGGCGCGTCGCGGGCTCGAGTTGCACGATTCCCACAAGGGGACGGGCGCTGCACACTCCTCTCCCCGCCGCGACTGTACGACCTGCACAAACACCGAGCCTCGACTCGTGCGGCACCGGTGCGTGACCCGCCCCGCCGCGCGCCCCTAGCGTCGTCGTCATGACCGCAGCTGCACTCCCCCTCTCCCCCGCCCGCCCGCGCCGCGTCCTGGCGGACCTGCTGCCCGGCGCGCTCGCCCGCGACGTCGTGCTCGTGGTCGCCGTGGCCGCCCTGACGGCGCTGGCCGCCCAGGTCGTGATCCCGGTGCCCGGGCTGCCGGTGCCGCTCACCGGCCAGACGTTCGCCGTCCTGCTGGGGGCCGCCGCGCTCGGACCGTGGCGCGGGGCCGCCGCGCAGGCGGTCTACCTCACCGCGGGCGTCGCGGGGCTGCCGGTGTTCGCCGGCTCGACGGCGGGCTGGGAGTCCGTCGCCGGCGCGAGCGGCGGCTACCTCGTCGGGTTCCTCCTCGCGGCCGTGGTCGTGGGTTCGCTCGCCCGCCGCGGCGCCGACCGCCGCGTCCTGTCCACGGTCGGCACCTACGCGCTCGGCTCCCTCGCCGTCTACGCCGTGGGCGTGCCCTGGCTCGCCGCGAGCACCGGGATGCCCGTCGGCACCGCCCTGCTCACCGGCGCCGTCGTCTTCCTGCCCGGCGACGCCCTCAAGGCCGCGCTCGCCGCCGCCCTGCTGCCGACCGCGTGGCGCCTCGCGCGCTGACCGGGAGAACCGCGACGTGCGTGCTGACTTGTTCCTCAACCCTCAGTGTTGAGGAACAAGTCAGCACGCACGTCGCGTCGCTCGGTCAGGCCCGGGTCAACGCCCGGTCAGAGGTGCGACACGGCTCGACCAGGCCGCAGGTTTCGCCCGTCGACGCCGTCCCGGAAAGGGCTACCGTGGGCGCCGAGGCCCACCATCCCGGGCCGCGCCACCCCTGCCGGCCCCCCACCCGGGGCCACCGGCACCGTGTCCTGGAGGACCCGTGACGACGACGACGTCGATGACCTCGACCCCCCTGCCCGACACCCCGCTCGATCGCCTCGACGACCGCCCGGCCGTCCGGTCGGGCTCCCCGCTCGACACCGCGCACAGCCAGCTCGCCAGCGCCGTGGCCGTGCTCGGCTACGACGAGGGCCAGCACCGGATGCTCGCCACCCCGCGCCGGGAGATCCACGTGGCCGTGCCCCTGCGGCGCGACGACGGCGAGACCGTCCTGTTCCACGGCTTCCGCGTGCAGCACAACATCTCCCGCGGGCCCGGCAAGGGCGGCCTGCGGTACGCGCCCGGCGTCGACATCGACGAGGTGCGGGCGCTGGCCATGTGGATGACGTGGAAGTGCGGCATCGTCGACCTGCCCTACGGCGGCGCCAAGGGCGGCATCGCCATCGACCCGCGCGACTACTCGACCGCCGAGCTCGAGCGCGTCACCCGCCGGTACACCTCCGAGATCATGCCGATGATCGGCCCGGACACCGACGTCATGGCGCCCGACATGGGCACCGACGAGCAGACCATGGCCTGGGTCATGGACACCTACTCCGTCAACCGCGGGTACACGATCCCCGCCGTCGTGACCGGCAAGCCGCTCGCCGTGGGCGGCTCCCGCGGACGCGGCACGGCCACCAGCGCCGGCATCGTCCACGTCACCGCCGCCGCGCTCGCCGAGGCCGGTGTCCCGCTGACCGACGTGACGGTCGCCGTGCAGGGCTTCGGCAAGGTGGGCTCGCACGCCGCGGCGATCTTCGCCGCCCGCGGCGCCACCGTCGTCGCCGTGAGCGACCAGTACGGCGGGCTCCGCAACGACGCGGGCCTCGACCTCCCCCGCCTCCTGGAGCACGTCACGGCCACCGGGACCGTCGTCGGGTTCGACGGCGCCGACCCGCTGTCCAACGCGGACCTGCTCGGCCTCGAGGTGGACGTCCTCGTGCCCGCCGCCGTCGAGGGCGTACTCGACGGGTCCACCGCCGCGACCGTCCGCGCCCGCTGGGTCGTCGAGGGCGCCAACGGCCCCACGACCACCGACGGTGACCGCGTGCTCGCCGCGAACGGCGTCACCGTCGTGCCGGACGTGCTCG
This sequence comes from Isoptericola sp. NPDC019693, assembly GCF_044389085.1. NCBI lineage: Bacteria > Bacillati > Actinomycetota > Actinomycetes > Micrococcales > Promicromonosporaceae > Isoptericola > Isoptericola sp. NPDC019693. Next base: position 663,576 of record NZ_JBIRXP010000002.1, on the reverse strand, counting down.
CGAACGCCGGCGGCGTGGTCGTCTCCTACTTCGAGTGGGTGCAGGCCAACCAGACGTACTGGTGGTCCGAGCAGGAGATCGCCGACCGCCTCGAGCACCGCATGACGTCCGCGTACGGCGACGTCTCCGCGCTCGCCGGGCGCGAGGGCCTGTCGCTGCGCGACGCCGCCCTGGTCATCGGCGTGCAGCGCACCGCCGAGGCGCACCGCATCCGGGGGCTGTACCCCTGAGCACCGACCGGACGGACCCCACCGGCACTCGGCCGCCCGCGGCCGACGACCTGGCTCCCCTGGTCGCGCGGCTGCGGGCGGCGGGCTGCGTGTTCGCGGAGGACGAGGCCGCGCTGCTGCTCGATGCGGCCACGCACCCCGAACCGGCGGCTCGGCGCGGCACTTCGGGTTCGGCGCGGCAGTTCGGACTGCCGCGCCGAACCGGAACTGCCGCCGTCCCGGACGCCGTCGACGCCGACCGTCTCGAAGAGCTCGTCGCACGACGGGTCGCGGGCGAGCCGCTGGAGCACGTGCTCGGGTGGGTGGGGTTCGCCGGCCGTCGCTGGTCGGTGGGGCCCGGGGTGTTTGTGCCCCGCCGCCGCACGGAGCTGATGGTCGCGGCGGCGCTCGCGCTCCCCGCGCCGGCGACGGTGCTCGACCTGTGCTGCGGGTGCGGCGCGGTGGGCGGGGCCGTGCTGCTCGGCCTGCGCGCCGCCGGGGCCGACCCCGTGCTGCACGCCAGCGACGTCGAGCCGGCCGCCGTCGCGCACGCCCGCCGCAACCTGGCGCCGCTCGGCGCCGCGGTGCACGAGGGCGACCTGCTGGCCGTCGTCCCGGCCGTGCTGCGCGGCCGCGTCGACCTGCTGCTGTGCAACGCGCCCTACGTCCCCACCGACGCCATCGCCACGATGCCGCCCGAGGCGCGCGACCACGAGCCCGCCGTCGCGCTCGACGGCGGCGCCGACGGCCTCGACGTCCTGCGCCGCGTCGTCGCGGCGGCGCCCGGCTGGCTCACGCCGGGCGGGTCGCTGCTCTTCGAGGTCGGCACCGGCCAGGTCGCGGGCGCGACGGCGCTGGTCGAGACGCACGGCCTGCGCGCCGCCGTCGTCACCGACGAGGACCCGGACGCCGACGACGCCACCGGCGGCACCGTCGTCGTCGCCACCCTGAGCGCGAGTCAGAATCTGCCGAGGTAGTTCGAAAAATGCCGAGGTAGTTCGAGTGAACGGGCGGCCGGTAGACCGCCCGTCGTCCTCGAACTACCTCGGCATTTTTCGAACTACCTCGGCAGATTCTGAACTACCTCGCGCTCAGGCGCGCGGCTGCTTCTCCGCCCAGTCGGCGAGGGTGACGCGCGGGCCGGTGAAGAACGGCACCTCCTCGCGCACGTGGCGGCGGGCCTCGGTGGCGCGCAGGTCGCGCATGAGGTCGACGATGCGGTGCAGCTCGTCCGCCTCGAACGCGAGCAGCCACTCGTAGTCGCTCAGCGCGAAGGTGCTCATCGTGTTGGCGCGGACGTCCTTGTAGCCCGCCGCGGCCATGCCGTGGTCGCGCAGCATCGTGCGGCGCTCGTCGTCGGCCAGCAGGTACCAGTCGTACGAGCGCACGAACGGGTACACGGAGAGGTAGTCGCGCGGGCGCTCGCCGGCGAGGAAGGCGGGGACGTGGCCCTTGTTGAACTCCGCGGCGCGGTGCAGCGCCACGACCGACCACTCCGGCGCCAGCGACGCCCCGAGCCGCGAGGCGCGCAGCCGCTGGTAGGCGCCCTGCACCGACTCGACGGACGGCCCGTGCACCCACACCATGAGGTCGGCGTCGGCGCGCAGGCCGGCGACGTCGTACACGCCGCGCACGACGACGTCGCCCTCGGCGCGGGCCGGGTCGCGGGCGTCGTCGGGCTGGCCGTCCCACAGGGCCGCCTCCGCCTCGGCGGCGAGCTCGGCACGCTCCGCGTCCCCGGCGGGCAGCGGCTCGGCGGTGGAGAAGACCGCGATCATCGCGTACCGGATGGACTCGTTGATCGCGGCGGCGTCGACGGTCTCGCCGGTGTCGCCGTGGATGTGGCTGTCGGTCATGACGTCCTCTCGGTCCGGGTCAGGAGTTCAGGTCGACGCCGCACAGGGCGGGCACGCCGCTCGGCTCGCCGTCGCGGCGCAGGCAGCATCCGGGGGCGCACACGGAGCGGAACGCGGGGAGGTCGCCGACCGTCTCCTCCGTGACCTCCTCGCCGCGGGCGATCGCCGCGCGCTCGAGGAGCAGGTCCACCAGGCCGGACACGAACGCCGGGCGGGTGCCGACGGTGCCGGCCCGCACGGCCGTCATGCCGAGCTCAGCGGCCGTGGCCATGGCCTCGGTGTCGAGGTCGTAGGCCACCTCCATGTGGTCGGAGACGAAGCCGATCGGGGACAGCACGACGTCCTTGAGCCCCTCGCCGGCACGCTCGGTGAGCAGGTCGTTGACGTCGGGCTCGAGCCACGGCTGCGACGGCGGGCCGGAGCGCGAGCAGTACGCCAGCTCCCACTCGACTGCGTGGCCGCGCACCTCGGAGACGACGGCCGCGATCACGGCGGCCACGTCGAGGTGCTGGGCGGAGTAGGTCGCGTGCGAGATGCGGGACGCCGCCTCCATCGTGTCCGGGATGGAGTGCGTGACGAAGACGAGCTTCGCCGCGGCCGGGTCGCCGCCCTTCGCCTCGAGCGCCTCGTAGCCCTCGAGCACGGCCTCCGCGTTGGCCGCGACGAAGCCGGGGTGGTTGAAGTAGGAGCGGATCTTGTCGAACTGGACGCCGGTGGAGCCGTCCTCGCCGAGCTGGCCGCGCTTCTGCAGCGTCACGGCGAGGTCCTCGCGGTACTGGCGGCAGCCCGAGTACGACGAGTAGGCCGAGGTGACGAGGGCGACGGCACGCTGCGCGCCCAGCCGCTCCAGCTCGTCGATCGCGTCGGTCGTGTACGGCTCCCAGTTGCGGTTGCCCCACACGACGGGCAGGTCGAGGCCCCGCTCGGCGAGCTCGGCCTCGAGCGCCGCCTTCAGCGCGAGGTTCTGCTCGTTGATGGGGCTCTTGCCGCCGAAGCCGTAGTAGTGCTCGCCGACCTCCTCGAGCCGCGAGTCGGGGATCCCCTTGCCGGCGGTCACGTTGCGGAGGAACGGGACGACGTCCTCCGGCTTGTTCGGACCACCGAAGGAGTACAGGAGCAGGGCGTCGTAGGGGCCGGCATCGGCCGACTGGGGGGTCAGCGACATGACTGACATCATGGCACCGGCTCGGATCCCGGCCCGACGAGAACGACCGCTGCCCGACGTGACGTTGAAGGCACGCCTTGTCATCTCGCGTCCCGGTCCCCGTTCGGGAGCTCCGTCAGCCCGACGACGGCCTGTCGGGGATGCCGGGCTGCGCCTGCCGCAGCCGGTCGAGCAGGTCCCGCATCCGTTCGAGCTCGTCGGGCGGCAGCGCCGGGCCGACGTACTCGGCGATCGTGCGGACGTGGGCGAGCCCCGTCTCGCGCTGACGCCGCGCTCCCTCCGCGGTGAGGCGGACGAGGGTGCCGCGGGCGTCGTCGGCGGGGACCGACCGCGCCACCAGCCCGCGCGTCTCGAGCCGGTCGACCATGCGGGACAGGGACGACTGGGCGATCAGCATCCCCTCGTTGAGGTCGCGCAGCCGCAGCTCTCCCTGCGGCGCCCGGGACAGCGTGAAGAGGACGTCGTACTCCCGCATCGACAGGTCGTGCCAGATGTCGTCGGCCTGGAACCGGCGCATGAGCGTGACCTGCGCCCGGAACAGCGACTCCCAGGCCTCGGCGGCGAGGCGGACGTCGGTGGTGGGGCGGTTCTCGGGGTCGGGCGGGCGTGCGGACGGCGGCGTCGGCTCGGGCAGGGTCACCGTGGCAGTGTGCCGCAGGCCTCCGACGAACGCCCGGCGATGTCTGCGCGGTCGGCGCGACGCCGGGGCTCAGCGGCCCAGGCGCCGCTCCCGCCGGGAGAAGTCGCGCAGGGCGCGCAGGAAGTCCACGCGCCGGAAGTCGGGCCAGTACGCCTCGCAGAAGTACAGCTCCGAGTGCGCGCTCTGCCACATGAGGAAGCCCCCCACCCGCAGCTCCCCCGACGTCCGGATCACGAGCTCCGGGTCCGGCTGGCCCTTGGTGTAGAGGTGGGCGGCGATGTCGTCGACGTCGATCCGCTCGGCCAGCTCCTCCAGCGACGCCCCCGTGGCGGACTCCTGCTTGAGGTAGGACCGCACGGCGTCGGCGATCTCGTGCCGGCCGCCGTAGCCGACGGCGACGTTCACCTGGAGGCCCTGGACGTGCTTCGTCGCCTCCGCCGCGGCACGCACGGCCTCCGCGAGCTCGCCGGGCAGCAGGTCGAGGCGGCCCACCACGCGCAGCCGCCAGCGCCCCGACCCCGCGAGGTCCTGGATCGCGTCGCGGATGATGTCGAGCAGGTCGGCGAGCTCTGACGCGGGGCGCGCGAGGTTGTCGGTGGACAGCATCCAGAGCGTGACGACCTCGACGCCGAGCTCCTCCGCCCAGCCCAGGAACTCCGCGATCTTGTCCGCGCCGCGCCGGTGGCCGGTGGCCGCGGTCTCGCCGAACGAGCGGGCCCACCGCCGGTTCCCGTCGAGGATGACGCCGACGTGCCGCGGCGTCTGCGCCGTCGGCAGCGAGGCGGCCAGGCGCCGCTCGTACAGGCCGTAGAGCAGGTGGGGCATGCGCACGCGGGACCTCGGGGGTTCGGGCCGGACCGCGGGCGCGCGACGGCGCGGGCACCCGGCGGGACGGGGACGGACGGAGAGCGGGTCAACGGTACCGCTCCCGCAGACCCGCAGGTCCGGGGCCTGGCGACGCACCGGGACGCCCCGCAACCCCTGCGCACGATCTTCACCGCCCGAGGTCGCCGCGTCCGCACCACGTCGCCTACGCTGGCGTAACCTACGGATGCGTAGGTTAGTTTCGACCGAGAAGGAGCACCCGTGGCAGCAGCCGCCCAGCCCCACGGCCGCCGGCACGACCGGGTCGACGTCGACGACGTCAAGGAGGTCGCCCGCGAGGCGAAGGGGGTCATGGGCGAGGCCGTGCAGACCGTGTCGGCCGCGGCCGCCGGGAAGCCGGCCCTGCTCAAGCCCCACCTGCGCGGCTGGATCCATGCCGTGACGGCCCCGCTGGCGCTGGCCGCCGCGATCGTGCTCGTCGTCCTCGCCGACACCACCGCCGACAAGGTCGCCTGCGCGATCTTCGGCGTCACCGCCGTCATGCTGTTCGGCACCAGCGCCGTCTACCACCTGGGCACCGGGAGGTGGTCGCCCCGCACCGCCGCCGTCCTGCGGCGCCTGGACCACGCCAACATCTTCCTCATCATCGCCGGCACGTACACGCCCCTGGCCGTGATGCTGCTGCCGCGCGGCACCGCCACCGTGCTCCTCGCCGTCGTCTGGGGCGGAGCGATCCTGGGCCTCGTCGGGCGCGTGCTGTGGATGAGCGCGCCGCGCTGGCTGTACGTGCCCGTCTACGTGGCGCTGGGCTGCGTGGCCGTCGGCTACATCCCGCAGTTCTCCGCCGCGGGCGGCGCCGCCGTCGCGTGGCTGGTCGCCTCGGGCGGCATCGCGTACATCCTCGGCGCCGTCGTCTACGGCACGAAGTTCCCGAACCCGTCGCCCCGCTGGTTCGGGTTCCACGAGATCTTCCACGCGCTCACCGTGGTGGGCTTCACCTGCCACACCGTCGCGATCTACCTCGCCGCCCTCTGACGTGCCCGCGGGCGGCGCCCGGCGGGCTCAGGACGCGGGCACCACGAGGTAGCGGCGGTTCGCCAGCGACGGGTTCTGCCGGCGCACCTGCGCCAGGGGCTCCGGGTCCAGGTCCACGGTGCGCACCTGCGGCGTCTCGTCGAGCTCGAGGCCGACGACGCCGTCCGGACCCGCCAGGAGCGACCGCCCCACGAGCCCCGGGCCGGCCATGCCGACGCCGATGACCACGGCCGTGTTCTCGATCGCCCGCGCCCGCAGCAGCGTGCGCCAGTGGTCCGCCTTGAGCGGACCGTCCACCCACGCCGCCGGGACGACGATGACGTCCGCCCCGGCGTCCACGAGCCGGCGCGCCGACTCGGGGAAGCGCAGGTCGTAGCAGGTGACGACCCCGAAGGTGAGGCCGCCCAGGCGCAGCACGAGCGGCGGCACCCCGGGCGGGCCCGCCTCCAACCGGTCGGACTCGCGGCTGCCGAACGCGTCGTAGAGGTGCACCTTGCGGTACGCGCCGACGACGGCGCCCCCCGCGTCGACCGCGACCACGGTGTTGAACGCGCGCGTCGGCGGCTCGGGCGCCGAGCCCACCGTCGGCGTCGTCCCCGTGATCGCGGGCAACGACCCCGTGACCGCCGGGAACGAGCCCGTCACGGTCGGGAAGGCGCCGCTGACGGCGGGGAACGTCCCGCTCACCGCCGGGTGCTGCCCCGTGCCCGTGGACGGCGGGCCGTAGGAGGGCAGGGTCGTCCCCGCCACCACCGCGACGCGGTACCGGGCGGCGTGCTGGCGCAGCATGGTGACGAACGGGCCGTCGAGCGGCTCGGCGTGCTCGACCCCGACGCCGTGCGCGTCGTAGCCCGAGGAGTACTCGGGCAGCACCAGCAGGTCCGCCCCCACGCGGCCGGCCGCGAGGAAGGCCTCCGCGACCGCCTCGCGGTTGGCGTCGTGGTCGGCCGTGATCGCCAGCTGGCCGACCGTGACACGCACGCTGGAGCTCATCGCCCGGGCTCGCCGTCCGTGCCGTCGCTCCTGCCCGCGTCGTCGGCGCCGTCCCCCGCGTCGTCGCGCGACGTGTCGCCGCCGGACGTCGCGTCGGGGTCCCCGGGGCGGCGCACCGGGCCGTCCAGCCCGAAGTGCTTGGGCTCCTCGAGCGGGATGCCCTGGTCCTCCGCGTTGCGCTGCGCACGGCGCAGGTGCCGCGTGAGCGACAGGAACAGCAGCACGCAGGCCACGGCCACCGCGAAGGTCGCCACGAAGCCGGCCAGGCCGGGCGTCACCTGGAGCTCGTCGGGGCCCTGGGTCGGGCTGGGGCTGGGGCTGGGCACGGCGGCGAGGAGCGCGGTCCAGGCGGCGCTCATCGGTCCCCCTCGCGCAGGCCGGCGAACAGGTCGTCCTCGGGCAGCGTCGTCGGCACGCGCGCGTCCGCGAGCTCGTACTCCTCCGTGGGCCACACGTCGGCCTCGAGGTCGCGCGGCACGGCGAAGAAGAACCCGGCCGGGTCGATCTGCGACGCGTGCGCCACGAGGGCGGCGTCACGCTGGGCGAAGTAGTCCGCGACGGCGACGCGCGTGGTCGCCTCCCGCTCGGGGATCTCCCGGGCCGCGCGCGACTCGATCCAGTCACCGAACGGCGACTCCAGGCCCGCGCCCTGCATGGCCTCGTGCACGGCGCGCATCCGCGCCATCGAGAAGCCATGGTTGTAGTACAGCTTGAGCGGCTCCCACGGCTCCGCCCCGCCCTCGACGACGTACCGGGAGGCGTCGCCGGCGGCGTGGTACGCCTCGAACGACACCTCGTGGCACTTGACGTGGTCCGGGTGCGGGTACCCGCCCGACGGGTCGTAGGTCGTCATCACGTGCGGGCGGAACTCGCGCACGAGCTCCACGAGGGGCGCGGCCGCCTCCTCGAGCGGGACGAGGCCGAACGAGCCCTCCGGCAGGGGCGGCAGGGGGTCGCCCTCCGGCAGGCCGGAGTCCACGAAGCCGAGCCACGTCTGCCGCACGCCGAGCGCCTCCGCCGCGGCCGCCATCTCCAGGCGACGGACCGCCAGGCGGCCCTCGATCGTGTCGAACTCGTGTCCCTCGGGCACCTGGAAGCTCGGGTTGAGGACGTCGCCCCGCTCGCCGCCGGTGCAGGTCACGACGAGCACCTCGACTCCTTCGGCGGCGTACCGCGCGGTGGTCGCGGCGCCCTTGCTGGACTCGTCGTCCGGGTGCGCGTGCACCGCCATCAGACGCAGGGGCTCGTGCCGCGGGGTGGGCGGCGCGGTGGGGGCGGAGGACAAGGTCCCTCCCGGGGTGACGGGTCGGCTGCGAGGTTCAGGGACAATGGTGCACCATGAGCGACCCCGTCAGCCCCACTCCCCCCTCCGACCGGTACGGCGCGCAGCCCGGTCGCCAGGACGGTCGACGGCCGCTCGGGACGGCGGCGAAGGTGGCGATCGGCGCCGTCCTCGCGGCGGCGGTCGGCGTGACGGCCTGGTTCTCGGTCGAGCAGACCCGTCGGGACCCGGTGACGGTGGAGATGGTGGGCTTCGACGTCCCCGACGCCGAGCAGGTGGACGTCACCTTCCAGGTGCACATGCCGCCCGGCACGACGGCGGTGTGCGAGGTCGAGGCGCTCGCGCAGAGCTATGCCCAGGTCGGCACGCTCGACGTGCCCGTCGGGCCCGCCGAGCAGCAGACGTCCACGTACTCCGTCACGGTCCGCACGTCCGAGGAGGCCACGACCGCGGTCGTCGAGACCTGCGACGTCGTCGACCCGTCCTGACGCCACCCGACGCCGCTCCCGGTATCGCCTCGCGGCCTCCCGACCGGAACCTCGCCGTCCTCCCGAGGCCCAGGCCTGGGTTCTGGCGCCCCGCCGGGCTATCCTGAGGGATTCACACGCAGTCCTGCCCAGCCGACGCGCGTGCCGACGCCCGTCGGTCGCCCGCGCACGGCCGAATCAGGCCATCGAGCACCACGAAAGGAGAGCCCTCGTGACCGAGAGCACTGTCACCTGGCTCACCCAGGAGGCTCACGACCGGCTGCAGGCCGAGCTGGAGCACCTCTCCGGCCCCGCCCGCACCGAGATCGCCGAGCGCATCGCCGCCGCCCGCGACGAGGGCGACCTCAAGGAGAACGGTGGTTACCACGCCGCCCGCGAGGAGCAGGCGAAGAACGAGGCCCGCATCCGCGAGCTCACCGAGAAGCTGCGGCACGTGCAGATCGGCACGCCCGCCGACGACGGCGTCGTGGAGGCCGGCATGGTCGTCACCGCGGTCGTCGCCGGGGACGAGATGACGTTCCTGCTCGGCTCCCGCGAGATCGCCGGCACCACCGACCTGGACGTGTACTCGCCGACGTCGCCGCTCGGCGCCGCGATCGACGGGCACCGCATCGGCGAGAAGGTGGCCTACACGGCGCCGAACGGCCGCGAGATCCCGGTCGAGATCCTCAAGGCCACGCCCTTCGCGGGCTGACCTCCGCCGGGCCCGGCCCGGAACCGACGCATGCCGTGGGCGTGCCCGTCACGGACGGGCACGCCCATCGTCGTCCCTGGGCGCCCACCGGCCGCGACCCGCCGTTTGTCTCACGATACGAGACACATGGAGATCTGCAGAGCTGTCGATGATGCGTCGATGGCCGACACGATCTTTCGTTGCGCTGCCAACGATCCACGGCCCGCCGTCGCGCCCCCTCGGTCGAGGAATGGTCATGACGGAGGTGAACTTTCCCCCGCGATGCGTCTATGGTCGATGGCGGTATGGACACGACGGACACCGCAACGACCAACCATTCGACCGACGACAGCTCGACCGACGCCACGGCGTCGTCCCGTGCGACCGCACCCCTCGCGGGGCTCACGGTGCGCCCGCCGACGACGACGGACGGCGCCGCGATGTGGCGCCTGGCGCGCGACTCGGGCTCGCTCGACCTCAACTCCTCCTACGCCTACCTGCTGCTCGCGGACCACTTCGCCGCGACCTGCCGCCTGGCGTTCCTCCCCGACGGCCCCGACGGCCCTGACGGCCCCGACGCGGAGGGCGACGCCGTGGGCTTCGTCTCCGCGTACCGGCTGCCGGCGGACCCCGCCACGCTCTTCGTGTGGCAGGTCGCCGTCGACCCGCGGGCCCGCGGCCGGCGCGTCGCCGGGCGGCTCCTGGACGCCGTCGTCGACGGGGCCCCGGACGACGGCGGCCCCGCCGTCACCCGGCTGCACACCACCGTCACCACGGACAACGCGTCGTCCCGGCGCCTGTTCGCGCGGTGGGCCGCCGCACGGGGGGCGACCCTGCGCGAGACGACGGGCTACGAGGCCGAGCACTTCCCGGACGGTCACGAGGCCGAGCCGCTGCTGGTGATCGAGGGCATCCGCCCTCCCCGTTGACGTCCGTACCTCTCAGGTCCCCAGACCTCGGGCTGCGCCGGTTCGGCGCGCAGGTGACGACGCAGCCCTCTCCACCACAACACCGCACCGGCGCGCACCACCTCAAGGAGTGTCCTTCGTGACAACCCCGACCGTCCCCACCACCGAGGCGTCCGCCGCCGACGACCCGCTGGGCTTCACGGCCCTCGAGTCGGAGGTCCGCAGCTACTCGCGCTCCTGGCCCGTCGTGTTCGACCGTGCCTCCGGAGCGACGGTCTACGCCGAGGACGGCACCGAGTACCTCGACTTCTTCGCCGGCGCCGGCACCCTGAACTACGGGCACAACAACCCGCTGCTCAAGCAGGTGCTGCTGGACTACCTGACCGACGACCGCATGGTGCACACGCTCGACATGTTCACCTCGGCACGGCGCGAGTTCCTCGAGACGTTCAACGAGGTGATCCTCGAGCCGCGCGGCCTGGACCACAAGGTCGTGTTCCCGGGCCCGGGCGGCGCCAACGCGGTGGAGGCGGCCCTCAAGCTGGCGCGGAAGGTGACGGGCCGCGAGTCCGTCATCAACTTCACCAACGCGTTCCACGGCATGACGCTGGGCGCCCTGTCCGTCACGGGCAACTCCATGAAGCGCGGCGGCGCCGGCATCCCGCTGGTGCACGCGACGCCGATGCCGTACGACGACTACTTCGACGGCGACGTGCCCGACTTCGTGTACCTGGAGCGCCTGCTCGAGGACAGCGGCTCGGGCCTCAACGCGCCCGCCGCCGTCATCGTCGAGACCGTGCAGGGCGAGGGCGGCATCAACGCCGCGCGCGCCGAGTGGCTGCGCGGCCTGGCGGACCTGTGCAAGCGCCACGGCATCCTGCTGATCCTCGACGACATCCAGATGGGCTGCGGCCGCACCGGCAAGTTCTTCTCGTTCGAGGAGGCCGGCATCGTGCCCGACATCATCTGCCTGTCGAAGTCGATCTCCGGCTACGGCCTGCCGATGGCGCTCACCCTCGTGCGCCCGGAGCTGGACATCTGGGAGCCGGGCGAGCACAACGGCACGTTCCGCGGCTTCGCCCCTGCCTTCGCGACGGCAGCCGAGGCGATCCGCACCTACTGGACGGACGACACGCTCGAGACCGCGACGATCGACAAGGGCGCGCTGGTCGAGGCGCACTTCAACTCCCTCGTCGCCCGCTACGGCGACGACGTGCTGGTGGCCAAGGGCCGTGGCCTCGCGCGCGGCCTGCAGACGCCGGACGGCGAGACCGCGGGCCGGATCTGCGACGAGGCGTTCTCCCGCGGGCTGCTCATGGAGACCTCCGGCCCCGACGGCGAGGTCGTCAAGCTGCTGCCGCCGCTGACCATCACGTACGACGAGCTGCAGCGCGGGCTGCGGATCATCAGCGAGTCGGTCACCGCCGTCCTGGGCTGACGCCCGCGGCCGACGGCCCGTCCACCCGAACCACCGCACCACGAACCACCGGAGGTACCCCCATGCTCGTGCGCACGCTCGACGAGATCACCGACACCGACGCCGACGTCAAGAGCGAGAACTGGCGCTCGAAGCGGATCATCCTGGCGAAGGAGGGGGTCGGCTTCTCCGTGCACGAGACCACCCTGTACGCCGGCACCGAGAGCTTCTTCTGGTACGCCAACCACATCGAGGCCGTCTTCATCACGTCCGGCGAGGGCGAGATCGAGGACCTGGGCACCGGCGAGGTGCACCAGCTCAAGCCCGGCTCGCTGTACCTGCTGAACGACCACGACAAGCACAAGGTGCGCCCCCGCACCGACATCACGTGCGTGTGCGTGTTCAACCCGCCGGTCACCGGCCGCGAGGTCCACGACGAGAACGGCGTCTACCCGCTCGTCACCGAGCCGGAGGCCGCGGCGGTCTGACGACGTCCGACGCGCGCGACGCACGCCCTGTGGCCGACCCGGCCGCAGGGCGTGCGTCGTCTCAGGCCGGCGGCGCACCGCCCAGGGCGGCCAGGCGTGCCCGCAGCAGCCGCCTGTCGCCCTCGCGGTCGACCTGGTCGAGGGCACGACGCAGCTCGACGACGGCGTCGGCGGGCCGGCCCGCGCGCGTCAGCAGGTCCGCCCGCAGCGCCGGCAGCAGGTGGTAGCCCGCGAGCGCCGGGTCCTGCGCGACGGCGTCGACGGCGACGAGGCCCGCCTCCGCGCCCTGCACCTCGGCCACCGCGACCGCCCGGTTGAGCGCGACGACGGGCGACGGCGCCAGGTCGAGCAGCACGTCGTACAGGGCGAGCACCTCCGCCCAGTCCGTCTCCCCCGCGGTCGCGGCCCGGCAGTGCAGCGCCGCGATCGCCGCCTGCACCTGGTACGGCCCCGGCCGGCGTGCCGCGAGGGCCGCGTCGAGCACCGCCAGCCCCTCGTCGATCTCGTCGCGGCGCCAGCGGGAGCGGTCCTGCTCGGCCAGGGTCCGCGCGACGCCGTCGTCCCCGCTGCGGGCGTCACGGCGCGCGTGCTGCAGCAGCATCAGGGCGAGCAGGCCGCGGGCCTCGGGCTCGCGGGGCAGGAGCCGGGCGGCGAGCCGTGTCAGCCGCACGGCGTCGTCGGCCAGCGCCCGGCGCTCGGCACAGCCCTCGACGTCGCCCGCGGGCTCCGCCCAGGCGTCGTAGCCCTCCGTGAACAGCACGTAGAGCACGCCGAGCACCGCGTCGGTGCGCTCGGCCAGCAGCCCCGGCGGCGGCACCCGGAACGCGATGCCGGTGGCACGGATGCGCCGCTTGGTCCGGACGAGCCGCTGGGACATCGTCGCCTCCGGCACGAGGAACGCCCTCGCCACCTGGCCCGTCGTCATGCCGGTGAGCGACCGCAGCGTGAGCGCCACCCGGCCGTCGAGCGGCAGGGCCGGGTGACAGCACGTGAACAACAGCCGCACCAGGTCGCCGTCGGGGTCGTCGGGCGACCAGCCCGCGTCGTCGAGGCCGCGCTCGACCTCGTCGTGCACGCGGTCGGCGGCCCGGCCCGGCCCGTCGACCCGCTCGCCGCGCCGCGCGGCGGTCACGCTCTTGTCCGCCTCGACCCGGCGTCGGCGCAGCACGTCCAGGGCGTGGCGCCGCGCCGTCGTCGTGAGCCAGGCGCCCGGCCGGTCGGGCACGCCGTCGCGCGACCAGGTGCGCAGCGCGGTCGCGAACGCCTCCTGCGCGGACTCCTCCGCGAGGTCCAGGTCGCCGGTGGCGCGCGCCACCGCGCCGAGGACGCGCCCCCACTCGGCGCGGAAGGCGTCCTCGACCGCGGCGGCCGGCGCCGTCACGCCGGTGCGGTCCCGTCGGTCGGCCAGAACGGGTGCACCTCGACCGTGCCGCCGCCCCAGGAGCCGGGGTGCTCCGCGGCGATCGCGAGCGCCGCGGAGAGGTCGGGCGCCTCGACGACGTCGAAGCCGCCGATGACGTCCTTCGTCTCGGTGAACGGTCCGTCCGTCACCAGGGTGCGGCCGTCGCGCACGCTCACGCGTCGCACGTCGGCGGCCGGGCGCAACCGCTCCCCCAGCACGCGCGAGCCGTCGGCGTCGTGCCGGCGCACCCAGTCCTCGATGTCGCCGTCCGGCCCGCGGTCGGGCACGTCGGGCTCGATCACCAGCAGCAGGTAGCGCATCACGCGCCCCCGTCCGTCGCGCCGGCGCCGTCGAGGCCCAGCGGCCAGAACGGCCGCAGCTCGATGGCGCCCCCGTGGGCCACGGGGTGCTCCGACGCGATCGTGATCGCGGTGTCGAGGTCGGGCGCCTCGATGACGTCGAACCCGCCGATGGCCTCCTTCGTCTCCGAGAACGGGCCGTCGGTCACGAGCGTCCGCCCGCCCCGCACCCGCACCCCGACGGCGTCGCCCGGCGGCCGGAGCCGGTCGCCCAGCACGGCGGCGCCGCTGCCGTAGTACTTCTCCACCCACCCCTCGATGGGCGGCGCCCCCGCCGCGTCGTCCGGCCGCAGCTCCGGGTCCTCGGGGGTGGACAGCACCAGCATCAGGTAGCGCACGACGATCTCCTTCGGTCGGTCTCATCCTGCACGGCTCGGGTGGCCGTGTACACGAGCACGACGAACGGGAGCGTCCCGGACAGACACCTCGCCGACGACTACTTGATCCCCGTGCTCGCGATGCCCTGCACGAACGTCTTCTGGAAGACCAGGAACACGACGAGCAGCGGCACGACGGCGACGGTCGCCACGGCCATGACAGCGCCCCAGGGCGAGCTGAAGGCCGGGTTGCTCGTCAGCGTCGAGAGCCCGACGGGCACGGTGAGGCTCTCGTTGCCCTGCAGCACGACCAGCGGCCACAGGAAGTCGTTCCAGCGGTTCATGAACCCGAGGATGACGAGCACGCCGACCAGCGGCCCGCACGACGGCAGCACCACCCGGAAGAAGGTGCGCAGCTCCCCCGCCCCGTCGAGCCGCGCGGCCTCGACGAGCGCGTCCGGCACGCCGAGCATGAACTGGCGGGCGATGAAGATCCCGACGACGTCGAACAGGGTCGGCAGGATCACCGCCCACGGCGAGTCGACCAGGCCGAGCCGCGCGACCACGAGGAACGCCGGCACCAGCGTGACCTGGATGGGGATCATGATCGTCACGAGGAACACGGCGTACAGCAGCCCGCGCCCGCGGAACCGGTACTTCGCGAGGGCGTACCCGGCGCCGAGGGAGACGCACACGGACAGGGCCGTGCCGACCGTGGCGACGAGGAACGAGTTGCCGAGCCAGTGCCAGACCGGCTGCGTCGCGAAGACCTCGGTGAAGTTGCCGGTGGTCGGCGCGGCGGGCCAGAGGTAGAACTCGCTGCTCTGCGACTGCCCGCCCGGGGTGAGGGCCGAGACCACCATCCAGTACAGCGGGAAGACGACGACGATCGCGACGGCGGTGAGCCCGGCGGTGAGCAGCCAGCGGCGGCGGGACGACCTGCGCTCGCGCGGGGAACGACCGGGGCGGGGCGCCGCGGGCGGCGCGGGGCGGGCGGGGACGGCGGTGGCGGTCACAGGAGCTCCTCGGCTTTCTTCGTCGCCCGCTGCCGCAGCAGCGTGAACACCAGCAGGATCAGCACGAGCAGGAGGCCGAGCGCCGCCGCGTAGCCCATGCGGGCGTCGGCGAATGCGGAGCGGAACACGTACTGGATGAGGACGGTGGTGGAGAAGCCGGGGCCGCCGCCGGTCATCACGTAGATGACGTCGAAGGCCTGCAGCGAGAACACCACGTTGAGGATGAGCAGGATCGACGTCGTCGGCGCGAGCATCGGCACCGTGAGACGCCGGAACCGCTGCCAGCGGCTCGCGCCGTCGATGGCGGCGGCCTCGCGCAGCTCGGAGGGGATCGACTGCAGCGCGCCCAGGTAGATGACCATGCAGAAGCCGATGCGGGTCCACACGACGACGAGCACCAGCGTGAGCATCGCCGTGCGCGGCGAGGTCAGCCACGGCAGCCCCTCGAGCCCGACGGCCCGGAGCGCGTTGTTCGCGACGCCGTAGTCGGGGTTGAAGATCCACGACATGATCACGCCGACGACGACGCCGGCGGCGACCATCGGCACGAAGAACAGCGCCCGCAGCAGGCCCCGGCCGGGCAGCGGGCGGTTGAGCGCGACGGCCAGCGCCAGGCCGATCGCCATCGCCGTCGGCACCGTGCCGACGGTGAAGACCACCGTGTTGAGCAGCGCCGTGCGCAGCAGCGGGTCGGACAGCATGGTGCGGTAGTTGTCCGCGCCCACCCAGCTGCCCTCGCCGAGGGTCGCGGTGTCCTGGAACGACAGCGCGACCGCGATGACGATCGGGACCAGCGAGAACGCCAGGAAGAGCAGGGCGGCGGGGCCGACGAACAGGTACGGCGCCCACCGCGCGCGGCGTCGTGGGGGTGGAGCGCCGTCGGGCACCGTCGACCGGGTCCTGGGCGCGGGCCCGCCCGCCGTGTCGCGGGCCGGAGCACCTGGGGCCGTGAGGGTCTCACCGTGTGGTGACACTGCGCATCGCCTCCGTCATCTGGGCGCCGCACTCGGCGGGCGTGAGCTCGCCGAGGAAGCACAGGTCGAGGTAGTCCGCGAAGACCGAGTTGAGCGAGCTGAAGTACGGGCCGGACTGGGCGCGCACCATGGACAGCGGGATGGTCGAGGCCTGGTCGATGAACTGCTGCATCGTGGCCTCGTGCCGGTCGTAGCCGATGTCGGCCGCGTCCAGCGAGGAGCGGGCGGGCAGCCAGTTGCCGCGCCGGCAGAACTCGGCGACGTTGGTGCGGCTCGTGAGGAACGCGACGAGCTCGGCCGCCAGCTCGGGGTGCTTGCTGGACCGTGTGACGGCCAGCGCGTTGCCGCCGAGGTCGGACGCCTCGCCCCCGTTGCGGATCATGTACGTGGTGCCCCACTCGTCCGGCCGCGCCTCGTCGAGGGCCGCGATCGCCTCGGGGTTGTCGAGCAGCAGCCCGGTCTGCCCCGTCGCGAACAGGTCGCGCCCGACAGCGCCGCCGCCGGACTTGCTCATGTTCGCCGGCGAGACGAGACCGTCGGCGTACCAGCGGCGGCCGAAGTCGAGCGCGCCGACGGCGGCGTCGGTGTCCATGCTCGGCGTCTCGCCGTCCTCGCCGAGGAACGCGCCCCCGTTCTGGTAGACGAGCGGCATCCAGCGGTACGCCGTCTCGGGGCCGCTCCAGCCGTAGCCGAAGCCGTACCGGCCGGTGATCTTCTGCGCCTCGGCGGCGATCTCGAGGAACTCGTCCCACTGCCACGCCTCGTCGAGGGTCTGCGGCACGTCGACGCCGATCTGCTCGATCACGCGCTTGTCGTAGTAGGTGATGAAGTTGTCGGTGTGCTGGAAGACGCCGAACAGGCCGTCGGCCTTGGCCCCGATCGCCCAGAACGGCTCCGACCAGTCGTCCTGGTACTCCGGCGGCACGGCGCCGGTGAGGTCGACGAGGCTGCCGTTGGCGGCGTAGCGGCCGATCTGCTGCGGGGTGATGCGAATGATGTCGGGGGCCAGGTCCGCGGCCAGCCGGGTGATGAACCACTGGTGGAACTGCCCGGTCGTGACCTCCACCGCGACGCTGGTGCCCGGGTGCGCGGCGACGAACTCGTCGGCGAGCGCCTGGTAGGACTCCAGGTCCAGCGGGATGTTCCACGAGGACAGCCGCAGGTGCTTGGTGCCGGTCGGGGCTCCGGAGCACGCCGCGAGCGCCCCGGCCACGCTGATCCCGGCCACCGCCAGGAAGCTGCGCCGGGACAGCCGGCGGACGGCCGGGCGCCTGCCGGGCACCGCAGGGGTCGGCATGTCGTCTCCTCTTCGTCGAGGGAATGTCGGGACGGCGCGGCGCGCGGCCCCGTGAGGCGGGTGCCCCGGCCACGTCGCCGGGGCACCCCGGGCGCTCAGCGCGCCAGGACGGCCTCCCGCTCCGGGGCGGGGGCCGACGCCGGGCGCAGCGCGGCGGGCAGCAGCGCGGCGTGCGCCTCGAGCAGCTCGTCGGTCATGGACCGGATCTGCTCGAGCGTGCAGTGCGCGGCCGTCAGCGGGTCCAGCGCGACGGCGTGGTGGACGTGCTCGACGTCGCCGGTCAGGGCGGCGCGGACGGCCAGCGTCTGCACGTTGACGTTGGTGCGGTTGATCGCCGCGAGCTGCGGGGGGAGCTCCCCGAACGACGTCGGCTGCACGCCGTTCGCGTCGACGAGGCAGGCGACCTCGACGCACGCGTCGTCGGGCAGGTTGGTGATGACCCGGCCCGCGTTGGGCACGTTGCCGTAGACGACGGCGGGCACGCCCGTGACCACGGCGTTGACGATCGACGCCCCGTACTCGACCGACGGGCTGAGGTCGGCCTTGAGCCGCTCGAGCTGCTCGTCCACGTCGCCCTGCTCGTCGTGGGCGGAGCAGATCTCGTAGTAGTCCCAGCGCTCCGGGATGTAGCTCAGGACGGTGTCGGCGTCCTTGCGGAACCACGGCACGTACTCCGACGCGTGGTGGCTGGACTCCGTCTCGAAGTACCCGAAGTGGTTCATGAGCGCGGTGCGGACCTGCTCGTTGCCGCCCTCGTAGGTGCTGGCGGCGAGCGCGGCGTCGGAGTGGTCGCCGTCGTCGGCGAGCAGGTCGGCGGCCGCGCGCCCGGGGACGTGGCGCTCGCGCATGACCTCCCGCAGGCGCGGGTACAGGTCCTCGCCGCCGCGGCGGAACTCGAGGATCCAGGCCTGGTGGTTGATGCCCGCGCAGCGGTAGGACACCTCGTCGTAGGGGACGCCGAGGGTGCGGGCGAGCATCCGCGTGGTGCCCTGCACGCTGTGGCACAGGCCCACGGTGCGCAGCCCGACGGCGTTGAGGTACGCCGTCGCCATGGCCATGGGGTTGGCGTAGTTGATGAACTGCGCGTCGGGGCAGACCTCGAGCGCGTCGGCCGCGATGTCCTGGTAGGCGCGGACCGAGCGCAGGAAGCGGAACACCCCGCCGGGGCCGACGGTGTCGCCCACGGTCTGGTCGACGCCGTACCGGCGCGGGATCTCGACGTCGTGCCGGTAGGAGTCCACGCCGCCCACCTGGAAGGTGATGATGACGAAGTCGGCCCCGTCGAGGGCCGCGCGGCGGTCGGTGGTCTGCTCGACGACCGTGGGCAGGCCGTGGTGGTCCACGAGCTCGCGCGCGGCGCCCGCCACCCGGTCCAGCCGGCCGGCGTCGAGGTCCATCAGGCAGAGCGTGGCGTCGCGCAGGGCCGGGAAGCTGAGCAGGTCGCCGATGAGCCGGAACGGGAACACGAAGCCGCCGGCGCCGATGATGGTGATCTTCGGGGAATGAGCCATGCAGCGACGCTAGGCCCGAGGATGGCGGTCGATCCTCCGGATCGGTCGCCCCGGTTTCCGGGATCCTTCGACCGTCCTAGGATCCCCGCATGACGCTGACGGTCGACGACGTCCGCCTGGAGGAGGCCGCCCTGTGGGTGCGCCGAGGCGCGCCCCCCGTGATGGAGCACCCGCACCGGCACGACGACCTCGAGCTCAACCTCGTGCACACCGGGTGCCTGGAGTACCTGTTCGGCGGGTCGACGCTGCGGGTCGAGGCGGGCGAGGTGGCGCTCTTCTGGGGCGGCACGCCCCACCAGCTCGTCGACCCCGAGCCGGTGGAGTCCACCGTGTCGTGGGTGCACGTGCCGCTCACCGAGGTGCTCGGCTGGGCCCTGCCGGCCGAGCGGATCGCCGTGCTGCTGCGCGCCCGTCCCGTCGTCGTGCCCGCGGCCGCGCTGCCCCGCGACGTCGACGCGCTCTTCGCGGCCTGGCACCACGACGTCCTCGCGGGGACGGAGCACGCCGTCGTCATGCTGGAGGTGCAGGCGTTCGTGCGCCGGGCGCTCGCGGCCGCCGAGGCCGCCGGCAGCGGGCCCGGGCGCGACGCGGCGGCCGGCCCGGAGCCGTCGGGCGCGGCGGCGCGCGCCACCGCGATGGCCCAGTTCGTCGCGGAGCACTACCGCTCGCCCCTCACCCCGTCGGACGTCGCGCGGGCGGTGCACCTCAGCCCCAGCCATGCGATGACGCTGTTCAAACGGGTCGTGGGCACCACCCTCGGCACGTACATCGCCCGGTGCCGGGTGGCGGAGGCGCAGCGTCTGCTCATCACGACGGACGCGACCACGGTCGAGGTGGGGCACGCCGCGGGGTTCACGTCGCAGAGCAGCTTCTACGACACGTTCCGCCAGATCTGCGGGTGCGCGCCCGGGGACTACCGGCGCGCGCTGCGCTGACGGGACCCGGCCCAGGTCAGGAGACCGCGAACCCCGCCGCCCGCAGGCGCTCGACGACGGCCTCGCAGTGTTCCTGGCCCTTGGTCTCGAGCTGCAGGTTCACGAGCACCTGCGACACGGTGAGCGTGGTGTCCGTACGGGTGTGCTCCACCTGCACGATGCTGGCGCCGGCGCGCGCGACGACGTCGAGCAGCTCGGCCAGCGAGCCGGGCTTGTCGTCGATGCACACCCGCAGCTGCAGGTACCGCCCGGCGGCGACGAGGCCGTGCTGGACGACGCGCAGCAGGAGCAGCGGGTCGATGTTGCCGCCCGTGAGGACGGGCACGATCGTGCCGGGCAGCGAGCCCGGCTCGGCGGCGAGCACCGCCGCGACCCCCGCGGCGCCCGAGGGCTCCACGATCAGCTTGCCCCGCTCGGCCACGAGGAGCAGGGCGCGTGACATCTCCTCCTCGGAGACGGTCCGCACCTCCACCCCCAGGCGCGCGAGCACCTCGAAGGGCACGTCGCCGGGGGTGCCGATGGCGATGCCGTCCGCCATCGTCGCGCCGAGCGCGCGCGGCACGGGGCGGCCCGCGACGAGGGACTCCGGGTACGCGGCGGCCGTCTCCGCCTGCACGCCGACCACCTTGACGTGGGGTGCCGCCTCGGCGAGCACCGTCGCGATGCCCGCGACCAGGCCGCCGCCGCCCAGGGGCACGACGACCGTGCCGACGTCGGGCACCTGCTCGAGGATCTCGAGCGCCACCGTGCCCTGCCCGGTGACGACGTCGAGGTGGTCGAACGGGTGGATGAGCGTGCGCCCGGAGCGGGCGGCCTCCGCGCGGGCGGCGACCAGCGCGTCGTCCACGGACTCGCCGACCTGCCGCACCTCGGCGCCGTAGCCGCGCGTGGCGCGCAGCTTGGGCACGGAGGCGTCCACGGGCATGTAGACGATGGCGTGGATGCCGAGCATCTGGGCGGCGAGCGCCACGCCCTGCGCGTGGTTGCCGGCGCTGGCCGCGACGACGCCGCGCGCCTTCTCCTCGTCGGACATCCGGCTCAGGCGCGTGTACGCCCCGCGGATCTTGAACGAGCCCGCGCGCTGCAGGTTCTCGCACTTGAGGACGACGGGAGCGCCCGCCACCTCGGACATCGCACGGAACGCCTGCACCGGGGTGCGCGTGATGACGCCGTCCAGGAGGGCCGCGGCGGCGCGGACGTCCTCGAGGGTGACGCGGTCGATCGGGGGGTGTCCTGCCACTGCGCCGTTCTCTCCTG
The DNA here is from genome assembly GCF_044389085.1 of Isoptericola sp. NPDC019693. Classification (NCBI taxonomy): domain Bacteria; kingdom Bacillati; phylum Actinomycetota; class Actinomycetes; order Micrococcales; family Promicromonosporaceae; genus Isoptericola; species Isoptericola sp. NPDC019693. Next base: position 642,529 of record NZ_JBIRXP010000002.1, on the reverse strand, counting down.
CCCTGCCTGTCAGCTGCTCGCGTCGGGCGAGGAAGGGCCGTCGGTCGTGCTGCCGCCCGAGGTGCCGCCCGTCGTCGCCGTCTCCTGCGACGACGCGCGACCCGACCAGAGCAGGGTACCGGGCAGCTGAGGTCGCCGGCGCAGCAGCGGCACGTGGTCCTCGGTGCCCAGCTCGGGGAACTTGTCGTGCCCGTGCAGGTACAGGAGGATCGTGTTGAGCACGGCCGCGAGCGGCACGGCGAACAGGGCCCCGACGATCCCCGCGGCGAGGCTGCCGGCGGCGACCACGAGCACCACGGCCACCGGGTGCAGGGACACCGCGTGGCCCATGAGGAACGGCTGCAGGATGTGGCTCTCGGCCTGCTGCACCAGCAGCACGATGCCGAGCATGATGAGCGCGGCGACCCAGCCGTTCGCCACCAGCACGACGGCGGTGGCGATGGCGCCGGTGACGATCGCACCGATGATCGGCACGAACGACCCGATGAACACGAGGATGCCGATCGGGAGCGCGAGCGCCGGCACGAAGAACGCGGACCCCACCCCGATGCCGACGGCGTCGACGAACGCCACGAGGATCTGGGTGCGCACGTACGCCGACAGCGTGACCAGCCCGCGGCGGCCGGCCTGGTGCACGTTCTCCCGGGCCCGCACGGGCAGCAGGTTGACCAGCCAGGTCCAGATGGTGCGGCCGTCGAGCAGGAAGAAGATCGTGCAGAACAGGGCGATCACCGCGCCGACGAGGACGTGCCCCACGGTGGTGGCCGCGCCGAGCGCGCCCGAGACCAGGCCGGAGCTCTCCACGACAGAGTCCTGCAGCTGCTGGCCGTAGTCCGACAGCTGCTTCGAGTCGAGGCTCAGCGGCCCCTCGGCCAGCCACGTCGTGAACTGCTTGAAGCCCGCCACCGCCTGGTCGGCGAGGTCCTGGAACCCTCCGACGATCGAGCGTCCCGCCAGCGTGACGAGCGCGCCGACCAGCACGATCAGGCCGACGATCGAGATCGCCGTCGCCAGGCCCCGGCGCACGTGCCAGCGCTCGAGGGTGCGTCGCACCGGGGCCAGCAGGATCGTCAGCAGCAGCGCGATCGCGACAGGCACGACGATCGTCTTCAGCGCCGCCAGCAGCCACAGCAGGCCCGCGACGGCCGCCGCGATGAGGAGGATGCGCCACGACCAGGAGGCCGCGGCACGGATGCTCAGCGGGACGGCGTCCGCGCCGGAGGGAGAGGTTCGGTCCGAGCTCACGCCAAAACCTTAGGTGGCCTGCGGGCACGACGCCCGAGGGCCACGCCCGGCGCCGCGCCGGGGCCCGGCCAGCACCCGGGATCTTCACGGCGTGTCCACACGTCGGTCTCCCGGGCGCACGGATGTCCGCCCATGGGCCGCCCTCGGCTCGTCAGCCCGTCGGACGCCGCTTCTGCGGGTACGGGGTCTCGCCCCGCTCCAGCATCGCGACGTACTTCGCCACGTTGCGCTCGCGCGCCTCGGCCGTCTTGAGGGTGCCGAGACGGTGCAGGATCGCGAACCGGTTCTGCGACGTGAGCACCTCGAACATCGCCGTCGCCGCCGGGCTGGCCGCGAGCGCCGCCGCCAGGTCGGGCGGCACCTCGATCCGGGCGGGCCCGTGGTACGCGGCGTCCCAGCGCCCGTCCGCCTTCGCCGCGTCGATCTCCGCCTGGCCGCGGGGCCGCATCCTGCCCTCGTCGGCCAGGCGGGCGACGATCTCCTGGTTGCGGACCGACCATCGGCTGCGGGGCCGGCGGGGGCAGAACCGCTGCAGCATCGTGTCGGCGCCCAGGCTGCGCATCTGGGCGTCGATCCAGCCGCTGCACAGCGCCTCCTCGAGCGCCGTGGCGTGCGTGAGCGTCGTCGGCGCCGGGCGGCCTTTCTTCGCGAGCACCAGCCACGCCCCGTCAGGCGTGTCGTCCTCGTGCTGGTCCAGCCAGGCCCGCCACCCCGCGGGGTCGGGAAGCAGGAGCTGGTCCGGGGCGCCGTCGGCCATGCGCCGACCCTACGGCGCCCGGGCCCCTCGCGGGCACCGGCGCCGGAACACCACGCCCCTTCGTACGGTTGGCATCAGCGGGACACCATCCCGTCCCGGTCATGGAGGTAAAGCGATGAACTCGATCTTCGACCAGCTGCTCGGCCGCTCCGGCAGGACCACGATGGTGGCGCCGGAGGACGCGCTGCCCGGGCGCGAGTCGCCGGTGCTGCCCGCCGCCCGCCCGCACACGGTGCTCGGCACCTCGATCGTGGGCCCGTGGCCCGAGGGCACGCGGGTGCTGTACCTCGCGATGGGCTGTTTCTGGGGCGCCGAGGAGATCTACTGGCAGGTGCCGGGCGTCGTGAGCACGGCCGTCGGGTACATGGGCGGCACGACGCCGAACCCGACGTACGAGGAGGTGTGCACGGCCCGCACCGGGCACACCGAGACCACGCTCGTGGCCTACGACCCCGCGAAGGTCTCCGAGGCCGAGCTGCTCAAGGTCTTCTGGGAGCGGCACGACCCGACCCAGGGCTTCCGGCAGGGCAACGACGTCGGCACGCAGTACCGGTCGGCGGTCTACTGGACCACCGCGGAGCAGGAGCAGGCGGTGCGCGAGACGGCGGAGCGGTACTCCGAGGTGCTCGCGGCGAAGGGCTACGACCCGATCACCACCGAGCTGCGCCCGGCCGTCGAGGCCGGCCCGTTCTACTACGCCGAGGACTACCACCAGGAGTACCTGGACAAGAACCCGAACGGCTACCGCTGCCACGCGACGACGGGCGTCCCCTACCCCGACGCCGCATGAGCGCCGACACGGCGTGACGGAGCACGGCTCCGGCCGGCGGACAGTGCGCCGGCCGGAGCCTCCGGGACCGGGCGACGCCCGACGGGGCACCGCCAGGAGGTTGGGGCGATGGACGGGTGCGTGTTCTGCGCGGTCGTCGGGGAGCCGTCCGGCAGCCAGGTCGTATGGCAGGACGACCTCGTCGTGGCCTTCCTGGACATCGCGCCGATCACCGAGGGCCACTGCCTCGTCGTGCCGCGCGAGCACCACGTGGGGCTCGACGACCTCCCGCCCGAGGTCGCGGCCCGGATGGTCCACGTCGCGCAGGGCCTCGGCGGGGCGCTGAAGCGGTCGGGCCTGCGGTGCGACGGGGTGAACCTGTTCCTCGCCGACGGTGCGGCGGCGTCGCAGGACGTGTTCCACGCCCACCTGCACGTGATCCCCCGGTTCGCCGGGGACGGCTTCACGGTCGACGCCGACCGGCGACGCCCTTCCGCCGGCGAGCTGGAGCGTGCGGCGGACGCGGTCCGCGCGGGCCTGTCCTCGGCCTGAGGATCGCCGCCGCCCCCGCCGGGCGACCCGCCGGGCCGCGGGTGTGGAATGGACGCATGAGCGAGCAGAGCACCACGCCCGACATCCCCACCCGCACCGCCGCCGACGGCACCGCGATCCCCGCGGTCGGCTTCGGCACCTACAAGCTCAAGGGCTCGGACGGCGTCGACGCGGTCGCCCGCGCGATCGACGCCGGCTACCGGCTGATCGACTCCGCGTTCAGCTACGAGAACGAGGGCACGGTCGGCCGTGCCGTGCGGGCCTCGTCCGTGCCGCGCGAGGAGCTGCTGATCACGTCGAAGCTGCCCGGCCGCCGCCAGGCCTATGACGACGCCGTCGCCACCGTGGAGGAGTCCGTGTACCGCAGCGGGCTCGACCACCTCGACCTGTACCTCATCCACTGGCCCAACCCCCGCATCGGGAAGTACGTCGAGGCGTACCAGGCGCTCGTCGACTGCCGGGAGCGGGGCCTGATCCGCCACGTCGGGGTGTCGAACTTCCTGCCCGAGCACCTCGACGCCGTCATCGAGGCCACCGGCGTGACGCCGGTCGTGAACCAGGTGGAGCTGCACCCGTACTTCCCGCAGGCCGACCAGCGCGCCGCGGACGCCGAGCGCGGCATCGTCACCGAGGCGTGGAGCCCCCTGGGCCGCGCGAGCGACATGCTCGAGGACCCCGTGATCGCGGAGATCGCCGCGGCCCACGGCGTCTCCCCCGTGCGCGCCATCCTGCGCTGGCACGTGCAGCTCGGCGTCGTGCCCATCCCCAAGGCGTCCAGCCCGCAGCGGCAGGCCGACAACCTCGACCTGTTCTCGTTCGAACTCACCGACGACGAGATGGCCCGCATCACCGGCCTCGGCCGCCCCGACGGCCGCACCGCAGACCAGGACCCGGCGGTCTACGAGGAGCTCTGACGCCGGGCCGGACGCCCCTCACGCGTGGTGCAGGGCGTGGGGCTCCGCGTCGACGTCGTGCCCCATCGCCTCGCGGTACAGGGCCGGGTAGTCGGCGGCGACGCCCTGCAGCAGCGTCTCGACGACGGACTCGATCTCGGCGGGGGTCGTCGTCGCGTGCCCGAAGAGGGCCCGGTAGTGCACAAACGACCCGAGCAGGTCGACGGCGAGGTCGAGGTCCAGGTCGGCACGCAGGTCGCCGCGGTCGCGCGCCCCCGACAGGGTGCGGCGCACGGCCTCCCGGGGCGGGTCGAAGAGGCGCGCCATGAACTCGGCGCGCAACTCGGGGTCGTCCGCCGTGTCGGCGAGGAGCGGCGCGAGCACTCCCGGCGGTAGCTGCTCGAACGCGGCGACGAAGAGGCCGAGGCACTCCGCGAGGTCGCACATCGTGCACGACGTGTCGGGGGGCGTCACGCGGCCGATCCGACGTTCCAGCGCCGCGAGCGCCAGGCGCTGCCGCGTGGGCCAGCGCCGGTAGAGCGCCGGCTTCGACGTGCCCGCACGACGCGCCACGTCGCCGAGGGAGAGCCGGGCGTAGCCGACGTCGTCAAGGGCGGCGAGGGTCTCGGCGAGCACGGCGCCGTCGATCCCCGTGTCGCGCGGCCGGCCGACGCGCGCGGACGGCTCGGGCGGGCCCGGCTCGGAGAAGACCGTTGACATGCCCTCACCCTACAGTTTAATTTCGTTACGCCACGCAATGAAACGACGAGGGGACCGACGATGATCCGCACCCGCGGCCTGGCCCGCACGTTCCGCACCGACCACGGCACGGTCGAGGCCGTCCGCGGGATCGCCCTCGACGTCGCCGAGGGCGAGGCCGTCGCCCTGCTCGGCCCCAACGGCGCCGGCAAGAGCACCACCCTGCGCATGCTCACCACGTTGCTCCCCCTCACCCGTGGCACCGCGACGGTGGCGGGGCACGACGTCGCGCGCGACCCGGTCGCCGTCCGCCGCCGCATCGGCTCCATCGGGCAGGGCAACGGCTCCTTCGACGGCCTGCGCGTCCTCGAGGAGCTCACCGCCCAGGCCCGCCTCTACGGTCTGCCGCGGCGCGCGGCGCGCCGCCGCGGCGAGGAGCTGGTCGCCGAGCTGGAGCTCGCCGGGCTCGCGGACCGGGACGTCGCCACCCTCTCCGGCGGCCAGCGGCGCCGCCTCGACCTCGCGATGGGGCTCGTCCACCGCCCGCCCGTCGTCTTCCTCGACGAGCCGTCGTCCGGGCTCGACCCGCACAGCCGGGCCCACCTGTGGGCCCACGTCGCGCGGATGCGGGCCGAGCAGGGCACCACCGTGGTGCTCACCACGCACTACCTGGACGAGGCGGACACGGCGGCCGACCGTGTCGTGGTCGTGGACCACGGCGAGATCATCGCCGACGGGACGCCGGACCAGCTCAAGGGCAAGGTCTCCGGAGACCTCGTGACCGTGGAGCTCGCCGACGCCGCGGACGCGTCGACCGCCTGCGGCGTCGCGGCCCGCCTGCCGGGCGCCCAGGGCGTCGAGCCCGCCGGAGACGTCGTGCGCTTCCGGATCGCCGGCGGGGACACGGTGACGCCCCAGGTGGTGCGGGCCATGGACGCCGCGGGCGTCCGACTGCGGGGCACCCGCGTGCAGCGCCCCACCCTCGACGACGTCTTCCTCACCCTCACCGGCCGGAGCCTGCGCGACGGCGCCACCGCCTGAGGCCCCCAGCGGACCGGCCACACCGACCACACCCCGACGGCACGACGGAGGACGACCATGACCGCCTTGAGCGACACCGCCACCCTCTTCGACCGCGACGTGCGCGCCAAGCTGCGCACCCCGTGGCCCTACGTGGAGTCCCTGGCCGACCCCCTGCTTCTCCTGCTGCTCTTCGCCCCGTTGGCGGGCGCGGTGGGCGCGGCGCCCGACCGTGCGTCCGGGAGCACCATGCAGTGGTTCGTGCCCGGGATGCTCGTGATCATGACGTTCAGCACGTCGGCGTTCATCGGTTCCGGGATCCAGGAGGAGCGGGCGGCGGGCTCCCTGGAGCGTCTGCTCGTGACCCCCACGCACCGCAGCGCCATCCTCACCGGACGAGTGCTGCGCGTCATGGTGACCGTGCTCGTGCAGGCGCTGGTGATCGTCGCGGTGACGGCGCCGATGGGGCTCCGGGTGCCGGTGTGGGGCGCGCTCCTGGCCGCCGTCGAGCTCGCCGCGTTGGCCGCCGGGCTCGCACTCCTGTCGCTGGCCGCCGGCGTCGGCCTGCGCAACGCGTACGCCTTCTGGGGCGTCGTCACGCTGATCTACACGCCGCTGATCGTCACGTCGGGGGCGCTGCTGCCCATGCAGGTGGCTCCTGACTGGCTGTACGCGCTGTCCCGGGTCAACCCGATGGCGCACACGGTCGACGCCCAGCGCGCCCTGTTCGCCGGTGAGCTCGCCGACCCGAGCATCGCCCTCGGCCTGGCGGTCTCCCTCGGCATGGCCGTGCTGGGCCTCGTCCTCGGCGTCCGGGCGATGGGGCGGCTGCGGGCCTGACCACCCCACGTCCGGTTCCGCCCGCCGCAGCACGAGGGCGCCCGCGCCAGCGTCGGAGGCTGGTGCGACGATCGACGGGTGCTGCTCACCGAGCTGGTCACCACGCACGCCGCCGTCGCCGCGACGCGCTCGCGGCTGCGCAAGCGGGAGCTGCTCGCGGACGCGCTGCGCGCCGCGGAGCCCGGCGACGAGGTCGAGGTCGTCGCGGCGTTCCTCTCGGGCCGGCCGCGCCAGCGACGCACAGGCCTCGGCTGGCGCACGCTCGGCAGCCTTCCGGAGCCCGCCGCCGAGTCGTCCCTGACGCCCGCCGACGTCGACGACGCCCTCGGGCGTCTCGAGCGGCTCGCGGGCGCGGGCTCGCAGGCCGCGCGCCGAGCCGCCGTCGACGAGCTGTTCGGGCGCGCCACCGCCGAGGAGCAGGACTTCGCGCGCCGACTCGTGCTCGGCGAGCTGCGCCAGGGCGCGCTCGACTCCCTGCTGCTCGACGCGGTCGCCGCGGCGGCAGAGGTGCCGTTGCCGGTCGTGCGGCGCGCGGCCATGTTCAGCGCGCTCACCGGGCCCATCGCGCGGGCGGCCCTCGACGGCGGAGCGCCCGCTCTGGAGGGGTTCCGGCTCGAGCCCGGCCGCCCCGTGCGGCCCATGCTCGCCGCGTCCGCACCCGACGTCGCCGCAGCGCTGGAGCGGTTTGAGGGCGCGGCCGTCGCCGCCGACACCAAGCTCGACGGCATCCGCGTGCAGGTGCACCGGCGCGGCGACGACGTCGTCGTGTTCACCCGCTCGCTCGACGACGTCACCGAGCGGCTGCCCGAGGTGGTCACCGTCGTGCGCTCGCTCGACGTGCGCACCGTGGTGCTCGACGGCGAGGCGATCGCCCTCGACGACGCCGGGCGCCCCCGCCCCTTCCAGGAGACGGCCGCCCGCACCGGGAGCCACGACGCCGAGGCGGGCAGCGCGGCCGTGCCGCTCAGCGTGCGGTTCTTCGACGTGCTGCACCACGACGGCACCGACCTGATCGACGCGCCCGCCGCCGAGCGGCTCGAGGTGCTGGACCGCGTGCTGCCGCCCGAGGTCGTCGTGCCGCGGCTGGTCTCCGCCGAGGTGAGCGAGGTCGAGCGGTTCTTCGCCGACACGGTCGCCGCCGGGCAGGAGGGCCTGGTGCTCAAGGCCCTCGACGCGCCCTACGCCGCCGGCCGCCGGGGCGCCGGCTGGGTCAAGGTCAAGCCGCGGCACACGCTCGACCTCGTCGTCCTCGCCGTCGAGTGGGGCTCCGGCCGCCGCCAGGGCTGGCTGTCCAACATCCATCTCGGCGCCCGGGACCCCGACACCGGCGGCTTCGTCATGCTCGGCAAGACGTTCAAGGGCATGACGGACCAGATGCTCGCCTGGCAGACCGAGCGGTTCACCGAGCTGGCGACGTCACCCGCCGACGGGTCGTCGTACGTCGTGCAGGTGCGGCCCGAACAGGTGGTCGAGATCGCCTTCGACGGCGTGCAGCGCTCCACCCGCTACCCCGGCGGCATGGCGCTGCGGTTCGCGCGGGTGGTGCGCTACCGGGACGACAAGACCGCCGCCGAGGCGGACACGGTGGACACCGTGCGCGCCCTGGCGGCGGTCTCGAGCGGGGCCGGCTGAGCCCCGGCGACCGACCGGGTCGTCAGCTCGCGCGGCGCTGCCGCGTCCAGATCAGCGCGCCGACGCCCGCGCCCAGCAGCGCGACGGCGGCCATGACGATGCCGAGCACCTGGGCGCCCGTCACGGGCAGCGACTGCGGGGCCGCCGCCGCGGCGGCGTCCGGCCCGACGCTGCCCACGTCGCCACCACCGCTGACGGAGCGGACGTCCTCGACGACGGAACCCTGCTCCGGGTAGTCCGCGCCGCCCATGCCCGGGGTCGAGCCGTCGGTCGGCGCCGTCGGGAGCGTGGAGGGGGCGGGCGACGGCGACTCCTGCGCCGGCGTCGTCTCCTCGGGTGCCGGCGGGGCGGCCTCCTCGCCCGTCGTGGGCGTGGTCTCCTCGGGCGCGGGCGGGGTCTCCTCCTCCGGGGGCGCGGTCTCCTCGGCCGCCGGCGGGGTCTCCCCCTCGGTGGGCGAGGTCGGCTCCTGCGGGGTCGGGGCGTCGACGTACTCGACGGCGTAGTGGCTGATCGCCCGGCACTTGCCGCCGATCGGGTAGGCGATCGTGATCTCCTCGACGGGGACGTCGAGCTCGACGACCTTGGGCCCCTCACCGCGCTTGGCCGACCCGGCCTTGACGCAGTACGCGGAGATCAGCTCGCCCTCGGGGGCCTCGAGCGTGATCGTCTGCTCCTCGCCGCGGACATCCGTCTTCGGCACGTCCATGTCCGGGCAGACGTTGTCGCCCCAGGAGCGGGTGTCGTCGGGCCACGAGAAGCGCTCGCCGTCGACCCAGCCCGCGCCGCCGTCCCATGAGTCGCCTGTCCGCGAGTCCCCCGTACCGCCCCAGCCGTCACGGTCACCGTGCCCCGCGGGCAGTGCGGCGGCCGGGCCGGCCGCGAGGCCGACGACGAGGAGGAGCGAGGCTCCGAGAACAGCGGGTGTGCGCACGAGCACTCCAAGGGGCAGGCGGGATCGACCGCATCAGCAGGTGGTGCGGCCTCCGGCCGCGCCGGAATGCTAGCGAGTCGGATGTTCCGGGGGAAGGGTGAAATTTCCGGACGAGGCACCCATACTCCGCGCCGGCGTCAGCGCCGTCCGCGTCCCCCGCGAGGGCGCCCGCGCCCCGGCTTCCCGCCACGGGGCCGGGCCGCACGGCCGCCCGTCCCGCCAGCCGGCCCGCCCGAGTCGCGCCGGCCCGAGCCACGACGGCCCTCCGCCACCCGCGCAGGCTCCGGCGCGTCGTCCCGCTCCCGGCCCGCGCGCCCGCGCGAGCTGTTCACCGTGCGGCCCCGCACGATGCCGATCATCTCCTCCACCAGCTCGCGGACGTCCTCGGGCAGCCCCTCGACCAACCAGGCGAGCCCCACCGGGGCGCCGGGGCCGCCGTCGAGCACGCGGTACGTCACGTCCTTGCGATGGTGCAGCCGCGCGAGGGACATGGGCACGACCGTGACGCCGACCCCGGTCGCGACCAGGGCGATCGCGTCGGCCGCCGTCGCCGGCCGCAGCGGCTCGACGAGCCCGCCGGCGCCGTCGTCGTAGGCCTCGGGAACCCGCCCCGGCACCGGCGCGCCCGCCGGGTAGAGGACGTCGTCCACCGGCAGCCACACGACGTCGTCGACGAGGTCGTCCGCCGCGACGACCTCGTCCTCGGTGGTCGCCGCGATCAGGTGGTCGCGGGAGACGGCGACCACGGGCAGCTCCGTGTACAGCGGGATGGCGTGCAGCACGTCGCCGTCGACCGGCAGGCGCAGGAGCGCCGCGTCCACCTGCCGCCCCGCCAGCGCGGCGGGCGCGTCGGCGGCGTCGACCTGGACCAGCTCGAGGCGCGTGTCCGGGAGCCGGTCGCGCCACGTGCGCGCCCACCGCCCCGGCGTCGCGCCCGGCACGTACCCGAGCCGGAACGTCGGGCGGCCGTCGTCGGGCACCTCGACGAGGGCGTCCTCGCTCTCGACGGCGTCGTCCAGCTCGTCGTCCGTCGTGTCGTCGAGGGCCTCGCCCGGCTGGTCGTTCACGGCACCAGGCTACGTGGGCGTGCCGCACCGTCCGCCGCGACTACCCTGGACCCATGGCCGGAACCCCCTTCTCCCAGCAGGTCCTCAAGCCGATGAACGCGGCGAAGAAGCTCGGGGTGTACCTGCCCGCCACGCCGCCCGAGTTCCAGGAGCACGGCATCACGCGTGCGCAGCTCGAGGAGCTCGAGACCAACCCGCCCGAGTGGCTCGCCGACCTGCGCCGCAACGGCCCGCACCCGCGGCCCGTCGTCGCCGGTCGCCTCGGCATCTCGATCGCCGGGCTGGCGCGCGGCGGCATCACCGAGCCGCTCACCACAGAGCAGATCGACGAGCTGCGCGACGACCCGCCCGCGTGGCTCCTCGCCGAGCGGGAGACCGCCGCCAAGGTGCGCGAGGAGGAGGACCGGGTCGCCGCCGAGGCCGCACGCAAGGCGGAGAAGGCGGCCCGCCGCTCCCGCTGAGCGGCCGTTCAGTTCGGCAACCGTTCGATCTCTTCGGCAGCCGGACGTGCCGAGGAGATCGGCGAGCTGCCGAACAGATCGCTCAACTTCGCGGCTGCACCCGGTCCGTGTGCCCGAGCGAGAGGTCCGGCGCGACCGCGTCGCGCATCGCCGTCTTGAGCGGCGGGATCTCCGGGAACCCGCCCTCGGCCGCGCGGTCCCACAGGAGCACCGCGGGGCGGCCGTCGCCGGGATCGAGCTCGACCCGGAAGACGCCGCCCGTGCCCGGCACCAGCGCGACCTCGCCGAGCCGGGTGCGGAACGTCTGCAGCAGCTCCTGCGCCACCCAGGCGGCGCGCATCAGCCACCGGCACTGCGTGCAGTAGGTGATCGACACGCGCGCGGTGGACGTCGGCTCGGGCGCGTCGGGGGCATCGCTCATGGCGCCAGGGTAGGGCGCTGGGCAGAGCGCGGTCGGGCGGTTCCGCCCGGGTCGGGGAGACTGGACCCGTGCACCAGACCCCCGAGCCCGACTCCCCTGCCGCCGGCGACCCCGCCACGCGGCTGACCGCCGTCCTCGACGCCCTGACCCCGTGGCCCGACGACGGCTCGCGCGCCGACGGACCCGTCGCCGTCGACGCCACCGACCGGCTGCTGCTCGACGAGGCCGCCCCGCTCCTCGCCGACGCCGGCCCGGACGACGTCGTCGTCATCGGCGACCGGTTCGGCGCGCTCACGCTGGGGGCGCTGACGCTCGGGCCGTCGCGGGTGCGCATGTTCACCGACACCGCGACCGCCGAGGCGGCGCTCGACCATCATCTCGCCGCGGACCTCATGGACCTCGTCCGGGGCGGCCGGCCGCAGCTCGACGTCGTCGGTGCGGACCTGTACACCGAGACGTCGCACCTGCTCGGCGGCGCCCGGCTCGTGCTGCTCCAGCTCCCGCCGTCCCTCGCCGAGCTCACGGAGATCGCGGAGGCGATCGCCCGGCACGCCGCGGACGACGTCGTCGTGCTGGCCGGCGGGCGGGTCAAGCACATGACGCGCTCGATGAACGAGGTGCTGGCCGCGTCGTTCACCGACGTCCGCGCCACGCTGGCGCGCCAGAAGTCCCGCGCGCTGGTCGCCACCGGGGTCCGTCCGGAGGCGCGCGACGCCGTCCCCGCCTTCCCCGCGCGCGCCGTGCTGCGCGACCGGGAGCTGCTGGCGGCCGCGGCCCCGTCGGGCGATGCCTCTCCGGAGGACGTCGCCGTCGTCGCGCACGGCGGGGTGTTCGCCGGGACCTCGCTCGACCTCGGCACCCGCTTCCTGCTCACGACGGCGGAGAAGTGGCCCACCGCCGACCGCGTGCACGACGCCGTCGATCTCGGCAGCGGCAGCGGCCTGCTCGCCACGGTCCTCGCGCTCCGGTACCCCGACGCCCGCGTGGTGGGCTCCGACCGTTCGGCGGCCGCCGTCGCCTCGACCCGTGCGACGGCCGGGACGAACGGCGTCGGCGAGCGCGTCGTCGCGCTGCGCGGGGACGCCGGCGAGGACCTGGAGCCCGCCAGCGTGGACCTGATCCTGCTCAACCCGCCGTTCCACGACCGGACAGCCGTGCGCACCGACGCCGCCCACCGGATGTTCCGCGCGGCGGGGCGGGCGCTGCGCCAGGGCGGCGAGCTGTGGTGCGTCTTCAACACGGCGCTGCACTACCGGCAGGCGCTGACCCGCGCCGTCGGGCCCACCGTGCACATCGCGCAGAACCCGAAGTTCACCGTCACGCGGTCCCGCCGCCGCTGACCTCCCACGCAGCCCTCCGAACGCCGAACAGGCGGTTGACACCGTTATCGCGCGCCAGCAGGCGCGATAACGGTGTCAACCGCCTGTTCGGCGAGGGGTGCGGTCAGCGCACGCCGACGACGTCGACGACGAAGACGAGCGTCGCGCCGCCGGGGATGCCGGCCTGCGGCACGCCGCGCTGGCCGTAGCCGTGCTCGGACGGGATGGACAGCAGCACGCGGTCGCCCACGTTGCGGCCGACCAGACCCTTGTCCCAGCCGCCGATGACGGCGCCGACGCCGATCGGGAAGTCAATGGTCTGGCCGCGGTCGTAGGAGTTGTCGAACACGCCGCCGCCCCAGGTCTGGCCCAGGTAGTTGACGACGATCGTGCGGCCGGCGTCAACCACCGGGCCGGTGCCCTCCTCGAGCACCTGCACCTGCAGGCCGGCGGGGGCGTCGCCCGCGGGGAACGTGATCTCAGGCTTGTCGCCGAAGCCGCCGGTGGCGGTGGGGAGCGTGGTCACAGGGGTACCTCGTCTTCGTCGTCGTGCAGGGTGGGTGCCGCGGCCACCGGGCAGGGACCCAGCCGGAGCCGCGCCGTCCAGCCTACGCGGCGGACGGGATCGGCGACCCGGCGGCCTGGCGCAGGGCCGCGAGCGCGGCCTGCACGGGCGGGGTGTCCGCGACGGCGTCCTGCACGAGCGCGTAGATGGAGCGGACGGGCACCGGCCGCACCACGGGCACGGCCACCGTCCCGGCGGCGGGCCGCGCGGAGCCCAGCGCGGGCAGCACGGTGATGCCGATACCGGCGGCGACGAACGCGAGGGCCGTCGGGTAGTCGTGGGCCTCGACCGCGAACGCCGGGCTGAACCCCGCGGCCCGGCAGGCCTCGAGCAGGTTGCGGCGGCACCACCCGCGCGCGAAGTCGTTGTCGATCCACCGGTCGCCCACCAGCTCGGCGAGCTCGATCTCGTCCCGGCCGGCCAGCGGGTGGTCCTGCCGGACGACGGCGACGTACGGGTCGTCGAGCAGATGGTGCGCGGTGGTCCCGGCCGCGGGTCGGAAGTCCGTCTGCGCGACGGCGAGCTGCAGGTCCGCGCGCTTCGAGGGGTCGGTGGGGATCTCCTCCGTGAGCTCGAGGTCGAGCCGCACGCCCGGGAACTGGGTGCTGAGCGCGCTGACGACGGCGGGCAGCCAGGCCGCGCCGACGGAGGCGAAGTACGCGAGGGACAGGCTGCCGGAGCGACCGGAGCGCAGGTCGGCCACGAAGGTCTCCACCTCCCCGAGCCGAGCCAGCAGGCCGTCGGCCTGGGCGGCGAGCGCCTGCCCCGCCGCGGTGGGGCGCACGCCGCGGCCGTGCCGGGCCAGCAGCTGCAGCCCGGTCTCGCGCTGCAGGGCGGCGACGTGCTGGCTCACCGCGGACGGCGTGTACCCGAGGTTGGCGGCCGCCGCGGCGACGGAGCCGCTGGCGACGACGGAGCGGAAGACGCGGAGACGGTGGACGTCGAGCATGCTCGCGACGATACAGCGATACTGAAGCATTCGGTAGATATCTGAACTGGTGCTCACGGGACGGGTAAGGGCACGATCGGTCCATGGCCGAGACCACCGCGCGCACCGCGCCGCCCGCACCGACCGGGACCCCGTCGAGTGCCGACCGCCGCGCCGGCGCGCTGACGGCGGCCGCGATGGCCGTGACCGTGGTCCTGTGGGCGTCGGCGTTCGTCGGCGTGCGCGCCGTGGGGCACGACCTCGACGCCGGCGCGCTCACCCTCGGCCGGGTCGCCGTCGGCTCCGTGGCCCTGACCGTGATCCTGCTCGTGGCCCGCGCCCGCCGCCGCGCCCCCGTACGGCTCCCCCGCGGCCGGGTGCTGCTGCTCGTGCTCGCCTGGGGCGTGGCCTGGTTCGGCGCGTACAACCTCACCCTCAACGCCGCGGAGCAGCACCTCGACGCCGGCACCACCGCACTGCTGGTGAACATCGCGCCGATGCTCGTCGCCGTGCTCGCCGGCGTCCTGCTGCGCGAGGGCTTCCCGCGCCGCCTGCTCGCGGGCATCGCCGTGGCGTTCACGGGCGTCGTCGTCATCGCCGTCGCGACGACCACCGGCCGGTTCGACGTCGTCGGCGTCGCCCTCGGCCTCGCCTCCGCCGTCCTCTACGCCGGGGCGGCCACGCTGCAGAAGCGGCTGCTGCCGCACACGGACGCGCTCACCATGACCTGGCTGGGCTGCCTGGCCGGCACCGTCGCGGCGCTGCCGTTCCTGCCCGCGCTGGTCTTGCAGGCCGCGGACGCGCCGTCGTCCTCCCTGCTCGGCGTCGTCTACCTGGGCGTGTTCCCGACCGCGATCGCGTTCACCACCTGGGGTTACACCCTGGCCCGGGTGAGCGCCGGTCGGGCCGCGGCGTCCACGTACGCCGTCCCCCCGCTGGTCGTGCTGATGTCGTGGGCGCTGCTCGACGAGGTGCCCGCTCCCGTCGTCCTGCTCGGCGGCGTGCTCGCCCTGGCCGGTGTCGCCGTCGCCACCCTCCCCCGTCGACCTGTCAGGACCCGCGCCGCGCATACCCCGCGCTCGTCCTGACAGGTCGCGCGTCAGAGGGCGGCGGCCTTCGCCTCCAGGACGCCCCTCTCCCGGGCGTTGCCGCACAGCCGGGCGGCGAGCTCGAGCTCGGCGCGCGCCTCGTCGGCCCGCCCGAGCCGGGCCAGCAGCTCCCCGCGGACCGACGGCAGCAGGTACGACCCCGACAGCACCTCGCGCGCGACGAGGTCGTCCACGACGGCGAGCCCGGCCGCCGGGCCCGACGCCATCGCGACCGCGACGGCGCGGTTGAGCTCGACGACGGGCGACGGCGCCACGCGGCCCAGCGCCTCGTAGAGGACGACGATGCGCTCCCAGTCGGTCTCCGCGACCGAGGGCGCGACGTCGTGCTGCTCCGCGATGGCCGCCTGCAGCCCGTACGGCCCCAGCCCGCGCCCGACGGCGACCGCCCGGGCGAGGGCGTCGCGACCGCGCCGGATCGCCGACCGGTCCCACCGGCGACGGTCCTGGTCCTCCAGCAGCACGGGCTCGCCGTCCGGCCCGGTGCGTGCCGGGAACCGCGCGGCGGTGAGCTCGAGCAGCGCGAGCAGGCCGAACGTCTCGGGCTCGGGCGCCAGCCGCGTCAGCACGCGCGCGAGACGCACCGCCTCGTACGCAAGGTCCGGGCGCATCCAGTCGTCACCGCCCGAGGCCGTCGACCCCTCCGAGAAGATGAGGTACACGACGTTGAGCACGGAGCCGAGGCGCTCGGCCCGGTCCTGCGCCGCGGGGACCTCGAACGGCACCCGCGCGGCCGTCAGGGTCTTCTTCGCGCGCGTGATCCGGGCCTGCACGGTGGGCACGGGGACGAGGAACGCCCGCGCGATCTCCTCGCTGCCCAGGCCGGCCACCACGCGGAGGGTCAGCGCGACGCGCGCCTCCTTCGACAGGACCGGGTGGCACGCCACGAACAGCAGCGCGAGGCGGTCGTCCTCGATCTTGTCGGGGTCCCACAGCAGGTCGTCCCCCGCCGCGGGCACGGAGCCCGGACCGCCCGTGACGGCGCCGCCCTCGCCCAGGTCCCGGGCGAGCGCCGCGTAGCGCTCGTCCCGCCCCGCGCGGCGGCGGAACGCGTCGATCGCACGACGACGCCCGGTCGCGAGCAGCCACGCCACCGGGTCGCGCGGCACGCCGTCGCGCGGCCAGGCGACGAGCGCCTCGGCGAGCGCCTCCGACGCGACGTCCTCCGCGAGCGCGAAGTCGTTGGTGTACCGGGCGAGCGCGCCGACGATGCGGCTGGACTCGATGCGCCAGACGGCCTCGACGACACGCCGGGAGGCCGCGCCGTCGTCGGCACGGCCTCCGTCAGGGGCGCTCCCGCTCACGCCTGCTGGGTGCGCTGGGCCTGCTCCTCGCGCCATCCCTGCTCCTTCTGGATCCACTCGTTGTCCTGCGGGAAGTCCTCGGGCCCGTTGACACGGCGCACCTCGAGCTTCGTGCCCTGGCCGCTCAGCGGGGCGCGCTTGGCCCACTCGATCGCCTCCTCCTTGGAGGCCACGTCGACGATCCAGAACCCGTTGAACAGCTCCTTGGTCTCGCCGTAGGGGCCGTCGGTGACCACCGGGGTCTCGGTGGAGAAGTCGACGACGGCGCCCTCGGACGCGTCGGAGAGACCCTCGCCGGCGGCCAGCACCCCGGCGTTCATCATCGACTCGTTGTAGCGGCCCATCGCCGCGATGACCTCCGTGAAGTCCATCTGCTCGAAGGCCGCCTGACCCTCGTCGGTCCCGCGCATGATCAGCATGTACTTGGCCATCGTCCTGCTCCCTGTCGTGATCGCGGTCACCCTCGTGGCGACCTTCTCACTCCCAGGTCGAACGGGGAACCTCGGGATCGACACCGGCCGTGAACTTTTTTCGGGACGCCTCTTGCCACCGTTGGCTATTGGCATTAGCTTTGCGGCTATGGACATGATCCAGGCAGCGCCGATCCGGCACCTCGCCCGCCCCGAGGGGCGGATCGCCTACACCGACACCGGCTCCGGCCCGCTCGTCGTCGCCGTCCCCGGCATGGGCGACCTGCGGTCCACCTATGACGACGTCGCCCCCGCGCTCGTCGCCGCGGGCCACCGGGTCGTCGTAGCCGACCTTCGCGGTCACGGCGACTCCGACACCACCTTCACCACCCACGGCGACGTCGCCACCGGCACGGATCTCGTCGCCCTGGTCGAGCACCTCGACGCCGGCCCCGCCGTGCTGGTCGGCAGCTCGATGGGCGGCTCGGCCGCCGTCTGGGCCGCCGCCGAGCGGCCCGACCTCGTGCGCGGGCTGGTGCTGGTCGCCCCGCACCTGCGCGAGACGGCCTCCGCCGCCCAGGCGAAGGCCTACCGCCTGCTGTACCGCGCGCTGTTCGTCCGCCCCTGGGGCGCCGCGGCCTGGGCGTCCCTCTACACGTCGATGTTCGCCAAGGGCCGCAAGGGGCCCCGGCACGCGGAGCACGTCGCGCGCATCCGGCGCAGCCTCGCCGACGCCGCGCACCTGCGCTCGTTCCGCGACCTGGCGGTCGCCCTCGACCACACCCTGATCGAGCCGCTCGTCGCGAAGGTGCAGGCACCGTCGCTCGTCGTCGTCGGAGAGCTCGACCCCGACTACGGAGACGCCGGCGCCGAGCTCGCCCGGATGGGTGCCGCGCTCGGCGGCGAGACCCTCCTCGTGCCGGGCGTCGGCCACTACCCGCAGCACCAGGCACCGGACGCTGTCACCCCGGCGGTGCTCGGCTTTCTCGCCGCGCTGCCCGCCTCCCCGCGGCACGGCGCCGACGAGCGGAACGCCCGTGCCTAGGGCGGGGCTGTCGCGGGACGCCGTCGTCCGGATCGCGCTGGAGCAGGTGGACGCCGGGGGGCCCACCGGGCTCGCCGACCTCACGCTCGCGAAGGTCGCCGCCTCGGCCGGGGTCGCCACGCCCAGCCTGTACAAGCACGTGGGCTCCCTCGCGGCGCTCCGCCGGGAGATCGCGCTGGTCGCCCTCGACGAGCTGACCACGGCCAGCGCGGCGGCGACCGTCGGCCGCGCCGGCCCCGACGCCCTGCGCGCCCTGGCCCGCGCCTGGCGGGGCTACGCCCTCGCCCACCCGGGCCGGTACGCCGCCGTCCAGCTCGCGCCCGACCCGGACGACCCCGAGGACGCCGAGCACCGCACCGCCGGGGCCCGCGTGGTCACGCTCGTCGGGGCGGTGCTGCACGGATTCGGCCTCCCCGACGACCGCACGATCGACGCCGTCCGCGTGGTGCGCGCCGGCGTCCACGGCTTCGTCGCGCTCGAGCTCGCCGGCGGCTTCCGGCTGCCCGAGGACCTCGACCGCAGCTTCGACACCCTCCTCGACATGCTCGTCGCCGGCGTCACCGCCCTCGCAACGGCACCGACGCCACCCGCCCCGAAGGAGCAGCCATGACCCGCACGACGCCGTCGTCCGCCGCTCACCCGGTGTCGTCCGGCCCCACCTCTGCCCAGGCTCCTGTGCCGGCGCCCGCCCCCACCGCCGCCCCCGAGCACGCCGCGGCGCGACCCACCGCAGCCTGGACCGCGGCCGGCGCCGTCGCGGCCGGCGTGCTCCTGCTGCTCTTCCCCGTGCTGCGGCCCTGGCCGGACGAGTCCGTGCCCAGCCTCGCGCTCGCCGAGGCGTTCGCCTCCGACCGCTGGGTGCTGGCCCACCTGTGCGGGATCGCCGGGCTCGGCCTGCTCGCTCCGACGTTCCTCGGCCTGCGGACCCTGGTGCGCGGGGGCGCGGACCCCGGCTCGGCCGCCCCGGGCGCACGCGCCGCCACGGCCGCCGTCGTGACCGCCTGGGCTGGGGCGGCGCTCTGCTCCCTCTACTTCGGCGCCGAGATCTTCGGCATCCGGACGATCGCGCAGGCGGCGCTGCGCACCCAGGACCCGGCGCTGCTCGCCGACGTCGACGTGCTCCGCGAGCAGCCGGTCGCGATGACCCTCTTCGGCGTGGGTCTCGGACTGGTCACCGCAGCCGGTGTCCTCGCGGCCGTCGCGCTGTGGCGCGGTGGGGCGCGGCCTCGCTGGGCCGGCGTCCCCCTCGCCGTCGGCCTCGCGCTCTACCTGCCGCAGTTCTTCGGCACCCCTGCGGTCCGTGTCGCGCACGGCGCGCTGGTCGCCGCCGGGCTGCTGCTCGTCGCGTGGGCGGTGCGCCGCACGGGGGCCGGGCTCGCGCCGGGGACGACGACGGCCGGCCACCCCGTGGGGTGACCGGCCGTCGGGCCGTGCGTGCCGGAGGCGAGCGGAGGGTCAGTCGCTGCTCTGGAAGATCGCCAGCAGGCGCAGGAACTCCAGGTACAGCCAGATCAGCGTGACCAGCAGGCCGAAGGCCGCCGACCAGGCGAACTTGGCCGGGACGCCCTGCTCGACGCCGCGCTTGATGGAGTCGAAGTCGACGATGAGCGAGGCGGCGGCCAGGCCGACCGCGACCAGACCGATGATGATGCCGAGCGTGCCGCCCCGCATGCCCCACCCGCCGAGGACGCCGGTCCAGACCAGGACGACGTTGACGAGCGAGAAGACGAGGTAGCCCACCATGGCGATGAGCAGCCAGCGGGTGAACTTCGGGGTCACCCGGACCTTGCCGGAACGGAACAGCAGGAGCGCCGCGCCGAAGGTGCAGATCGTGGCGAGCACCGCCTGGCCGACCACGCCGTCGTAGAACGACTCGTAGTACTTCGAGATGCCGCCGAGGAACACGCCCTGGGCGACGGTGTACAGCATGATCAGCGCCGGGCTCGGGTTGCGCTTGAACGCGTTCACCAGGCCCAGCACGAGGCCGACGACCATGCCGACCGGCCAGATGCCCGGCGCCATCGTCCACGTGGCGGCCGCCACCACGACGAGCAGCGCGAGCAGCCCGCCGGTCTTGATGACGACGTCGTCGTAGGTGAGGCGCTTGGTGTCGGCCGTGGTGGCCGACGGCGCCTGGTACATGGCGTCGAGGCTCGCGGCGTCGGCGGCCTGGGCACCCGTGGCGCCGTAGGCCCCGTACTGCGGCTGCGCAGTCGCGGTGCCTCCGGCGCGGGCCCCCTGGCGCGCGCCCGTACGGCGGGGCTCGCCGAAGACGTCGCTGTTCGAGAAGACGGGGTTGCTCATGAACTCCTCCTGGTCGCGGCTGCCGGGTGCCCGACGACGGGTCGTCGCGCGCGCAGTGCCGGGTCGCTGGCCGTGCGATCCATCGTAGTGAACGCGCGGACGTACGAAGACGTTCCCGCGCGTCCTCCCTCCATTCGAGCGAGCATGGTCAGCGACGCTCCCGGAGCCGACCCGGCGACGGTCCCACGACGAGGGGCACCATGATCGAGGCACACGGACTGAGCAAGAGGTACGGACCGAAGCTGGCGGTGGACGACGTGACGTTCACCGTGCGACCGGGCACGGTCACGGGCTTCCTCGGGCCCAACGGGGCCGGGAAGTCCACCACGATGCGGATGATCATGGGCCTGGACCGCCCCACGGCCGGCCGGGTCTCGGTGAACGGGCGCCCGTACGCGGAGCACGCCCGGCCGCTCGCCGAGGTGGGGGCGCTGCTCGAGGCGAAGGCCGTGCACCCCGGCCGCACGGCGCGCCAACACCTCCTGGCGCTGGCGGCCACGCACGGGATCGCCCCGTCGCGGGTGGACGAGGTCGTCGAGCTCACGGGCCTGGCGGCGGTGGCGCGCAAGCGGGTGGGCGGGTTCTCGCTCGGCATGGGGCAGCGGCTCGGCATCGCCGTCGCGCTGCTGGGCGACCCCCGCACGCTCATCCTCGACGAGCCCGTCAACGGCCTCGACCCGGAGGGCGTGCTGTGGGTGCGCAACCTCGCCCGTCTCCTCGCGGGCGAGGGGCGCACGGTCTTCCTGTCGAGCCACCTCATGAGCGAGGTGGCGCTCACCGCGGACCACGTGATCGTCATCGGGCGGGGGCGCATCCTCGCGGACATGCCGGTGCAGCAGCTCGTCGACGGCGCCTCGCGCCACCTCGTGCGGGTGCGTTCGCCACAGGCCGCGGACCTCGTCGACACGCTGCGGCGCGAGGGCGGCGCCGTCGCCCCCGCGGACGACGGCGCGCTCGAGGTCACCGGGCTCGAGGCGGCCCGCGTGGGCGAGCTCGCGGCCGCGGGCGGCGTCGTCCTGCACGAGCTGACCCCCGTCTCCTCGACGCTCGAGGAGGCCTACCTCGAGCTCACCGCCGACTCGGTCGAGTACCAGGCGGAGGACCTGGAGGGGGCTGCGGGCGCCACGGGCGCCGATGCCGGCACCACGACGGACGGAGCGCCCCGATGACCGCCACCCGAGAGGCCGCACCGGCCGTGGTCGTGCACCGCGTGTCGTTCGGCCGCGTGCTGCGCGGGGAGTGGATCAAGTTCCGCAGCCTGCGATCGACCGTGTGGACCGTCGTGATCACGGCGGTCGTCATGGTCGGGCTGGCGCTCATGATGGCGGCGATCGTGCGCGTGGCCTCGGACACGCCGGAGATGTCCGAGGGCATGTCGCAGGACCCGGGCCTCCAGGCCATCGGGCTCACGGGCACGACGATCGTGACCTTCGGCTACTCGTTCGGGGCACTGGCCGTGGGCGTGCTGGCGTCGCTGATCGTGACCAGCGAGTACTCGACCGGCACCGTGCGCTCGACGTTCGCCGCCGTGCCGCGGCGGCTGCCCGTGCTGTGGGCGAAGCTCGTCGTCATCGTGCTCACCACCGCCGTGGTGGTGGCCGTGGCGCTCGCCATCGCCTACGTCGCCACCGCACCCCTCCTCGACGAGGCCGGGCTGAGCGTGGACCTGTCCGACCCCGAGCAGGTGCGCGCGCTGGTCGGCTGCGTCCTCTACCTCGCGACGGTCGCGGCGTTCGCCCTCGCCGTCGGCACCCTGATGCGGCACAGCGCGGGCGCCATCTTCACGATCGTGGCGCTGTTCTTCGTGGTGCCGCTGATCTTCAACATCGTGGTCCAGGCCACCGACGCCGCGTGGACGGACTGGGTGAACAAGCTGCTGCCCAGCGTCGCCGGCGAGCGGGTCATCTCCCGCGGCATCGCGACGGACACCCTGCTCGACCCGTGGGTGGGCTACGCCGTCCTCGTCGGGTACACCGTGGTGCTGCTCGTCGCGGCGGCGATCACGCTCCGCCGCCGCGACGCCTGACCAGGAAGGTTGTGAGCGCGATTCCGGGGACATTCCGCGCGGGAATTGTCCCCGGAATCGCGCTCACAACGCTCAGGCGGGGTCGGTGCCCGCCTGGCGACGGGCAACGGCGGCGGCCTCCTCGGCGGCCTTCGCCTTCTCGGCGGCCCGGTCGGCGGCGTGCTCGGCCCGCTCCGCCTTGCGCTGGGCCCGCGTGTCGCGCTTGCCCTGACGACGCTCCTTGCGGCGCTCGATCAGCTCGTAGAGCACCGGCACCACGAACAGCGTGAGGAGCGTCGAGGAGATCAGCCCGCCGATCACCACGAGCGCCAGCGGCTGGCTGATGAACGACCCGCCACCGGTGAGGCCGATCGCCATCGGCGTCAGCGCGAAGATCGTCGCCAGCGCCGTCATGACGATGGGGCGCAGCCGCTTGCGGGCCCCCTCGCGCACGGCCTCGTCCAGCGACCGCGGCTGCCCGTGCGCCGGGTCGCGGTACTGGTTGATGAGGTCGATGAGCACGATGGCGTTCGACACGACGATGCCCACGAGCATCAGCACGCCGATGAGCGCCGGCACCCCCAGCGGGGTGTTCGTGGCGAGCAGCGCCAGCAGCGCGCCCGTCGCGGAGAACGGCACCGACACCAGCAGGATCAGCGGCTGCACCAGCGACCCGAAGGTCGCGACCATCACCAGGTAGACGATGGCGATCGCAGCCACCAGGGCGAGGCCCAGGTCGGCGAAGGCGTCGGCCTGGTCGGCCGCGACGCCGCCGATCTCCACGGTGGCGCCGGCGGGCAGGTCGAGCTCGTCGGTCGCCGCGGTGATGTCGGCGCTGAGCGTGCCGACGTCCTGCGTCTCGGGCGTCACCGAGACGGTGGCCGAGCGTGCGCCGTCGGCGCGCGAGATCGAGGTGGGCACGTCCACCTTCTCGACCGTCGCGACGTCGGTGAGCGGCACCATGCCGGCCGCGGTGGGCACCTCGAGGTCCTCGATCTCGGACTGCGTGGCGGGGGCGTCGCCGGTCTTCACGACGACGTCGACCGGGCCGTCGCCGAGGTCCACCTCGCCCGCGGTCTGCTCCGGGTCCATGGCGCCCGACACGATGCCGGACACCTGGGTCTCGGTCAGCCCGGCCTCGGCGGCCTTCTCGCGGTCGACCGACACCTGGACCACCTGCTGGGCGGCCGCGAGGTCGTTGGTCACCTCGGCGACGCCGTCCAGGCCGGACACCGCGTCGGTGACGTCCTGGGCCGCCGTCTCGAGGTCGTCGCTGTCGTGCGCCTGCACGACGAGGTCCACGGTGCTGGAACCGAAGCCCGAGTCCCCGCCGGAGACGCTGACCTCGGAGGTGACGCCGGTGCCCGCCAGGGGCTCGACCGCGTCGCGGATCTCGCCCTGCGCCTCGACGCCGTCGGCGTCGGGGTCGAGGGTGATCGCGAAGGAGGCCTGCGGGGCGGATCCCCCGCCCATGAACGCGGCCATCGCGGCGTCGCCGGACCCGACCGTGGTCTGCACGCTCTCCACGGCGTCGACGCCCGACAGGGCGTCCTCGACCTCGGAGGCCGCGGCGTCCTGCGCCTCGAGCGACGCGCCGGTCTCGAACGTCTGCGTCACGGTGACGGTGTCCTGGCCGGAGTCGCCGATGAAGTTGGTCTCCAGGCGCGGCACCAGGGCGAGCGTGCCGCCGAGGACGGCGACCGCGACGACGAGCGTCACCCACGGGTGGCGCAACGAGGCGGCCAGGCTCGGCACGTAAGCGCGCTGCCACAGTCCGCGGCGCTCCTTGGCCTCGGCGGCCTCGCGGACGCGCTCCGCCTCTGCCGGGTCGGTGGCCACCGCCGGCGCCTTGACGAACCAGTACGCCAGCACGGGCACGATCGTCAGCGCCACGACCAGCGACGCGAGCATCGCGATCGCGACGGTCATCGCGAACGGTCGGAACAGCTCGCCCACCATGCCGCCGACCAGCGCGATCGGGAGGAAGACGGCGACCGTGCTGATGGTCGACGCGGTGATCGCGCCGCCCACCTCGCGCACGGCCGTGAGGATCGCGGCCTTCTTGTCCTCGCCGTACGACAGGTGTCTCTTGATGTTCTCGATGACCACGATGGCGTCGTCGACGACACGGCCGATCGAGATGGTCAGGGCGCCCAGGGTGAGGATGTTGAGCGTGTACCCGGTGGCGTTCATGACCACGAAGGTCACGGCCAGCGACAGCGGGATCGACACGGCCGACACGAGGGTGGACCGCAGCGAGACAAGGAAGACGAGGATGACGATCACGGCGAACAGGAGGCCGAGCCCGCCCTCGGTGGCGAGGCCCTCGATCGACTCCTCGATGAACGGCGCCTGGTCGAAGACGACGGCGGTGGTGACACCCGCGTCCGCGAGCTCGGGGCGCAGGTCGTCCATCGCGTCCTGGACGGCGTGGGACACCTCGACGGTGTTGCCGTCGGGGGTCTTGGTGATGGCGACGCCCAGCGAGGACTCGCCGTCGAGCCGGGAGTGCGACGTCGCCTCGACCGGCACGACCTCCACGGTGGCCACGTCGGCGAGCGTCACGGGCTCGGGCGCGGCCGGGGGCTGGGTGGCGCCCTGGGTCGAGCCGTCGGCGGCCGGCGGAGCGCCGGTGCCGTCGCCGACCTGGCCCGTGGTGCCGCCGGTGGCGTCGCCGGCGCCCGTCGTCGCGCCCGCCCCGACCGCCGGGTCCGGCACGAGCGGGAGCGACTTGAGCTCCTTGACGCTGTCGATGCTGGAGCCGGCCTGCACGGAGTAGGTGACGTCGTCGTCGGTGACGGTGCCCGCGGGCAGCACGACGCCGTTGTCCTTCAGGACGTCGGCGACGTCCTGGGTGGTGAGGCCGGCCTCGGCGAGCTTCTTCGTCTTGACGTCGACCAGCACCTGGTCCGTCTCGCCGCCGGTGACCGCGACGGAGCGCACGCCGTCCAGGTCCTCCAGCGCGGGCACGACCACCGTGTCGACGGTGTCCGCGAGCGCCGCCGGGTCCACGTCCTCGCCGGCGTCCTGGCTGCCCGCGGCCGCGAGCTGGATGACCGGCAGGTCGTCGAGCGAGCCGGTGACCACCTGGGGCTCGACGTCCTCCGGGAGCTGGGACTGGATGCGGGTGACGGCCGTCTGGAGCCGTTGCGTGGCGGCGTCCATGTCGGTGCCGTACTCGAACTGCACGGTGGTGACCGAGCTGCCCGTGGACGCCGTCGACCCGATGGACTCGATGCCCTCCACGGACTGCGCGGCGGCCTCGAGCGGCTCGGTGACGCGCTGCTCGACCACCTCCGGCGACGCGCCCGGGTAGGTCGCGACGACCGCGCCCGCCGGGAGCTCCAGGGACGGGATGAGCTCCTGCTTGAGGGAGCCCAGGCTCATCGCCCCGAAGACGAAGATCGCGATCGTCGCCAGGGCGACGACGGCGCGGTTCGCCAGGGACAGGCGGGCAAGTCGGAACACGCTCACTCCAGACGGGCGGTCGGCAGGACGGGGCACGACTCCGCTGTCGTGACGCACGGGCTGAACGGACGATACGCCGCCCGAGTTCCCGCCCACATCCTCCGGAAGGAGGATGTCCGGCCAAGGTCACAGCTCGGACATGGCCTCCTCGGGCGTGCCCTCGACGGCGGCGGCGGCCTTGTTCCACCGCGCCCACAGCACCTTCTCGCCGAGCCGGCCCGCCATCGTGTGCGCGGTGAGCAGGAAGACGACCACGCCCACGGCCAGCACGCCGACACCGACCCAGTAGGGCGCGGAGGCGCCGACCGGGTGCAGCAGGCCCGCGATCACCGGGGCCGGGGCGGCGAAGCCCCAGCGCACGAGGTTGAAGGCGCCGGTCGTGACACGGCGGTCCGGGTCGCCGAGCGCGAGGGACAGGTCGGTGAGGATCGCGTTGGCGATGCCCATGAAGACGCCCGCGACGACGAGGACGACGATCGAGGCCGCCGTCGGGAGGCCGAGGGCCAGCAGCAGGGTCATGACGAGCACGCCGGCGACGGCGATCCCCAGGGTCTGCACGGCGCCGATGGTGTGGGCGAGCTTGTGCCCGACGACGAGGATGCCGAACGCGAGCCCGAGGCCCCAGGCGGTGAACACCAGGCCCAGGGGGACGACGTCGAGCCCGAGGAAGATCGGCGTGTAGCCGAGGATGACGAAGAAGACGAAGTTGTACGTGGCGGTGACCACGGCGAGCGCCAGGAACGCCGGCTTGCGGAACAGCGAGAACACCTGGCCGACGCGCAGCGGGCTCGGCTTCTGTGCCGGGTCCTTGAGCTTGGTGATCGACATGGCCAGCGCGACGATCATGAACAGCCCGCAGGCGAGGAACGGCACCCGCCAGGAGAAGCTGCCGAGCAGGCCGCCGATGAGCGGCCCGACGGCGAACCCGAGGCCGACGCAGGTCTCGAAGATGCCGACCACCCACTCGCGGTCGTTGGCGAGGGAGACGAGCAGCACCATCGCGGTGGCGAAGAACATCGCGTTCCCGAGGCCCCAGAGGCCGCGCAGCGCGGCGAGCTGCCCGATGGACGTGCTCAGCGCGGCAAGGATCGCGGCGATCGCGACGAGGGTGACGCCGGCGCCCAGGATCTTCTTGTAGCCGAACCTCCCCGTGGCGAGCACGGCCGGGATCATGCCGAGCGCCATGACCGCGATGTACGCCGTGAAGAGCAGCTCGATCTGCCACGTCGTGGCGCCGATGGCCTCGCCGATCACCGGGAGGATCGGGTCGACGACGGCGATGCCGGCGATCGCGAAGAACGCGGTCAGCGCGGTCGCGTAGATCGCGGTCTTGTTCGGTTCGTTGCGTGTGACTGCCACGGACTCCTCGCTCCTGCCCCCACGGGTCGACCGCGGGCGTCGTCTGCTGCTGGTGCTGCGCCGTCGCACGGCCGGGGCGGTGCGGGCGTCGAGATACCTGCATGATGCAGGTAATTACCTGTAGGATACACCTATGACCGCTTCCCGGGGAAACAATGTCGGGTCGTCGCGCCCCGACGCGGACGACGACGGCTCGACGCCGGAGACCGTCGCCCGCGTCGAGCTCGGCCTCGCGCAGCTGCTGCGCCGCGCCGAGCGCACCACCGCCGCGACCACCGCCCGGACCGGGGGGCACGACCTCGACCGGTCCGGCTACCTGCTGCTGCACGCCCTGCGCGACGGCGGCCCCCAGCGCGTGCAGGCCCTCGCCGACCGGCTCGGCATCGACGCCTCCACGGTGACGCGACAGGTCGTCTCCCTCGAGCGCGCCGGCCGCGTCCAGCGCTCCCGCGACCCCCACGACGGCCGGGCCGTCCTCGTCTCCGCCACGGCGGACGGCCGGGACGCCCTGCACGCGCAGCGCCGCCGGCGCGCCACCACGTACACCACCGTGCTGGCGGACTGGTCCCCCGCGGACCGCGTCCTCCTCGCCGAGCTCGTCGAGCGCCTCAACACCGACCTCGACGCCTACGCGCGCGGCACCTCTGCGGACTGAGCCGGCCCGCGACGGCCCCGCGGCGACGTCGCACCGCTCCCCCGGGAGCCCGTGAACGAAGGCCTCTCTGCCCTGGGCAGATGCGCTGCGGGCAGAGAACCCTCCCGCGCCGGCCCGCGGCGTCGGACCGTGGGGTCATGAGCACACCGACCCTGAGCACGCCGGCCCCGCCGGCCCCACCCGCCTTCGACGACCAGCTCACCGCGCGGCTGCTGCACCAGCGCATCGTGGTGATCGGCACCGAGATCGACGACGCCGTCGCGAACCGCGTCGTCGCGCAGCTCCTGCTGCTGTCGGCCGAGGACCCGCGGTCCGACGTCGCCCTGTACATCAACTCCCCCGGCGGCTCCGTGGCCGCGGGGCTCGGCATCTACGACACCATGCGGCTGCTGCCCAACGACGTCGTGACCGTCGGGTTCGGCTTCGCCGCCAGCATGGGGCAGTTCCTCCTCACCACCGGCACCCAGGGCAAGCGCTACGTGCTGCCGCACACGCGGGTGATGATGCACCAGCCGTCGGCCGGCATCGGCGGCACTGCCGTCGACATCGCGATCCAGGCGGAGAACCTCGAGCACACCAAGCGCGTGATGCACGAGCTCATCGCGCAGCACACCGGCCGCACGGTGGAGCAGGTCGCCGCCGACAGCGACCGCGACCGCTGGTTCACCGCCACCGAGGCGGTCGAGTACGGGATGGTCGACCGGATCGTCGAGAGCGTCGAGGACGTGCGGCCGTCGGCCGCCGGCCGGAAGGCGGGGCTGTGATGACTGCGACGATGACTGCGACGACGGGCGAGCGGATGAGCTACACGATCCCGAACGTCGTCGAGCGCACGCCCCTCGGCGAGCGGTACTCCGACGTCTTCAGCCGGCTGCTCCGCGACCGCATCGTTTTCCTCGGCACGGAGGTCGACGACGGCGTGGCGAACGTCGTCATGGCGCAGCTGCTGCACCTGGAGTCCGAGGCGCCCGAGCAGGAGATCGGGCTGTACATCAACTCCCCCGGCGGCTCCGCGACCGCGATGACCGCGATCTACGACACGATGCAGTACGTGCGCTGCGACATCGCGACCACCTGCATGGGGCAGGCGGCGTCCGCCGCGGCGGTGCTGCTCGCCGCCGGCACGCCCGGCAAACGCACCGTGCTGGAGCACTCGCGCGTGCTGCTGCACCAGCCCTCCACCCAGGGGCAGGGCACCGTCTCCGACCTCGCCATCCAGGCGCGCGAGGTGCTCCGCCTGCGCGCCGAGACCGAGCAGCTGCTCGCCCGGCACACCGGGCAGACCGTGGAGCGGCTGCGCACCGACACCGACCGCGACCTCATCCTGTCCGCGCACGACGCCGTCGAGTACGGCGTCGCGGACGCCGTCGTCACCTCGCGCAAGCTGTCCGCGGCCGCCTGACCCCGCGCGAGGTAGTCCGAACCTGCCGAGGTAGTTCGAGTCGTGCCGAGGTAGTTCGAGTCGTGCCGAGGTAGTTCGAGTCGTGCCGAGGTAGTTCGTGACTCCGTGTCACGAACTACCTCGGCGGGATCCGGACTACCTCGCGCTCCGGGCGATCAGGCGGCGAGGGCGACGACGTCCGACGTCGTCGAGCGCACCGCCGTCGTCGAGCGCACGTGCCGGGACGACGACGGCGAGCGGTCGCGCAGCGACGTGAGCACGCGGACGCGCTGCTGCTGCTCGGCGCTCGCGGCGAGCGCGTCGTGCGCCTCGGCGACGAGGTCGACGAGCCGGATGCCGAGCGCCGCGCACACGGCGGCGAGCACCTCGGACGACGCCTCCTTGCGGCCGCGCTCCACCTCGGACAGGTAGGCGGTGGACATGCGCGCCGCCTGCGAGACCTCCTGGAGCGTGCGCCCCTGGGCCAGTCGCGCCCGGCGCAGGATCGCCCCGACCAGGTGCCGCAGCAGCGGCTCGCGCACGTGCTCCGTCGCGGTCGTGCCGAACCCCGTGTCCGCCGTCATGCGCACGACGCTACCCGCGGCCGGCGCCCGAGGGCTCCGCCAGCGGCTCGGCGGGCGGCCGTTCTGCTGACGGCAGAAGGCGGCGCCCGGCACGGGAGCTCCCGTACAGAACCCCGCCGACCACGAGCACCGCGCCGAGCCCTTCGCCCAGCGTCACCCGCTCGCCGAGCAGCACCCAGGACGCCGTCATGCCGACCACCGGCACGAGCATGGAGAACGGGGCGACCACGCCCGCGGGGTGCCGGGCCATGAGCCAGGTCCACACACCGGAGCCGACCACCGTGGCGACCACCACCGTGTACAGGAGCCCGACGACGGCGCCCACCGCGCCGGGGTCGTCCCACGAGGTGAGCGAGCGGCCGATCTCGCCGGGGCCCTCGACCAGCAGGGACAGGGCGAGCATCGGCAGCGGCGGCACCACGGACATCCACAGGGTGAGGCGCAGCGGGCTCTGCGGCTTGGCCTGCCGGTTGCAGATGTTGCCGATCGCCCAGCCGAAGGCGCCGGCCAGCGTGAGCAGGAAGGGCACCACCGTCGCGGTCGCGGCCTGCTGCCACGCGACGAGGGTGAGACCGCCGACGGCCACGAGGATGCCGAGCACCTGCCGGCCGCTCACGCGCTCGCGCAGGAACGTGGCGCCGAGCAGCACGGTGAACGGCCCGGACATCTGCAGCACGAGCGACGCCAGCCCGGCGGGCATCCCGGCGGCCATCCCCCAGTACAGGAAGAGGAACTGCAGGGCGCCGAAGCCGAGCCCGTACCCGATCACCCAGCGCACCGGGACGTCCGGCCACGGCACCAGGAGCACGGTGGGCAGCGCGATGAGCGCGAACCGCAGCGCGACGAGGAACATCGGCGGGAAGTGCTGCAGCGACGCGTCGATGGCGATGAAGTTCAACCCCCACAGGAGGGCGACCAGGACGGCGAGCAGCCGGTGGCGGGCGGGCATGCGCCCAGCCTCACCCCCGCGACAATGAAGGACAAGCGAAAGATTCTTCATCCTGTCGGTAGGCTGCCTTCATGGACGTTCGGCACCTCGACCTGCTCCGTGAGCTCGCCGACCGCGGCAGCGTCACCGCCGTCGCCCGCGCGACCCACCGCACGCCGTCGGCGGTGTCCCAGCAGCTGCGCACCGCCCAGCGCGAGCTGCGCACGCCGCTGGTCGAGCCGGCCGGCCGCGGGCTTCGGCTCACCGAGGCCGGACGGCTGCTGGCCGAGGGCGGGGCGAGCGTCGCCGCCGCGCTCGCCCAGGTGCAGGCCCGCTGGGACGAGTTCCGGGGCGAGCCCTCCGGCACCGTGACGGTGGCGGCGCTGCCCAGCGCCGCCACGTTCCTCCTGCCGCGCGTCATGGCGGACCTCGCGGGCACCGCCATCACGCTGCGCTGTGCGGACGTCGACATCGCCGAGGCCGAGTACGGCCCGCTCACCGCGGACCACGACGTCGTCGTCGCGCACTCGCTCACCAGCGTGCGGCCCGCGGGCGCCGACGGCCTCACCGTGGTGCCGCTCGCGCGCGAGCCCCTCGACATCGCGATGGCGGCGGCGCACCCGCTCGCCCGCCTGCCCCGCGTGCGGCCCACCGACCTGGTCGACCAGGACTGGATCGGCGTCCCCCTCGGCTACCCCTTCGACTCCGTCCGCCTCGCCGTCGAGCAGGCCACCGGGGCCGAGCTCCGCGTGGTCCAGCGGCTGCGCGACAACCGCCTCATCGAGGCGCTCGTCGCGGCGGGCGACCAGGTCGCCGTCCTCCCCCGCTTCACCACGCCCACCGGCGACCGCATCGTGCTGCGCGAGCTGGCCGACGTCGCCGCCGCGCGCCACGTCTCCGCCGTGCTGCGCCCCGACCGGGCCGAGCGGCTCGCCGTCCGGCGCGTCGTCGACGCCTTCCGCCGAGCGGGTGTCGACGTCGAGGCGGAAATGAGCGGCGACAGGCCCGACTGAGTCCCTTGCGACGTCGGTCCCGACCGTCAGAGCCCGACGGAGTCCGCCCCGTGCTCGGCCTGCTCCGTCGTGAAGCCGTCGAACTCGAGCTGGTCGACGAGCCCCGAGCGCGAGAACGACTGTGTGTCGAGGTAGTTCTGGGCCGCGATCTCGGCCTGTTCGTCCCAGTCGACGTCCACATGCGCCACGGCGTACTTCGCGTCAGCCTTCGAATAACCCTCGAACTCCAGCTGGTCCATGAGACCGGACTTCGAGAAGCCACCCATCTCCAGGTAGCTCTCGGCACTCGATTTCGCGTTCTCCTGCGCCACCGTCGCGCCGTCGTCCGCATCCTCGGCCGACTCCGCCTCCTCCGCAGGTGACTCCATCTCGGCCGGCTCGGAGATGACTGCCTCGGCAGTCTCCGGAGACCCTCCACCGTCCGTGGAACCACATCCGGCGACCAGCCCCGCCGCCGCGACCGTGACAGCCGCTCCGAGCGCCCGCGTCTTTGTCGGGAACATCGGTCCACTCCCTTCGAGTGGGTCTGTTCCTCCATCGTGACACTTGCCTCACGACACCGCCTGGCATGAAGCAGCACCACGAGATCACGCACGCGTCCACCAAGGGGTGCGGTCGACGCGTGCCATACCCGACCGCGATCTGGTTCGCAGGTGCCCCCGCCCGGGTTCGAACCGGGACTGGGCCGGGTTTAAGCCGGCTGCCTCTGCCAGTTGGGCTACGGGGGCGGAACGACGGAGCGGGCGCCGGCGACCACACGAAGATGGTCGCCGGCGCCCGCTCACGGTACCGGGGAAGGTCAGCCCTTCTCGGCGCGCGCGGCCGAGGACTCGGCCTTCTGCTCGACCTTCTCGCCGGGCTGCTTCGGCGGCACGGACGCCTTGCGGAACTCGTCGCGCGGGTCGTGCAGGGAGCCGAGGGACACGATCTCGCGGCCCATGAGGAACTGGCCGATCCAGCCGATGAGGATGCGGATCTTGCGGTTGCCGGTCGGCATCGCCATGACGTGGTAGCCACGGTGCGCGAGCCACGCGAGCGGGCCGCGCAGCTTGAGGAAGCCGAACAGCTCCGCGACGCCCTTGTACAGACCGAGGGACGCGACGACGCCGACGCTCTTGTGGGCGTAGTCCTCCGGCTGCTGGCCCTTGAGGACGGCGACCAGGTTGTCGGCCAACTTGGTGGCCTCGCGGATGGCGTGCTGCGCGTTCGGCGGGCAGAACTGGCCCGGGTTGAGCACGTCCGGCACGGCGGCGCAGTCGCCCGCGGCCCAGGCGTCGGGGACGATCTCGCCGTCCTCCGTCGCGACCTGCAGCGTGGGCTTGACGATGACGCGGCCCATGCGGTCGACGGGGAGGTCCGACTCCTCCTTGAGGACCGGGTTCGCCTTGACGCCCGCGGTCCACACGATCGTCTCGGTGTCGAACTCGACGCCCGTCGAGGTGACGACGTGCCCGTCCACGCAGGACGACAGGAACGTGTTGAGGTGGAACTCGATGCCGCGCTTCTTCATCTCGTCGAGCGCCCACAGGCCCATGGGCTCGGAGACCTCGGGCAGGATGCGGCCGGAGCCCTCGATCATGACGAAGCGCAGGTCCTCGGCGTCGATCGTCGGGTAGTTGCGCGTGGCGTAGCGCGCCATGTCCTCGATCTCGGCCAGCGCCTCGATGCCGGCGAACCCACCACCGACGAACGTGAACGTCAGCATGCGCTTGCGCGCCTCCGCGTCCCACGTGGACGAGGCGACGTCCATGCGGTTGAGCACGTGGTTGCGGACCGCGATGGCCTCCTCCACGTTCTTGAAGCCGATCGCGTTCTCCGCGAGGCCCGGGATGGGCAGCGTGCGGGACACCGAGCCGAGGCCGATGACCAGGTGGTCGTAGGAGACCTCGTAGTCCGGCCCCTCCTCGGGGTGGATCGTCACCTTGTGCCCGGCGTGGTCGATGTGGTTGACCAGGCCCTGCAGCACATCGATGCCCTTGAGCGCCTTGCGGTGCGGGGCCACGACGTCGCGGGCGTCGATCGAGCCCGCGCCGGCCTCCGGCAGGAACGGCGCGTACGTCATGTACGGCCGGGGGTCGACGACGACGATCGCCGCATCCTGCTTACCGAGCTTGCGGCGCAGACGACGCGCCGCGTAGAGGCCGACGGAACCACCGCCGAGGACGACGATGCGAGGCACCTTGCGGGGCCGCGGGGCCGCTGCGGGCGCGTCCTGGACAGAGGTGTCCGACGACAGAACGTTCTGAGGCATGATCACCATTCTACGACCGCCCCGGGGGCACGCAGTCGGGCGGTCCAGCCCGTGGCCCTCCCCGCTCCCGTGGTGCGGCGCCGAGCCCGCCGCCGCACCACGGAACCGCAGGTCAGCGAGCCCTCTCCGCCGCGGCGGTCGTCCTGGCCACGGCGTCCGCCGTGCGGGCGGAGGAGCCCTCGGTGGAGGGGGACGGCGCGGGGCCTTCCTCGGCCGGCGTGCCGTCGTCCGCGGGCGGCACCTCCTCCGCGCCACCGTCGTCGCGGTCCCCGTCGCCGTCCGCCCTTTGCGCCGCACCGTCCGCGCGCTCGCCGATCGCGGTCGGCGCCTGGAGGAACGGCCAGGGCATGTCTTCCGCCTGCGTCCCGACCTGGGGCTGCAGCACGTCGCCGTCCTCCGTCCACTCCATCTCGGCCTCGGGCACGGCCTGCAGGGGGTAGACGTTCCACCGCTCGCGTCCGTCGTCGGACGTGGCGGGACGGAAGTTCCAGGCCCCGTCGACGTCGGGCACGGTCCACGAGGTGCCCTCCGCGCCCTCGGGGACGGTGCGCACCGGCCGGCCGCGGTCGTCGAAGACCTGCACGTCGCGCAGCGGCTCTCCCTGCGCGTCGTAGACGAAGAGGTTCGCGACCTGCCGCCCCTCCACGACCACGCCGTCGTCCCCGTCGTACTCGAACCCGTACTCGTCGTACGCCACGACGCCCGCGTCGGCGTACGAGCTGTCCGCCACCGCGGTGGTCGACCCCTGCGTGCCGAAGACGCTCTGGTCGTGCGTCGCGTTCGCGACGGCCGGCACGGCCAGCACCGCGACGACGGACGTCGCGAGGGTGAGCCGGTGCCGCCAGCGCCCGGGCAGCCACCGGCCGCGCGCCCACTGGACACTCACGAGGGCGGCGCCCGCCATGATCAGCGCGTCCGTCACCGCCAACGGCACGAGCGACGGCGGACCCGTGCGCGTGCCGAACCACGCGACCAGCAGCGCGCCCACCACCCAGCCGCGCAGCACCCACCAGGCGGGCCGGAGCTCACGACCGAGCGTCCGCAGCGCGGCCCATCGGGGGGTCGACGTCACCGGGCGCCACAGCTCCGCCCATCGCTCGCGCAGCAGGATCCACCGTGCCCCCAGCGCCACGCGCAGGCTCGGTCGTGGACGAGCCGTGGCGGCCGGCGGGAACCCTGCCGCCGCCCGCAGCTCGGCGGCGTACCCGCTCGCCGGCCCGAACGCAGCGACGAGATCGAGCGGGACGTCCTCAGCGGGCTTCCCGGTGCCGGCGAGGTCCGCCGGACGACCGGCGTCGGCGAGCGTCTCGGCGAGGTCCGCCTCGAGGCCGTCGGTGAGCTCCTCGACGACGTCGGCGTCGAGGTCGTGCAGGTGGAGACGCACGGCCTGGGCGTAGCCCCGGGCGTGCGTGGCCAGGACGTCGGCGAGGGACGTCGCGGTCGTGGCGGTGCCGGCGTCGTCGCCGGGTGCGGTGCTGCTCATCAGGCTGCCTCGTCCCTGTTCCCGAGGAGGCCGCCGACGGTGCCGGCGAACTCCTGCCACTCCTTGCGCTGGATCGCGAGCGTCTGCCGCCCGTGCGCGGTGATGCCGTAGTACTTGCGGTGCGGGCCGTTCTCCGACGGGACGACGTAGCTGGTGAGCGCGCCCGCTGCGTACAGCCGCCGGAGCGTGCCGTAGACGGACGCGTCACCCACGTCGTCGAGCCCGCGCGCCCGCAGGCGTCGCACCACGTCGTACCCGTAGCCGTCGTCGTCCTCGACGACGGCGAGCACCGCCGCGTCGAGGACCCCCTTGAGCAGCTGCGTCGTGTCCATCGCCCTCTCCTCCCGAGTGCTTCGCGTCAGACAGTAGTGCGCGATGCGCAGTAGTGGAAGGAGGGCGCGCCGACGTGTCGTCGGCGCGCTCCGTGCAGACCGCAGGGTGCGGACCGCACGCGGCGCGGTCAGGCCAGGGAGAGGGCGATGCCGTCCAGGATGTCGCTCTCGCTCGTCACGACGTCGGCCAGCGAGCCGCTCGCGGCGGCGACGTCGTCGCGCACGCGGCGCACGACCTCGGCCCAGACCAGCGCGCCCGCGCCGATCACGTCCGCCCGGCCGGGGTGCATGAACCCGAGGGCGAGGCGCTGCTCCCGGGTGCGGTGCAGCAGGTCGTCGCACGCGGCGAGCACCCGGTCGACGCCGAGGACGGCGCCGTGCACGGCGTCGCGCCGGTACTCGGTCAGCCCGAGGGCGTGCGCGGTCACCGACGTCACCGAGCCGGCGAGGCCGACGAGGGTGGTGGTGCGGCCGAACGGGACGGTGCGGGCGGCCTCGCCGAGCGCGGCGCGCACGTCCGCGCGCGCGGCCTCGACCTCGGCCGGTGCGGGCGGGTCGGAGTGCAGGTGGCGCTCCGTCATCCGCACCGACCCGACGTCGAGCGAGAGGGCCGCCTCCGGCGTCGTCGTGCCGAGGACGAGCTCGGTCGAGCCGCCGCCGAGGTCCACCACCAGGTACGGCCCGGGGTGATGCGCGGCCACGCCCGCGGTCGCCCCGCGGAAGGAGAGCTCCGCCTCCTCGCGCCCGGAGACCACCTCCGGGTCGACGCCCACCGCGGCGCGCACGCCGTCGAAGAACTCCCGCCGGTTGCGCGCGTCGCGCGTGGCCGACGTCGCGACGAAGCGCACGCGCGTCGCGCCCGCCTCGGCGATCACCGCCGCGTAGTCGCGCGAGGCCTCCAGCGTGCGCGCCAGGGCCTCCGGCGCCAGCTCGCCCGTGCGGTCCACGCCCTGGCCGAGGCGCACGATGCGCAGCTGCCGGTCGACCTCGGTGAGCCGCCCGTCGGGCCCGACGTCGGCGACCAGGAGACGGATCGAGTTGGTGCCGCAGTCGATGGCGGCGACCCGGGTCACCGCGGACGGCGTGGAGGGCGTGGGGCGTTCGGTCACGGGCGACACCTTCTCATCCACCACCGACGGCTCGCTCTGCGGAGCGGGGTGGTGTGACGGACGTCGTCCGCGGGTGCGGTCAGCAGGTGCAGCGGTCGGGCCGCCACTGGTCCCGCACCCGCGCGAGCGCCTCGTCGCCGAGCGGGTTCACCCCCGGCCCGGCGGCCAGCGCGTGCCCCATGAGCACGTGGAGGCACTTGACGCGGGTGGGCATGCCGCCGGCCGAGATGCCCTCGATCTCGTCGACCTGTCCGAGCTCGGCGCGGCGCGCCAGGTAGTGCTCGTGCGCGCGCCGGTAGGCCGCAGCAAGCTCCTCGTCCTCGCCGAGACGCTCGGTCATCTCCCGCATCACGCCGTCCGCCTCCAGCCGCGACGCGGCCGCGACGGCGCCGGGGTGCGTGAGGTAGTAGGTCGTCGGGAACGGCGTGCCGTCGGGCAGCCGCGGCGCCGTGCGCACCACGAGCGGGCGACCGCACACGCAGCGGGCGGCGATGCCGACGACGCCGCGCGGCTCACGACCGAGCTGCTCGGCGAGCACCTCGAGGTCGCGGTCGGTGACGACGGACGGGTCGGCTCCGTCGGCGGAGGTGCTGGCGGGGGTCTGGTCGGTCACGACGGGTTCCTCGGGTGCTCGCGGGCGGGACTACCCCTATTCTCCCCCGACCGCGACGTCCGGCCGGTCGGGGATGCGTTCGATCCGGCCGACCATGAACACGTACACGAGGATGCCGACGAGGGTGACGCCCGTGATGTAGGCGAACCCCGGCGCGAAGCTCGTCTCGCTGACGAGGAAGCCGATGACGATCGGCGTCGCGATGGACGACAGGTTCCCGATGAAGTTGAACGTGCCGCCCGTGGTGCCGAGCAGGCGCTGCGGCGCGAGGGCCGAGACGAGCGACCACGTGATCGACGCGAACCCGTTGCCGAAGAACGCGACGGAGAGGAACACGATGACCAGGGCGGTGCTGTCCGTGAAGTTGGCCCCGATGATCACCGTGGACAGCAGGAGCCCGGTGATGATGGGCGCCTTGCGGGCGAAGCCCACGGACCGGCCGCTGCGCAGCAGCGCGTCCGACACGACGCCGGACAGCAGCACCCCGACGAGCGCCGCCACGTACGGCAGCGACACGAGGAAGCCCGACTGGATGTAGTCCATGCCGCGGTAGTCGACGAGGTACGTCGGGAACCAGGTGAGGAAGAACCACATGGTCGAGGTGAGGCAGAACTGCCCGATGTAGATCCCCCACAGCTTGCGCGAGCGCAGCACGTGGGCGAAGTCCCGCGCGTCGAACGTCTTGCCGCGCGCGGCCGCACGGGTCTCGGCCTCGACGTCGACCAGGCCCCCGCCGTCGGCGATGTGCGCGATCTCGGCGGCGTTCGCGCGGGACTGGCGGGGCTCGCGGTACACGACGTACCAGACGACGCCCCAGACCACGCCGACGGCACCCGTGGCGATGAAGACCCAGTGCCAGCTGAACGCCGTCTGCAGCCAGGTGAGGACCGGGGTGAGCAGCGCGAGGCCGATGAACTGGCCCGAGGTGTAGAACCCGATGACGGTGGCCCGCTCCTTGTCCGGGAACCACGTGGTCGCCACCCGGTTGTTGATCGGGTAGGCGGGCGCCTCGAGCATGCCGACCAGCAGGCGAAGGCACACGAGCGCCACGAACCCGCCGACCAGGCCCATGAAGGCCGTGGCGAGCGACCACAGCACCAGGCACACGGGGTACAGGACGCGCGGCGGGACGCGGTCGATGAGCCACCCGCCCGGGATCTGCATGGCGGCGTACGTCCAGCCGAAGGCGCTCAGCAGCAGGCCCTGCATCTGCGGCGTGAGCTCCAGGTCCGCCGCGATGGCCGGCATGGCGACCGAGAGGTTCGCCCGGTCGAGGTAGTTGATGACGACCGTGACGAACAGCATCACGGCGATGGCGAAGCGTGCCCGCGTCGCGTGGCGGCGCACGGCGGCGGACGGGCCGCCCGCGCTCGAGGTTGCGGCGGGGGTGGTGCCCGAGGTGGTGCGCGACGTCATCGGCCTCACCACTCCGCGAACGAGCCGTCGGCGTGTCGCCACACGGGGTTGCGCCACCGGTGCCCGACGGCGGCCCGCTCGCGGACGTAGTCCTCGTCCACCTCGATGCCGAGGCCGGGCCCGCGCGGGATCTCGACCATCCCGTCGGAGTAGGCGAAGACGGCGGGGTCGACGACGTAGTCCAGCAGGTCGTTGGACGTGTTGTAGTGGATGCCCAGGCTCTGCTCCTGGATCACCGCGTTGTACGCGACCGCGTCGAGCTGGAGGCAGGCCGCGAGCGCGATCGGCCCGAGCGGGCAGTGCGGGGCGACGGCGACGTCGTACGCCTCCGCCATCGCCGCGATCTTGCGCACCTCGGTGATGCCGCCCGCGTGCGAGAGGTCGGGCTGGATCACGTCGACGACGCCGGACTCGAGGACGTGCCGGAAGTCCCAGCGCGAGTACAGCCGCTCCCCCAGGGCGATCGGCGTGCTCGAGGCGCGCAGCACGTCCGCGACGCCGTCGACGTGCTCGGACAGCACCGGCTCCTCGACGAACATCAGGTGGTACGGCTCCAGCGCCTCCAGGAGGACGCGCGCCATCGGGCGGTGCACGCGGCCGTGGAAGTCGACGCCGATGCCGACGTCGGGCCCGACCGCCTCGCGGACGGCGGCGACGTTGGCGACGACCTTCTCCACCTTGTCCCGGGTGTCGAGGTACTGCAGTTCCTCGGGCCCGTTCATCTTCACGGCGGAGAAGCCGCGCGCGACGGCGTCGCGCGCGGCCGCGGCGGTCTCGGCCGGCCGGTCGCCACCGATCCACGAGTACACCTTGATGCGGTCGCGCACGCGCCCGCCCAGCAGCTCGTGCACGGGCACCCCGAGCGCCTTGCCCTTGATGTCCCACAGCGCCTGGTCGATGCCGGCCAGCGCGCTCATGTGGACACCGCCGCCCCGGTAGAAGCCGGAGCGGTACAGCACGGTCCAGTGGTCCTCGATCTGGCGGGGGTCCTTGCCCACCAGGTAGTCGGCCAGCTCCTCGACGGCGGCCGCGACGGTGGCGGCGCGGCCCTCCAGGACGGGCTCTCCCCAGCCGACGATCCCCTCGTCGGTCTCGATCTTCAGGAAGAGCCAGCGGGGCGGGGCGGCGAATGTCGTCAGCGACGTGATCTTCACGGCTTGCCTTTCAGCGTCGTTGCTCGTGCGGGTGATGCGGGTGGTGGTGCATGGTCCGGGCGGTGCCGGCGCGGGTCGACTTCTGCAGGCGTCAGCGGGTGTGCTCGGCCCAGACGCGGACAAGTTCCGCGGCGCGCGCGGCGACGGTCTGCGCCGTGTCCCCCGGCCGGTACAGCGAGGTGCCCAGACCGGCGCCGGCCGCGCCGGCGCGCGCCCACTCCCCGAGGTTCGACGCGTCGACGCCCCCCACCGGGACGAGCGCGGTGCCGGCGGGCAGCACGCTCGCCCAGGCGCGCAGGCCCGTGACGCCGACCGCGGTGGCGGGGAAGAGCTTGAGGGCGGTGGCGCCGGCGTCCAGGGCGACGAAGGCCTCGGTCGGCGTGGCCACCCCCGGGTAGCTCTCCAGCCCGAGCCGCTCCGCCTGGGCGACGACGTCGGGCCGCACGTTCGGCGACACGACGAGCGAGGCGCCCGCGTCGGCGGCACGGCGCACGTCGTCGGGGGTGAGCACGGTGCCCGCCCCGACGCGCGCGTCCGGGCCCGCCGCGTCGCGGATGCGCCTGACCGACTCGAGCGGGTCCGGAGAGTTGAGCGGCACCTCGACGGCGTCGAACCCTGCCTCGAGGATCGTCGTCGCGACGTCGACGGACTCGGCGGGCGTGAGCCCCCGCAGGATGGCGACGAGGCCGGTGGGACGGTGTGTCATGACGATCGTTCCTCCGTGCGGTGCGGGGTGGCGGCGTCCGGGGTCTCGGGCGTCTCGGGCGTCTCGGGGGTGTCGGGGGTCGCGGCCACGAGGCCCGCGTCGCGGGCGACCCGCCACAGGCCGCGCGCGGCGACGTCCTCGCCGACGCCGTGCGCCGCGGCCCCGTGGCGCGTGAGCGCCCGGTGGTAGCGCGGCCCGGTCGATCGGGAGGCGCACACGACGACTCGTCCCGGCCCGCCTCCGGGGCCGTCGGCGGAGCGCAGCGCGTGCCGCACCTCGGACCCGACGAGGAGCCCCGAGACGTAGTCCGCCACCTCGTCGGGCCGGAGCGTGCCGGCCATCACGAGGGTGCGGGCCGTGAAGAGCAGGGATGCGAGGCCGCGGTCGTCGCCACGGTCCGCGTCGGTGTCGACGCCGCGGTCGAAGGCCGCGGTGACGTCGGAGGCGTCGGTGGCCGCGCCGTCGTCGGCGCGCGGCTCGGCGAGGCGGGCCAGGATGCTGTCGCGCAGCAGCAGGCCGTAGAGCTCACCGGTCATCACCGTGGTGAAGCCCGTGACGCGGTCGCCGTCGAGGCGCACCCACTTCGAGTGCGTGCCGGGCAGCACCGCCGTGGTGAGGCGCCCCGACGCCCCCTGGACCGCGTCGTCGCGGAGCTCCTCGAGCACGCCGACGAGCTGCACCTCCTCGCCCCGCAGGACGTCGGGGTCCGAGCCTGCGACCCGCAGGCCCGGGACGAGGTGCACGACGGACCCGGCAACGCGACCGGGGACCGGCACCTGAGCGAGGTGGTCCGCGAGCCGCGCGAGCTCGGCGGGCACGTCGAGGTATCCCGCGTCGGCCCAGCCGTGGTTGGAGCCGACCATCCCCGCGGCGAGCACGGGCAGCCCCGGGTGGCGGTCGAGCCAGGGGCCGCAGAGGCGCTCGAACGCCCGCTCGAAGGCGGTGGCACGCTCGAAGCCGGAGCCGGCGCCCACCGAGCAGCGCAGGGTGCCGTCGTCCGTGCGGACCTCGTCGAGGACCTCGCCGCCCGCGCCCAGGACCCAGCCCCGGAAGCTGGAGGTGCCCCAGTCGAGGGCGACGAGCGCGGCGTCGCGCCGGGGTGCGTGGTCGGCCATGGTCGGGACGGTAGGCAGCCGATCCCGATTATGAGAACCGCGTCCCTATTATCGGGATACCCTCGTGGCCGTGAGCCTCCCCGTCCCCCCGGACTCCCCCGCGGCCCGACCCGGCACCCGCGCCGCGACGACACCCCCGCCACCCGGCACGCAGACGCTGGCCCGCGGCATCGCCGTCGTCGACGCCGTCGCCCGCGGGCACGTCCGCCTGCGCGAGATCGCCGCCGAGACCGGCATCGGACGCAGCACCACCCACCGCCTGCTGCAGCTGCTGCTCGCGACCGGCTACGTGCGCCAGCTCGACGACGGCCGGTACGCGCTCGGCCCGGCGCTCATCGAGCTCGGCTACCAGGCGCTGCAGGAAAACCCCGTCGCCGACGTCGCGGCCGGGCCGCTCCGTACGCTCGCGGCCCGCGTCGCGGACACCGTGCACCTCGCCATCGAGGACCGCGGCCAGGTGCTCTACCTCGACAAGATCCCCGGCACCCGCGGCGCCGAGATGCGCTCGCGCGTGGGCCACCGGATGCCGCTGACGCGCACCGGGGTGGGCAAGGCCCTGCTGCTCGACCAGCCCGCGCGGTGGCGCGAGCTGTTCGTCGCCGAACGACGCGTCGGCGGCGACGCCCCGGACGGGCCCGAGGCGGACGTGCTCACGCCCGACGAGTTCGTCGCCGTCATGGAGACGTCCGCCCGCCGCGGCGTCGCGTTCGACCTGGAGGAGAACGAGCCCGGCATCCTCTGCGTCGCCGCGCCCGTGCGCGACGCGTCCGGCGCGATCGCCGCCGCCGTCAGCGTCTCCGCCACCCGCCCGTACATGCCGCCCGCGCGCGTCGAGGCCCTGGTGCCGGTCGTGCTTGACGCCGCCGCCACCATCGCGTCGGGCCTCGGCCACCGCCCGGGCGGCCGCTGAGCGAGACGCCGTCCGCGGTGCGGTCAGCCTCCCGACGACGGGCGCGGCGAGCTGCCGGGCTCGGGGTCACCGGCGTCGTCCCCCGTGGCGGCCGGCCCGTCGGCGACCTGCACCGACTCCCAGACCGACTGGTACCAGGGCACGCTCGGCCCGGTCGACGTGCCCACGGGCCCCGAGCTGACGGCCTCGCCCGTCACGGGGTCGACGTCCTCGTCCCCCGCCGCGTCCGGGTCGACCACCCGCCACACCCGGTCGGCCGGCATGACGAAGCTGAGCCGGGACCGTGCCTGCTCCTCGACGTACGACCGGTCCTCCCAGCGGCCGAGCTCCACCTCCAGGCGGTCGCGCTCCTCCCGGTTCTGCGCCAGCTCGGTGCGCAGCCGGTCCAGCTCGTGCGACTGCTGGACGGCGGCGCGCACCGTGGGCAGCAGCAGCACCACCGCGAGCAGCACCACCACCGACAGGACGATGAGCCGGACGGTGAGCACCTCCGGCAGCACCAGCCCGTAGCGGCTGCGCCGCCGGTCCTCGCGCGCCGGCCCCGCCGGACGACGCGACCCGCGCCGCGTGCTCGCCGCGCCCTTGCCCTTGCCCGTGCTCGTGCCGGAGCCCTTGCGCTTCGCGCCGCCGGCGCTCGCGCTCTTGCTCGTCGTGCCCTTCGCCGGGGCCTTGGGCTTCGCGCCCACCGAGGCGTTCGCCGTCGTCGTGGGCCGCGCAGAGCCGCCGCGCGCCCCCGAGGGCCGCGACGCCGGACGGCGGGCGGCGGGCGAGGTGGGTCGACGGGCAGGCACGCCCCGATTGTGCCGAGCCGTACCCCCGGGGCCCGGGACCGTCGTCGGCGCGCCCGCGAGGACACCTCCCGCCGAGGTAGTTCGGGCTCTGCCGAGGTAGTGGACTGGACCACTACCTCGGCAGACCCGGAACTACCTCGCGGAGACCTGAACTACCTCGGCCGGGCTGGAACTACCTCGCGGAGACCTGAACTACCTCGGCCGGGCTCGAACTACCTCGGCGGGCCGGGACGACGACGGCCGGCCGCCCCGTGCGGGGCGACCGGCCGTGGAGGCAGCTCCGGGCGTCAGCCCTGGAAGCGCGGGAAGGCCGAACGGCCGGCGTAGCGGCCGGCGTCGTCCAGCGCCTCCTCGATGCGCAGGAGCTGGTTGTACTTGTTGATGCGCTCGCCGCGGGCGGTGGCGCCGGTCTTGATCTGGCCGGCGTTCGTCGCGACCGACAGGTCGGCGATGGTGGTGTCCTCGGTCTCGCCGGAGCGGTGCGAGGTCATTGTGGTGAAGCCGTTGCGCTGCGCGAGCGTGACGGCGTCGAGCGTCTCGGTGAGCGTGCCGATCTGGTTGAGCTTGACCAGCAGCGAGTTGGCGGCCTTCTCCTCGATGCCGCGGGCGAGGCGCTCGGGGTTGGTGACGAACAGGTCGTCGCCGACGACCTGCACCTTGTCGCCGACCTCGGAGACGAACTGCGTCCAGGCGCCCCACTCGTCCTCGGACAGCGGGTCCTCGATGGAGACGATCGGGTAGTTCGCGACCAGGCCCTCGTAGAGCTTGATCATGTCCTCGGTCGAGTGCACCTCGCCGTTCT
The DNA here is from genome assembly GCF_044389085.1 of Isoptericola sp. NPDC019693. Classification (NCBI taxonomy): domain Bacteria; kingdom Bacillati; phylum Actinomycetota; class Actinomycetes; order Micrococcales; family Promicromonosporaceae; genus Isoptericola; species Isoptericola sp. NPDC019693. The sequence continues at coordinate 598,186 of NZ_JBIRXP010000002.1, read as the reverse complement.
TGAAGTGGTACGCCCCGTCCTTGAAGAACTCGGTCGCGGCCACGTCCATCGCGATGGCGACGTCGGCGCCCGGCGCGAAGCCGGCCTTCTCGATCGCCTCGACGATGAGGTCCAGGGCGGCGGAGTTCGACGGCAGGTCGGGGGCGAAGCCACCCTCGTCGCCGAGGCCCGTGGAGAAGCCCTTGCCCTTCAGCACGCTCTTGAGGGCGTGGTAGACCTCGGTGCCCGTGCGCAGGGCCTCCTTGAAGGTCGGCGCACCGATCGGCGCGATCATGAACTCCTGGAAGTCCACCGTCGAGTCGGCGTGCGACCCGCCGTTGATGATATTCATCATCGGCACGGGCAGGACGTGCGCGTTGGGGCCGCCGACGTAGCGGAACAGGTCGAGGCCGGCCGACTTCGCGGCGGCCTTCGCGACCGCGAGCGAGACGCCGAGGATCGCGTTGGCGCCCAGCTTGCCCTTGTTCGGGGTGCCGTCCAGCTCGATCAGCGTCTGGTCGATGATGCGCTGCTCCTCGGCGTCGTAGCCGATGAGCTCGGGGGCGATGTCGTCGATGACGGCGTTGACCGCGCCCTCGACGCCCTTGCCCAGGTAGCGCCCCTTGTCGCCGTCACGGCGCTCGACGGCCTCGAAGGCGCCGGTCGAGGCGCCCGACGGGACCGCGGCGCGGGCGAACGTGCCGTCGTCCAGCGCGATCTCCACCTCGACGGTGGGGTTGCCGCGCGAGTCGAGGATCTCGCGTGCTCCAACGGCTTCGATGCTTGCCACGGGCTGCTCCTTCAGACGGGCTCGCGGGCGACCGCGCGGCAAGGCCCAGGCGGAGGTGCCCGGGGCCGCTGACGCCCGCGACGGTGCTGGGTTGACGCCCCCAGCCTAGACCGGCGCCTCCCCGGGGGCTCCCTCGACCACCCAGCGGTCACGACCACGCCGCTAGCGTGGACTCCGTGGACAGCGTCTGGGACTTCGTCGGCTCCTTCTGGTGGCTGATCTTCTTCGTCGGCCCCGCCGTGGGCGGCGCGATCCGGGGCTTCTCGACGTGGGACCGGCAGCGGCGCCAGGACAAGCTCGAGATGTACCGGATCAAGCACGGCGCCCCGCAGCCCGCAGCCCCCGCCCCTGCCGCCGACGACGAGGCCCTGACCAGCGAGATCCAGCGCACCGTGGCCGCGCACGACGCCACGCAGCAGCGCTGGCTGGCCTACGAGCTCGATGCCGTGAAGTCCCTCGAGTACCCGCTGATGTCGGACATGCGCGAGCAGGTCACCGTCGACTTCCACCGCGCCCGGCGGGCGGCGGAGGACCTGCGCCCCGACGACCTGGACGCGCTGCGCGACCGCACCCGCCTCGACCGGTACCGCGACGCCGTCCGGGAGATGCAGGTGCGGTTCGACGTCGCGGAGCGGGAGGCGAAGCGGCGGCGCGCGTCGGACTTCTCCCCCACCGAGCGGCAGGCCCTCGACCGGGCGAAGAAGCTGCTGGCGATGGCCGACGACGAGGGCTCGTCGCAGGCGGAGCGGCAGTCCGCCTACCGGCGGGCGATGAAGGAGCTCGAGGGGATCGTCGCGCTCCCCGACGCCGCCACCGACGCGCTCGAGCAGCGCATCGCGGGCCTCCTGGAGTGAGGCCTGGAGTGAGGCCTTGGCGTGAGGTCGGGCCCCGCCGACCAGACGGTCGTGGCCCGTCCTGAGCGGTCAGGACGAGCACGACCCGCCTGTCGGCAGGGCCAGCGGCCGAGAGGTCAGGCCGAGGGCCGCAGCGGCGTCGTGTCCCGGTTGCCGATGTGGCCCGGGCGCGGCGCCGGCGCCGCGTACGGGTCGGTCAGCGCGTTCTCCACGCTGTTGAACACCAGGAAGATGTTCGAGCGCGGGAACGGGGTGATGTTGCTGCCCGAGCCGTGCATGATGTTGCAGTCGAACCACAGCGCGGAGCCGGCCGGCCCGGTGAACTGCTCGATCCCGTACCGGTGCGCCAGCTCGGTGATGTCGTCCTCGGCGGGCACGCCGATCCGCTGCTCCTTCAGCGACGCCTCGTGGTTGTTCTCCGGCGTCTCCCCGACGCACGGGACGTAGGTGCGGTGCGAGCCCGGCATCACCATGAGGCCCCCGTTGTACGGGTAGTTGGCCGTCAGGGCGATCGAGCAGCTCACGGCACGAGGACCGGGCATGCCGTCCTCGGCGTGCCACGTCTCGAAGTCCGAGTGCCAGTAGAAGCCGGTGCCCTGGTAGCCGGGCATGTAGTTCACGCGCGACTGGTGCAGGTAGACGTCGGACCCCAGGAGCTGGCGGGCCCGGTCCAGCAGCCGCGGGTCGCGGCTGAGCGCGTCGATCGCGCTGCTGAGCGCCGTCACCTCGAAGACCGAACGCACCTGACCGGAGGACTTCTCCGTGACGACCCGCGGGTCGCCGGCCAGGGTGGGGTCGGTGGCGAGCCGGTCGAGCTCGGCCGTGAACCCGGCCACCTCGTCCGGCGTGATGAAGTCCTCGAGGACGGTGAACCCCCGCGCCTCGTGAGCCGCCAGCGCCGGCTCGTCGAACGGGCCGTCCGCGACGGTGCCCCACACCGTGGGGTCGCGACGGTCGGTCATGGCACCCGGCGCGCTGAGGCGGGTCGGGAAGACGTCGGTCAGGGTGCTCGTCGTCGTCTCGGTCGTGGTCATGTCTTCTCCGCTCTCCCGGGTCGTTCCGGGTTCGTGGTGTCGTCATGGCACGCCGCGGGACACACGTCCTCCTCGGTCGGACCGCGCGGTCCCGCAGGCCCTCATCTCTACGTGACCTGCGGCTTTGCTGTCAACGGACCGCGGGCCGGGCTCCGGGCCCGGGGGACGTCAGCGGGTCGCGGCCAGGCGGGCGAGCGTCGCCCGGGCGGGCGGCCCCCAGCTCGACTTGCCGCCCGGGCGGCCGTGGTCGCCGGCGTCGCCGACGAGCAGGCCGCCCAGCGCGGTGGCCGCCGCCCACCCGCGGGCACGACGCCGGGTCGCGTCGTCGGCGGGCCGGCCGTCCGGGCCCCGGTACGCGGCGTAGAAGCGGTCGGCCAACCCGTCGGGCAGCAGCCGCCACACGCCGGCCAGGTCGTAGGCGGGGTCGCCCGCGCACAGGTCGCCGAAGTCGATGACGCCGCCCAGGGCGCCGTCGGCGGTGACGACGTTCGCCGGGTGCAGGTCGGCGTGCAGCCGCACCGCCGGCCCGTCCCACGCGGGCGCGTCGACGGCGTCCTGCCAGACGGCGCGAACGGGCTCCGGGTCGGCGAGGAGGCCGCGCTCGACCACCTGGGCGAGGCCGTGCTCGACCCCGCCCGTGTGCTCCGCGAGCGGCCCGCCACGGCCGCGGCCGGTGGGCGCGCCGTCGGGCGCCGGGCGGTGCAGCGCCGTCAGGAACGCGGCGAGGACGTCGGCCGAGCCTGGCTGCGTGATCGGCGCACGGTCGGCGGGCTCGCCGGGCACCCACGTCGTGACGATCCACGGCCGTCCGAACAGCGCGCCGGGCTCACCGAGCCGCTGCGGCACGGGCACCGGCAGCGGCAGGAGCGGGGCGAGACCCGGAAGGCAGGCGTGCTCCTTGCGCAGCAGGCCGTCGGCGAGCTCGGTGGCCCACGGCAGCCGGACGGCGAGGTCGTCGCCGAGCCGCCACAGCTGGTTGTCCCAGCCGCGGGCCCCCAGGCGGACCGGGAGGTGGGCGAGGTCCGGGTGCTGCTCGCGCAGCAGGTCCCGGACGAGGTCGGCGGTGATCTCGACGTCGGTGGTGGTCACGCCGCGTCACGCTAGCGGCGCGCGGTGTCACGCCGGCGCCGTGCCACGACCCCGCACCGGATCGTCACGACCTCAGCACGCCCCTCCCTTCGAGCAAGCGTCAGTGGCTGGGCTGCGGGGCGTCGACGACGTCGGGCGTCCCCGGCGTCGCGGCCCCGTCGTCGGGCCGTGGCGGCCGCGCCACCAGCTCCAGCAGGGCGACGAGGACGCCGGCCACCAGGGCGGTGCCGATGACGAGCCCGGGCGTGGGGCTGCCGGCGAGCAGCAGCACCAGGGCGGCGACGGCGATGATGACGACGCGGACCAGGGTGCGGTACCGGCCGAGCCACTCGCCGACGCGCCCGGTCGAGACGCCGCGCCGTTCGCCGTAGCCGCGCAGCGAGGCGAACCCGCGCCCGGCTCCCGCCCGCAGGGACCGTGCGGACGCGCTTCCCCCGCCGAGGTACGCGACGAGCGCGACCACCAGGCCGAGCACGCCCACCGTCCGCAACGTGACCCGCAGGAACGACACCACCTGGTCGAACAACACCTCGGCGGCGTCGAGGCGCAGCACCACGCCCTGCAACGCGTCGAGATAGATCGCCCGGCCGACCGCCAGGCCGATCCCGAGCACCACCATCGCGGCCGCGAGCGCCAGCCCCGCCACGACCAGGGTGCGCGACCTGTGCCGTGCGACCAGCACGCCCGCGGCCAGCAGGCCGAGCGAGATCCAGGGCAGCCACGTGCCGAGCGCCACGACCTGCGCGTACCGGTTCTGCACCTGCACCAGCTGCGACGTCTGCATGACGGTGAACGTCGCGTCCACCTCGGGGATCCGTGCGGCGACCCCCAGGCCTCGGTCGACGAGGCGCTGCTTGAGCAGGTCGATCATGCCGGAGAGCTGGATGGTGAGCTGGCCGTCCTGCCCGATCTGCAGCAGCTCGCCGCCCTCGCCGCGCATCGTCGCGACGAGCTGCTCGTGCGCGACACGGTTGGCCTGCACCCAGGCGTCCTCGAACGCGCTGCTGCTCACCACGCCGTCGGCGGCGCGGCGCACGAACGACTCGACCCCGCTGGTCAGCGGTCCCTCGAGCTGTGTCAGCGCGTCCGTGGCGCGCGGACCGACGCCCTGCTGCTCCAGCCCGTCGACGACCGTGCCGAGGATCGCCTGGACGTCGATCTGCTCCATGACGACGTCGGTGAGCCGGCCGGCGACGGCGCCCTGGACCGCGGGGTCCGCGGCGATCGGCGCGACGGTCGCGACGTACCGGTCCGTGTCGGTGAGGGTGCGCTCGGCCCAGGCCGCCACCACGGCGACCGGCGCGAGCAGCGCCCCGAGAACGATGAGGACGACGGCGGCCGCCGCCCGGCCACGGTGGCGCGGCTCCCGTGCCACCGGCGGGGCGGCGGCCACGAGCACCGGCCCGCTGCCGGCCGCGAGCCGCGCGCGCAGCTCGGCGTTCTCCCGCTCGAGCGCGGCCAGCCGCGCCGCCGCGTCCTGCGCGGCGCCGGCGCCGTCGCGCCCGCCGTCGGTCGTCCCGCTCATGGCGTCCCCGTCCGCAGCCCTGCCCGGCCCGCGGCCGCGGGCCCTCGCGGAAGGCGGCGGCCCGCCCCGCGCCGCGCCGTCCGCTCCTCATGCTAGGAACGGAACCCGCTCACCACCTGGCGAGACGGCGATTCCACCCGGACACCGAGCGCCCCTGGGAGATGGCGATGCTGCGCGGCCGCGTGGTGCGGGTGCTCGACGGCGACAGCGGGTGGGCCGTCGTCGACAGGATCGCCCGTGCCCACACCGGCGCCGACTACCCGCGCGGCGAGGAGCGCGTGGCCTTTCTCGTCGAGGTGCACCACGCGACGGCGCAGTCGTTCGGCTGACGCGACGCGGCGGCTCGAGGGCCGCCGCGCGAGCACCCGGGTTCGACAAGGGGTTGTGCCGCGCCGCCAACGGTCATATGTTAACGACGAATCACAAGTGAACGGCCAGTCACATCGGTCCGGACGGGCGCCCCGCCCCCGGACGGCGTCGACGACGATGCCGCCGCGGGGCCCCGTCCTCGTCGGAAACAGGTGGTCCCGTGAACGACATGAACAGACGCACGCTCCTGACCCTGGGTGCCGCGCTCGGCCTGACGAGCGTGGCCGCACCGGGCGCAGCCTGGTCGTGGTCCCCCGCAAGGTCGATGGCCGGCAACGGCACCGGCGTCGACCCGCTGTGGGTCTGGGACGACGAGATCGACGCGATCATGGCGTCGGTGCTCGACGCCGGCCAGGTCCCCGCGGTCAACGACGCCATCCGCCCGTGGGTGGACAACAACCATCCCGTCCCCGGGGGCCTGCCCGCCCCGCTCGCCGACTTCCTGGGCCGGGAGGCCCGCCTGCCCGACTGGGCCGACCGGGACAAGCTGCGCCTCGCCGCCGACTTCAACCGGCGCAAGGACCTGTACCTCTTCGTCATCTACGGGCTCGGCGGCGGCATCATGAGCACCGTCATCCCCCGCGAGGCGCGGTCGGTGTACTGGTCGAAGGGCGGCGCGGACATGCAGGACCGCGCCGCGAAGACGTTCACGTTCGGGTACGACCTCACCGACCGCAACGCCTACGAGCCCGACGGCCAGATGATCGTCACCGCGAACAAGACCCGCATGGTGCACGCGGCCGTGCGTCACCTGCTGCCCCAGTCGCCGTACTGGAAGGCCGTCGCCGACGAGACCATCCCCATCAGCAACATGGACATCCTCGTGACGTTCCACAGCACCGGGACGTTCGCCCACCGCACCCTGAAGAAGTGGGGCGTGCGGATGTCCGCGGCGGACGAGGAGGCGTTCCTGCACCACTGGCAGGTGGCGCTCCACCTGCTGGGCGTGCGGGACGAGTACATCCCCGCGACCTGGGCCGACGCGCACGCCCAGTCCGAGCAGGTGCTCACGCCGCTGCTCGCCCCCACCCCGGAGGGCCGGGACCTCGCCGAGGTGCTCCTCGGCCTCACCGCCCAGGTCGACCTCGGCGTGACCCGCGGGTTCCTCAACGAGTTCGTGATCTACCAGCTCGGCGACGACGTCGCCGACTGGCTGGACCTGCGGCGCGACTGGGCCTCCAGGGCACTGATCCGGTCCGTGTGGCCGGCGTACGTCGCGTTCCGGGAAGGGCTGATGCCGGTCGCCCCGAACTCGTTCGGGCTGTTCGACAAGTTCGTCAAGGCGCTCGGCATGGCGTTCCTCAACAAGGGCCAGTCCGGCACGACGACGCCCATCACCATCCCGGACGGCAACCGCCCCGGCGTCTGAACCTCGCCGCCGAGGTAGTCCAGGTCTCGCCGAGGTAGTCCAGGTCCCGCCGAGGTAGCTCGCACCCCCGTGTGAACCACCTCGGCGAGGTCGGTACTACCTCGGCGAGCCGGTGCCGACGCTCGCCGCGGCGGAGACCTCCCCGAGGACGACGGCGTCGATGAGCTGGCGCGCCCACGCGAGCACCTCCGCGCCGCGCAGGGGACGCCCGCCGATGCGCGCCGTCGTCGGGAACGGCACGAGGAAGGCGCGGATCGCGGGCTTGAGGATCGTGCCCGGGTAGAGGCGCTTGAGGCGCAGCTGCGCCGACTCCGCGAGGTCCACCGGCGCGAACCGGACGAACTTGCCCTGGGCCGTGACGTCCGTGAGGCCCGCGCGCCGGGCGTGGTTGCGGAAGTCCGCGACGTCGAACAGCGCGGACGCGACGTCGGGGAGCTTGCCGTAGCGGTCCACCAGCTCGGCCCGCACCTCCGCCAGCCCGGCCGCGTCCTGCGCCGCGGCGATCTTCTTGTACGCCTCGAGGCGCAGCCGCTCGGTCGCGATGTACGACTCGGGCAGGTGCGCGTCGACGGGCAGCTCGATGGTGACCTCGGGCTGCTCCTCCTCGCGCTCGCCGCGGAACGCGGCCACGGCCTCGCCCACCATGCGCACGTACAGGTCGAAGCCGACGCCCGCGATGTGGCCCGACTGCTCGCCCCCCAGCAGGTTGCCCGCGCCGCGGATCTCCAGGTCCTTCATGGCGATCTGCATGCCGGCGCCCAGGTCGGTGTGCGCCGCCATCGTGGCCAGGCGGTCGTGCGCGGTGTCGGTGAGCGGACGCTCCGGCGGGTACAGGAAGTACGCGTACGCGCGCTCGCGGCCGCGGCCCACCCGCCCGCGCAGCTGGTGCAGCTGCGACAGGCCCAGCACGTCCGCGCGCTCCAGGATGAGCGTGTTGGCGTTCGAGATGTCCAGACCGGTCTCGATGATCGTGGTGCAGACCAGCACGTCCAGCTCCTTCTCCCAGAAGGCGCGGATCACCTGGTCGAGCTGGTGCTCGCTCATCTTGCCGTGGGCCACGCCGATGCGGGCCTCGGGGACGAGCTCCGCCAGGCGGGACGCCGTCTTCTGGATGGTCTCCACCTTGTTGTGCACGTAGAACACCTGGCCCTCGCGCAGCAGCTCGCGGCGGACGGCGGCACCGATCTGCTTCTCCTCGTACGCCCCCACGTAGGTGAGCACGGGATGGCGCTCCTCCGGCGGGGTGGCGAGCGTCGACATCTCGCGGATGCCGGTCACGGCCATCTCCAGCGTGCGCGGGATCGGGGTGGCGGACATCGCCAGCACGTCCACGTTGGTGCGCAGCTGCTTGAGCGTCTCCTTGTGCTCGACGCCGAACCGCTGCTCCTCGTCGACGATCACCAGGCCGAGGTCCTTGAACCGCACCGACCCGGTGAGCAGGCGGTGGGTGCCGATGACGATGTCCACGGTGCCCTTGCCGAGGCCCTCGACCGTCTCCGCCGACTCCTTGTCGGTCTGGAAGCGCGACAGCGCCCGCACCGTGACGGGGAACCCGGCGTACCGCTCGGAGAACGTGTCGAAGTGCTGCTGCACCAGCAGCGTGGTCGGCACCAGCACGGCCACCTGCTTGCCGTCCTGCACCGCCTTGAACGCGGCCCGGATCGCGATCTCCGTCTTGCCGTAGCCGACGTCGCCGCACACCAGGCGGTCCATCGGCACGGCCTTCTCCATGTCGGCCTTGACCTCGTCGATCGTCACGAGCTGGTCGGGCGTCTCGACGTACGCGAAGGCGTCCTCCAGCTCGCGCTGCCACGGGGTGTCCGGGCCGAACGCGTGCCCCTGGGTGGCCATTCGGGCCGAGTACAGGCGGATGAGCTCGCCCGCGATCTCCTTGACGTGCTTGCGGGCGCGCGCCTTGGTGTTCTTCCAGTCCGCGCCGCCCATCTTCGACAGCGACGGCGCCTCGCCGCCCGTGTACTTGGTGACCTGGTCGAGCTGGTCCATCGGCACGAACAACCGGTCGCCCGGCTGGCCCCGCTTGGACGACGCGTACTCGATCACCAGGTACTCGCGCGTCGCGGCGTTCGCCCCCGCGCCGAGCGTGCGCTGCACCATCTCCACGAACCGGCCCACGCCGTGCTGCTCGTGCACCACGAAGTCGCCGCCGCGCAGCTGCAGCGGGTCGACGACGTTGCGCCGCCGGCTCGGCATCTTGCGCATGTCACGGGTCGTGGAGCCCTGCCGGCCGGTGAGGTCGGACTCGCTGAACACCGCGAGCTTCAGGTCGGTGGCGACGAAGCCCTTGCCGACCAGCGCCGGCGCGACGAGGACGACGCCGCCCTCCGGCTCCTCCCCCAGCTCGGCGACCATCCGCGCCGCGGTGTCCTGCGCGGACAGCTGCTCGACCATGCGCTTGGCCGGGCCGTGGCCCTCCGTGGTCAGGAGCAGCCGCCAGCCCCCGCGCTGCAGCGTCTGGACGTCGTCGAGCGCCCGCTGCAGGTCGCCGCGGTACGACTCGACGTCGCGCGCGCCGACCGTGAAGGTCGTGACCCCGTCCACCTCGGCCTCGGCCTCGGTGCCCTCGTCGCCGCCCGCGTCGAGCGCGAACGACGACAGCGTCCACCAGCCCAGCCCGCGGCGGGCCGCGACGTCGCGCACCTCGGCGAAGGTCTCGAACGACGCCGCGGACAGGTCGATCGGGGCGGCCCCGCCGGCGACGGCGCCCGTCCAGGCCGCGGCGAGGAACTCCTCCGTGGTGGCGACGAGGTCGTGCGCGCGACGACGGACCCGCTCGGGCTCGTCGATGACCAGCAGGGCGTCGTCGGGCACCAGCTCCAGCACCGGCACCATGCGGTCCACGAGCACGGGGGCGAGCGACTCCATGCCCTCGACGGCGACGCCCGCGGCGAGCTTGTCGAGCATCTCGATCGCGCCCGGCAGCCGCTCCACCAGGCCGGCGGCACGCTCCCGCACCGTGTCGGTGAGCAGGATCTCGCGGCACGGCGGGGCCCACAGCCCGTGCTCGGCGATCTCCAGGGACCGCTGGTCGGCGACCGCGAACCAGCGGATCTCCGTCACCTCGTCGCCCCAGAACTCCAGGCGCAGCGGGTGGTCCTCGGTGGGCGGGAAGACGTCGAGGATGCCGCCGCGGACCGCGAACTCGCCGCGTCGCTCGACCATGTCCACCCGCGAGTACGCGGCGGCGACGAGGCGGTCGGAGACGTCCGTGAGGTCGGCGGTGTCCCCGGTGTGCAGCTCGACCGGCTCGAGCTCGCCCAGCCCGTCAACGACCGGCTGCAGCAGCGCGCGGGCCGGCATGACGAGCAGCCGGATCGGGCCGGTGAGGCCCGGCTCAGGTGCCGGGTGGGCGAGGCGGCGGAACACCGCGAGCCGCTTGGCCACCGTGTCCGCCCGGGGCGACAGCCGCTCGTGCGGCAGGGTCTCCCACGCGGGCAGGACGGCGACGTCGTCGGCCCGGTCGTCGGGCAGGTAGGCGCGCACGGACGCGGCGAGCTCGTCGGCCTCGCGCCCCGTGGCGGTGACGACGACCAGCGGCCGACGCTCGGCCGCCGCGGCCAGCAGCGGCGCGCGCACACCGACCGGCCCGACGACGTCGGCCAGGCCGCGCGCCCGGACGTGCTCGAGCGCGGCGGAGGCGCCGGGGTCGGCGAGGAGGGCGGGGACGATGCCGGTGAGGTTCATGCGGGTCCTTCGAGGCGGTCTGCGGCACGAGGCGATCGAGACGGAGCCCGGCGTGCGGGCACGACGACAGGCCCAGCTCTCCCCGGGACGCACCGGATCCCGGGGCGAGGCCGCCTCGGAACCGGGCGCCGGCAGGGCGCCGGGCGTGCCGCACCAGACTACGCCGACCCTCCGACGTCGGCCGGGGGCCTGCCCGCGGTGCCGCGACTACCTCGCGCGCCTCCGCACTACCTCGCGGACACCCGAACTACCTCGGCGGTCAGCTGCCCGGGATGCGGCTGGTCAGGTCCTCGGGGAGCTGGTCGAGGATGCCGTCGGGGAGGCGGTCCAGGAGGTCCTCGCACGAGACGGGGTCGCCCGCCTGGCACTGGCCGCCGAGCTCCTGGAGCTGGTCGGCGTCGCCGAGGGTGCCGGCGAGGTCCTGCAGGTCGCCGAAGCTGAGGTCGCCGGTCAGGCCGCCCAGCAGCAGGTCCGGCACGGACAGGTCGGTCTGCGTGAGCTGCTCCGCCTCGTCCAGGGCCTGCTGGATGTCGTCCCCGTAGGAGTTCCAGAGCCAGAGCCCGGTGATCACGACGATGGCCGTGAACACCACCTGGATCGAGCCGAACGCGATGCCGGTCTTGGCCATGCCCCGCCCGCCCGAGCGGCGACGACGGGTCCGGTCCAGGCCGACCCCGCCCAGGATGATCGCGAGCACCCCCAGCAGCGGGACGACGAACCCGAGGACGCCGGTGATCAGCGCCGCCACCGCGGTCGGCTCCGTGCCACGACGGGGCGGCTCGGACACCGGTCGGCCCGGGCCCGCCGGGGCCCCGTGGGCGGGCGCGGGCGCCGCTCCCCACGGCGACGGGGCGGCGGCGCGCGGCGCCGCGGGTGCGGCGGGTGCCGGGGCCGGCCGCGAGACCGGGGCCGAGGGCTGAGGCGCCGCAGCGCGGGGCGCCGGCGCGTGCGGGGCGGGCGTCGTGGTCGGGGCCGACAGCGACGCCACCGGCCGTGAGGACGTCCGTCGCGGCGGCGCGGCGTTCGACAGCACCTGCGTGCCGTCCTCGTACCCACCCACCGATTGCGCCGGAGGCAGCACCTGCGTGCCGTCCTCGTACCCGCCCACCGACCGCGCCGGAGGCAGCACCTGCGTGCCGTCGTCGTACCCGCCCAGCGCCTGCGTGGGGGGCAGGACGGCCGTGCCGTCGACGTAGCCGCCGAACTCCTGCGCGGACGGCAGCACCGTCGTCCCCTCGCCCCGGCTCCCCGGCGCCGGCGGCAGCACCTGCGTGCCGTCGTCGTACCCACCCAGCGCCTGCGTGGGAGGCAGCACGGTCGTGCCGTCCTCCTGCGGCGGGATCGCCCGGGTGGGCGGTGCGTCGTGGGGGTCGTACCCGCGCGGGTGGCTCATGGTCCTCCTGGTCGTGGTCGGCCTCGGCGTCGCGGACGGTCGGCCCGCCGCCCGGCCGCGATGCTACCCACCCCCGACGGCCGCCCGGCCGTCCTGACCGGCCTCTTCGCCGGACCCCCACACGACCGGCGGCCGGCGACCCCACCCGCGAGGGCAGGGCCGCCGGCCGGGCGGCGGCTACCGCCGGGCGGGGGTGACCGGCGCGCTGACGACGGTGACGTCGTCCAGCCCGCGGGCGTGCGCCGTGACCTCGACGCTCACCTCGTGCCCGATGTCCGTGCCGCGCACGCGGAGCTCGGCAGCGTCGCCGGGGCGCCGGACCGGCTCGCCGTCGAGCAGCCACCGGTACGTGTACCGCACGCGCTCGCCGTCGGGCGACGTCCACTCCCCTGGATCCGCCACGAGGACGGCGCCGGGCCCGGTGCCCTTCCGGTCGTCAGGGACGACCCTCGGGGCCACGACGTTCACCAGGCCGCCGGGCTCGGGCTGCTCCGCCGCGACGAGCCGGCCGACGCCCCAGCGGGCCGTGGACTGGTAGCCCGTGCCCGTGGGGTCGGCCCAGTCCCGCACGGCGGTGCGCGTGCCGGCCGTGCCGTCGTTGACCTGGAAGTCCAGGCCGTGGAACGTGCCCGCGCCGCCGGTGCCGAGCAGGTCGACCGCCGCCTCGACGACGTACCCGCCGTCGACCGCCGCGGTCGCCGACGTCAGCCGCGCGGCCTGCGCCGCCTCGTCTCCCGTGCCGAACGACGTGACGTTCTCGGCGCTGATGCGGATCTGCGTGTCGACGTCGCGGTAGGCGCCGTTCTTCGCGTTGCCGGCGTCCACGAAGATCTCCACCGAGTCCTGCACCCACGGGTCGGAGCCGCTGACGTCGACCGTCGGGTCGGCGACCTCCGCGAGCACGTACAGCGTGTCGCCCGACCAGAGCGTGCGCACCGTCGCGGTGGCGCCGCCGTCGCCCTCGATCTGCCGGTCGGTGGTGACCACGGAGGCGTCGGCCCACGCGTCGTCCACCACGCCGTCGACCTGCGGCGGCGCGGCGGCCTCGGCCACCTCGAGGTAGCTGAGCTCCTCCAGGAGGTTCAGCGTGCCGAGCGACCCCGGCGTGTTCCAGCCGGTCGTCGTGTCGCCGTCGGCGACCTGCACGTCCAGGCCGAGGGTGTCGCCCTCGGCAGCGCCCGCCAGCGGCAGGTGCGCGACGACGACGTACCCGTCGTCGGACGGCTCGACGACGGCGGCCGCCCCGTCCGGGCCGGTCACGGTGCCGTCGCGACCCACCGTGGTGGTCGCGCCGTCGACGTCGAACGTCACGGCGTCGGCGTCGTCCGCGCTACCGTCCGTGACGCGCACCTGCGCCGTGAGGTGGTCGGCGGCCCAGCGCAGCTGGAAGTCCGCCACCTGCTCCCCCGCGGCGCCGATCCCGTGCCGCGGCAGCCGGTCCCACACGGCCGACGACGCCGCGTCGTCGTCGAGCGGGACGTCGCCCGCGAAGACGTTCGCCGCGCGCAGCCGGGCGGGGAGGTCGCCGTCCACGGCACCGAAGTAGGCCGGCTTGGCCTGGTACCCGTCGTCGAACAGCAGGGGCGCCCCCGCGTCGGCCCGCCACGACCGGCCGTCCGTCAGGCCCCACACCGTGACGGAGTAGAGGTCGTCGGCGTGGGCGCGGAACATGCGGAACGCGTCGCGGAACCAGTAGCCCTGGTCCACCAGGCGCGCCTCGGTGACGGGGGTGCCGGTGGTGACGTCGAGCTCGGTGACGGCCTGCGTGACCGGCAGGTCCGCGAACCGGTCGAGCGCCGCCTCGAGGGCCGAGACCGGCGTCGACAGCGACACGTGGAACTGGTGCCCCACGCCGTCCACGGGGACGCCGCGGGCGAGTAGCCGCTCGACCAGCGCCCGGTAGCGGTCCTGCTTGCCCGACTGCTCGGTGTTGTAGTCGTTGATGAACAGGGCCACCGGGCGGTCGGTGCCCTCGGCCGCGTACGTGCGGTTGAACGCCTCGTCCGCGTACTCGAACGCGAGGTCGATGAAGTCCTCGCCGAGGATCCGGTACCACTCGCTGCGGCGCAGGCCGTCGTCGGGGTCGCTCGTGGCACCGTCGTTGACCACCTCGTTGACGACGTCGAACGCCGTCAGCGGGTTCTCGCCGCCGAACTCCCCGTAGTGGTCCGACAGCCACTGCGCGACGTCGAAGATGTGCGTGCGCAGCCGCTCGCGCAGGAACTCCTTGTCGGCCTCCGACGTCGTCAGCGGCGTCCCGTCGTCGGCCTGGAAGAACCAGTCCGGCGTCTGGCTGTGCCAGGCCAGGACGTGCCCGTACACGCGCAGGTCGTTCGCCGCGGCGTAGTCCATGAGCGCGACGGCGCCGGCGCTCGGGCGGAACCGGTGGTCGGCGTCGTACCAGGACTCGACCTTCATGTCGTTCTCGGCCGTGATCTGGTCGGCGTGCCGCAGCAGCAGCTCGGAGGCCGAGCCCGTGGTCTCGCGGCTGTCGATCGCGACGCCGACGGGGAAGTCCGTCGTGTCCTTGAGCGGCGTGAGGTCCTGCACCGTCGGCGGCTCGGGCACGGCGATCGTGACGTCGTCCAGCAGCAGGTCGCTCGTGTTGGTGCCGTTGTAGTCGGTCTCCAGGTAGAGGAACGACGTCTCGGCGTCGGGCACCTGGAAGGTCGCGGTGACCTCCGACCAGCCGTCGGCGGTGACGCCGGAGAACTGCGCGAGCGTCGCGTACGAGGTCTCCGCGCCCGTGGTGCTCGCGATCGAGAGCCAGACGGCGTCGGCCGGCTGGTCCGGCGCGAACCGCACCCAGGCGCTCAGGTCGTACGTGACGCCGGGCAGCAGGACGCCGGTGACGTCGCGCCCGATGCCGTCGCCCTGGCCGTCACGGCCCGTGACGAGGGCGGCCTGCGTGCCGCCGTGGGCGTCGTCGGTCGTGATCGCGACCTCCGGTTCGGTGGCGTCGCCCGCGCGGGGCACCCAGCTGTCCGGACCGTCCTCGAAGTCGGCGCTCAGCACCGTGCCGGCGAACGGCGGCGTGCCGCGGGGGAAGGTGAACTCCCAGCCGTCGGCGAGGCGCTCGGCCACGACCGTCCGCACGGCCGCGAGCGTGCCGGACCGGTCGCCGCCGCCGTCGTGCGCAAGGACCAGCTCCCCGTCGGTCAGCGCGGCGCGCAGGTTCGCGGTGAGGGTGTCGACGTCCTGCGTCTCCCAGTCCGCGATCGTGTGCGTGACGGCGAGCGGCTGCATGCCGAGGCTCACGGCGACGTCGGCGCTGGCGCCCCAGGACCCGTTGGGCGCGCGCCAGAACGGCACCCTCGCGTCGGGGTCGCCGAGGGCGTCGCGGATGATGCCGAGGTTGGCGACCAGGTCGGCGCGCACCTCGTCGGCGGTCCACGAGCCCATGTCGGCGTACGACGTCGAGTGGTTGCACAGCACGTGGCCCTCGTCGACGATCCGGCGCAGGAGCTCCGCCCCGCCGTCCGCCTGGACGTTCTGCCCGATGACGCAGAACACGGCGTGCAGGTCGTGCTCGGCCAGGAAGTCGAGGAGCGCCCCGGTGGTGCCGGGGTTCGGGCCGTCGTCGAAGGTGAGCGCGGCGACGGGCACGTCGGCCGCACTGCCGGGCAGCGCGGCGGCCACGGGCTGCGGCACCGGGTTCACCGCGCCGCCCGGGACGACGTCGCCCGGGTCGACGGGCGCGCTGCCGGTGACCACGAGGTCGTCCACGAGGAACGACGGGTGCGCGCCGTCGACCGGCGCCGCCTCGACATAGAGCTGGGCCGCCATGAGGTCGGACGGCATCGTGTACGTGCCGCCGACGCGCACCCAGCCGTCGGCGGACGCGTCGACCGCCCCGCCGACCCAGGTGTAGGCGTCACCGTCGGCCGACGTCTCCTGGACCGTGAAGTGCACCGCCGCGGTGCCCGCGGCCCCCGCCGGGAGCTTCACCCAGGCCTCGACGTCGTAGGTCCCGCCGGGCGCGAGCAGGTCGTCGACGGCGGTGGCCGGGCCGTTCCACTCGGCCGTCCGCCCCGTGACGGACAGGGCCCCGGCGCCCGTGCGGGCGTCGTCCGAGATCCCGAGCGTGACCGGGCCCCGTGGGCCCCACGGCTCGTACGTCGAGTCGAAATCGTTTTCCAGAACGACGGAGTCGTCCGCCGCCGCCATGCTCGCGCCCACGACGCCCGACACCACCGCGCCGCTCGCCATCACCGCCGCGGCCGCCGCGCCGGCGACCGCCCGTCTCACCCGTTGCCTCATCGTCGCTCCCTCGCGATCGGTGGGGCCCAGGCGTCGGCACGGCCGACCCCCGGGGCCGGCGGCGCGTCCCTGCGCCGCCGGGGACACCGTAGAGCGCCGGCCTCATTAGGGGCAACGGTTGAACGAAAACGGCCCGCCCGTCACCGCGCCAGGAGCGCCGCGGACATGTCGAACGCCGTCTCGAGGTCGCTCGGGTCGATCTGCGACACCAGCGCCACGGCGAAGACGAAGACCACGATCCACACCACGACCCCGATCGCGCCCAGCACGATGCCGGCGATCGCCAGCCCCTTGCCCTGCTGCCCCGTCCGGTTGACGCGCGTGAGCCCGATGATGCCCAGCACGATCGGCACCACCGCCAGGCCGAGGATGCCCGTGACCAGCGCCGCGATCGACCACCCGTCCGTGCCCGCCGACGGCGCGTACGGCTGGGCGTACGCCTGCTGCGGGTACGGCTGCTGGGCGTACGGCGGCGGGTACGGCTGCCCGTACGGCTGCTGCTCCGGCTGCTGCTGTTCCGCCTGCTGCGGGTACGGCTGGCCGTACGGCTGCTGCTCCGGCTGCTGCGGGTACCCCGGCGGGGTCGCGCCCGGCGGCGCGGGCTCCGGGGCCTGGCCGTACGGGTCCGGTGGCGCGGGCGGTTCCGTCCCGCCGGGCGGCGTGCCCGCCCCCGGGGCGTCCGGTCGCGGCTCGTCCTGGCCCGGCTGGGTGCCGTCGTCGTGGCTCATGACCGCTCCTCCTCGTGGTCGAGGCGCACCGGTCGGGCCGGCCGCCCCCGCTCCCCCACTATGCCGGAGAACGCCGCCGCAGGCGGGTTCACCCGAGCGTTCACCCTGGCGACCCGCCCCGGCGCCGCGCCCGGGCTGCCATCCTGGGACCGGCGGGCCGAGCCAGGGACCCGGCCCGCCACCCACCCCGGGAGGAAGCATGCGCGTCATCGTCGTCGGCGGCGGGATCGTCGGGCTCGCGACCGCCGCACGCCTCGCGCGCCGCGGGGACGACGTCACCGTGCTGGAGAAGGAGAACGAGCTCTCCGGCCACCAGACGGGCCGCAACTCCGGCGTCGTCCACTCCGGCCTGTACTACGCGCCGGGCAGCCTCAAGGCCCGGCTCGGCACGGCGGGGGCGGCCTCCATGACGCGGTTCGCCGCGGAGCACGGCGTGCCCGTCGCCGTCACCGGGAAGCTCGTCGTGGCCACCGACGCCGGCGAGCGCGACCGGCTGCGCACCCTGGCCGAGCGTGGCGCCGCCAACGGCGTCCCCGTCCGCGAGCTCGCCCCCGTCGAGGCCCGCTCGTTCGAGCCCGAGATCGCGTGCGTGGGCGCGCTGCGCGTCGAGACCACCGGGGTGGTCGACTACCGCGCCGTGTGCGCCGTCCTCGCCCGGCAGGTGCGCGAGGCGGGCGGGGTCGTGCTGCTCGGACGAGCCCTGCGCGGCGCCCGCGCCGGCGGCGCCACGATCCGGGCGACCGTCGAGGTGGTCGCCCTCGGCGAGCGCCACGACCTGGTCGCCGACGCCCTCGTGGTGTGCGGCGGCCTGCACGCCGACCGGCTGGCCCGGGCCTGCGGCGTCGACCCCGGCGCGCGCATCGTGCCGTTCCGCGGCGAGTACTTCGACCTCGCCCCGCGCGCCGCCGAGCGCGTGCGCGGCCTCGTCTACCCGGTGCCCGACCCGCGGTTCCCGTTCCTCGGCGTGCACCTCACGCGCGGGGTGCACGGCGAGGTGCACGCCGGGCCCAACGCCGTCCTCGCCCTCGCCCGCGAGGGGTACCGGCGCCGCGACGTCGCGTGGCGGGACGTCGTCGACGCGGCCTCCTGGCCCGGGCTGTGGCGGCTGGCCGGGCGCAACCTCGCCCCCGGCGCGGCCGAGGTGGCACGCTCCGTGTCGCGCACGCTGTTCGCCGCGTCCGTCGCACGCCTGCTGCCCGGCACCACCGCCGAGGACCTGCACCCCGCGCCCGCCGGGGTCCGCGCCCAGGCGCTGCACCGCGACGGCCGGCTCGTGGACGACTTCCTCGTGCGCACCGCGCCCCGGCAGGTGCACGTCATCAACGCGCCGTCCCCCGCCGCGACCGCGTCGCTGGAGATCGCGCGGCACGTCGAGGCGGAGCTGGACGCCACGATGGCGGCCACGCGCTGACGGCACCGGGGCGACAGGGCGGCATGACGGACGGACCGCGGCGCGGCCGCCGCGCGCTCGTGGTGTCCGCGACCTCGGCCCTCCTCTGCGCCGCCCTGTACGCGCTCGCGGTGCTGACGGCACCCGGCCAGCGGGCGGACGTCGCCGGCCTGGCCCTCCTCACCGCCCCCGAGCCGCACCTGGCCGGCGCCGCACGCCTGGTGCGCGCCCTGGCGCCCGTCGCCGCGGCCCTCCTCCTGGTCGCGGCGGGCCTCGTGGCAGTCCGGCGTCGCGCCGGCGGGCGCGTGGTGGCGGGCGCCGCCGGGCTCCCGGTGGCCGTCCTGGCCCTCGCCACCGTGCTGCGTGACGTCGTGCTCCCCCGGCCGTCCCTGGGGGTGCACGGCGACGTCCTCAACACCTTCCCCAGCGCGCACACCGCCACGCTCGCGGCCGCGTGCGTCGCCGTGGTCCTCCTGCTCGGGCGGCGGCCCGGCCGCGGGGCGACGGCCCTGCTCGCCGCCGTCGTGCTCCTCACCGCCTGGGCGAACGTCGCCACCCAGGCCCACCGGCCGAGCGACGTCGTGGGATCGCTGCTCCTGGTCGGCGTCGTGGCGCCGTGGGCCGCGCTCGCCGCCCGCCCGCGCCCCGGGCAGGCTCAGCCGGCCCCCGAGTCGACGAACCGGAGGTAGTCCTCCCGGGCCCGCGCGTCCGGGACGTCGAGCCGCAGGGCCTTCTCCCCGGCGTCGGGCCGGCCGCTCCGCAGGGCACGCTCGATCCGGCGGTCCCGGACGGCGTCCGCCACGAGGGTCGTGGCCGTCCCCCACGCGCCCGGCCGGGCCCCGGCGTAGAGCCGTCCGCCGCGGTGCCGGTCGCCGGGCAGGTCGGGGAAGCCGTGGCGGCGGTCGAGCGCGGCGGCGGCACCCCGCAGGACCCGGGGCGGGCGCAGGCCCGTGTCGTGCAGCGCCTCCCGGGCGGGGCCGCCGAGCACCCGCGCCGCACGGTCGACGACGAGCGCCACCGGCGCCTCGAGGCGCATCTCCCGGGCGCGCCCGCCCACCTCGCGCCGCACGCCGTCGCACGCCGCCACGGCGCCGGCGACGTCGACGAGCCACAGGAGCCGGCCGGCGCCCGCCTGCGCCGCGTGGAACGCCAGGACGAGCACCGAGTCGACCGCGTCGAAGGTCGGCACGTGCCGCCCGCCGCCCAGGTCGACCGGGCGGCGCCGTCCGATCATCGCCCCGGGGTCCGTCCTGAAGCGCCGCCGCAGCCCGTGCGGCACGGCGATGTCCCAGTGCAGGTCGAGGTGGACGCCGAGCGGGCCGCGCATCGCGTACTCCGCGCGCCGCTCGCGCACCATGAGGGGCCAGTTGCGGTCGACCCCCGTGCACCCCGCGTCCTCCAGCGTCTCGACCGCCGCCCGGAAGGCCTCCCGCGGCACGTACATGTCCAGGTCGTAGTACTCCCGCATGTCGGGGGCGGGCCAGAGCGCGGCGGCCGCCGGCCCCTTCGCCACCGCCCAGGGCACCCCCGCACGGTCGAGGGCCGCGCCCAGGGCGGCGAGTTCGGCGAGCGCGCTCAGGTGCCGCACGACCTGCTCGTCCCGCGCGCGCCGCAGCGGCCCGCGCCACGGCTCCGGGCAGTCCGGGCGGGCCGCGACGTGCTTCGCCACCGCGGGCAGCACCCGGTGGTCCTGGGCCGCGTCGGCCAGGAGCTCCAGCCGGACGTCGTCGAGGGGGGCGGGCGGCGGGCCCGGCCGGTCCTCGGGCGCGACGGAGTCCAGCAGGATCTGCGCCAGCGGTCGGCGCACCGTGGTCGGTCGTGCCCCCATCCCGGCAGGATAGGGAGCGCCGGGCGGGCGCGGGGCGCCCGCACCGGGCGAATTCTTGCCCGGACCGCCCACCGCCCGCCCCCGCGCGGCTAGCGTGTGTGAGGCCGGGCCGGGCCCCGGCACAGGACGGAGCGGTCGGTGGCAGACAGCGCGGTGGGCGGGACGCCGGAGGGCGACGAGCGCAGGGGGCGCCGCCTGCTGCGGCTGCTCGGCGGGTCCCTGCAGGTCTCCTGGCGCGCGAGCCGGCCCCTGTTCGCCGCGATGCTGGCGCTCCAGGTCCTCGTCGCGGGGGCGCTGGCCGGCCAGGTGCTCGTCGTCTCGGCGTTGCTCGACGTGCTGCTCGGGCTCGCCGACGGCACGGCCGGCATCGCGGGCGTCACCGGCCCGGTCCTCGCCCTGGCCGCCCTCACCGGCCTGGCCTCGGTCGCCGGCGGGCTCCAGGCCTCGGCACGCCGGGTGCTCGGTGAGCACGTGGCGCGGCTCATGGCCGAGGACGTGCAGGAGGTCGCGACGAGCGTCCCCCTCGAGCACTTCGAGTCGCCGGCCTTCTACGACCGGCTGCAGCGCGTGCGCGTCAACGCGCTCTCCCGGCCCTTCCAGGTGACCCAGGGCGTGTTCGACCTGCTGGGCTCGTCGATCGCGACGGTGGGCGTGGGCGCCGCCCTCGTGGCGCTGCACCCCGTGCTGCTGCCGCTGCTCGCGCTGGGCGGGCTGCCGCTGCTGGTCACGGGCCGGCGCGAGGGCAGGCTCGAGTTCGCGTTCAAGGTGGCGCAGACCACCAACGAGCGGGAGCGCATCTACACCAACTACGTGCAGAGCAGCCGGGACGAGGCCAAGGAGATCCGCGCGTTCCAGTCGGCGCCGTGGCTCCAGTCCCGCTACCGCGAGCTGTACGGCACCTACCTGGCCGACCTCGCCCGCCACGTGCGGCGCCGGGCGCTGACGAACGGCGTGGGCAACCTCGCGGCGGCGGTGGTGCTCGCCGGCGTGCTCCTGGTGCTGGCGTGGCTCATCACCCGCGGGGAGGTGACGTTCTCCGAGGCGGGCGCGGCCGTCGTCGCGGTCCGGATGCTCCAGGGCCAGATCCAGGGGATCTTCGGCGGCGTCCAGCAGATCTTCGAGTCGGGGCTGTTCCTCGACGACGTGCACGCGTTCCTCGCCGAGGGGCGGGCCGCGGCGCGTGCCGCCGACGGGAGTGAGGAGCCGCCGGCCGCCTTCCCCGGCGTCTTCGCCCGGGGCGTGTCCTTCACCTACCCCGGCTCGCGGCGGCCGGCGCTGCGCGACGTGGACCTCGCGCTGCGTCCGGGCGAGGTCGTGGCCCTGGTGGGCGCCAACGGCTCGGGCAAGACCACCCTCGCCAAGCTCCTCGCCGGCCTGTACGTGCCGACGGACGGCGTCGTCCTGTGGGGCGACCGTCCGCTGGCAGGGATGCGCGGCGCGGCCGTGCGCCGCCAGGTGGCGGTGATCTTCCAGGACTTCGTCCACTACGCCTACACGGCCACGTGGAACATCGCCCTCGGCCGTCCTGACGTCCCCGTCGACCACGAGCGCGTGCGGCGCTCGGCGCGCGTCGCGGGCGTGGACGCCGCCCTCGCGGGCCTGCCCGACGGGTACGAGTCGCGGCTGTCGCGCATGTTCCCCGGCGGCACCGAGCTCTCCGGCGGCCAGTGGCAGCGCGTCGCGATCGCCCGGGCCTTCTACCGCGACGCGGCGCTCGTCATCCTCGACGAGCCGACCGCCGCGATGGACCCGCTCGCGGAGCACGACCTGTTCTCGTCGCTGCGGGCCACGCTCGACGGGCGCACCGCCCTCTTCGTGTCGCACCGGTTCTCCACCGTGCGCTCGGCGGACCGCATCGTGGTGCTGGACGACGGCGCGGTGGTCGAGCAGGGCTCCCACGACGAGCTGATGGCCCTCGACGGCGCCTACGCGGAGATGTTCACGGTGCAGGCTCGTTCCTACCTGGACGGCGCGGCGGCCCCGGCCAGGGCACGCCCGGACGCCTCGGCCACCGACCGGACGACCTGAGCCCCCAGCCCCGGCGCGAACGGCGGCCCCCACGGCACGTCGGCGACCAGCACGGGGACGGTGCGGGCGACGTCGGCCAGGTGGCGCAGGTGCGTGCTCTGCACCCGGTCGTCCAGCCACCCGTGCAGCCGCGGGTAGCGCAGCAGCTCGAGGAGGGCCGTCGTGCCGGTCCGGCGGCGCACCACGAGCTCCCCGCCGTCCCGGTCCGGCTGCGGCACGACGACGGCCCGCAGCGGTCGGCGGTCGCGGGCCCCGGCGCCGAGCTGGAGCACGTGCCGCGCGTCGGCGCTCACGCGGCGCCCGGGCGCCCGCCCGGCGAACCGGTCGGCCAGCGTGTCGGCCCCCTGGCGCAGCCGCACCTCCGTGGCCCCCAGCCGCGCCGCGAAGCCGTCGTCGGTGCGCTCCAGGCGCAGCACGTCGTCGGTGACGAGGGCGGCGCCCTCGGCGCACAGCAGCGTGGCCATCGTGGACTTGCCCATCCCCGAGTACCCGACGAACGCGACGACCCCGTCGGCGTCCTCCACCGCGCTCGCGTGCAGCACCGCCTCGCCGCGCAGGTAGAGCTGGAAGGCGAGCATCCCCCCGGTGGTGAGCACCCGGCTCAGCCCGGGGTCCACGCCGTCCGCCTCCCGCAGCACGACGTGCCGCAGGTCCGCCGACACCTCGAAGTCGCACGCGTCGTGGAACCGCAGCAGGTAGCCGTCGGCGCCGAGGTCCCACGCGCTGTACCAGGGGTCGCCGGCGAGCTCGTGGTGCAGGACCCGCCGCCCGCCCGGCGTGCTGCGCTGGTCCGTCCCCGGGCCCGCGGCGATCACGACGTCGGCCCGGGAGGCGCCCTCCTCCGCCCGGTCCTGGTGCAGGTCGAACGGCGCCTCGACGATCAGTCCGTACAGCAGCTGGCGGTCCATGTCACGCTCCCTGGGTGGGGACCGCGAGCGGCCGGAAGCCGGCGCCGCGGTCCAGGTCGAGGTCCCGGCCGTCGACACGCAGCCAGGCGTGGGCCCGTACGACGCCGCTCGTCTTGGCGACGCCCAGCACGAGCTCGGGGCGGCGGTGGCGCAGCACCCGGCCGGCGAGGATCGCCGAGCGCAGGCACGTGCCGTTGACGCCGGGCAGGCGGAGCACCCGGCGCAGGACGCGCAGGCGCCGCACCTCCGCCGCGTCCAGCGTGCCGGGGTCGAGGTCGCCGGACGCGGGACCGGCGGACGCCAGCAGGGGCAGGTCGTAGCGCCGGGCGACGCGCGCCACGTCCCACCGCCGCAGCCGGCGCTCGAGCAGCAGCAGGGCGCCGAGGAGCCGGAGCGCGAGCGGGACGGCGGCCAGCCGGCGCCACGCCCCGGACGCGGTCACCGGACCGCCTCCGCCCCGACGGACGCCAGCCACGCCTGCTGCAGCAGCAGGCTCGTCGGGCCGGGCGGGAAGCCGGACAGCCAGGCGGCGCGGAGCCCGTCGACGTCGACCAGCGCGGGGTCGACGCCGCCCCCGCCCCACCGCAGGGCGAAGTCGCGGGTCGCGCCGCCCAGGTAGGCGCGGTTGAACGACGCCTTGTCCGAGCGGGCGCACACGGCGTCCGGCAGCAGCGAGCCGACGACGGCGCGCATGCCCGCGGTGCGGTCGGGGAAGCCCCACGGGTGCCGCGCGCCGAGCGCCCCGAGGAAGTCGTCGTCCAGCAGCGGGTGGGCGAGCGCGACGTCGTGCTCGGCGGCCACCTGCCCGAACGTGTCCAGGAAGACCCGGCTCGCGCGCCGGCGGCGCAGCCAGCGCAGCCCGCGCGGGTACGGCAGCGGCTCGGCCGCGGCGTCGCGCGCGATCTCGTCCGCGAGGCGCGCGGTCGTCTCGGGGCGCAGCCAGGTGAGCGCCGCCGTGGCGCGCGCCGCAGCACTGCGCTCCCGCCACCGCCGCCCGGGCAGCACCGAGCCCACGGCGGCCCGGCGGGGGGTGCCCGCCCGGCCCCTGCCGCGCACGACCCGCAGCAGTGCGCGGGAGCGGCGGTCGCCGAACACCTCGTCGCCGCCCTCACCCGTGAGCACCGCGTGCCCGCGCAGCTCGCGCAGCATCGCGTCCTTCACGTGCATGGTGGCGGGGAACAGCAGCCCCCGGCGCAGCAGGCTCTCCCGCGCCGCGTCGCCGAGCAGGTCGTTCTCGCCGCCGACGTCGAGCTGCCGCCAGGAGCTCAGCCCGAGGTGCCGCACGACCGACTCCTGCCAGGCCGACTCGTCCGCCTCGGCCACCCCCGGGTAGCGGAACGTGACGGGGACCGGGTCGGGCGAGCCGTCCTCGCGGGCGACCGCGGTCGCGACGGCGAGCACGGCGGACGAGTCCCGCCCGCCCGAGAAGGTGACGGCCACCGGCCGTCCTGCGGCCGCCCGGCGCACGGACGCCTTGAGCGCGTCCAGCGGCGCCCCGCCCGCACCGCCCGGCCGCGCCGGGGCGGGCACCGTCCCGGGCAGCCAGCACACGGCGACCTCGAAGGCCGTCGGGCGGTAGAAGGACGTCATCGTCGGTCCAGGCTGCTCGGGGGAAGGCTCGGGAAGGTCTCGCAGGACGCCGGAGGTGCCGGCCGCTCCGACGTCGGAACGACCGGCACCGTGTCCCTGAGTGGGTTCAGGACGCCTTGCCCTTGTGGAACAGGTCGCCGTCGTAGTCGAAGGCGAACTGCTGCTCGAGCGTGACGTCCTTGACCGAGCCCACCTCGGTGATGCGCGGTGCTTCGTACATCGGAGCACTCCCCTCTCCTCGTTCGTGCAGGACGCGCCCAACGTCGCGCCGCGAGGGACCCGGGGTCAAGCGCTTCCCGCCGAAGTCACCCCGCGCCCGGACGCCTTTCACCCGGCGCCGGGTGAAACCTCCCGCCCGCCCCGGCCGGAGCCCCGCGACCGGCCTATCCTCGGGGCGACACGACTCGGCGCCGACCCGCACTGACCGCGGAGGGCGCGACGAGAGGCGCGAGGAGAGGCACCGCGATGAGGCTGCGCGAGAACGGCGTCACCTGGCAGGAGATCGACGGCGAGCTGGTCATCCTCGACCTCGTGTCGTCGACGTACCTCACGACGAACGGGTCGGGCGCCTTCACGGCGAAGCTGCTCCAGGAGGACCGCACGCCGGACGACCTCGCGGACGCGCTCGTCGCCGAGTACGGCATCCCCGCCGACGTCGCGCAGCGCGACGCCGGGGCCTTCGTGGACGCGCTGCGCGACCGCGGGCTCCTCGTCGAGGGGTGACCGCCGAGGGGTGACCGCCGAGGGGTGACCGCCGCAAGGTGACCGCCGAGGGTGAGCCCGGCGTCGTGCCCCCTCAGGACGGGAGCAGCGCCAGGTCGTGCCGCACCATGCGGCCCACGATCTCCTCGAACGCCAGGGTCCCGGGCCAGCCCAGCTCCGCGCGGGCCCGGCGCGGGTCGCCGACCTGCTCGGCCGGGTCGGCCGGGCGCACGAACCGGGGGTCGACAGTGACGTGCCGGCCCCAGTCGTCGACGCCCGCCGCGGCGAAGGCCGCCGCCACGAAGTCGGCCACCGACCGCGAGGTCCCGGACGCCACGACGAAGTCGTCCGCGACCGGGTGCCGGACGGCCCGGACCATCGCGTCGACGTAGTCGGGCGCCCACCCCCAGTCGCGACGGGCGTCGAGGTTGCCCAGCGCGAGCGTGCCCGAGCCCTGCCGGGCGATGCGCGCCGCGGCGGCGGTGATCTTCCGGGTCACGAACGTCTCCGGCCGGCGTGGGGACTCGTGGTTGTACAGCACGCACGACGACACGCCCAGCCCGCGCGCCCGGTACACCGCCGCCAGCTGGTGGGCGTACGCCTTGGCCGCGCCGTAGGGCGACGTCGGGCCCAGGGCGGTGCGCTCGTCCTGCGGCGTGCGGTCCGGCGTCCCGAAGATCTCCGCGCTCGACGCCTGCAGGACGCGCACCGGGCGGCCCGCCTCCTCCTGCAGCCGCCAGGCCGCCTCGTACAGGGCCACCGCGCCCAGTCCCGTCACGGCGGCCGTCTCGACGGGATGCTGCCACGAGTACGCGACCGAGCTGATCCCGCCCAGGTTGTAGACCTCGTCCGGCGCCGTGCGCCGCACCAGGGCCGCGAGCCCCTCGGCGTCGCCGAGGTCGCCGGTGTGCAGGCGCACCTCGCCGGGCAGCCCCGCGGGGTGCTCGCCCTCCCGCACCAGCCCGTGCACCGTCGCCCCCTCGGCCACGAGCCGCTCGGCGAGGTACGACCCGTCCTGACCCGCGACCCCCGTGACGAGAGCGACCGTCACCGGCGCATCCCCGCCAGCTCCGCCTGCTCGTCCAGGTCGTTCTCGACCATCATCGCGACCAGGCGCTCGAAGTCGACGCGCGGCTCCCAGCCCAGCACGTCGCGCGCCTTCGAGGGGTCGCCGATGAGGAGGTCGACCTCCGCGGGCCGCATGAAGCGCGGGTCCTGCGCCACGTACCCGGACCAGTCCTCCACCCCCACGCAGCCGAACGCCGCGTCGAGCAGGTCCCGGATCGAGTGCGTCCGGCCGGTCGCGACCACGTAGTCGTCCGCCTCGGGCTGCTGCAGCATCCGCCACATCGCGTCCACGTAGTCGCCGGCGAAGCCCCAGTCGCGCCGCGCGTCCAGGTTGCCGAGGGTGAGCGAGTCCTGCAGGCCGAGCTTGATCCGCGCCACGGCCTGCGACACCTTGCGCGTGACGAACTCCGGGCCCCGGCGCGGCGACTCGTGGTTGAACAGGATGCCGCTGGAGGCGTGCAGCCCGTACGACTCGCGGTAGTTGATCGTCATGTAGTGCCCGAAGACCTTGGCGACGCCGTAGGGCGAGCGCGGCCACAGGAGGGTCGACTCGCGCTGCGGCACCTCCTGCACCTTGCCGAACATCTCCGAGCTCGACGCCTGGTAGAAGCGCACGGCACCGGGGTCGTCGCCCGCGTGCAGCCGCACCGCCTCGAGCATGTTGAGCACGCCCTTGCCGGTCACCTCGCTGGTGAGGGTGGCGTTCTCCCACGAGTAGGCGACGTACGAGATCGCGCCGAGGTTGTAGACCTCCTCCGGCCGCGCGGCGTCGAGGGCCCGCAGCAGTGACGAGAGGTCGGTCAGGTCGCCCGTCACGAGCCGGACGTCCGGCACGGTGCGGCGCACCAGGTCGAGCTTGGGGTTGTTCTGGCCGCGGATGAGGCCCCAGACCTCGTACCCCTTCGACAGCAGCAGCTCGGACAGGTAGAGCCCGTCCTGGCCGGTGATTCCGGTGATGAGTGCTCGAGGCATGTCGGTAACCGTTTCTGTGCGCTGAGTCAGCGCCGTCCCCCGGCGGCACTCCCCCTTCTGGGACGCCACCACGCTAATCAGGAAGAGGGACGTGCTGACCGTCCGCACCGGGTGAACAGGCCCGACGCCGGGGTGAAACTCCGCCGGCCGGGCGCCCCGAGCGACAGAACTTCATCCGCCCGCGCCCTCGACCGGGCGGCGCGCGGGCGAGAACCATCGAAGGCATGTCACGCCCGGAGCGGGGACGCCGCGACCACGCCGTGCGGGCCGCCGGCCTGGCCGCGGGCTTCGTCGTGCTGTACCTCGCCGGCGTCGTCGCACCATGGGGGCAGTGGGTCGACGCCGTGGCCTTCAGCGTCCTGACCGGCGCCGGCGCGGTGCTGCGTCCCGTCGCGGGCGTCGCCCGGGAGGCCCTGGTGCTCGGTCTGGGCGTCGTCGTCGCGGCGCTCGCCGTCCGCGCGGTGCGCGACCGGCGCTGGCCTGCCCTGGGCGCCTGCCTGGGTCTCGCCGCGGCGGCGGTCCTCGCCCTCGTGCTGCGCGGTGCGGTCCTGCCCCGCCCCGTGCATGAGGTGGTGCTCGGCTACCCGTACAACACGTTCCCGAGCACGCACGTCGCGGCGACGGCGGCGCTCGCGGTCGCGCTCGTCGTCCTCTGGCCCGGCCGCGGCGCGGTGGGGCGCGTCGTCGTGCGGGAGGTGGCGCTGGCCGCCGTCGTGGTCGCCTGCGTCGTCAACGTGGTCGCGTTCGCCCACCGTCCCTTCGACGTCCTGGGCTCGCTCCTGCTCGTCGGTGCCGCCGCCGCGGCGGCCTCCGCCGTGGCGCCCGGCGTGCTTTCACCCCGGGTCGAGGGCAAGTTCACCCAGGTCGGGGCCCTGCGGTCGCGGCCCGCGGCATAGCGTCGCCGTATGACCTCGCGACGCCGCCGCGCGGCCCGGCTCCTGGCCCCCGCCCTCGCCCTCGCCGCGGGCTCGATCTCCCCGGCCGCGGCCGAGGAGAGCGAGCCGCTCGTGCGCACGGAGTCCCGGGCGGTGACGTGGACCTGCACCGGCGAGCCGTGCCCCTGGGGCGAGACGACCACCGGGAACGCCGCGGCCTGGCCCGAGGACTCCGGGGCGGTCTCGTCGCGCTACGGCTACACCGCCTCCGCGGCCATCTACCTGCCGGACGACGCCGCCGAGGACGCCACGATCACCGTGCTCGAGGGCTCGGCGGGCGTCTGGGCGGGCCCGCTCGACGGCCCGCACCGGCATCTCGCCGCACTGTCGGCCGGCGACGCGTTCACGGTCGGTGACCTGGCCGACGGCGAGGTGGTGTCCCTGCAGAACGACGGCGCGGCGTTCGCCTACGCGTTCACGCCGGAGGCAGAGGCGCCGCCCGAGCCCGAGCCCACGCCCACCCCGACACCCACGCCCGAGCCCACGCCCGAGCCGACCCCCGAGCCGACCGAGGACACCGGCAGCGCGTCGCACCCCGTCACCTGGACCTGCACGGGCGAGCCGTGCCCCTGGGGCGAGACGACGTCGGGCCACGCGGTGGCCTGGCCCGCGGGCTCCGGGGCGATCACGGCGCGGCACGGGTACACGACGTCGGAGCCCGTCTACCTTCCCGCCGAGGCGGCCAACGGCGACACCGTCACGATCGTCTCCGGGTCGGCGCGTCTCTTCGCCGGCCCGCCCGGAGGCGCCCACCGGAGCATCGGCGAGCTCTCGGCGGGCGACGCGCTCACCGTCTCCGGCCTCGCCGCGGGCGAGGTGCTGTCCGTGCAGAACGACGACGGCCCGTTCCGCTACCGGCACGTCCCCGGCGACGCCACCACCCCCGAGCCGACGCCGACGCCGACGCCGACGCCGGAACCCACACCGGAGCCGACGCCCACCCCGACCCCCGACCCGCACGCGACGTCGCTGCCCGTCACGTGGCGCTGCACCGGCGAGCCGTGCCCCTGGGGCGAGACCACCACCGGCAACGCGATCGCCTGGCCCGAGACGTCCGGCGCGCTCACGACCCGGCACGGGTACACGACCTCCGAGGCCGTCTACCTGCCCGCCGCCGCGGCCAACGGCGACACCGTGGCCGTCGTCACCGGCTCCGCGACCCTGTACGCGGGGACGCCCACGGGCCCGCACCGCGCCGTCGCGCGCCTGTCCGCCGGGGAGCAGCACACGGTGTCCGGCCTGCCGTCCGACCAGGTGCTGTCGGTGCAGAACGACGACGCGTCCTTCACCTACGTGCACACCCCCGGGGACGGCACCACCCCGGACCCCGAGCCGACCCCGACGCCCACGCCCACGCCGACACCGACCGTCCCGGCCGACGCCGTCGTGATGGAGTCGACCCTCGCGCTGTGGCACTGCGACGCCTACGCGACGTGCGCGGACGACGGCTGGACGCCGTGGGTGGGCGGCGCGCTCGCGTGGCCGGAGTGGGCCGCGTACCCGACGAACGCGCGCGAGGGCTCGAACTCGCGCACGGTGCGCGACCTCGACGGCGAGACCATCCACCCCTACATGGGGTCGTGGGCCGACGGCTGCCGGATCCAGGTGCTCGAGGGTGACGTGCTGGTGATCGAGTGGAAGCGCGGCACGGACACGTGGCGGCCCACCTACCTGTCCCCCGGCGACGTCTACACGATCGACCTCGAGGGCGACGAGGACGGCGCCATGATCGAGACGCCGGACACGCCGACCACGTTCACCGTCGCGCTGACGGACTGCACCCCGCAGCCGGTGCCGTGAGCGGTGGCGCGCCGGCGGGCGCGGGTCAGCGGTCGGCGCGGTAGAGCGCCTCGTACCGGTCGACGACGGCGTCCAGCGTGAACTCCTGGACCCGCTCGAGCGCCGCCGCCGCGAGCGCCTCCCGCCGCGCGTCGTCCGCCAGGAGCTCGGCGAGGGCCGTGCCGACGTCCTCCAGGGGGGCGACGACGGCGGTGCGGCCGCCGTCCGTCACGTACATCGCGCCGGGGTTGGGCGTCGCGACCACGGGCAGCCCGGACGCCATCGCCTCGACGTACGGGATGCCGAAGCCCTCGTAGTCGCTCGGCAGGCAGAACGCCCACGCCTGCTGGAAGGCGAGCGCCAGCTCGGCGTCGGAGAGCCGTCCCAGCTCACGAACCCCCGGGCCGGCGTCGTCGGGCACGTCCCGGCTGACCATCCACAGCTCGGCGTCGGGGTGCTTCGGCAGCACCGTCTCCTGGAACTGGCGCGCCAGCTCCGCGCCGCGCTTGCGGCCGCGCCAGTAGCCGACGAACAGGACCACCGGGTGGTCCGCGCGGCGTGACCCGTCGGGCCGGAAGCGGCGTACGTCCGTGCCGCAGGGGACGACGTCGCGCACCCACGGGTACCACCGGCGCGTCTCGGGCGAGATGACGACGGTGTGGTCGGCGACGAGCGACGCGAGCACCTCCGACAGCCCGAGGAGGACCATCCGGGTCTTCTCCTTGACGCCCTTGATGGTGCGGGCCTCCTCGAAGCACGACCCGGCGAGCGTGCGCACGTGCCGGGGCACGCGACGCCGCCACAGCCAGTAGTCGTCACCCCAGGCGTGCAGGACGTCGAAGGACGACAGGTCCACCCGCCGCAGCGCGAGCGCGAACCGGAACGTGCGCAGCGAGCCCGTCATCCGCACGTGCTGGTGCCCGTACACGGCCCCCTCGACCGGCGGGCAGTCGCTCAGGACGGTGACGTCGTGGCCGCGCCGCACGAGCTCGGTGGCGAGCTCGTGCACCTGGTAGCCGATGCCCTGCTTGCTCGTGCTGGGCAGGTAGTAGGAGATGATCGCGACCCGCAACGGCCGTGCCTCGGGGTGGGGTCGCGCGGCCGTGCTCATCGCAGGCCGTCCCGCAGGGCCTCGAGCCAGCCGCGGCCGTGCCGGAGGTCCGGCTCGAGGTGGTTGCCCTCCGCCCACTCGTTCCACGACTTGACCCACAGCAGGCGCTCGTCGGCGGGGCGGTGCGCGACCGACGCCACCGCCTGGCGCACGTTCTGGCCGAACTTCTCCGGCGTCGCGCCGTGCAGCACGACGCCGCCGCGGCCGGATCGCGGCGTGTTGTCCCAGTTGGGGTACACGCACGGCTGGATCAGGTCCCCGGTGCGGTTCTGCCCCGCCCAGTCGGTCGAGTACGGGAACACCTCGGGACCGCCCGCCAGCCGGCGGTACGCCCGCATCCGCAGCAGCTCCGCCCGCGACGTCCCCGCCGGCATCCGCATGTACACCCCGGCGTCGAACCCGTCCTCCTTGACGCGGTCGTACCGCGGCCCGCCGCCCAGCAGGTCGCTCATCTCCGCGACGAGGTAGAGGCCCTCGAGCCCGGCCTTGCGGGCCAGCGACTGCCAGAGGTCGACGAAGACAGCGGCGTCGGGCAGCTCCTCCGGGCGGAACACGTAGAACACGGGCCGCCCGCCGACCCGCAGGTAGCGGGGGTCGCGGAAGGCGGGCAGCACGGCCTCGAAGTGGGCGGTGTAGTCCTCGACGCCCGGGTAGTGCTGCTGCACGAGGATGCGGTCGGCCTCGCCGTGCCAGATCCCGCTCCACGTCTGGTTCGCCCAGGCGAGGCAGAACGACACGTCGGGCGCCCCGGAGGCCAGCACCTCCGCGAACGGGCGCTCCAGGATGCGCCGCCCGTTGCCGAACCAGTAGTGCCAGTACGCGAACGCCTCGACGCCGTACTGGTGCGCCAGCTCGGACTGCGCCGCGCGCGTCTCGGGCAGCCGCAGGTCGTAGAACCCGAGGTCCGCGGGGACCAGCGGCTGCCGGTGACCGGGGTACAGGCGGCGTGCCCGGGCCACGTTGGTCCACTCGGTGAACCCCGGGCCCCACCACGTGTCGTTCTCCGGGATGGGGTGGAACTGCGGCAGGTAGAAGGCGACCGCTCTGGCGTCCAACGTCTCGTTCCTCTCGTCCGGCACGCTGCCCGTGCCCGTCATGCCCGGCTCGCAGCGACGACCCGCAGCACCGGCAGGGCCACGGCCCGCACCCGCGCCGGCACGGAGCGCGCGACGGCGTCGGCGTCGGCGGGAGTCAGACCCGTCCGGCAGAGGCGCACCGCCCCGACGAACAGCCCGAGCCCGAGCACGCCGGCCACGACGGCGGACGGCACGGCCGGCGCGCCCACCTCGTTCACGCCCCACCAGGTCAGCACCGAGATCACCGCGCCGAGCACGAACGGCAGGACCGTGCCCAGGGCCCGCCGGGCCGGCAGGCGCAGCGACCGCGCCTCCAGGTACAGCAGGCCGCCGAAGAGCAGCACCGCCGCCGTGGCGTTGCCGAGCACCGCCGCCCACAGCCCGAGCGGGCGCACCAGCGCGACGGTGAGCCCCACGTCCACGACCAGGCAGGCCAGGTTGGTCCACAGCAGCCACGTGCCCTTGAGCCGCGCCATGAGGAACGCCTTGAGCGGCCCCGCCATGACGAGCAGCCCGCCGGCGACGCTGAGGACCACGAGGACCGGCGGGACGGCGGAGAACTCCGGGCCGTAGATCGTCGGCACCAGCAGCGCGAACGCCGGGGTCGCTGCCGCCACGACGCCCGCCGTGGCGGTCGACGACGCGCGCAGGGTGCGGTCGAGCGCGCGGCCCACCGCCTCGTGGTCCACCTCGCGCAGCCCGGAGATCGCCGGCACGAGCGGCCCGAGCAACGACTGGGCCGGGGCGAACAGGTGCGCACCGAGCCCGATCGCGAGCGCGAAGACGCCGGCCGCCTCCGGCTCGGACATCCACGTCAGCACGAGCACCTCGCTGCGCGAGGACACGAACGCCTCGACGAGGCCGGCCGCGCCGGCCGGCAGCGCGAACGCCCAGAAGCCGGGCGGGAACCGGCGCAGGCGGGGGCGCAGCAGGACCCGCCGGTACATCGGCGCCACGAAGTACAGGTAGGCCACGGCGCCCAGCCCCGCCGCGACGAGCCGCACCGCCCAGATCGCGTCGGCGGTGCCCACCGTCGTGGCCGCGACCACGACCAGGACCTGGGCGACGAGGTTGACGATCATCGCCGACTGCGCGTTCTGTGCCGTCTTGTTCTCGATGGCCAGCGCGTCGCCCGCTCCCGAGAACGTCAGGGGCACCAGCACGCCGAAGACGAGGGCGATCACGGTGAGCACGGGATCGGCGTCGATCAGCAGCAGCAGCGCCGTGCCCACCACCGGCACGCCCACGAGCATCTTGTAGCCCTGCGCCGCCTGGAGCATGTGCCGCACCTCGGCGAACCGGCCGGCGGCGTGCGCCTTCGACCCGAACTGGACGAGCCCCGTGCCGACACCCAGGTCGATGGTCGTCAGGACGAGGGCGAGGACGGTCGAGAGGTACGCGAGGCGCCCGTAGTCGACCACGCCGAGGACGCGCGCGACGACGATGTTCACCGCGAACGCCAGCGGCAGCATGACGGCGACGTGCACGAGCGTCCACAGGGCGCCCCGGATCGCCCTGTCCTGGAGCTCGCCGCGCGACATGGCCTCGCCGGGCGGGACGTCGCCCGCCACTGGCCCCGGCTCGACCGCCTTCTCGTCGGTGCTCATCGCACTCCCCGGGCGGCCGGAGGACGGCCCGTTCGGCGGAGGTCGGCGCTCATGGTCACACCGGCCATCGTTTCCGACGACTGCCCGCATTCCGAGGGCCGGGGCGGTTTTTCAGCCGGGCCCGGGCACGTTTCACCCTCGGGAGGCGGCCGCCCGCCACCTAGGCTCGACGGCATGGCCAGCGGAGTCCGGGCCGGGAGCCACCTGCACGTGATCACGCCCGGCGACCACTTCTCCCCCTCGACCGGGAGCGCCCTGCCCTCGGTCGTGCACGGCCTCGCGTCCGCCGCCCCGGCCGGGGCCCCGCGGTCGGTCGTCGCCGTCGCGCGCGGCACCTACCCCGACCGCTACCCGAGCGCCGACGTCCTCGAGTACGACCCCGTGCCCTCCCGCCGCGCCGACCGCTACCTCGACGCCGCGGCGGCGCGCCTGGGCCTCCCCCGGGCCGGCGCCCGGCGGCCGCTCGCCGCCGCGCTCGCGGACCAGGCGCGGTGGCCCGCTTCCGTCGTCCTCGGCCACAACCTCCCCCAGCTCGTCCCGCTCGTGGACACCGACCGGCACGCCGCGGTGCTCTACGCGCACAACGAGCTGCTGCGCACGTACTCGGCCCGGGAGGCGGCCCGGGTGCTCGACCGCGCGGGCGCCGTCGTCTGCGTCAGCCGCTACGTGGCCGAGCGGACCGCGCACCGCCTGCCGCCGCGGCTGCGCGACCGGGTGCAGGTGGTCCACAACGGGGTCGACACCGGCCTCTTCCGCCCTGCCGACGGGCGGCAGGAGGCCGGTGGTCCCCTGCGGGTCGTGTTCGTCGGGCGCACCGTGCCCGACAAGGGCCCCGACGTGCTCGTGGACGCCCTGCTCCGGCTCCGCCGGCGGGACGTGGTCGCCACCCTCGTCGGCACCCCGCACTTCGCCCCCGGTGCGCCGCTCACCCGGTACGAGCGCGAGCTGCGGGCCGCCGCCGAGCCGCTCGGCGACGCCGTGCGCTGGCTCCCGTTCCGCCCCCGGGACGAGGTGGCCGCGCTGCTGCGCGCGGCGGACGTCGTCGTGGTGCCGTCCCGGTGGGCCGAGCCGTTCGCCCTCACCGTGCTGGAGGGGATGGCGTCCGGGGCGGCGGTCGTCGCCTCGCGGACGGGAGGCGTCCCCGAGGCGGCGGGCGACGCCGGGATCCTTGTCCCGCCCGGCTCCCCGGACGCCCTGGCGTCGGCGCTGGAGGTGCTCGCCGACGACCGCGCTCTCCTGGCCGCGACCCGCGACCGCTGCCTCCGGCACGCGCGGGGGCACGACTGGCGGGTGGCGCGGCGGCGGCTCGACACCGTGCTCGCCGACCTCGGCCTGACCTCCGCGAGCCCGGCGGGGACGCCCGCGCCCTAGCGGTCCGCCCAGCACGACCCGATCAGCACGACCCGATCAGTCCGGACCGATCAGCCCGGGCCGATCACCAGCAGCCAGTCACCCCCGCCGTCGGCGTTGCGGCCAGGGGTGCGCAGCCGCTCGGTCAGCGCGACGTCGGTCGCCTCTCCCGACGACGGGTCCACCCAGCGCGCCGTCGGCCCGGCGGCGAGCACGCCCAGGTCGAGGCCGAGCTCACGCGCGGTCGGGACGTAGACGACGGCGGTGCGGCCGTCCGCCGTGACCGCCGCCGTCGCGCGGTCGCCGTCGAGGACGTCCGTCGTGTCGTCGACGCGCGCCTCGCCCGCACCGGCGATCAGGAGGTCGTCCGACGGGCGCAGCTGCCACCAGGGCAGCGCCTCGAGCACGTCCCGCACCACGCCGACCTGCCGGAGCCCCGGCGCGTCGAGGCGGTCCTGCCAGCCGTCGAGGAACTCCCAGTCGTCGCTGCCGTAGAAGTCCCCCGGCGAGCCCGAGGTCAGGGCCCACGCGGCCTGCCGCCGCAGGGACTCCGGGGTGGCGGGCGGCCCGCCGTCGTTGTTCTCCCCCTCGTAGTTCCCCTCGGCGAAGAGCGCGGGGATCGCGGGCTCGTGGTCGTAGGCCTGCCGCACGGCGTCGGGGGCGGGCGGGTACGAG
The DNA here is from genome assembly GCF_044389085.1 of Isoptericola sp. NPDC019693. NCBI lineage: Bacteria > Bacillati > Actinomycetota > Actinomycetes > Micrococcales > Promicromonosporaceae > Isoptericola > Isoptericola sp. NPDC019693. The sequence goes on along the minus strand of NZ_JBIRXP010000002.1, from coordinate 562,075 downwards.
TAGACGAAGCTGAAGTCCACGCGCGACGCCCAGTACGGGTCGTCCGTGGAGACGGACCGCGGGTAGCCCAGCTGGATCGAGAAGGGCCGGGTGTCGCCCGTGTCCCGGATGCCCTGGACCACCTGGTCGAAGCACCGGTCGACGTCGCTGCCCGCGGCCGGGTCGTCCGTCGCCGGGAAGTAGTCGCCCCCTGTCATCCAGACGACCCCGGGCAGGTCCGCGGCCCACCGGCCCACCCGCTCGCCGTAGGTGCGGCAGTCCTGCTGGGAGGCCGGCGAGAACGCGCGGCCCACCGTCCAGCCGTCGACCGGGTACAGGAACACGGACATGCCGCGCTCCGCGGCGGCGGCGAGGATCGTGTGCGCGCGGTCCCAGTACGCGGGTTCCCAGGACAGCACGTCGCCGCCCACGAACGGGAGCAGCCCGTCCGCGGTCGCGCCGTCGTCGGACGGCCCGCCGTTGGCCGTCGCCCCCAGCAGCGAGACGATCAGCGCGTTGACGCCGCGCCCCTGCCGGTCGTCGAGGTACGTCAGCGCCTCCTCGGGCGACAGGTCGACGAGCATCGACCAGGGCGAGTCGCCGCGCACCAGCACCGGCGCGCCGTCCTGGTCGACGAAGTACCGCCCGTCGGGCCCGATGCCGGAGACGAGGTGCGCCCCGTCCGGAGCCTCGGGGGCGGGCGGGGCGGCGGGCAGCTCCGCGGCCACCGGGCCGGCGGTGCCGCCGATCCGGCTCGCCTGCCCCTCGTGCTCCCGGTCCCACCAGATCACGGCACCTGCGACCGCGAGCGCCAGCACCGCCGTCGCCGCCACGACCGCGACCGCCCGCCGCCGTCCCCGCGACCGCCCCCGCACCACGTCGCCGCCCCGCTCAGCCCGCGAACCCGGCCGCCGTCGCGACGTCGCGGGCCATGCCCCGCCATCGCGGCAGCACCCAGCCGGGACCGATCCGCGACCAGCAGCGTGCCTTCTCCCGGAGCGGGAGCCCCGTCGTCGCGACGGCCCGGTACAGCTCGAGGTTGAGTCGCGTCTGCGGGAAGGCGAAGCGGACCCGCGCGGACGGCGCGTGCCACTTCACCTGCTCCTGGCCCTGCAGGGACAGCTGCTCGGGCACCCGCCGCTGCAGGAACGCCCGGTCGTCGACGACGAGGGCCGGTCCCTGGCAGAGCAGCTCGGTGAGCAGCACGATGTCGTCGCCCACCATCGGGCGCAGAGGGCGCGCACGGGCGAGCGCCGAGCGCCGGATCACGCCGTACATGACGTGCGACGCCTGCGACCGGAAGAGCCGGCGGAGCCGCTCGTGCGGCGTGCCGGCGTCGAGCCCGAGCGCCGCGTCCTGGAGCCCGTCGGACACGACGCCGTCGCCGTCGACCAGCCGGGCCCGCGTCATGGCGAGCACGGCGTCGGGACGCTCGTCGAGCGCCCGCACGCACGACGAGGCGAACGTCGGGAGCCAGAGGTCGTCGACGGCCGCCCAGCTGAACAGGGGTGCCGACGACCGCTCCAGGACGCGGCGGTAGTTCCACGTGCCGCCGTGGTTCGTCTCCGAGCGGAGGTACCGCACGCGGGGGTCGGCCGCGGCGACGGACCGGCAGATCTCCTCGGTGCCGTCGGTCGAGCCGTTGTCCGAGACGACGACCTCGAGGTCCTCCAGGTCCTGGGCGAGCAGCGCGGCGAGGGCGCCCTCGAGGAACCGTTCGCCGTCGTGCACCGGCATGCCGAACGACAGGGCGGGGGTCCGTGCGCCGCCGCTCACGGGGTCCCCCTGCCGAGCGACAGCACGCTCTTGGTCACGGCGTACGCCTCGGCGTAGCGGCTGCGGCACTCCATGCCCCGCAGCCGCAGGAGCCCGAGGAACACCTCCCGGTCCCACCAGTCGTGGGCCTTCTGGGAGGGGTAGCAGGCGTCGAGCAGCTCCACCTTGCGCCGGGCCAGCGCCTCGGGGACGGGCACGTAGGACGACGGCCGCCCCATGTCGCCGTCCCACTTGGGGATCTCGTAGTGCAGCACCAGGGCGTCCCGCCAGACCGTGGGGGCCATGGTGCCCAGGAGGCGGTGGTCCTGGTGCGCGTCGTCGGTCCGGGGCGCCAGGACCAGGTGCGGCGCGGGGACCCGTTCGGCGTGCTCGTGCAGCGCGGCGCGCGCCTCGCCCCAGCGGTCCGGCAGGCGCCCGTCCGGCAGTCCGCCGAAGACGCTCGTCGCGCCGGGCAGGAACGCCTCGGCGGCGCTGCGCGCCTCGTCCTGACGATCGGGTCCGCCCGTGAGCGTGAGGAACGCCGCCTCGACGCCGCCGCGCGCCGCGAGCCCCAGGAGGGTGCCGCCGCAGGCGATCTCGACGTCGTCCGGGTGCGCGGCGAGGCACACCACCCGCAGCGGGCCGTCGGGGAGCGCGAGGCCGATCATCGGGCGGCCTCTCTCTCGGGCGGGACGGCGGCCGCCCCGGGGACGGTCGTTCCGCGGGTGGTCGAGGTGCGGACGGTCGAGGTGCGGACGGTCGAGGTGCGGACGGTCGAGGTGCGGACGGTCGAGGCGAGGACCTCGCGGAGCCGGTCCTCCTGGGCCGCCAGGCGCCGGGCCGCCTCGGCGCGCGCGGGGCGCGTGTCCGGCGGGGGCTCGCGCAGCAGGGCGAGGACCTGGTCCGCGACCTCCTCCGGGTCGAAGCCGTCGACCGTGTGCACCCGGTCCCCCTGGCCGAACTGCTCGAGCAGCCACCCCTGCTTCGCGCCGTAGCCCAGCGAGACGGCAGGGACTCCCAGCCGTACCGCCGTGACGAGGTGGTGGTACCGGGCCGCCACGACGGCCCACGACCCGGCCGTCGCCCGCGAGACGTCCGCCAGCGACTCCGCCTCCACGGCCTCGACGCGCCGGGGGCCGGCCGACGCCGCACGGGCGGCGACCTCCCGCACGGTCGGCGCGTCCGGCAGCGCGCCGCCGACGACCACGACGTCGGCGCCCGACCCCGCGAGCCGGTCGACGACCCGCACCGTCCGGGCGACGTACGCGGCACGGTCCGCCGGTCCCTCCGCCGTCCCGAGACCCCGGTAGTCGATGACGCCCACGACGACCCGCGGGCGCTCCCGGCGGGGGGTGCCGGGATCCGGCAGGCCGAGGACCAGGTCGGGCACCACGTCGAGGTCGCGCCGCACCCCGAGCCGGCGCGCGGCGTCCGCCGACCCCTCGTCGCGCACCGTCGCGACGGTCGCGGCCGCCAGCGTCCAGCGGAACAGGCGCGCCGTGAGCGGGTGGAAGGCGGCGTCCACCCCGACCGACAGGACGAGGAACGGCCGGCGTCGGAGGCGTGCGGCGAGGGCGTACCAGAAGAGGGTGAGCGGGATCCCCCCGGGGGCGATCGCCAGGCCCTCGAAGATGCCGGTACCGGGGACGACCACGGCGTCCAGGCCGCCGACCGTGCGCCAGGCGTGGCGCGCGTCGGCCAGCTTGCCGAGCAGGCCGCCCGCTCCCCCGCGCCGGCCACCGGGGTGGTGCAGCGGGACTGCCGCCGCGCCGTGCTCCGCGGTCACCGCCTCGCACCGGTCGGCGACGACCACGGGCACCAGCCGGTCGTCGGGGCGCAGCACGTCCAGCACGGCGGCCAGCGACGCCTCGTTCCCGAAGTTGTGCACCCCGAACTCGCCCAGCAGCCCCACGCGCACCCGCTCCGCGCGCACCGGGGCCTCAGGCGCTGGCACGAGCGGGACCCACGACCTCGCCGACCTCGACCTCGGGCACGCGCCGCGGCGCGGGGACCGCGCCGCGGTCCCACACCGCCCACGGCCGGTCGCCGGCACGGTTCATCTCCTCCAGCGCGGAGCGCTCCTTCAGCGTGTCCATCGGCGCCCAGAACCCGCTGTGCGGGTGCACGCGGAACCGGCCGTCCCGGGCGGCGCGCACGCAGGCGTCCATCACCAGGTCCTCGCCCTCGCCGAGGTAGTCGAAGATGCCCTGCCGCAGCACGAAGTAGCCGCCGTTGATGCACATGCTCATGTCGGCCACGGGCTCCAGGTCGCGCATGGTGCCGTCGGGGTCGTAGCGCACCACGTGGAAGGAGTCCTGCGGGGCCACCGCCATGAGCGACCCGACGGCGTCCGTGGCGAGGAAGTCGTCGACGATGCGGTCCATCGGGGCGTCGGTGAGCACGTCGCCGTAGTTGGCGAGGAACACCTCGTCGTCGTCGAGGTGGCGCCGCACGCGGCGCAGGCGCTCGCCGATCGCCGTGTCGATCCCGGTGTCGACGAACGTGATGCGCCACTCGCTGATGTCGCTGCTCAGCAGCTCGACGTGCTCGCCGCCCTTGGTGAGGACGAAGTCGTTGGAGTGCGTCTCGGAGTAGTTGAGGAAGTAGTCCTTGACGGCGTTCGCCCCGTGGCCGAGGCACAGCACGAACTCCGTGTGCCCGTAGTGCGCGTAGTACTTCATGATGTGCCACAGGACGGGGCGCGACCCGATGGGCATCATCGGCTTGGGCAGCGAGTCGGGGCCGGAGCGCATGCGCATCCCCAGCCCGCCGCAGAACAGCACGACCTTCATGACGTCCCTCCCAGGGCCTGCCCGCTGCCGGGCGAATGACGGACGCGGCGCGGCGCGGCCCGCTCCCGCAGTGCGGGGGCGACGGGCCGGCCGTCGAGGAAACCGTCGGTGCCGCCCGCGTCCAGGGCGGCGGCGTAGACGGGCAGCGCCCCCGCGACGGCCTCGACCGTGCGGTCGACGTCGACGTCGGTGTGCGCGGCCGAGACGACGAACGACTGCGCCAGCACCCCGCGGCGCAGCAGCTCGGCGAGGAAGAGGGTGCGGTACGCCTGCGAGGGCTCGCCGTCGGGGTCGCGGGTGCCGAAGACCAGGCACGCCGGGTGCCCCGAGACGGTCACCCAGCGGCTCAGCCCGGCGGCGTCGACCACCTGCTGGACGCCGGCCCGCAGCCGCTCGCCCTGGGCGGCCATCACGGCGGGCACGTCGCGCGCCGCGTACTCGCGGTGCACGGCCAGCCAGGCCGCGAGCCCCGCCGTCTCGGCGCCGTGGGTGGTGGAGAGCAGGAACACGCGGCGCGCGTCCGTGGCGAGCCCGCCGAGCTCCATGAGCTCCCGGCGCCCGGCGAGCGCCGAGACGGCGAACCCGTTGCCGAGCGCCTTGCCCCACGTGGACAGGTCCGGCACGACGCCGTAGACGGCCTGCGCCCCGCCCGACGACCACCGCATCCCCGTGATGATCTCGTCGAACACGAGCACCGTGCCGGTGCTGTCGCACAGGGCGCGCAGCCCCTCGAGGTAACCGGGCGGCGGGCTCGCGTGCGCCGTGGCGGCCTCGAGCACGACGGCGGCGACGCGGCCCTCGTGGGCGGCGAGCAGCGCCTGCAGGGCGGCGAGGTCGCCGTACGGGAAGCGGACCGTCAGGTCGCTGACGGCCCGCGGGATCCCGGCGTCCATCGGGGTGGTCCCGATGAACCAGTCGTCGGTGGAGAAGAACGGGTGGTCGGCGCAGACGGCGACGAGGTCGCGGCCCGTGGCGGCGCGGGCCAGGCGGACCGCGGCCGTGGTCACGTCGGAACCGTTCTTCGCGAACTTCACCATGTCCGCCCCGGGTACCTGGGCGCGGAAGGCCTCGGCCGCGTCGAGCTCCCAGACGCTCGGCCGCGAGAAGCTCACGCCGTCCGCGACCGCCCGGGCCACGGCGTCCACGACGGGCCGGAACCCGTGCCCGAGCGTGACGCTGCGCAGCCCCATCCCGTACTCGACGTACTCGTTCCCGTCCACGTCCCACACGTGGGCCCCCGCGCCCCGGGCGAGCACCGGCGCCATGCCCTCCGGGTACTGGTCCGCTCCGCGGGCGTAGGTGTGCGCGCCCCCGGGCACCAGACGGTGCAGCCGGGCCTGCGCGGCCGTGGACCGGTCGAAGGACCGGGTGGGCTGCGCCGGCTCGGGCTGCGTCGCGTGCTGCGTCAGCTGCGTCATCGTGCCCCCGCGTGCGGTCTGGAGGTCGGTCGTGGAGCCTGGTGGGGCCGGCAGGGGGCCGGTCCCGCCGCCAGTCTGCGGCGCGGCGCGGCGCCGTTGAAGGGCTCGCGGGCCTTTTCATCCGGGGCCCGCGCCGACTTCACCCGACCGCCCCGGCGCCCGCTCCGTACCGTGAGGACATGCAGGTGCTGCCCACCACCCTCGACGGGGTGCTGATCCTCGCCCCCACCCCGCACCGCGACGAGCGCGGGCTGTTCACGCGCACGTTCGACACGGCGTCGGCCGCGCGCGCCGGCCTCGACCCGGCGGCGTTCGTGCAGGACAGCCAGTCGCGCTCGCGCCGCGGCGTGGTCCGTGGGCTGCACGGCCGCGTCGGCGGCGGGGAGGCCAAGCTGGTCCGCGTCGCTCACGGCGCGGTGCACGACGTCGTCGTCGACGCCCGGCCCGGCTCGCCCACGTTCGGGCGGTGGGAGGCGTTCCGGCTCGACGACGTCGACTTCCACGTCCTGCACGTGCCGCGCGGCTGCCTGCACGGCCACCAGACGCTCACGGAGACGGCCGACGTCTGCTACCGCATCGACGCCGAGCACGACCCGGCGGAGGACGTCGCCGTGCACCACCTCGACCCCGACCTGGGGGTGGACTGGCCGCTGCCCGTGTCGCTCGTCAGCGACCGCGACGCCGCCGCCGGCTCGTGGGCGGCGCTCGTCGCGGCGCTCACCAGCGCCGGCCGCGGTCGCGGCTGAGCGGCTCCACCTCGACGGGCTCGGGCTCGGCGACCACCCAGCGGCCGCCGAGCGCCTCGACCTCCGGGTGGGCCCGCCGCACCTCGTCGAGCAGGTCGGGCACCAGCAGCAGCACCTTGTCGGGGCGCACCTCGGCCAGGATGTCCGGGCCGAGCACGGGCACCCGCGGCCCGGGCCCGCCGGGCATGGCCCGGCCCCGCTTGGCGGGGGACGCGTCCACGACGGCGAGGACGTCGTCCGCGGTGACGCCGGCGAGCGCGAACAGCGCGACCGCCCGGGACGCCGCGCCGTAGGCCACGACCTTCCCCGTGCTCGCGTCGAGCCAGGCGCGCAGGGCCGCCGCCGACCGGGCCACCTGGCCCTGGAGCGCCGACACCGCCCGCGGCTCCGTCGCGCCCGCCGCGGCCTCGGCCGCGAGCTCGGCGGCGACGAGGGCGCGCGCCGTCGGCGCGCGCTCCAGGGCGGGCCGCGAGCCCTCCCGCGCCAGCGCCAGCAGCCGCGTGCCGCCGTAGAGCGGGTAGCGCCACAGCCCGACCGGGACGAGCCCGGTGCTGCGCGCCATCTCCACGAGCACCGTGAGCGAGTAGTAGGCGAAGTGCCCGTGCCGCAGCGCGTTCCACGTGCCGTCGCGCACGATCACGGACAGCGGGTGCACGTGCAGCGCCAGGACCCCGTCGGGCGCGAGGGAGTCGAGCCGCAGGTCCCAGGCCGCACGCTGGTCGGCCTCGTGCATGATCCCGAGCGAGTCGACGACGAGGTCGGCCGCCAGCCCGGGCACCGTGCCGCGCCCGTCCAGCAGCACGGCGTCCGGCACGAGCTCCTGCACCCGCTCCAGCCACGACCCCCCGTGCGGGCTGCGCATCTCCCCGACCCACGCCCCGGGCTCCAGCAGCCCGCCCGCCACGAGGTCGGCCACGCCCTCCCGCGCCTGCGCGACGAGGGCCGCGGGCTCGACGCCGCGCGGCTCCTCCGGACCGGTCGGGTCCTCCTCGAGCTGGGCCAGGCGGCACCGGTCGCACATCACCATGCGCAGCGGGTGCACGGGGTCCGGGACGGGCGCCTCCGGCTCGGGGAACAGGTCCGCCGCGGGCTGGGCGCCCAGGTCGAGCACGACCGCCCCGTGCTCCCCGCGGCACCACCGGCACCGCCACCCGGCCACGACGGCGCTCACGTGCCCGGCTCGAAGACCTCGAGGCGCGGCAGGAACGTCACCAGCCGGCCGCCCCAGCCGGCCACGTGCGCGAGCTGGGCCGAGATCTCCCGGCGCAGGTTCCACGGCATGACGACGACGTAGTCCGGCCGGGCGGCGTCGAGCGCCTCGGGGGCGTGGATCGGGAGGTGCATGCCCGGGGTGAACCGCCCGTGCTTGTACGGGTTGCGGTCCACGGCGAACTCGATCAGGTCGGGGCGCACGCCGCAGTGGTTGAGCAGCGTGTTCCCCTTGCCCGGCGCCCCGTACGCCACGACCCGCTTGCCCTCGCGACGCGCGGTGAGCAGGAAGCGCAGCACGTCGTCGCGCACGGCGGCGACCTGCTCGGCGAAGCCGGCGTGCCCCGCAACGGTGTGCAGGCCGGCCGCCGCCTCGGCGGCGAGCACACGCACCACGGCGTCGGACGACGCGGGCACGGCGCCGGTGGACGCGCCGTCGGGCGTGGGCACGGACCACGTGCGCAGCGACCCGCCGTGGCTGGGCAGCTCGTCGACGTCCACGACGGTGAGCCCGGCCGCGGCGAGCACCCGCTGCGTCGTGAGCAGCGACAGGTAGCTGTAGTGCTCGTGGTAGATCGTGTCGTACTCGTTGCCCTCGACGAGGCGCAGCAGGTGCGGGATCTCGATCGAGACCCGCCCGTCGTCGGCGACGAGCTGACGCAGCCCCCGGGAGAAGTCGACGATGTCCGGCACGTGCGCGAACACGTTGTTGGCCACGACCAGGTCGGCCGGGCCGTGCTCGGCGCGCACCCGCCGCCCCGTCTCCTCGCCGAGGAACTCGACCACCGTGGGGACGCCGCGCTCGACGGCCGCCGCGGCCACGTTGCCCGACGGCTCGATGCCGAGGCAGCGGATCCCCCGGTCGACGACGTGCTGGAGCAGGTAGCCGTCGTTGCTCGCCACCTCGACGACGAACGACCGCTCGGGCGTGAGGCCCAGCCGCTCCACCGCACCGTCGACGTACCGGCGGGCGTGCTCCACCCACGACGCCGAGTAGGACGAGAAGTAGGCGTAGTCGTCGAAGATGTCCTCGGCCGGCACGTAGGCGGGCAGCTGCACCAGCAGGCACTGCTCGCAGACGCGCACGTGCAGGGGGTAGAACACCTCCGGCCCGTCGACCTGCTGCGCGGTCGGGTAGGTCTCGCACGGCGGCGACATCCCCAGGTCCACGAACGTGCGGGTCAGGGGTGCGCCGCACAGCCGGCACGACGGCGCGGGCACGCCGGACGTCTCGGGCGCGGTGGCGGCGTGCCGCGCCGCCGACACGGCGGTCATGCCGGCACCGCCGTCGTCCGCAGGTTCGCGAGGTCGAGCGCGCCCGCGTCGGCCAGCTCGCTCACCCGGTGCAGGCGCACGAAGCGGGAGCCCTCGAAGTCGTCGGCCGTGAGCCCGAACCGGTGGGCGTCCTGCCAGATCTGCCGGATGCCGTCGGGCACCGTCCAGCGCGGCGCGGCGCCCGGCAGCTCCGCACGGATGCGGGTGAAGTCGACCCGGTAGTTGCGGGTGTCCGCCCCGGCCCCGGCCGCGAAGGTCACCGGCGCGCCGGTGATGTCGCTGACCTGCTCCGCGACGGTGCGGATCTGAACCACGTCCTCGTCCCGCCCGACGTTGAAGGCCCGGTCGTGCACCGTCTCGCGGGGCGCCTCCATCGCGGCCAGGAAGGCCCGCGCGATGTCCTCCACGTGCACGAGCGGCCGCCACGGCGTCCCGTCGGACGCGAGCCGCACCTCGCCGCGGGTGAACGCGGTGCCCGTCAGGTTGTTGACCACGATGTCGGCACGCAGGCGCGGCGAGGAGCCGTACGCGGTGGCGTTGCGCAGGAAGGTGGGCGAGAAGCCGTCGTCGGCGAGCGCCGAGAGCCCGCGCTCCGCCTGGATCTTCGACTCCCCGTAGGGGGTGACGGGGTGGAACTCGGCGCCCTCGTCCACCGGTGCGTCGCCCGCCGCGCCGTAGAGCGAGCACGACGACGAGAACAGGAACCGGGTCACGCCCGCCGCCTTGGCCGCGCGGGCCATGCGCACGGCGCCGTCCGTGTTGACGGAGAACGTGGCCTGCGGGTTGAGGTGGCCCAGCGGGTCGTTGGAGATGGCCGCGAGGTGCACCACGGCGTCGAACCCGACGAGGTCCTCGGGCCGGGCGTCCCGGACGTCGCCGGTGCGCTGCTCGTACCCCGTCACGGGCGGCCCGAAGTCGCACCCGTCGTACCAGCCGGCGTCCAGCCCCACCACCTCGTGACCTGCCGCCTGCAGGAACGGCACGAGCACCGCGCCCACGTAGCCACGGTCGCCATCGACGAGCACTCGCATGGTCCGTCCCCCGTCGTCGTCCGGCCGGACCGCGGGCTGGGGAGCCCGGGCCGGTGGCTTCTCAGCCGACTCGACGCTAACCAGCGGCCCCCGCTCACCGTCAGGGCTGCCCGGGGTGAAAAGGCCCGTCACCCGGGTGATTCCCCGCCCGCGACGTTCCCCGGCCGCACCCCGGCGGCGAGGATCGGGAGCCATGAGGGTCCTGCGCATCTCCCACAGCGCGGTGGTCGACGCCTGGCGCGGCCGCGAGGCCGAGCTGCGCCGTCGTGGCGACCACGTGCGCGTCCTCACCGCCGCCGTCTGGGACGAGGGGGGCCGCGACGTGCGGCCCGCTCCCCTGCCCGGCGAGGACCTCGAGACCGCGCGCACCGTGGGCCGGCACCCTGCCCTGTTCCTCTACGACCCGCGCGTCCTGTGGCGGGCCCTCGGCGAGCGGTGGGACGTGCTCGACATCCACGAGGAGCCGGTCGCGCTCGCGACCGCGGAGGTCCTGGCGGTCCGCGCCGCGCGGAGGGCCGCCGACCGGCTGCGGGGACACCGGCCCGGACGCCCGGCGCCGTACCTGCTCTACTCCGCGCAGAACCTCCTCAAGCGGTACCCGTGGCCCTTCCGGGCCCTCGAGACCGCGGCGCTGCGGGGCGCGGCCGCCGTCGTCACCTGCAACCACGACGCCGCGCGGGTCGTGCGCTACAAGGGTGCCCGGGGGCTCGTGGAGCGCATCCCGCTCGGGCTCGACACGACCGTGTTCTCGCCCGCCGACGACCCTGGGCACGGCGGGCACGGCGGGCACGGCGAGCACCGTGCCGGGCTGCGCGCGCCGGGACGGGTGCGCGTGGGGTACGCCGGCCGCCTCACCGCCCAGAAGGGGGTGGACGTGCTGCTCGCGGCCGTCGCCCGGGACGGGTCGCTGGACCTCGTGGTGGCGGGCGCCGGCCCGGAGGAGGCCCGGCTGCGGCAGGCCGCCGCCCCCCTGGGCGACCGCGTCGACTTCCTCGGCCCGCTCGATACCGGCGACCTCCCCGCCTTCTACCGCGGGCTGGACGTGCTCGTCGTGCCGTCCCGAGACACCCCGGGGCTCGCCGAGCAGTTCGGCCGCGTGGTCGTCGAGGCGATGGCGTGCGGCACGCCGGTCGTGGCGACCCGGGTGGGCTCGGTGCCGGACCTCGTCGACGGCGCGGGCGTCCTCGTCGCGCCGGAGGACCCGGCGGCCCTCCTGGAGGGCATCCGGGAGGCGACGCACCCGCGGACGGCGCCGGCCCTGCGCCTGGCGGGGCTCGAGCGCGCGCGGGAGTGCTCGTGGCCCGAGGTCGCCGGCCGGTACCGCGCGGTCTACGACGCGGTCCGGGGCACGGCGCAGGACGGCGCCACCGGCCGCGGGCCCGGCTCGCGGCCGGTCCCCCGGGTCGAGGTGGTCGTCGTCGCCTACGGCGACCCCGACCTGCTGCGCTCCGCCCTCGAGCCCCTGGCCGGCACCTTCCCGATCACCGTGGTCGACAACTCGTCCGACCCGCGCCACCGGGCGCTCGCCCAGGTCTTCGGCGCCGCCTACCACGACCCCGGGCGGAACCTCGGGTTCGCGGCGGCCGTCAACGTCGCGCTCGCGCACCGGCAGGACCCCGAGGCGGACGTGTTCCTCCTCAACCCCGACGCCGTCGTCGGGACCGACACCGTCACCGCCCTGCACGACGCCCTGCACGCGGACCCCGGGCTGGCGAGCGTCGGCCCGGCCCAGGTCGACGGCGCGGGCCGCCCGGGGCGCGTCGTCTGGCCGTTCCCGTCCCCCGCGCGGGCGTGGCTGGAGGCCGCCGGCCTCGGCCGGCTCCGGCTGCCGCGCGAGCGCACCTTCGTCATCGGCTCGGCCCTGCTGATCCGGGCGGCCGCGCTGGACGGCGTCGGCGGGCTCGACGAGCGCTTCTTCCTCTACGCGGAGGAGACCGACTGGGCGTACCGCGCCGACCGGCAGGGGTGGCGGCACGCCCTCGTGCCCACCACCGAGGTCGTGCACGAGGGCGCCGGCACGGGCGGCGACCACCGGGTCCGCGAGCTGCACTTCCATGCCTCGCAGGAGCGCTACCTGCGCAAGCACTACGGCGCGGCCGGCTGGACCGCCGCCCGCGCGGGGCTCGTCGCGGGCGCCGCGCTCCGTTCCGCCGCCCTCCGCGGCCCCCGCCGGGTGGACGCGCAGCGCCGGCTGCGCGCGTACCTCGGCGGGCCGGCCGCCCTGGAGGACCGCGAGGCGGTGCCGTCGTGAGCGCCCGCGGCGCGCACCTGCGGACCGGCCGCCGGTCCGGCCCGCGGCCGGGCGTGCCGTCGGGCCTCGCGTCCGGCGTGCGGGCCACCACGCGCGCCGCGACCTGGGCGGCGGTGCTGGGCGTCGTCGTCCTCGCGGCGACCTACGTGCTCGCCCACGACCTCACGCTCGGGGTCGCCGTGACCGCCGTCGCCGTGCTGGCGGCGGTGATGGTCTACGACCCGTCGCTGGTCCCTGTGGTCGCGATGCCCACGTTCGTGGTGGCCGAGCGGGTCGGCGGGGACGCCCTCAACATGTCGCTGGGCGACGTGACCCTGTTCGGGGCGTTCTGGGTCGCCGTCCTCTTCTCCCCGCGCCCGTTCACGCCCGCGCTGCGGTCCATGCTCTGGCTGTCGGCGGTGTACCAGCTCGCGACGCTCTTCGCCGTCGTCGCCACCCCCTTCGCCCAGAACTCGGTCGAGTGGTTCCACGCGTGGCTGCTGGTGGGCGGCGCCCTGGTCGTGGGCTGGGCGGTGGGCCGGTCCGGGCACGCGACCCTCGGGCTGACGCTCCTGGCCGTCCTCGTGCTCGCCATCGCGCTCGACGCCTGCGCGACCGCCGCCGTGCAGCTCGCGCAGGGCAACGTGTCGCCGGTCTACCCGAGCTGGCCGTTCGAGCTGCACAAGAACCTCGCGGGCCCGATCTTCGCGTCGGTCGCCCTGCTCGCCTTCGTGCGGCAGCCGTGGCTGCGCTGGCCGGCGTGGTTCCGCGTGCCGGCCTTCTACCTGCTGGTGCTCGCCCTCATGGCCGTCCAGTCGCGCCAGGCGATCGTCGGCCTGGGTGTCGGCCTCATCGTGCTCGCGCTGCGCGCCGGCCGCGGGCGCCGCCGCACGCCGATCCTCATGCTGCTCACCATGGCCCCCGCCGCGATCTTCGTCGCGAGCCGGGTGCAGGACGACCTCTCCGGCGACGACCCGTTCAACTCCACGGCGTTCCGCGCCGTGGGCATCGAGGGCGGCTTCGACGTCTGGCGCGAGCACCTGTGGTTCGGTGCCGGCCTGCGCTGGTGGACCGTGGGGCCCGAGCTGGGGTTCCAGCCCCCCAACGCCGTGGCCGAGGTGCTGTCCTCGGTCGGCATCGTCGGCCTCGCCGGGTTCGCGGTCCTCATGCTGGGCACGCTGGTCGTCGCCTGGCGGATGGACCGGCGGTTCGGCACCCTCGCCGTCGCGCTGCTCGCGTCCCGCCTCGTGGCGAGCCAGTTCGACCAGTTCTGGGTCTCCATCATCGTGTCCCTGCCGTTCCTGCTGGTGGGCGTCTGCCTGGGTGCCGAGGGGTTCGCGAGGGCCTCGGCGCCGCCTCCCGTCGGCGGGTCGGCCCGCTCGGCGGCGCCGGAACCTGCACCTGAACCGGAGCCCGGGCCGGAGCCGGTGCTGCTGGCGGGGCGGCCATGAGGATCACGCACGTCGTCGTCACCGACGCGTACGCCGGGGTCGAGGCCCACGTGGCGCGGCTCGCCCGGGCGCAGGCGCGGGCCGGCCACGACGTCACGGTCGTGGGCGGCGCCCAGGACGCGATGCGCGCCGTCGTGGGCGACGACGTCGGGCTCCGGCCCGGGTCCACCCTCGCCGGGGCGCGCCGCTCGCTCGCGCGCGGTCCCCGGCCGGACGTCGTCCACGCGCACATGACGGCGGCCGAGATCGCGGCGTGCCTCGACGCGCGGGTGCTGCTGCGCCGCGTGCCGCTGGTCGTGACGCGGCACTTCGCCCTGGTCCGGGGGCGCAGCGCGGCCGGCCGCGTGGCCGCCCCGGTGATCCGCCGCACCGCGGCCGCGCAGATCGCGATCAGCGCCTTCGTGCAGGAGCGCATCGACGGCCCGAGCCGGGTGGTGGCCGCCGGTCTCGACGAGCGACCGCAGCGCGGCGCCGCGCTGCGGTCGCCCGTGGTGCTGGTCGCGTCCCGGCTGGAGCCCGAGAAGCGGGTCGACGCCGGCGTCCGGGCGTTCGCGGCGTCCGGGCTCGCGGACCGCGGCTGGCGGCTGCGGGTCGCCGGCTCGGGCTCGCTCGAGGTGGCGACCAAGGAGCTCGTCGGCGAGCTCGGGCTCGACGAGGCCGTCGACCTCCTGGGACACCGTGACGACGTGCCCGCGCTCCTGGCCGACGCAGGGCTCTTCCTCGCCCCCACCCCTGGCGACGGCTTCGGGCTCAGCGTGCTCGAGGCGATGGCGAGCGGCGTCCCGGTGGTGGCGGACGGCTCCGGCGGGCACGTCGAGTCGCTCGGTCCCGTCGGCGGCCCGGGCCTGTACGCCACGGGCGACGTGCACGACGCGGCACGCCGCCTGCGTGCCCTCGCCGACGACCCCGCGCTGCGCGACCGCTACGGCGCCGCCCTGCAGGCCCGGCAGCGGGCCGAGTTCTCCCTCGCCCACCAGGCCGCCGCCACCGAGCGCGTGTACCGGGAGGTGCTGGCGTGACGCCGGCCCGCGAGGCCGTCACCGGCCCCGACCTCGTCGTGATGTCGCTCGAGCCGTGGGACGACGTCTGGCGGCGCAACCAGCACCTCGTCGCCGGGCTCCTGCGGGAGCGCCCGTCGGCCCGGGTGCTGTTCGTCGAGCCGGTCAGCGACCCCGTGCACGCCCTGAGCCGCGGCGCACGGCCGCGGCCCGGCCGCGGGCTGCGGCCCGCCCCGCACGTCGACGGGGTCGGGCCGCGCCGGCTCTGGCTCCTGGAGCCCACCAAGCTGCTGCCCCGCCGGGTCGCCCCCCGCGGCGACGAGCGCCGCGCCGCCGTCGTCGTGCGCGCCGCACGACGGCTCGGGCTGGCGCGGCCGGTGCTGTGGGTCAACGACCCGTACGGCGCCACCCTCGCCCGGGTCAGCGGCTGGCCCACCCTCTACGACGTCACCGACGACTGGACCGCGGCGTCGCGCGGCCCCGCGGAGTCCCGCCGCGTCACCGACGCCGACCGGTACCTGGTGGAGCACGCCGCCACGGTCACGGTCTGCTCGCCCGCCCTGGCGGACCGCAAGCGCGACGCCCGCTCGGTCGTGCTCGTCACCAACGGCGTCGACGTCGACCGGTACCGGCGTCCCGCCCCCCGGCCGGCGGACCTGCCGCCCGGGGGGACCGCCGTCTACGTCGGCACGCTGCACGCCGACCGCCTCGACGTCGGGCTCTGCGAGGAGACGGCGCGCGCCCTGGACGGCGCCGGCACGCTGGTGCT
Source organism: Isoptericola sp. NPDC019693 (assembly GCF_044389085.1). Taxonomy (NCBI): domain Bacteria; kingdom Bacillati; phylum Actinomycetota; class Actinomycetes; order Micrococcales; family Promicromonosporaceae; genus Isoptericola; species Isoptericola sp. NPDC019693. Next base: position 546,422 of record NZ_JBIRXP010000002.1, on the reverse strand, counting down.
GGTGGGTCCGGTCGCGCTGGACCGGGCCGACGCCGACCGCCTCCGCCGCGCCGGGGTCGCGGTGCTCGGGGCGCGCCCGTTCGACGAGGTGCCCGCCTACCTCCAGCACGCCGACGTGCTCGTCGTCCCGCACGTCGCGGACGACTTCACCGACAGCCTCGACCCCCTCAAGCTCTACGAGTACCGCGCGGTGGGGCGGCCCGTCGTCTCGACGCCCGTGGCCGGGTTCCGGGACACGCGCGACCCGGCCGTCGCCGTCGCCCCGCCGGAGGGCTTCGCCGCCGCCGTGCGTGACGCGGTGACGCGTCCGGCGCGCCGGGACGCGGAAGACCCCGCGCAGGCCGAGCCCATCCCCACCTGGTCGCGCCAGGTCGCCCTCATGTCCGACGTCGTCGACGCCGTCCGGCGACCCGCTCCCACACCTCGGTGACGGCCCGCGCGGTCTCGCGCGCGGGGAACCTGCGGGTCGCGTCGTCGTAGGCCGCACGGGCCCTCCGTTCGGCGCCGCCCGGGTCGTCCAGGACGGACAGGATCCCGGCGGCGAGCGCGGCGGCGTCGCCCGGCGGCACGAGGACGCCCAGGTCGGCGCCCGAGGGACGCATGATCTCCGGGACGCCGCCGGCGTCGGTCGCGACCACGGGCACGCCCCGCACCATCGCCTCCACCACGACCTGCCCGAACGGCTCCGGGACGGGCGACGCGTGCACGCACACGGCCAGCCGGTCGAGCTCGCCGGCCGGGTCGTCGCTGAAGCCGACCACCTCCACGGCGTCCCGCACCCCGAGCCGGCGGGCCTCGGCGTCCACGGCGGCGGCGTAGTCGTCCTCGCCGAAGAGCGCCCCTCCGACGAGCCGGAACCGCACGTCGGGGTGCTCGTCGAGCACGGTGCGCGCCGCGCGGACCAGCTCGAGCTGCCCCTTGGTCGGGCTCAGCCGCCCGATCAGGCCGACGACGGCGCGGGCCGGGCGCCTGCGGTCGTCGAAGGCGGGCAACGCCTGCTCGGGGGCGTAGCCGGGGTGGGCGACGGTGAGGTCGCGCGCGCCCGGGAGCGTCCGCGCGGTCGCCGCCGAGTTCGCGACGACGGCCCGCGGCCCGCGGCGCGCCAGCGCGCGCAGCACCCGGACCGCGGCCGCGGGCAGGTAGTCGGCGGCGATCCGGTCGTGGACGTGCCACACCACCGGCACCCGGGCCCACGGCGCCGCGAACAGCCCGACGACGTCGGCGCGCAGCGAGTTCGTGTGCACGACGTCCGCGTCGGCCCGGCGCAGCAGGGCGGCCAGCCGCACGACGAGCCGGGCGGTGTCCGTCACCGCGAGCAGGGCACGCCACGAGCCGGTCAGCGCGTGCCGGTCCAGGCCCCGCGACCGAGCGCCCGCGCGCACGACGACCGTCCGCACACCTGCCGCCCGCAGCCGGGCCACGAGCGGGCCGTCGTCGAGCAGGACCGCGCGGAGCTCGACCCGGCTCGGGTCGAGCTGCGCGGCCAGGCGGAGCAGCGCCAGCTCGCCGCCCCCCAGCGCCGCGGTGTGGTCGACGACGACGACCCGCAGCGGCCGACCGGCGCCGCCCGGGGGCGCGGTCACGACGAGCGCGCGGTGCGCAGCAGACGCCCGATGGTGGGCGCGACCTGGGCGGGCGTGGGCGGCTCGTCCCCCGCCGCCCGCGGGGCGGCCACGGTCGCGACCCGCACGCCGGTGGGCGGGAACGCCGGGGGCCGGACCGGCGCCGGCGGCGCGGCGGGCCGCGCGGGTCCGGCCTCGTCGCGCGCCGGGGCGGGCCGGGGGGTGTCGTCCGCGGGGCCGGCGGGCGCGGCGTCGTCCGGGCCGGCCTGCGCGCCGCTCGCCGGACCGGCCGGGTCGGTGACCGGGTCGGGCGAGGCGGCGGGCGCGGCGGCCGAGGCGTCGGCGGGTTCCGACTCGACGGGCTCGCCGTAGGTCGAGGCGTAGACCATCCGGCTGTCGCCCTTCACCCCGGCGAGCGCGACGCCGGTGAGCGGCACGCTGTTGATCCGCAGCCGCTCGGCCGCCTCGGCGAGGACGTTGCGCGCCGTGCGCCCGGCGGTCGCGACGAGCACCACGCAGTCGGCGTAGGCGCCGAGGATCGTGGCGTCCGCCGCCGCCAGGACGGGCGGCGCGTCGATGACGAGCACCTCGCCGGCGTCCCGGGCGGCCTCGACGATGGCCCGCACACGGTCCGTCGCCAGGAAGTCCGCGGGGTCCATCGTCGGGTCGTGGAGCGCGAGGAAGCGGAGGTTCGGCACCTGCGTGGAGCGCAGCCCGTCCGGGTCGGTGCCCGGCCCCGACGCGCGCGGCAGCAGGTCCTCCAGGTCCGGGCGGCGCAGGTCTCCCGAGACCGCCACGGTCGCGCGGCCGCTCATGGCCCACGACGCCGCGAGGTTCGCGGCGATGAACGGCCTGGGGGCGTGCGGGTCGGTGGCCGTGACCACGACGACGGCGTGCTCGCGGTCCTGCATCGCCACGTGCAGGGCGGTGCGCAGCTCGCGGATCGACTCCGTGAACGGGGAGGCCACCCGGCTCGAGATCGGCAGCACGGGGGTACGGCGGTACGACTTGGCGGCCCGCGTCACCCCGTACAGCTCGGCGAGCACGGGCACGCCCGCCGCGGCCGCGGCGTCGGACCGGCCGCGCACCCGGGAGTCGAGGGCCCGCCGCGCCAGGGCGAGGCCGACGCCGATCGCCAGCCCGGCGAGCGCCCCGAGCAGGACGATGCTGATCCGGGGCAGCCCGACCACCACGGCGGAGGAGCCCGTCGCCGGCGTGAGCACCTGCGCGGGCGTCACGATCGACTCGAGCGTGCTCCGGCTCGCCGACAGGGTCTGGTACTGGTCGATGATCGTGGAGCGCTCCGCCCCCGCCAGGGGGTCCTTCGGCGAGCTCTTCACCTGCTCGTCCACGGCGTCGAGCTGGTCGCGCAGCGCGTCCCGGCGGGCGTCGATCTCCGCGATCTGGTCGTCGATCACGCCGGGCAGGCTGTCGACGTAGGCGGACGCGACGGCGTTCGCCAGCTCGACCGCGCCGCCCGGGGTGCCCGCCGTCGTGGTGATCGTCATGACCTGCGTCCCCGCGTCGAACTGCCCCGACACCTGGGCGGCCAGCGCCTTCGGGTCCACCCCGGCGGCCACGGCCTTCGCGACGGCCTGCAGCACGCCGGGCGCCTCGACGAGGCCGGGGTCGGTGTCGACGCTCGTGGTGGTGGCCGCCGGCGTGGTGCTGTCCCCCAGCTCCACGGCGTTGACCTGGACGACGGCCGTCGCCTCGAACACCTCGGGCTTGCGGTCCGCGTACACCCAGGCCGCCGCCAGGGCCAGCACCACCGCACCGACGACCAGGTACTTGCCCTCCCACAGCACCCGCAGGAACTCCCGGACGGTCATCGCCCCTCCACCTCTCCGCGCGCGCTCGTCCCGGCGACCACCGCGACCTCCTGTGCCACCACCGCCTGGAGCCGCGCGACGAACGCGTCCCGGGAGAACCCCTTCACGTGCACCCCGATGGCCTCCTGGTCCCAGGAGCGCGCCAGCGCGGCCTCGATCCCCGCGGCGACGTCCTCGGCGTCCGGCCGGTCCACGTACAGCCCGGTCACGCCGTCCACCACGGTGTCGAGGTAGCCGCCCGTGCCGAGCGTCACCGCCGGGACGCCGAAGGCCGCCGCCTCCAGCGGCGTCAGCCCGTAGTCCTCGTACGAGGTGGCCACCAGCAGCGACGCGTGCCCGTAGAGCCACCGCAGCTGGGCGTCGTCGACCTTGCCGACGAACCGCACCCGGTCGTCCGCCAGGCGCTCGAGCCGCTCGCGGTCGGGGCCGACCCCGACGACGACGAGGGGCAGCCGGAGCCGCCGCGCGGCCGCGACGACGACGTCGACGTTCTTGTACGGCAGCAGCCGCGCCACACACAGCAGGTAGCCGGGGGCGACGCCGGGCACGGGGGTCGCGGGGCCGTCCGGTTCCATCGCCGGCGGCGGGGGCACGACCTCGGCCTCGATGCCGTACGCCTCCTGGACCGCGCGCCGGGCCACGGTCGACACGGCCAGGTAGACGTCCGCGCGCGCGGCGGCCTCGGCGTCCGACCGGCGCAGCCCGGGGCCGACGAGGTCGAGCGCGGCGCCGGCGAGCCCGGTGCGCCACCGGTCCTTCCACGTGCGCCCGGAGGCGCCGGAGAGGTACCGGTCGCGCTGGTACAGCCAGCGCGCCGGGGCGTAGCAGTACACGACGGTGCGGCGGGCGCCGCGGTAGCGGTGCGCCCAGCCGCTGGAGCTGGCGAGCAGCACGTCGGCCTCGACGGGCTGCCCCTCGACCGCGCCCCGCAGCAGCGGCAGCGCCAGCCGGTGGTGGCGCCGCAGCGTGCCGACGCGGTCCAGGCGGGACGGGTGCACGTCCACGTCCGCGAACTCGGGGAACGTGCCGTCGGGGTGGTACAGCGTCGTGTAGAGCGGGGCCGCGGGGAAGGCCTGGGCCATCGTCAGCGCCACCCGCTCGGCGCCGCCGCGCTGGGTCAGGTAGTCGTGCGCCAGTGCCACCGTCGGGCCCATGGTTCCTCCTCGTGCGGACGGTCGAGACCGCCCGTCGAGCGTAAGGAGACCAGGGCACGGATTGGGCCCTGTGACCGGCTTTCCACCCGGGTGAAGAGCCCGGTCAGGGCCCGATCACCCCTGGTCGACCACCTGGTCGATCAGCTGGCCGATCAGCTGTCGATCACGCCTTGGTGTGGAACTTCCCCTGCGCGGCGAGGAGCCCGTCGACGAGCACCGTCTCGACGGCGTCGGCGGCGTCGTCGACGAGGATGGGCAGGTCCTCGCGCTCGGTGGCGGAGAAGTCCTTGAGCACGTGGTCGGCGGTGTCCATGCGGCCCGGGGGGCGGCCGACGCCGACGCGCACGCGCACGTAGTCCTTGGTGCCGAGGGCCTTGGTGATGTCGCGCAGGCCGTTGTGCCCGCCCTCGCCCCCGCCCGACTTGAGCTTGATGGTGTCGAACGGGATGTCGACCTCGTCGTGCACGACGACGACCTGCGCCGGGTCGACGCCGTAGTACTTCGCGAGCCCGGCGACGGGGCCGCCGGAGGTGTTCATGTACGTGGCGGGCTTGGCCAGCACCACGCGGGGCCCCGGGCGCCCGCCGGGCAGGACGCCGAGGCGGGTCTCGGCGACGACCGCCTGCGCGCGGGCGTGCCGGGAGAAGCGCGCGCCCGTGCGCTCGGCGAGCAGGTCGAGCACCATCTGCCCGACGTTGTGCCGGTTGCCCGCGTACTTCGGGCCGGGGTTGCCCAGCCCGACCACCAGCCAGGGGGTGTCGCTCACGCGCTGTTCCTCTCGTCGTCGCCACCGCAGACAGTTGTGGGCGCGATTTCGGGGACTGTCCACGCGTGGAAAGTCCCCGAAATCGCGCCCACAACGCTAGGCAGGTGCGTGTCAGCCCTCGGTGGACTCGGCGGCCTCGGCGGTCTCGGCGGCCTCGCCCTCCTCCGCCTCGTCGGCGACCTCGCCACGCGGCTCGGAGACGGCGACGACGGCGGCGTCCGGGTCGGTGAGCAGCGTCGCGCCCTCGGGCAGGGTGACCTCGCCCGCGGTCACGTGCTGGCCGGCCTCGAGGCCCTCGATGGAGACCTCGACCGACTCGGGCAGGTTGGTGGCGAGCGCCTCGACCGACAGGGTCTGCGCCTCGACGAAGTGGATGGTGCCGGGGGCCGACTCGCCCACCACGTTCACGGTGACGTCGACGGCGATCTTCTCGCCGCGGCGCACGATGAGGAAGTCGATGTGCTCGATGGTGCTGTTCACGGGCGTGCGCTGCACGTCCTTGGCGACGGCGAGCTCGGTCTTGCCGTCCAGCTCGATCGAGAACAGGGCGTTGCTGTGACGCATCGCCAGCATCGTCTCGTGGCCCGGGAGGGTGATGTGCAGCGGGTCCGCACCGTGCCCGTACAGGACGGCGGGGATCTTGTTCGCGCGGCGGATGCGGCGGGCGGCGCCCTTGCCGAACTCGGTGCGGGCCTCGGCGGCAAGCTTGATGTCGGACACGTGGATCACTCCTGGGATGTCTGTGCGTGCCGACGGCCAGAGGGAGCCGTCGGCTGTCCACGAGGTGGTGGTCCCCGCGAACTGCGGTTGCGTCGGCGTGGGACACGTGACGGACGCGATCGAGAGCGCGCCGTGGGGGCACCCGCAGAGCGCGGTGCACCGACAGCCGCCCAGTCGATCACGGAAATCCGACGGATCCTGCGCTGAGGGTGGCGGCCGGGTCGCAGGTGCTTGACCTGTACGACCTGGGTGACCGGCGCCCGTCAGACGTCCCTCGCCGAGGCAACCGGACGAGTATAGCCCCCTCGGGCCGGGGGCGTGCCAGGCCCCTGCCGCCGACGGTGCCCCGACCGGGCCCCGACCAGGCCCCGACCAGGCCCCGGCCGGACGTCGACCCGCGTCAGGGTCGCGCGTGGTCGCCCGTGCGGGCCCCCGCCCGTGCCGAGCCGCGCGGCCGGTAGACGACCTGCGCCTGGAAGACGAACCGCACGACGAAGGCGACCAGGATCAGCACCGCCTGCACGAGCTCCGGGTGCGGCACGGCGCGCTCGACGATCCACCACAGCAGCAGCGTGCGCACGGCCGCCTCGGTGCCGTTGAACGCGAACGACCGCACGAAGCGACCCCAGAACCCGTGCGCGCCGTCACGCAGGTCGGCGAAGACGAACCGCTCCTGGAGCAGGAAGTTGATGACGATCGTCACGACGTTGGCCCAGATCACGGCCGGCAGGTAGTGCACCCCGACCCCTTGGAGCCCCGCCAGGATCGCGAGGTTGAGCACGGCGCCGAGCGCGCCGATCAGCGCGAACGGCGACAGCCGCCCGAACCGCAGCAGCGTGAGCTGCTGCACGTACCTCAGCCCGTTGGCGACGGTCGCCTTGGACCGGCCCGCGAACCGTTCCCCGAAGACGAACGGCTCCTCGACGACGACCAGCCGCTGCCGCGCCAGGATCTCGAGCAGGATCTTGAAGCCCCGCGGGCGCAGCCCGGCCAGGTCGACGGCCCCCGGGCGGACGACGAAGAACCCCGTCATCGGGTCGGACACGTCGCGCAGCTTGACGGGGAACATCGACCGGGCGAGCAGCCCCGACGCCTTGGAGACCCAGCGGCGGTAGCGCCCGTCGAGGCCGCCGGCGTCGCCCTTGCCCGTGTACCGGGAGGCGACGACGACGTCGGCGCCGGTCTCGCGCGCGGTCGTGAGGAGCACGGGCACCATCTCGGGCGGGTGCTGCAGGTCGCCGTCCATCACGACGACGCGCTCGCCGGTCGCGGCGCGCAGTCCGGCGACGACGGCGCCGGAGAGCCCGCCGTCGGGCACGTCGCGGTGGATCATGCGCACGGGCAGCGGGGCGGTGGCGGCGACCCGCTCGATGATCGCGGGGGTGTCGTCGCGCGAGTCGTCGACGAAGAGGATCTCGGCGCCGCCGGGCGCGACGCGGCGACCCTCGCCGTCGGGGCCGAGCGCGGCGGCGAGACGACGGACCAGCTCGGCGACGTTGGGCCCCTCGTTGTAGGTGGGGACCACCACGGTCACGTCCACCGTCATGCCACCGCGCCTCCCCTCGGGGACGCCGCGGCCCGGGACGACGTGCGCCCCGGGCCCCCGGCGTCGATCAGGCGTTGCCGTCGAACAGGCTCGTCACGGAGCCGTCGTCGAACACCTCGCGGATGGCGCGGGCGACGAGCGGGGCGATGGACAGCACGGTGAGCTTGTCGAACCGCTTGTCGGCCGTGATCGGCAGCGTGTCGGTGACGACGACCTCGGTGGCGCCGCACTCCTGCAGGCGCTGCGCCGCCGGGTCGGACAGCACGCCGTGCGTGGCGGCCACGGTGACGGAGCGGGCACCGGCGTCCATGACCACCTTGACGGCCTCGGCGATGGTGCCGCCCGTGTCGATGAGGTCGTCGACGAGCACGCAGTCGCGGCCCTCGACCTCGCCGACCACGCGGTTGGCGACGGCCTGGTTGGGGCGGGTGACGTCGCGCGTCTTGTGCACGAAGGCCAGCGGGCAGCCGCCCAGCTTGGCCGCCCACTGCTCGGCCACGCGGATGCGGCCGGCGTCGGGCGAGACGACCGCGACGTTGGACAGGTCCACGCGGGTGCGCACGTAGTCGACCAGCACGGGCATGGCCCACAGGTGGTCCACCGGGCCGTCGAAGAAGCCCTGGATCTGCGGGGTGTGCAGGTCGACGCTGAGGATGCGGTCGGCGCCCGCGGTCTTGAGCATGTCGGCGACGAGGCGGGCCGAGATCGGCTCGCGGCCGCGGCTCTTCTTGTCCTGGCGCGCGTACGCGTAGAACGGTGCCACCGCGGTGATCGAGCGTGCCGAGCCGCGCTTGGCCGCGTCGACCATGAGCAGCTGCTCCATGAGCCACTGGTTCACCGGGGCGGTGTGGCTCTGCAGCAGGAAGATGTCCGAGCCGCGCACCGACTCGCTGAACCGCACGTACGTCTCGCTGTTCGCGAAGTCGTACGCGGAGACGGGGAGCAGCTCGATGCCGAGCTCCTTCGCGACGGCCTCCGCGAGCTCGGGGTGCGCCCGACCGGTGGCGAGGACGAGCGTGCGCTCACCGGTGCCGGGGATGAAGTTGTTCATCGCTGCGTGCTTCCTTCGGTCGGGTCGGAACTGTCGGCGGGGGGCACCACCGGGATGGCACCGGTGAGGGCATTGTGCTCGGCGAGCTGCTGCTGCGCCTGCGCGCCGAGCTGCCCGCCGGAGCCCTCGGTGCGGGCGCGGGCGGCCGCCTCCGCCGCGGGCGTCCCCGGCCAGCGGCGCTCCACCCAGCCCTCGACGTTGCGCTGCTGGGCGCGCGCCACGCCGAGCGCCCCGGCGGGCACGTCCTTGACGATGACCGAGCCCGCGCCCGTGTAGGCGCCGTCGCCCACGGTCACCGGCGCGACGAACATCGTGTCGGCGCCCGTCTTCGCGTACGAGCCGATCACCGTGCGGTGCTTCTTCTGGCCGTCGTAGTTCACCGTGACGGCGGCGGCCCCGATGTTGGTGTGCTCGCCGATCGTCGTGTCCCCGATGTACGACAGGTGCGGCACCTTCGAGCCCTCGCCGATCTGCGAGTTCTTCGTCTCGACGAACGTGCCGATCTTGCCCTTGGTGCCGAGCTCCGTGCCGGGGCGCAGGTAGGCGAACGGGCCCACGGTCGCGTCCGGCCCGATGACGGACAGCGAGCCGTGCGTGCGCACCACGGTGGCGCCGGGGCCCACCTCGACGTCGGTCAGCGTGGTGTCCGGGCCGATCGTCGCGCCGGACTCCACCTTGGTGGCGCCGTGCAGCTGGGTGCCCGGCAGGATCGTGACGTCGGGGGCGAGCTCGACGTCCACGTCCACCCAGGTGGTCGCCGGGTCGACGACGGTCACGCCGGCCTGCATCCACTCCGTGAGCACGCGGCGGTTGAGCTCGGCGCCGAGGGTGGCGAGCGCCACGCGGTCGTTGACGCCCTCGACGAGCATCGGGTCGTCGCTGAGCACGGCGCGCACGGCGCCGCCCTCGGCCCGCGCCGAGGCGACGACGTCGGTGAGGTAGACCTCGCCCTGCGCGTTGTCGGTGCCCAGGCCGGCCAGGCCGCGGCGCAGCACCGCGGCGTCGAAGACGTAGACGGAGCTGTTGATCTCGCGGATCTCGAGCTGCTCGGGCGAGGCGTCCTTGTGCTCCACGATGGCCTGCACGTCGCCCGTGCCCGCCTCGCGCACGATCCGGCCGTAGCCGGTGGCGTCGGCGACCTCGGTGGTGAGGATCGTGACGGCGTTGCCGTCGGCGTGGTGCGCCGCGAGCAGCTGGCCCAGTGTCGCGCCGTCGAGCAGCGGGATGTCGCCGGCGAGGACGACGACGGCGCCGTCGAGGCCGTCGCCCAGCGGGTGGTCCCCGCCGTTGGCGTGGTCGACGTGCAGCTCGTCGTCGACGGCGTCGTCGTGCACGAGCTGGGCGGCGCGCCCCGCGTGCGCACGGGAGTCGAGCGCGTCGAGCGCGCACTGCACCGCGCGGCCGGTGCCGGGGATCTCGTCCTGGTCGACGACGAAGGCGCCGGGGTCGACCTCGAGGGCCGCGGCGGCGACGAGCTCGCGCTCGTGCCGCACCACGACGGCGACGCTCTCCGGGTCCAGCTCACGCGCCGCGGTCATCACGTGGCCGAGCAGCGTGCGCCCGCCGATGCTGTGCAGCATCTTCGGCGTCGCGGACCTCATCCGGGTCCCCTGCCCCGCGGCGAGGACGACGACGGCCGCCGGTCTGGTGTCGGTCGACCTCGTCGACCCCTCTGCTGCGGCGTCCGGTCCTGTCGAGACCACGAGTGCTCCGTCTCTTCTCGGGTGTGCTGGTTCGATGGTGCACGAGCTCCGCCCCCAGGACTCGAACCTGGACCAAAGGCACCAAAAACCTCTGTGCTGCCGATTACACCAAGGCGGATCGGGCCCCCGGGCCGGGTTCGCGCCCCAGCAGGCGCGGCACCGTCGGGCGTCCGTCCTCAGTCTGCCAGGTCCGGAAGACCGCCCCCGCACGCGTCCCGGCCCTCGGCGGGGCCCACGGCCGTGGCGCGCGCCACACCGCCCCGACGGCGGACGGCCGACCACGCCCGCCGACCACGCCCCTCGCCCGGAGGGCACAATGGGGGCCATGCCCACCGACTCCCGCGGGTCCAAGCGTCCGCCGCGCGCCCGGATGACGGCGAGCCAGCGGCGCGAGCAGCTGCTCGAGGTCGGGCGGGGCCTGTTCGCCGAGAAGGGCTTCGACGGCACCAGCGTCGAGGAGATCGCGGCGCGCGCCGAGGTGTCGAAGCCGGTGGTCTACGAGCACTTCGGCGGCAAGGAGGGCGTCTACGCCGTCGTCGTCGACCGCGAGGTGCGCGCGCTGACGTCCGCGCTGACCGGCGCGCTCGAGGAGGGCGGCCACCCCAAGGTGCTGGTGGAGCGCACGGCGCTGGCCCTGCTCGGCTACATCGAGGCGTCGGAGGACGGCTTCCGCATCCTCGTGCGCGACTCCCCCGTCGCCCAGGCCACCGGCACGTTCTCCAGCCTGATCGGCGACGTCGCCACCCTGGTCGAGCACATCCTCGGCGACCAGTTCAAGGCGAACGGCCTCGACCGCAAGGCCGCGCCGCTCTACGCGCAGATGCTCGTGGGCATGGTCGCGCTCACCGGGCAGTACTGGCTCGACGCCCGCAGCCCCGACAAGGCCGAGGTGGCCGCGCACCTGACGAACCTGGCCTGGAACGGGCTGTCCGGGATGGTCAAGAGGCCGGAGCTCACGAAGTCCCGCTGACCCCGCCCCAGCAACGTGTCAGGCGGGACCGACGAGGTGGTCGAGCAGCCGGTCGACGACGGCGAGCCCCGTCTCCCCGTCCATGTGCCCGGCGAGGATCCCCTGCGTCAGCCCGGCGGCCGACGCGAGCACCAGCTCGGCGTCCAGGCGGGCCGCGTCCTCGCGTCCTGAGGCCGGCCCCGTGCCCCCGCCGTCGTCCCGCGCCCGCAGCAGCTGCGCCGAGACGAGGTCGACGAGCGCCCGCGGCGCGCCGCGCAGCTCCTGGGGGGTGACCGCCTCGTTCGTCAGGGCGGCGGCATGGAACGCGGCGAGCACGACGGCGTCCGCGCGGCGGGCGTCGTCGAGCGGGAGGAGGGCCGCGAGCACGGCGCGCAGGACGGCGCGGGGCGGGGGCGGCTGGTCCGCGGGGCCCTGGTCGACGTCGCCGGGCGGCCCGCCGCCGAACCGCGCGGCCGACCCCTCGATCACGGCGCGGTGCGTCGCGACGAGGAGCCCGTGCTTGTTGCCGAAGTAGTACTGCACGAGCCGCACGGAGACCCCCGCCTCCGCCGCGACGGCCTGGAACGTGGCCGCCTCGAGCCCGTCGCGCGCGACGACGCGCCGGCACGCGTCGGTGATCTGGCGGCGGCGTTCCTCGTGGTCCACCCGTCGCGGCACGGGCCCTCCCCTCGTCGGTGCTCTCGGTCGACCGTCGTCGACCCGCGTTGATGATACGTCCGTACCACTTAAATGGTACGGTCATACCATCAACCGCGCCCCGGGAGGTCCGATGTCGTCGACAGGCCGTTTCACCAGCGAGGCCGCACGCGCCGAGTACGAGACCGCGTACCGCGCCGTCGAGGCGCTCTGGCCGTTGCCGTCCGAGGAGGTCCGGGTCGAGACCGTGTTCGGCCCCACGGTCGTGCGCCGCTCCGGCACCGGGGACCGGACGCCGCTGGTCCTGCTGCACGGCCTGAACGGCACCGGCCTGAGCTGGCACGGCGTCGTGCCGGCGCTGGCCGCCGGCCGGGTCGTCTACGCGCCCGACGTCGTCGGCACGGCCGGGCGCAGCGAGCAGACCGCCCCGCTCACCTCGGCCGACGACTACGCCGTGTGGGGCGTCCAGCTGCTCGAGGGCCTCGGCCTGGAGCGTGCGCACGTGCTCGGCTACTCCGAGGGGGCGTGGTTCGCCGCGCTGCTGGCGTCCCGGGCCGCCGTGCGGGCCCCGGGCCGCGTGGGCGCGCTCGTCCTCGGCGAGGGCATCACCGCGCTCGTCAGGCCCGACCGGAAGGTCGTCTCCCGCATGGTCCGCGCCGCCGTCGTCCCCACCGCACGCAGCCTCGGGCGCCTCGACGAGTGGCTGAACCCCGGCGTCACCCTCACCGACGCGGACCGCGCCCTGGCCCGCGCCGCGATGCGCTACCGCCGTCGGACGCCGTGGCCGAGCCCCCTGCCCGACGACCAGCTGCGCGCGATCACCGCCCCCACCCTGGCGTTCTTCGGCGCGGACACCAGGCTCGGTGACCCGGCCGCCGCGGGCCGCCGGGTCACCGAGCACCTGCCCCGCGCGCGCGTCGAGCTGGTGCCGGGCGGCGGCCACGGCGTCCTGTGGCAGCTGCCCGACCAGGTGCTCCCGCTGGTCGAGGACTTCCTGCGCGCCCACGACTGAGCACCTGTCAGGGCCACAGGCGCGCATACCCTCCCGTGGCCCTGACAACTCGCGGACACGTCACTTGCCGTCGAGGTACCCGTTCGCGTTGATGACGTACTTCGTCGCGGCCCCGGCGTCGAACTCGGCGTAGCTCTGCGGGGCCTGGTCGAGGGTGATGGCCTTGGCGTTGACGTTCTTCGCGATCTGCACCCGGTCGTGCAGGATCGCCTGCATCAGGCCGCGGTGGTACTTCATCACCGGGCACTGGCCTGTGGTGAACGCCAGCGACTTGGCCCACCCCGTCCCCAGGCTGAGGGACAGCGACCCCTTCTTGGCCGCCTCGTCGATGCCACCCGGGTCACCGGTCACGTACAGCCCCGGGATGCCCAGCGCGCCGCCCGCCGCCGTCACGTCCATCAGTGAGTTGAGCACCGTCGCCGGTGCCTCGTGGCCCGAGTCCGACCCGTGCCCCTTGGCCTCGAAGCCGACGGCGTCGATGCCGCAGTCCACCTCCGGCACGCCGAGGAGCTGCTCGATCTGCTCGACCGGCCCGCCCTTCGTCAGGTCGACGGTCTCGCAGCCGAACGACCTCGCCTGCGCGAGCCGGTCGGCGTTCATGTCCCCGACGATCACGACGGCGGCGCCCAGCAGCAGCGCACCGGTCGCGGCGGCCAGCCCCACCGGCCCGGCCCCGGCGACGTACACCGTGGAACCCACCTCGACGCCCGCGGTCACCGCCCCGTGGAAGCCCGTGGGGAAGATGTCGGACAGCATCGTGAGGTCCATGATCTTCTCGAGCGCCTGGTCCTTGTCCGGGAACCGCAGCAGGTTCCAGTCGGCGTACGGCACCAGCACGTAGTTGGCCTGGCCGCCGACCCAGCCGCCCATGTCGACGTACCCGTACGCGCTGCCCGGCCGGTCCGGGTTCACGTTGAGGCAGATGCCCGTCTTGCGCTCCTTGCAGTTCTTGCAGCGGCCGCACGCGATGTTGAACGGCACGGACACGAGGTCGCCCACCTTGACGAACTCGACGTCCGGCCCCGCCTCGACGACCTCGCCCGTGATCTCGTGGCCCAGCACGAGGTCCGGGGGCGCCGTCGTGCGCCCCCGGACCATGTGCTGGTCCGAGCCGCAGATGTTGGTCGCGACGGTCTTGACGATCACGCCGTGCGGCACCTTGCGGCCCACGTTCGCCGGGTTCACCCCGGGCCCGTCCTTGAGCTCGAACGTCGGGTAGTCGATGTCGATGACCGCGACCTCGCCCGGCCCCTGGTACGCGACCGCGCGGTTGGTGTCTGCCATGGTGCTCCTCCTTGAACACGTCCGGCCCGGTCTGAGCCGGTCCTTCGACCGTAGGCGCGTCGCCGCGTGGGGGCCAGGCCGCGCACACCCGTTGTGCACGGGGCGGGGGTCTGCTAGGCCTGCGGTATGACCCGCGTCACCGTCCGACGCCGCGTCAGGCGCGTCACCATCGGCAGCCGCACCGCGAGCCGCGAGGACCTCCTCGCGGGCGAGGAGCCGCTGGAGATCCGTGTGGGCGGGAGGTCGTACGCGGTCACCATGCGGACCCCGGGCCACGACGTCGAGCTCGCCACGGGCTTCCTGGTCTCGGAGGGCGTCGTCACCGACGGCGCCCAGGTCGCCGGCGCCCGGTACTGCACGGGCAGCGGGCAGGCGGCGGTCGAGAACACGTACAACGTGCTCGACGTCGCGCTCGCCCCGGGAGTGCGTCCCCCGGACCCGGCGCTCGCCCGGGAGTTCTTCACCTCCAGCGCGTGCGGTTTGTGCGGCAAGGCGTCGATCGACGCGGTGTTCACGCGCAGCGCGTTCGACGTCGCCGGCGACCCGGCCCGGGTGGACGCCGCCCTGCTCGCCGGCCTGCCCGACCGGCTGCGCGCGGCCCAGGCGGTCTTCGCCCGCACCGGCGGGCTGCACGCCGCGGGGCTCTTCGACGCCGCCACCGGCGAGACCCTCATCGTCCGGGAGGACGTCGGCCGGCACAACGCCGTCGACAAGGTGGTGGGCTGGGCCGCCGCGGCCGGGAGGCTGCCGCTGCGCGGCACGGTGCTCGTCGTGTCCGGGCGGGCCAGCTTCGAGCTCACGCAGAAGGCCGTCATGGCGGGGGTGCCGGTGCTCGCCGCCGTCTCCGCGCCGTCGTCGCTCGCCGCCGAGCTGGCCGACTCCGCGGGGCTCACGCTCGTCGGCTTCGTGCGCGACCCGACGCTCGTGGTCTACGCGGGCGAGCACCGCGTCGTCGAGCACGAGGGCGCGGGCCGCGACGACACGCCCGCCGCCCACGCCGCCACCCACGCCGCCACCCACCGGACCGCCCGCGACACGGCGGACGAGGGGCGCGACCACCACGACCGGAGAGGGGACGCCGCATGACCACGCACCGGCCGGAGGAGACGCAGCCCGGCGACCCCACGGACACGCCGCCGCAGGAGGTGCGCCCGCCGAAGGACTGGGCGGCCGGCCTCCCCGGCATCGCGCACGCGCTCGTGCCGGCGCTGCGCGGCATGAGTCCCACGCGCACGGCACGGCTGCTGCTGTCGATGAACCACCGCGACGGGTTCGACTGCATGAGCTGCGCCTGGCCGGACCCGGACCGGCGCAAGCCCGCCGAGTTCTGCGAGAACGGCGCCAAGGCGGTGACGTGGGAGGCGACCCCGCTCGTCGTCGAGCCGTCGTTCTGGGCCGAGCACCCCGTCTCGGACCTCGTCACCCGCACCGAGCACTGGCTCGGGCAGCAGGGGCGGCTCGTCGAGCCGGTGCACAAGGCGGCCGGGTCCGACCACTACGTCCCCGTCTCGTGGGACGAGGCGTTCGCGATCGTCGCCGACCGGCTGAACGGGCTCGACTCCCCCGACCAGGCGTCCTTCTACACGAGCGGGCGCACCTCCAACGAGGCCGCGTTCGTCTACCAGCTGTTCGTGCGCGCCTTCGGCACGAACAACCTGCCCGACTGCTCCAACATGTGCCACGAGTCCACCGGGGCCGCCCTGGGCGAGACGATCGGCGTCGGGAAGGCGACGATCACCTACGACGACTTCGCGCTGGCCGACCTCATCGTGATCATGGGGCAGAACCCCGGCACCAACCACCCGCGCATGCTCACCGCGCTGGAGGAGGCCAAGGAGAACGGGGCGAGCATCGTCGCGGTCAACCCCCTGCCCGAGGCAGGGCTCAAGCGCTACAAGAACCCGCAGACGGTGCGCGGGCTGGCGGGCCGCGGCACCGAGCTCGCCGACCAGTTCCTCCAGATCCGCCTCGGCGGCGACATGGCGCTGCTGCAGGCGGTCTCGAAGCGGGTGCTCGACGCCGAGGCCGCCGCCCCGGGCACCGTGCTGGACCACGAGTTCCTCGCCGCGCACACGTCGGGCCTGGACGCCCTGCGGGCCCACCTCGCGGACCTCGACGAGGACGCCGTGCTCGCCGCCACCGGCCTCGCGAGCGCCGAGATCGACGAGCTCGCGGGCCGCTACCTGCGCGCCGAACGCGTCATCGTCACGTGGGCGATGGGGCTGACGCAGCACGCCAAGGCCGTCCCGACGATCAAGGAGATCGTCAACCTGCTCCTCCTGCGCGGGAACATCGGCCGCCCGGGCGCGGGGGCGTCGCCGATCCGCGGGCACTCCAACGTGCAGGGCGACCGGACCATGGGCATCTGGGAGCAGATGCCGGACAGCTTCCTCGACGCGCTCGACGCCGAGTTCGGCATCGCCTCGCCCCGCGCGCACGGGCTCGACGCCGTCGCCACGGTGGAGGCGATGGCGGCCGGGCGCGTGCGGGCGCTCGTGGCCCTCGGGGGGAACCTGGTCGGCGCGATCTCGGACACGGGCGCCGCCGAGGAGGCGGTGCGCCGCGCCGACCTCACCGTGCAGATCTCGACGAAGCTCAACCGCTCCCACGCCGTCGTCGGCCGCGAGGCACTCATCCTGCCCACGCTGGGCCGCACCGACATCGACCGGCAGGCGTCGGGCGAGCAGATGGTCTCCGTCGAGGACACCGTGTGCGCCGTGCACGCGTCGCACGGCAAGGTCGAGCCGGTGGCGCCGGGCCTGCTGTCGGAGGTCTCGATCGTCACGCGGCTGGCGCGAGCGGTCCTCGGCGAACGGCCGGACGGCCCCGGGCCGATCGACTGGGCCGCGATGGAGCGCGACTACGACGTGATCCGCGAGCACATCGCCCGCGTGGTGCCGGGCTGCGAGGACTACAACGCGAAGCTCCGGCGGCCGAACGGCTTCCGCCTGCCGCACGGCCCGCGCGACTCGCGCACCTTCCCCACCGCGGACGGTCGCGCCCACCTCACGGTCAACGAGCTCGCGCCCGTCGAGTGCCCGCCCGGTCGCCTGCTGCTGCAGACCATCCGCTCGCACGACCAGTTCAACACCACGATCTATCGGCGCGACGACCGCTACCGCGGCATCAAAGGCGGGCGCGCCGTCGTGCTGGTCAACCCCGACGACCTCGTGGAGCTGGGGATCGCCGACGGCTCCACCGTCGACGTGCACGGCGAGTACCACGACGGCGTCGACCGGGTGCTGCGCGGGCAGCGGGTGGTCGCCTACCCGACGGCGCGCGGCTGCGCCGCCGCCTACTTCCCCGAGGCCAACGTCCTCGTGCCTCTCGGCGCGACCGCCGAGACCAGCAGGACGCCGGTGTCCAAGGCCGTCGTGGTGCGCCTCGAGCCCGCCTGAGCCGAGGTAGTTCGATCCCTGCCGAGGTAGTTCAGACCCTGCCGAGGTAGTTCGAACCCTGCCGAGGTAGTGGTCCAGTCCACTACCTCGGCGCGGGGGCGTCCGGCGGGCGGCGGCTGAGCGCGTCGGCCAGGTCGGTGAGGGCCGGCAGCGCCCGCAGCGCGGCGGCGAGGACGTCGTCCGGGGCCTGCCCGAGGCGTCGCTCCCAGAACTCGTGCAGCCGGGCCACGTGGTCCGCCGACAGGTCGGTCGCGACGAGCTCGACGCGCCGCCCGTCACCGGCCGGGTGCTCGCGGACCACGAGACCCCGGGCCTCGAGCGTGCGCAGCGCCGTGCTGACGTTGCTGCGCGCGAGCCCGGTCACCTCGGCGATGCGCGACGGCGTCGCGCGCGGCGCGCGCCGGACCGCGCGGATCACGGCCACCTCCGTGCCGGTGAGCGGCACGACGCCGCGCAGCTCGGCGGAGCGCACGTCGAGGTGGCGCGCCAGCTCGAGGACGGCGTCGGCGAGGTCGGTCGGTCCGGGCGCCGCGGCGGGCGTGACGGGCGTCTCGTCGGGCATGGCTCGATCCTAGGCGCGGCTACTAGTTATAGTTTCATAATCAACATCGCGCCCGGGTCGCATGCCTCATGCCCCGGGCGCCGCGCTGCCCGGGCCCGCACCCGCACGCCGCCGTCCGACCCCCACCCCGAGGAGCTCCGTGAGCACCGCCACCACCCCTGCCCGCACGCCGTCCGACACAGGCACCGACGCCGGCACTGCCCTACCGCCGCTGCGCGGACGCCCCTGGCTGACGCTGGTCGGCGTCGCCTTCGGCCTGTTCCTCGTCGGCCTCGACGCGACCGTCGTGTCCATCGTCAACCCCTCGATCGCCGCCGACGTCGGCACCACGTTCGCGCAGCTGCAGTGGGTCACCCACAGCTACCTGCTGGGCCTGGCCGTCACCCTGATCCTCGCGGGCAAGCTCGGCGACCGGTACGGCCACCGGTCCCTCTACCTCGCCGGCCTCGTGCTGTTCACGCTCGCCTCCGTCGCCATCGGCCTCTCCGGCTCGGCCGCCACCCTCATCGGGTTCCGCGTCGTGCAGGGCGTCGCCGCCGGCCTGCTCATGCCCCAGACCCTCGCGCTGCTGCGGGCCACGTTCCCGCGCGAGAGGTTCGGCATGGCAGTCGGGATCTGGGGTGGCGTCTCGTCGATCGCGATCGCGGTCGGGCCCACCCTCGCCGGCGCCCTCGAGGCGGCCTTCGGCTGGCAGTCCGTGTTCTTCGTCAACGTGCCGGTGGCGGCCGTGGGCCTGGTCTACGGCCTGTGCCTGCTGCCCCGCACCAGCTTCCCGAGCACAGGCCGCTTCGACGTCCGCGGGGTCGTCGTGCTGGCGCTCGGGCTCGTCGCCACGGTGTTCGCGATCGTGCAGTCCGAGACGTGGGGCTGGGGCGACGTGCGGACGCTCGGCCTGCTCGCCGTCGGCCTGCTGGTCATCGTGGGCTTCGTCGCGCTCGAGGCCCGCACCGCCGACGCGCTGCTGCCCCTGTCCCTGTTCCGCGGCACGACGGTCGGCACCGGCGGGCTGATGATCGCCACCAACTTCTTCGTCCTGATGGGGGCGACGTTCGTGCTGCCGATGTTCTTCATCAACCTGCGCGGCGCCACCGGGCTCGAGGCCGGCCTCATGATGCTGCCGATGTCGGCCGTCTCGATCGTCTCCGCCCCGATCGGCGCCCTGCTCGTCGCGAGGATCGGCACCCGGGCCACCGGCACGCTGAGCCTCGCCCTCACCGCCGTGGGGCTCCTGGTGCTGCTCGACGCCTCCGCCACCTCGTCGTACGGCGTGATGGCCGCCGCGTTCGTGATCCTCGCCCTCGGCACCGGCATCACGATCACGGCCGGCGCCGAGGCCATCGTCGGCTCCGCCCCGGTGCACCTCGCCGGCGTGGCCGGCGGGTTCCAGTCCACGTGCATCCAGATCGGCGGCGCGCTGGGCACCGCCGTGATGTCGGCGCTCGTCGCGGCGAACGTGCACGGCGGCACGGTGTCCCTCGGCCTGGACGAGGCCGAGCTCCAGGGCCTCGCGCAGGGCGCGGTGCCCGCACGGCTGGACGCCGCCGCCGCGCAGGTCGCCGGGGACGCCTACGTGGCCGGCCTGCACACGGCGTTCCTCGTCGCGGCCGTGGTCGCCGTCGTCGTCGCCGCGGTGGCCTTCGTGACCCTCCGGGGCACCCGCCGGCCCACCGTCGAGCAGGTCGTCACGGAGACGGTCGAGGGCGAGGCCGGCCACGCCTGAGCCGAGGTAGTCCAGCGAGCGCCGAGGTAGTCCAGCGAGCGCCGAGGTAGTCCGGTGAGCGCCGAGGTAGTGGTCCAGTCCACTACCTCGCGCGAGCCGGGACTACCTCGGCATCAGATCACAGGCGTCAAGATTCTTGACGTCGAGAGACCGGGAGTAGTCTCGCCCCATGGATGGGGAGGCACGGTCCGACGAGGTCGACCGGATCGTCGACGCGTGGCGCCGCGAGCGCCCGGACCTGGACGTCGAGCCGCTGACGGTGTTCTCGCGCGTCAGCCGCCTGGCACGGCACCTGGACCGCGCGAGGCGCGGGGCGTTCGCCCGGCACGACCTGGAGACGTGGGAGTTCGACGTGCTGTCCGCGCTGCGGCGCGCCGGCGAGCCGTACCGCCTGTCCCCCGGGGTGCTCGTCGCGCAGACGCTGGTCACGAGCGGCACCATGACCAACCGCATCGACCGCCTCGAGGAGCGCGGGCTGGTGGAGCGCCACCGCGCGCCGTCCGACCGCCGCGGCGTGCTCGTGCAGCTCACCGCCGCCGGGCGGCAGCGGGTCGACGCCGCGATGAGCGACCTGCTCGACGTCGAGGCCCGCGTTCTCGACGCGCTGCCCTCCGCCGTGCGCCCGCA
Source organism: Isoptericola sp. NPDC019693 (assembly GCF_044389085.1). Taxonomy (NCBI): domain Bacteria; kingdom Bacillati; phylum Actinomycetota; class Actinomycetes; order Micrococcales; family Promicromonosporaceae; genus Isoptericola; species Isoptericola sp. NPDC019693. The sequence goes on along the minus strand of NZ_JBIRXP010000002.1, from coordinate 525,879 downwards.
GCTCGCGGCGTTGCTGCGCACCGTCGTCGCGCAGTTCGACGAGTGACGTCCTACCCCTCCCCCTCCGCCCGCGACGACGGCGCCCGCGCCGGCCTGCTGCTGGCGGCGCTGCTGCTCGTCGCGCTCAACCTGCGCGCCCCGATCACGTCCCTGCCGCCCGTGGTCGACGACGTCGCGGCGTCCCTCGGCCTGACCCCCGCGGGCGCGGGGCTGCTCACGTCGGTCCCGGTGCTGTGCTTCGCGCTGTGCACCCCGCTGGCGTCGGTGCTGGTGGCACGGGCGGGCCCGGAGCTCGCGCTCGGTGCCTCGATGGCGGGGGTGCTCGCCGGCACCCTGCTGCGCTCGACGGGCTCCGTCCCGACCGCCCTGGCCGGCAGCGCGGTGCTCGGTGTCGCGATCACCATCGGCAACGTCGCGGTGCCCGTGGTCATCACCCGTGACTTCCGCCGCCGGGCCGCCGCGGTGACCGGCGCGTACAGCGCGACGATGAACCTCGGGTCCACGTTCACCACCATGCTCACGGTGCCGCTCGCGACGGCGTTCGGCTGGCAGTGGGCGCTGGCGGGGTGGGGCGTGCTCGCGGTGGGCGCGCTGGCGGCGTGGGTGCCGGCGGGACGGCGGCTCGCCGCCCGGGGGCGGGCCGCGGCGCCGCAGGGCGACGGGGGCGCGCGCGTCAGGCCGCCGTCGGCCCGCGCGGAGCTCGACGCGCTGGACCCACACGGCCGGTCCGCGGTGCGGCGCCTCGTCGTGCTGCTGTCGGTCGCGTTCGCGGGCCAGGCCTTCGGCTACTACGCCGTGACGGCGTGGTTGCCCGAGATCCTGCACGACCGGCTCGGCATGACCGCCGCGGGCGCGGGCAGCGCGGCCGCGCCGTTCCAGCTGTGCGCGGTGCTCGGGTCGTTCCTCGTGCCGGCGGCCTTCTCGCGGGGCCTGCCGGCGCGCGCGGTCGCGGCGCTCATGGCGGCGATGTGGATCTCGCTGCCGCTGGGGCTGCTCCTCGCGCCGGGCCCCTGGTGGCTGTGGGTGGCCCTGGCGGGCGCGGCCCAGGGCGGCAACTTCACCGTGATCTTCACGCTCGTGGCGCAGCGCAGCCCGGGCGTCGCGGTGGCGCGGCGGTCGTCGGCCGTGGTGCAGACGGCGGGCTACGGGTGCGCGGTGCTCGCCCCGACCGTGATGGGCGGGGTGCACGAGGCGACCCACGGGTGGACGGCCCCGCTGGCCCTGGTCGCGGGCGTCCTCGCGACCATGGCCGCGGCGATGTGGGTGGCGTCGGCCCGCCCGGCGTCCGCGACCTCCTGACTCCGCGGCCTCCCGGCTACGCGACTCCCGCCAGCGTGACCGCGAGGGAGCCCAGCGCCCGCAGTGCCTCCTCCGCGTGCGCCTCGTCGTAGCCGCGGGTGCACACCGCGACGACCAGCGCCTCCGGCCCGGGCGTGCCCACGAACGCGACGTCGTGCCGGATGCCGTCCACCCAGCCCGACTTGGACCCGTACGGCACGCCCTGGGGCACGGCGGAGGTGAGCTGCCGGTCGGTCTGGCGCGCGAGCAGGTCGATCATCCAGAGCGTGCGGTCCGGCCCCGCGACCTGCCCGGTGACGACGGCGGACATCAGCGCCGCAAGGTCGGCCGGCGTCGTGCGGTGCGAGTCGCCGCGAGCCTCGGCGGCGAGGTCGCTGTACTTGCGCCCGACGACGCTCGCGGCGGCGCCGACGTCGGCCAGCACCTGGTTGCACGCGTCGAGGCCGACGAGGTCGATCACCATGTTGGTGGCCTCGTTGGAGGAGACGACGATCATCCGCTCGACCGCCAGCCCGACCGGCATGAACGTGCCGGGCGGCGGCATGCCCGGGTCCAGGTCGTCGGGCTCGATGCGATAGTCGGGCTCGCCGGGCACCTGCGAGCGGAACGTGTCGGCGCTGGCCACCTCCTCGTCGAGCGTGAGCTCTCCGGCGTCGAGCGCCCGGGCGGCCGCGACCAGCACCGCAAGCTTGACCGTCGACGCCGCGTAGAACGGCGCGTCCGCGTCGCGCTCGGCGAGCACCTCGCCGCCCGCGCGCCGCACCTGGTACGCGACCACGGGGACGCCGTCGGAGTGCGTTCCCGTGCTCACCATCAGCGCACCCCCGAGGCGTTGTGAGCACGATTCCGGGGACTTTCGGGGCCGGAATTGTCCCCGGAATCGCGCTCACAGCGGTGGACGACGGCGGCGAAGGCCGCGGCGAGCGCTCGCGCCTGCCGCTCGTTCTCCGGCGCGCGCTCGAGCGCGGCGGCGAGCAGCGCGTCGCGGTCGAAGCCCAGCGTCGCGAGCTCGTCGGCGTCCCAGGTGCCGATGCGCTCCGGCGCCGCCTCAGGGTGGAACTGCAGCCCCCACGCGACGTCGCCCACGCGGAACGCCTGGACGACGCACGCGTCGCTCGTCGCGAGGTGCACGGCCTGCGGCGGGAGCCCGGTGATCGAGTCGACGTGACTCTCGACCATGCGGACCTCGCCGCCGACGGCCAGCGCGCCGAGCGGGCCGAGCAGGGCGTCGTCGGCCGCGGCGTCGAGGAGCCGCACGGGGCACAGCCCCTTCTCCGTCTCGCCCGACCGGCCCGTCACCGTGCCGCCCGCGACGTGCGCGAGCACCTGCCCGCCCAGGCAGATCCCCAGCACGGGGACGCCGGCGTCGAGGGCCTCGGCGACGAGGGCCCGTTCGTGCGGCAGCCAGGGCGCCCGCTCGTCCTCGTCGGGCAGCAGGCCGCCGCCCAGCAGGACGAGGCCGTCCACGCCGTCGGGCGCGGCGGCGCCCCCCTCGGCGAGCGAGGCGACCTGCTCCACGACGTCCGCGCCCTGCACGACGACGGCGGCCACGCCGTCCGCCTCCAGCCAGGCGGGCAGGCGGCCCGGGCCGCTGTGCGGGGAGTTCTGGACCAGGACGACGGTCGGTCGGCGGTCGGGCACGGTCAGCGCTCCCTGCTCTCGAGGACGGGGCTGTCGGGGACGGTCTCGGGCACGGGGTCGGCACCCGGCTCGTGGTCGTCGGGGTCCTGCTCGGCGTCCTGCTCGACGGCCCGGTCCGGGCCGGACGGCGTCTCGGCGGCGGACGTCGGACCCCCACCGAGCGCGGCCGCCTCCCGCGCGAAGTGGCACGCGGCGGCGTGCGGCACGACGGCCGCGGCACCACGGGTCCCGCCGTCGCCGCGGCGGCCGAGCGGCACGAGCACCGGGTCCTCGGTGCGGCAGCGCGCGGGCACGTCCTCCGGCCCGTCGCCCGTGACGCCCTCCTCGGCAGCGAGGCGGCGCGCGAGCCAGCAGCGCGTGTGGAAGCGGCAGCCGGACGGCGGGTCGGCGGGCGACGGCGGGTCGCCGTCGAGCAGCAGGTCGGCGTCGGCGGGCCGGGCGTCCGGGTCCGGCACCGGCACGGCGGACAGCAGGGCCCGCGTGTAGGGGTGGTGCGCGTCCCCGTAGACGGCCGGCCGGTCGCCCTCCTCGACGACCCGGCCCAGGTACATCACCGCGACCTCGTCGGCGATGTGCTGCACCACGGCGAGGTCGTGGGCGATGAACAGGTACGACAGGCCGAGCTCGTCCTGCAGGTCCTCCAGCAGGTTGATGACCTGGCCCTGCACGGACACGTCGAGGGCCGAGACGGGCTCGTCGCAGACCAGCACCCGCGGCTTGACCGCGAGCGCGCGGGCGATGCCGACACGCTGGCGCTGCCCGCCCGAGAACTGGTGCGGGTAGCGGTGCGCGTGGTCGGGATCGAGGCCGACGAGCTCGAGCAGCTCGGCCACCGCCCGGCGCCGGCCGCCGGCGGGGGCGGCGTCGCGGTGGATGCGGAACGGCTCCGCGACGATCTCCCCCACCGACATCCGAGGGTTCAGCGACGTGTACGGGTCCTGGAAGACCATCTGGACGTTGCGGCGCAGCTCGCGTCGCGCGGCGCGCGACATCGTCGACACGTCCTCGCCGTCGACGAGGACCTGCCCGCGGGTCGGCTTCTCGATCCCGACCAGCACCCGCGCGAGCGTGGACTTCCCGGAGCCGGACTCCCCCACGAGCCCGAGGGTGCGCCCGCGGCGCAGGGCCAGGGACACCCCGTCCACGGCCTGCACCTGGCCCACCGTGCGCCGGAGGACGACACCCCGGCGCACCGGGTAGGACTTGGCCAGGTCGCGCACCTCGAGGACGACGTCGTCGGACGTCGTGGGTGCGGCGGCGACGGGGCCGGCGGCGGTCTCAGGCACGGGCGCCTCCCAGGAGCTCGGCGGCGAAGTGGCAGGCCGACGACCGGCCGTGGGCGACGTCGTCGAGCGGCGGCTCGACCGTGCGGCACAGGTCCTGCGCCAGGTCGCAGCGCGGGTGGAACGGGCAGCCCGGCGGCACGTTCCCGGGTGCCGGCGGGCGGCCCGGGACGACCGGGAGACGCCCTCCGGCCTGCGCGTCCGCCGCGTCGAGCCGCGGCACCGAGCGCAGCAGGGCCCTGGTGTACGGGTGGGCGGGCGCGGCGTACAGGTCGCGCACGGGCGCGTGCTCCACGGCGCGGCCCGCGTACATCACGGTGACGTCGTCGGCGACGCCCGCGACGACGCCGAGGTCGTGGGTGATGAGCACGAGCCCCATCCGCCGCTCGGCCTGGATCTCCGCGAGCAGCCGCAGCACCTGCGCCTGCACGGTGACGTCGAGCGCCGTCGTCGGCTCGTCGGCGATGAGCACGTCGGGGTCGAGCGCCAGCGCGGACGCGATCATCACGCGCTGCCGCATGCCCCCGGAGAACTGGTGCGGGTACTCGTCCACCCGCTGCGCGGCGTTCGGCACCTTCACCAGGTCGAGCAGCTCGACCGCGCGCCGCCGTGCCTCGCGCCGCGACGTGCCGGTCCGCGCCCGCAGCGACTCGGTGAGCTGGTAGCCCACCGTGTGCACGGGGTTGAGCGCGGCCAGCGCGTCCTGGAAGACCATCGCGACGTGCGTGCCGCAGTGCACGCGGTGCTTGGTCGGCGACAGCGTCAGCAGGTCGGTGCCGCGGTAGCGGGCGGAGCCGCGCACGACCCGCGCCGTGGGCGGCAGCAGCCCCATCACCGCCAGCGAGCTCACCGACTTGCCGCAGCCGGACTCGCCCACCAGCGCGAGGGTGCGGCCGGCCTCCACGCGGTAGCTGAGGCCGTCGACGGCGCGCACCGCGCCGTCGTCGGACCGGAACTCGACCGCCAGGTCCTCGACCTCGAGCAGGACGTCCCCGGCCGACCGTGCTGCGCCGGGCGCGGCGGTCGTGCCCCGGGTCGTCGTCTCCGTCATGCCGGTCATGTCTGTCATGCCTGTCATCGCGGTCACCGGAGCCTCGGGTCGAGGGCGTCGCGCAGCGCGTCGCCGAGCACGACGAGCGCCAGCACCGTGAGGACGAGGCACCCGAGCGGGTAGAGGAGCAGGTACGGGTAGCCGCCGGTCACCCACTCGGCGCCGTTCGTGATCATGATCCCCCAGCTGATCGCGGGCGGTCGCACCCCGATGCCGAGGAACGCCAGCACCGCCTCCGCGCTGATGACCCCGGCGATCGCCGTCGGCACCAGCGCCGTCACCGGCCCGATCGCGTTGGGGAGCACGTGGCGCACCATGACCCGCAGGTCGGAGGCCCCCAGGGCGCGGGCCGCGGTCACGTAGTCGAGGTTCTTCGCCTCCAGCGTGGCCGCCCGGACGTACCTCGCGTACCCCATCCAGCCGAACAGCGTGAGCACGAGCGCCGGGAGCAGGATGACGTCGAACGCCCCGCTCCCCACGCTCACGTTGCGGAAGAGGGAGAGCAGGAGCAGCGCGGCGAGCAGCAGCGGGATCACCAGGAACACCTCGATGGTCCGCGAGACGACCGTGTCCACCCAGCCGAGGTAGTACCCGGCGAGCAGCCCGAGGACGATGCCGATGATCACGGACGCGCCGACCACGACGAACGCCAGCAGGAGCGACGGTCGCGCCCCGTGCACGAGCTGCGCCAGCATGTCGCACCCGTGCACGTCGGTGCCGAGCGGGTGCGGCTCCCCGAGCCCCTGCGGCCGGGTCTTCGAGTCCCCGATGATGCAGCGCTGCGGGTCGGTGCTGGTGAACAGCGTCGGGAACGCCGCCATGACCGCGAAGAAGGCCACGACCACCGCCGACACGATGACGTCCGGACGGCGGCGCAACCGGCGCCAGGCGTCCCCGCCGAGCGACGCCGAGGCGTCCGTCGGCGGGGCGTCGGGCGTCGTGGTGGCTGCGGTGGGCTCAGGCATAGCGGATCCTCGGGTCGAGGGCGGCGTAGGCGATGTCGACCACCAGCATCACGGCCACCGTCACGGCCGCCAGGATGGTCACCACGCCGAGGACGAGGGCCACGTCGGTGCCGCGCACCGCCTCCCACAGCACCCCGCCCATGCCGTAGATGTTCATCATCCCCTCGGTGATGACGGCGCCCGCGAGCGCCTCCGTGAACGTCAGCCCCACCGCCGTCACGACCGGGACCGCCGAGTTGCGCACCACGTGGTGCACCACCACGTGCCGCTCGTTCAGCCCGCGCGAGCGAGCCGTGCGGACGTGGTCGCCGGTGTACGACTCGAGCTGGCTCGCGCGCACCAGGCGGATGAACGCCGCCGACCCGGCCAGGCCCAGCAGGATGCCAGGGACGAGCAGGGTCGCCCACGGGTGGTCGTCGTCGAACGAGGGCCGGAACCACAGGGCGGGCAGGCTGCCGGCCCCGAACGTCTCCGTGGCCCACGCGTTCAGCGGGACGGCGAACACGTACCGGTAGACGAGCAGCAGCACGAAGATCGGGAACGCGTCGATGAGCACCGACGTCAGCCGGATGCCGTGATCGGCCGACCGGCCGCGCCAGCGCGCGGCGACCGTGCCGAGGCCCATGCCGAGCAGGAACCACACGATCGTCACGACGAGGAACAGCTTGAGCGTGTTCGGCGCCGCCGTCGCGACGATGTCGGTGACCTCGCGTCCCCGCAGGTTGGTGCCGAAGTCGCCCTGCGCGTAGGCGCCGAGCCGCTCGACGAAGGGGCCCAGGCACGGGTTGCCCGTCTGGTCGTAGCAGGGGTCGTCGAGGCCGAAGCGCTTCTCGACGGCCGCGAGCTGGGCGTCGGTGGGCACCCGCTCGCCGAAGAACGCGAGCGCGGGGTTGCCGTTGAGCTGGATCGCGAACGTCGTGAGCAGGTGCAGCACGAACATCACGAGCAGCAGGGTGGCCACGCCCAGCAGGGAGCGGCGGAGGATGTAGCGGCCCATTCACAGTCTTTCTGGTGGTGAGGCGGCCGAGCTCGTCGGGACCGCGGGCGGGTCCCGACGAGCTCGACCGGCGACGGCGTCGACCGGCGTCGCGACGTCACATGCCGTTCGTGACCTCCAGCAGGCGCAGCTTGGGCTCGCCGCTGAACGGGTCGAGGACGACGTTCGAGACGTTCTCGCTGTAGTAGTACGAGTTCACCGAGAAGACGACGGGCACGGTCGGGAAGTCCTGGGCCAGCACGGCCTCGGCCTCCTGGTAGTGCGTGACCGCCTCGTCGAGGGTCGCCGCCTCGTCGCCCGCCTTGATGGCCGCCTCGAAGTCCTCGCTGTAGTAGCCGAAGTTGACGTTGCCGTTCTCGGGGTCGCCGCTCGCGTAGACCGGGGCAAGGTAGTTCTCGTTGAGCGGGTAGTCCGGGAACCAGTTGGACCGGAACGGGCCGGAGAAGTCGCGGGCGGAGCGCCGGTCGAAGTAGTCCGGTGTCGGGTCGAGCTCGTAGGGGATGCCGAGGTTCTCCTGGATGGAGTCGCCGATCGCCTTGAACAGGGCCTGCTCGGTCTCGTCCTGGCCGAGGTGGATGGTCAGCTTCTCGCCGTCGGGCCAGCCGCCGGCCTTCTCGAGCGCCGCCTTCGCCGCGGCGGCGTCGAAGGTGCACCACTCGCAGGTGCCCGCCTCGCCGCCGGGGACGCCGTCGGGCACCACCCAGCTGTCCGCCGCGACGCGCTCACCGGGCAGCAGGGCGTCGATGATGCCCTGCCGGTCGATGGCCAGCGAGATCGCCTTGCGGAACTCGATGTCCTGCCACGGCCCGTCCTCGTACAGCGGGAACGCCAGGTAGGTGAGCGCCGCGCCGGGTCCCTCGACGAACCGCTCCTGCAGGTCCGGGTCGTTCTTCGCCGCGGCCATCTCGGCCGGCGGCGGGACGGCGAAGTCGAGGTTGCCCGCCTGGAAGTCGGGCCAGTTCTCGGTGCCCGCGTACTCGGTCCACTCGATGGAGCCGTACTCCGGGGTCTCCTCGAGGGGGTAGTCCTCCCACCGCGAGGCGGTGAGGCTCACGCCCTGGTCCCACTGGTCCACCTGGAAGGGGCCGTTGCCGATCGGCTTGACGGCGCACGCCTCGATGTCGTCGAGGCACTCCTGCGCGATGGGGTAGAAGCCGGTGTAGCCGAGCATCGTGCCGAACCCGGCGAACGGGCCGGTGAGCGTGACCTCGAGCGTCTGGGGGTCGACGACCTTGAGGCCCGAGAGCGTGTCCGCCTCGGGCTCCATGGTGACGTTGCCGTCGTCGTCGGTCTCGCCCTGCATCGCGTCGTAGCCCGCGATCCGCTCGAAGAAGTAGTTGTTCGCCATCGCGTTCGGGCCGTACGCGGCGTAGTTCCAGGCGCGGGCGAACGCGTCGGCGTCCACCGGCTCGCCGTTCTGGAACGTGAGGTCCGGCTTGATCGTGATCGTCCAGACGGTGTTGTCCTCGCTCTCGACGCTCTCGGCCACGTAGTTGTACGGCTCCGTGGTCTCGGGGTCGTAGCGGACCAGCCCGTCGTACACGACGTCGAGGACGGAGATGTTGTCCGCGACGTTCGAGTCCATCGGCAGCAGCGTCTCGACGTCCTGCGCGAGCGCGAGCCGCAGCGTGGCGTCCGCGTCGCTCCCGCCTCCTCCGCCGCCGTCCCCGTCGTCGTCGCCCCCGCCGCCGCCCGAACAGCTCGCCAGCACCAGCGCCACCGCTGTCGCCGCGGTTGCCACCGCAGCCCTTCGCCCCATCGTCACCGGCTTCTCCCCACGTCGTGTCGCCCAAGGCGCCGTCGCCATGCGTGTGTTCACGTCGTCGTGCACGCCGTCGTGGCCGCGCTCACGCGGACACGGCGGCGTTGCCGTGGAACATATCGCCATCATGACCTCTGGTGGTGAAAATCACTGTTAAGGATCAGTAACGATCGACCGCGTGTCGCGCCGCGGCCCTCACGCCGTGACCGCGGCAGTTCCAGGTCGACACCCACGCCGGACGCTTCTTCGTCGACCTCGCCTGGCCGGAGCACCGCGTGCTCGCCGAGTTCGACGGCCGCATCAAGTACCGCGACGGCGCGTTCGGCCCGGGCTACGACGCCGAACGCGCACTGTTCGAGGAGAAGGTGCGCGAGGACGCGATCGTCGAGCACCTCGGCATCCGACCGCTGCGGTTCGTCGCCCGGGACGCCCGCGACCCCGACGGCGTCGCGCGACGACTGCTCGCCAGGTTCCCGGCGGAGGTCCGCCGCGCGGCACGCGTCAACCCGCTGTTGCCACCCCCGCCGCCGCCCGCGCGCGCTCGCGGCGGCAGTTCGGGTTCACGTCGGCAGTTCGAACTGCCGACGTGAACCCGAACTGCCGTCCTGAACGGTCGCGACGGATGCCGCCCTCCGACCGATCACTCGCCGCGCGCGGCCCCGGCCAGGTCGACGACGGCGGCGGTGACGTCGTCGAGCGCCCGCGCCGTGCGCTCCGGGTCGCCGTCGATCTCGAGCGAGTGGTCGCCGCCGTCCACCTCGAGCACGCGCGCCCCGGACGCCGCAGCCAGCGCGCCATCCCACAGCCCGTCGGCGGTGCCGCCCGCCAGCAGCGCCGGCACCCCGGACGCGCCCAGACCGGCGGCCGCGGCACGCACCTCGGGCGTACGGCCGGTGGTGAGCAGCGGCGTCAGCCACGCCCCGGCCAGCACCAGCTCGACGGCGACGGGCAGCGCCAGCGTGCCGAGCGACTTCGCCAGCACCAGGTGCACCGCCGAGGGCGCGGCGGCCACGCCGTCCCGCAGCACGTCGGCATACACCCGCCGCGCGACGTCGAAGTCCGGCCGCCCGTCCCACACCACCGTCCGCACCGACCAGCCATCAGACCGCAGCGCAGCGGCAGGCCGCGCCAGCACCGGCCCCTCCGCCGTGTACCCCACACCGGGCAGCACCGTCAGCACCAGCCCCGTCTCGCCGTCGTCCACGACCACGTGAAAGTCAGCCACGACCTCAGCCTGCCACCACCGCGAGACGAAAAAAGGCCGGGCGGGGGATCGCGCGCACGGTAGTAGACGTCCCGAAGTGGAGGGCGCCCTGGCGCCCGTGAACGCTACCGTGCGCGCGATCCCCCGCCCGGCCGTCAACCGAAAGCGAGGTTTCGGCCCAAGCTCAGACCCGCGTCACCACGCGATCGAGAGCCGCAACAGCAGAGTCCAACACGGCCTCGTCCACCGTCAGCGCCGGCCGGAACCGCACGGACCGCTCGCCGCAGCCGAGGATGAGGCACCCCTCGGCGTGCAGCCCGGCCAGGACGGCGTCGCGCACGTCGCGCGAGGGCAGCGACACGGCGCACATGAGCCCTCGGCCGCGGGGGTCGCTGACGACGCCGGGGTGCGCGGCGGCGAGCGTCTCGAGCCGCGCCAGCAGCCCCGCCCCGACGTGCGCGGCGCGCTCGATCAGCCCCTCGGCCTCGATCACCTCGAGGATGCGGCGGGAGCGGACCATGTCGGCGAGGTTGCCGCCCCAGGTGGAGTTGATGCGTGAGGAGACGTGGAAGACGTTGTCGTCGATCTCGTCGACGCGGCCGCCCGCCATGACTCCGCACACCTGGGCCTTCTTGCCGAAGGCGACGACGTCGGGCTGGACGCCGAGCTGCTGGTAGGCCCACGCCGTCCCGGTCATGCCGACGCCGGTCTGCACCTCGTCCAGGACGAACAGCGCGTCGTGCTCGTGGCACAGGGCCTGCATGGCCTGGAGGAACTCGGCGCGCAGATGGTGGTCGCCGCCCTCCCCCTGGATCGGCTCGGCGACGAAGCAGGCGATGTCGTGCGGGTGCGCCTCGAACGCGGCGCGCGCCTCGGCGAGCGCCTGGGCCTCGAGCGCCTCGACGTCGCGGAGCGCGCCGCCGGCGTCGTGACCGGGGTAGGGCGAGCTGATGCGCGGCCAGTCGAACTTCGGGAAGCGGGCGACCTTGCCGGGCTCGGTGTTGGTGAGGGACATGGTGTAGCCCGAGCGGCCGTGGAACGCGTGCTGCAGGTGCAGCACCTTGGTGCCCAGCTCGGGCGAGCGGCCGTGCGCCTCGTTGTGGCGCGACTTCCAGTCGAAGGCGACCTTGAGGGCGTTCTCGACGGCGAGCGCGCCGCCGTCGACGAAGAAGAGGTGCGGCAGGGCGGGGTCGCCGAGCACGCGCGCGAAGGCGTCGACGAAGCGGGCGAGCTCGACGGTGTAGACGTCGGAGTTCGACGGCTTGTTGATCGCGGCGCGGGTGAGCTCCTCGCGGAACAGCGGGTCGCGGAACAGGGCGGGGTGGTTCATGCCCAGGGGGTTGGAGGCGAAGAAGGTGAACAGGTCGGTCCACTCGCGGCCGTCGCGGGCGTCGACGAGGGTCGAGCCGTGCGAGCGCTCGAGGTCGAGCACGAGGTCGAAGCCGTCGACGAGCAGGTGCTCGCGCAGCGACTCGAGGACGGCGGTGGCCTCGATCGAGCCACCGACGCTGGAGGCTGTGCGCTGAGAGATTGTCTCGGTCATACCCCGAAGGTAGAGGAGAACCTCCTGCCAAACCAGGGATACGCCGTAGGAATTCTCGTCAGTGCGCCAGCGGGCGCCCCTCGAAGTACGTCCGCAGCACCACGGTGGACCGCGTGGACACGCTCGCCTCCCGCCGGATGACCCCCAGCAGGTCCTCCAGCGCCGACGGCGACGACACCCGCACCAGCAGCAGGTAGTTCGCGTTGCCGGCCACCGACCAGCACGCCTCGATGCCGGGCACGTCGCGCAGGCGCTCGGGGGCGTCGTCGGCCTGCGACTGGTCCAGCGGCGTGATCTCCACGTACGCGGCGATGGGCAGCCCCACCGCGTCGGGGTCGACGACGGCGCGGTAGCCGGTGATCACCTGCCGCGCCTCGAGCTTGCGCACCCGCGCCTGCACGGCGGACTGCGACAGGCCCGTCACGCCGGCGAGCGCCGCCAGCGTCGCGCGCCCGTCCTCCCGCAGCGCGCGCACGAGCGCCCGGTCGACGTCGTCCAGGACGGTGTCGCTCATGCGTCGCGCTTCCCGTCGATCATCCCGCCACCTCGGCGGACTCCAACCAGGCCATCTCGAGCTCCTCCTTCTCGGCGCCGAGCGCCCGGAGGCGCTCGTCGAGGGCCGCCACCGCGGTGTAGTCCGTCGGATCGGCGGCGATCTGCTCGTGCAGAGTGTTCTCCTCGTCCGCGATCCGAGCCAACCTCCGCTCAATACGTGAGATTTCCTTCTTGGCGGCTCGCACCTCCGCCGCGGAGGGTCCCGACGCCGTCACCCCAGGTCCCGCGCCCGGAGCGGGGGCGGCAGGCTCGGTGGAGGGGGCGCCGGAGGCGGCGGCACCCGGCACGGCTGCCCGCCGCAGCTCGAGGTACTGCTCCACACCTCCCGGCAGGTCCCGCAGCGCACCGTCGCCGAGCAGGGCCCACTGCCGGTCGCAGACCCGCTCCAGCAGGTACCGGTCGTGCGAGACGACGATCAGCGTGCCCGGCCACCCGTCCAGCAGGTCCTCGACCGCGGCGAGGGTGTCGGTGTCCAGGTCGTTCGTGGGCTCGTCGAGCAGCAGCACGTTCGGCTCCGAGACGAGCAGCCGCAGCAGCTGGAGCCGGCGCCGCTCGCCGCCGGACAGGTCGCGCACGATCGTGTGCGCCCGCTCGCGGGTGAAGCCGAGTCGCTCGGTGAGCTGCCCGGCGGTGAGCTCCTTGCCGTCGACGACGACCGTGCGCTTCTCGCGGTCCACGACCTGCACGGCGGTGAGGTGGCCGACGTCGTCGAGCTCGCCGACGTCCTGGGTGAGCTCCGCGACGTGCACCGTCTTGCCGCGGCGCACCCGGCCGGACTCCGGCTCGCGGCGGCCGGCCAGCAGCGACAGCAGCGTCGTCTTGCCCGCGCCGTTGACGCCGACCACGCCGTACCGGTCGCCGGGGCCGAGGCGCCAGGTGACGTCGTCGAGCAGCACGCGGCGGCCGGCGGCGTCGCGCGGCCCGGCCTCGTGACCGTCGCGGGCGGGGACGGTGACCGTGACGTCCTCGAGGTCCAGCACGTCCTTGCCGAGCCGGCGGGTGGCCATCTGCGTGAGCTCGAGGGTGTCGCGCGGCGGCGGCTCGTCGTCGATGAGCGCGGCCGCGGCGTCGAGCCGGAACTTGGGCTTGGACGTGCGCGCGGGCGCGCCGCGCTTGAGCCACGCGAGCTCCTTGCGCAGCAGGTTGTTGCGCTTCTCGGCGGCCGTGGCGGCCTGCCGGGCCCGCTCGGCGCGCGCCAGGATGTAGGCCGCGTACCCGCCGTCGTACCCGTCGACGCCGCCGGTCCCGTCGCCGCGCACCTCCCACGTGCGGGAGCAGACGGCGTCGAGGAACCAGCGGTCGTGCGTGACGACGACCAGCGCGCCCGTGGCGCCCGGGCGGCCGTAGCGCGCCGCGAGGTGCTCGGCCAGCCAGGCGACGCCCTCGACGTCCAGGTGGTTGGTGGGCTCGTCGAGCAGCAGCACGTCCGGGTCCTCGACCAGGAGTGCCGCGAGCGCGACGCGGCGGCGCTGCCCGCCCGACAGGGTCGTCGCCGGCTGGTCCAGGTCGAGGTCGGCCAGCAGCCCGGCGTGCACGGAGCGGATGCGGGCGTCGGACGCCCACTCGTGCGTCGCGTCGTCGCCGTGCACGAGGTCGCGGATCGTCGCCGCGTCGTCGTCCACGTCGCGCTGGACGAGCATGCCGAGCCGCGAGCCGCCCACCCGGGTGACGCGCCCGGCGTCGGGTGCCTGCGTGCCTGCCAGCAGCCGCAGCAGGGTCGACTTGCCGGCCCCGTTGGGCCCGACGACGCCGATGCGGTCGCCGTCGTCGAGGCCGAGCGAGACGTCCTTGAGGAGGGTGCGGGTGCCGATGGTCAGCGCGATGCCGTCCGCGCCGAGAAGATGTGCCACCCGTCGAGGGTAGTCGCCTTCGACCAGGCGATCCGTCGCGGCATCCGGCCGGATGACGCGACGGATGGCCGGGGGGCCGCGGGCGCGGGGGCCGCCCCCCCGGGCCCCCCGGGACCGG
>NZ_JBIRXP010000002.1:456587-511601 GCF_044389085.1 Isoptericola sp. NPDC019693 | reverse complement strand
CGGCGGTGGGGGGTGCCTCTGTCCGGGCGCTGCCCGGCGGCCCCCTCAGGATGGCCCCCCCGGCGGGGGTGGCCGCCTGCCCCCTGGCGATCCGTCGCGTCATCCGGCCGGATGACGCGACGGATCGCCTGGTCGACGGCGTCAGCGGCGGACGCGCAGCGTGACCACCTGGAACGGGGTGAGGTCCAGCAGCACGGCCTCGCCGTCGCGGGCGGGCGAGCCGGCCGGTGCGGCCAGCGGCCGTTCGAGCAGGTCGGTCACCTCGACCGACGTGTGCGCGAACGCCGGCGTCACCCGCGCCCGCGCGCGCCCGCCGTGGCCCTCGTAGAGCCGCACGACGACGTCGCCGCTGCCGTCCTCGGCGAGCTTGACCGCCTCGACGACGACGGCGTCGTGGTCGACGTTCACCAGCGGCTCGACGCCGTGGTCGCCGGTGACGACGCGCTCGGGCAGGTTGAGGGCGTAGCCGTGCCGGACGGCGTCGTCGATCCCCGCGCCGACGACGAGCTCGCAGGTCAGCTCGTGCTCCCCCTGGTCCGCGTCCGGGTCCGGGAACCTCGGCGCGCGCAGCAGCGACAGCCGCACGGTGGTGCCGGTGCCGCCCTGCGCGTCCCCGGCGTCGTCCGGGCGGGTGCGCGTGATGTCGTGGCCGTACGTCGAGTCGTTGGCGACGGCCACGCCGAACCCGGGCTCCCCCACGTGCACCCACCGGTGCGCGACGGTCTCGAACCGGGCGTGGTCCCACGACGTGTTGACGTGCGTGGGCCGGTGCACGTGCCCGAACTGGATCTCCGACGTCGCACGCTCGGCCCGGACGTCGAGCGGGAACGCGAGCTTGAGCAGCTTCTGCCGCTCGTGCCAGTCGACGCGGGTCGTGATGCGCAGCCCGCGCCCGTCAGCCGCGAGCGCGAGGTCCTGCTCGACGCGCGAGGAGCCGAACTCGCGCAGCACGCGCACGACGGGGCCGGACGTGCCCTCCGCGACCTCGGCCTTCGCCGCCTCGACGAGGTCGGTCGTGCTGCGGCGGTAGTGCTCGTCGATGTCCCACGCCTCCCACTCGTTGGGGACGTCGCGGTGCAGCTGGAGCAGGTTCGCCTTCGCGCCCGACAGGATCGCCTCGCGCCCGCTCGCCCGGTCGACGGCGGAGACGACGTGCCCGTCCCGGTCGACGACGACGCGCACGAGGTCGTTCTCCAGGACCCAGCCGCCGTCCGGCGCGGGCACCGGCGCCACGGTGCCCGTGCCGCGCGGCGCGTCGAGGGCCGTGGCGCCGAGCGCCGCGACGCCGTCGCGGGCGAAGGGCACGGCGTTGACGGCCACCGGGCGGTCGCCGTCGCCGACCAGCGCGCGCAGGGCGTCGTCGACGATCTCCTCGAGCTCGCGCGCCACCTCGGCGTAGTTCCGCTCGGCCTCGCGGTGCACCCAGGCGATGGACGAGCCGGGCAGGATGTCGTGGAACTGCTGGAGCAGCACGGTGCGCCACAGCCGCTGCAGCCGCTCGGCCGGATAGTCGGCGCCGGCGCGGACGGCCGCCGTCGAGGCCCACAGCTCGGCCTCCCGCAGCAGGTGCTCGCTGCGCCGGTTGCCGCGCTTGGTGCGGGCCTGCGACGTGTACGTGCCGCGGTGGTACTCGAGGTACATCTCCCCCGTCCACGTGGCCGGGTCCGCGTACTCGGCCCGCGCGGCGTCGAAGAACGAATGCGAGTCGGACAGCTCCACCTTCGGCGACCCCTCGAGGTCGCGCGTGCGGCGGGCCGCCGCGACCATCTCGCGGGTGGGGCCGCCGCCGCCGTCGCCGAAGCCGAACGGCACGAGCGACGTGTTGGCGCGGCCCTTCTCGGCGTACTGCCGCTCGGCGCGGGCGAGCTCCTCGGCCGTCAGCTCGGAGTTGTAGGTGTCCACGGGCGGGAAGTGCGTGAACACCCGCGACCCGTCGATGCCCTCCCACCAGAACGTGTGGTGCGGCATGGTGTTGGTGTCGTTCCACGAGATCTTCTGCGTGAGGAAGTTGTCGCTGCCCGCCAGGCGGGCGAGCTGCGGCAGCGCGGCCGTGTACCCGAAGGAGTCCGGCAGCCACACCTCCTTCGGCTCCACGCCCAGCTCCTCGATGAAGTACCGCTTGCCCGCCACGAGCTGGCGGGCCAGCGCCTCACCGCCGGGCATGTTGGTGTCCGACTCGACCCACATGCCGCCCACCGGCACGAACCGGCCCTCGCGCACGCGCTCGCGGATCCGCTCGAACAGCTCCGGGTAGTGCTCCTGCACCCACGAGTACTGCTGCGCCGACGAGCACGCGAACCTCACGTCCGGGTCCTCGTCCATGAGGGCGAGCACGTTGGAGAACGTCCGCGCGCACTTGCGCACCGTCTCCCGCGTGGGCCACAGCCACGCCGAGTCGATGTGCGCGTGCCCGACGGCGTGCACCCGGTGGGCCGACGCCGCGGCGGGCGCGGCCAGCGCGGGTGCGAGCGCTGCGCGCCCCGCGGCCGCGGTGCCCGCGACGTCGTCGGGGTCGACGGCGTCCAGCATGTCCTCCAGCGCCCGCAGCACCTCGGCCGCACGCGGGCTCGTGGCGGGCAGCACGCGCACCAGGCCGTGCAGGGCGCGCACGTCCTGCAGCAGCTCCCACACCGTCTCGTCCACGAGGGCCACGTGCATGGTGCGCAGCGCGTAGATCGGGTCGGGGCCGGAGGTGTCCCAGGCGCCCATCGGCGTCGGCCGGGTCCAGGCTCCCCCCGGCACGTCAGGGTTGGCGGCGGCCTCGACGAAGACGTCGACGCGGCCGGCGCCGTCCAGCGCCTGCCCGGCCGCGAGCGGCACGTGCCGGTTGCGGGGCTCGACCGCCTTGATGATGCGGCCGTCCGGCGTCCACGCGGTGCCCTCGGCCTGGAAGCCGGGGCCGGCGCCGGTGAACCCGAGGTCGACGACGAGCTCCACGCGGGTGCCCGCCGGCGCCGCGTCGCCGGACCACCCGGCCGGGACGTCGCCGGTCACGTGGAACCACGTCGTGTCCCACGGACGCCCCCATGGGCTGCCGAGCGCGAACGGGGCGTACGTGGCGCGCACCGCGTCGGCGAACGGCACCGGCTCCCCGCCGACGGTCCAGGCCTCGATGTCCAGCGGCCGGGTCTCGCGCAGGACGGCGGGCTCCAGCCAGTCCTTCACGAAGCGCTCGAGGCGCATGGTGGTGCGGGCGGTGGTGTCGTGCATGGATCAGGCTCCTGGTGACGAGGACGTGGTCGGGTGGGACAGGTGCTGGGACGGGTGGCGGTTCCGGTGCGGGCGGACGTCAGCCCTTGACGGCGCCGGCGAGCGCGAAGGACCCGCCGGAGAGCCGGGAGACGAGGACGTACAGGCCGACGGCGGGCAGGGCGTAGAGCATCGAGTAGGCCGCGAGCTGGCCGTACGCGACCGAGCCGTACTGGCCGAAGAACGCGAAGATGCTCACGGCCGCGGGCTGCTTCTCCGGGGTGAGCAGCAGCACGAAGGGGACGAAGAAGTTCCCCCACGCCTGGATGAACACGAAGATGAAGACGACGGCGATGCCGGGCCGCATGAGCGGCAGCACGATGGTGCGCAGCGTGGTCATGGCCGACGCGCCGTCGGTCCAGGCCGCCTCCTCGAGGGAGATCGGCACGGAGTCCATGAAGTTCTTCGTCATCCAGATCGCCATCGGCAGCGACGTCGCGGCCATGAAGAACGTGGTGCCGGCCAGCGAGTCGAGCAGGTTGAGGCGCACGAACAGCGAGTAGACCGGCACCATCATGGCCGTGATCGGCAGGCAGGTGCCGAACAGCACGGCGTACAGGAACGGCTTGTTGAAGCGCATCCGGTACCGCGACAGCGGGTAGGCCGCGAGCACGGACGCCAGCACGGTGATGAGTCCGGTGCCGGCGGAGAGCACGAACGCGTTCGCCAGCGGCACCCACGTCTGCTCGGGGGTCATCACGGCAGTGAAGTTGTCGAGCGTGAACGTCTCCGGCAGCCGGACGGCGAGCGTGGCGCTCGGGTCGAGCGACGCCAGGACGATCCAGCCGAGCGGCAGCAGGAAGCACAGCCCCACGACGACGAGGACGACGTTCGACAGCACGCGCGCGGCGCGCGGCCCGGGGGCGGCGACCGACGACGACGCCCGCCGTCGCGCAGGGGGCGTGCCGGCGACGTCGGGCGCGGGCGAGGGCACGGACGCGGGGGCGGCGGTCTGGGCCATCAGTCGACCTCCGGCTTCAGGCTGCGGATGTACACGACGGAGAAGACGGCGCCGATGACGAGCATCACGGTGGCGATCGCGGTGCCGTAGCCGACCTGGGCGAACTTGAACGCCTCCTGGTAGGCGAGGATCGGCAGCGTGGAGCTGTCGGTGCCGGGGCCGCCGCCGGTCATCACGTAGATCAGCGTGAAGACGGACAGGGTCTGGAGCGTCGTGAGCATGAGGTTGGTCGAGATGCTGCGGCGGATCGTGGGCAGCGTGACCCACACGAGCCGCTGCGCGCCGTTGGCCCCGTCGACCGTCGCGGCCTCGGTGATCTCCGGCGGCACCTCCGCGATCGCGGCGGAGTACACCATCATCGAGAAGGCCGTGCCGCGCCAGATGTTGGCGAGGATGACGGCGAGCATGGGGTACTCGAAGAGCCAGTCCGGCCCGGTGACCCCGACCCCGGCCAGCAGCGAGTTGAGGGTGCCGTCCGCGTGGAAGAACGCGTAGGCGGCGAACGCGGCGACGATCTCGGGCAGCACCCACGCCGTCACGACCAGCGTGGAGACGACGGCCCGCACGGGCTTCAGCGCCGACCGCATGAGCATCGCCAGCCCGAGCCCGGCGACGTTCTGCCCGATCACCGCGGACGCGATGACGAACAGCACCGTGAGCCACAGGGCCTTCGGGAAGTCGGGATCGGCGAGCAGCGCGGCGTAGTTGTCGAGCCCCACCCACTCGGGGGCGAGGGCGTTCGGGCCGGTCAGCGCCGCGTTGGTGAACGAGCCGTAGAACGACCAGACGACCGGGCCGAGCATGAACAGCGCGAGCAGGGCGACGGCCGGCAGCATCGGGACGAGGCGGCCGGCGGTGCGGCGCGCGTGCGAGCGCCGCACCGTCGACGGCCCCGCCCCGGGCCCGCCGACCGGGGCGGGTGCGAGGGTGGCGGTCACGTCGTCAGCCGTTCGTCGTGTTCTCTTCGCCGACCTGGGCGACCACGGCCTCGTCGTAGACGGCGGCAGCCTCCTCGGGCGTCTGCTGACCGGTCATCACCGACTCCATCGCGACCTGGATCGCGTTGGAGACCTGGGCGTAGTCCGAGGTCGCCGGACGGAAGTTCGTCACCTCCACGAGGTCGGAGAAGAACGGCACCGTCGGGTTCGCCTCGGAGTACGACGGCTCCTCGGCGACGTCCGTGCGCACCGCGATCTGGCTGTTGTCGATCGCGAACCGCAGCGAGTTCTCCTTGTCGAGCGCGTGGGTCAGCACGTCGAACGCCACGTCGGGGTTCTTCGACCCGGAGCCGATCGCCATCGTCCAGCCGCCCGACATGCTCACCGCGCCGGGAGCCTGACCGTCCTGGGTGGGCATCGCGGCCGTGCCCATGACGTCGGTCCACTCGGGCCAGGGCGCCGTGCCCTCCTCGAGCCACGTGCCCGGCATCCACGAGCCGTCCAGCGAGATGCCGAGCTTGCCCTGCGGCAGCCACTCGGCCGAGACCGTGTTGCCGACGTTCGGGTCGAGCGCCTGCTGCGGCGTCGGGGCGAGACCCTCGGTGTAGATCGTCCTGATGAAGTCGAGCGAGTCGACGAACTCCTGCGACCCCACGACCCACTTCGAGGCGTCGGCGTCGTAGAGCGTGCCGCCCGTGCCGTACAGCAGCATCTCGAATCCCTGCATCGTGGCGCCCTCGCCCATCGGCTTGCCCGAGTAGACGTTGAGCGGGATGACCTCCGGGTCCGCCTTCTTGATCGCGCGCGCCGCCTCGAGCAGCTCGTCCCAGGTCGTCGGGGCCCAGTCCTCGGGGAGCCCCGCCTCGGCGAGCACCTCCTTGTTGAACCACAGCCCGCGGGTGTCGGTGCCCATCGGGACGCCGTAGGTCTTGCCGTCGTCGCCCAGCCCGGCCTGCTTGGCCTGGTCGACGAACTGGTCCCAGTCCTCCCACTCGGCGAGGTAGTCGTCCATCGGCAGCAGGTACCCCGCCTCGACGTCCGACTTGATCATGAACGTGTCCTCGTACATGAGGTCGGGCGCCGTGCCGGGCGCACGGTTCATGAGTGCGAGCTTGGTGAAGTAGTCGTTCTGGCTGGCCTCGATCGGCACGAGCTCGATCGTGACGTCCGGGTTCTCCTTCTCGTACTCGGCCTTGACGTCCTTGAACAGCTCGTCGGCCTGCGTGAAGTTCCCGAACTTCTGGTACGCGATCTTGATCGTCGCGTCCCCGCTGCTGCCCTCGCCGTTCCCCGAGCCGCAGGCTCCGAGGGTGAGGACGAGCGCCGTGGCCGCGGTCCCCGCGGCGAGGGGTCGTGCCAGTCGCATGCTGCTCCTTTGCCCACATGAGTGGCCCGACGACGCCGGGCCGGCTGACGTGAATAACTCAAGCGAATTGAGTTATTGGTGTCAAGCATGACCGCCCGGCGGTTCGCGATCGGTTCTCGGGTCGGCGCCCGCGGGCTACGGGCGCGCGAGGGCGCGCGTCGCTCCCCCGCCGACCAGCCCGGACGGGCGCGGCGTGAACAGGCCGTCGAGCACCAGGCTCGCCGCCCCCACCGCGCCCACGTGGTCGCCGACGGCGGAGCCCAGCACCTCGACGGCGTGCACCTCGCGCAACGTCGCCTGCGCCGTCAGCTCCTCCCGCACGACCGGCAGGTAGTGGGGGGCGAGCCGCGCCCACGCCGGCCCGCCGAAGACCACCACCCCCGCGTCCACGAGGTCGGCCACGACGGTGATCCCGCGCGCGACGCGCCGCGCGGACACCGCGAGGATGCCCGCCGCCACCGCATCGCCGTCCGCGGCGACCCCGCACAGGGTGGTGAGCGCGGCGTCGAGCTCCGCCGGCGTCGTCGCCGGGGTGCCCCGGGGCAGCACGCCGCGCGCGACCGCCTCGGCGACGAGCGTCGCGGGCGCCGCGGAGATGCCGATGCACCCCCGCTGGCCACAGCCGCACAGCGGACCGTCGTTGTCGACCACCAGGTGCCCCACCTCGCCGGCGTTCCGCGACGACCCGGCGAGCAGCTCGCCGTCGTGCGCCACCGCCACGGCGACGCCGAAGCCCGTGTAGAAGAACAGGGACGTGCCGCGCAGCATCCTGTTGCCGCGCCACAGCTCCGCCACCATCGCCGCCGACACGTCCTTGTCCAGCACGACGTCGAAGCCCGTCGCGGCGGCCAGGAGGTCGCGCACCGGGACCTCGTCCCAGCCGTCGAGGAGCGGCGGACGGAGCACCGTGCCGGCGGCGAGGTCCACGGGCCCCGGGGCCGCCACGCCCAGCCCCAGCACGGCGGAGCGGTCGACGCCGGCCCGCTCGAGCATCGTCGCGGCCGCCGCGGCGACACCGTCGGCCACCGCCTCGGGGCCGGCCGGGGTCGGCTCCACGACCTTCTCCACCGTGCGGCCGTCGAGGTCCACGAGCACCGACGTCACGACCACCGGGTCGATGTGCACGCCCAGCGCGTAGGCCCCCTGCGGCTCGAGGTAGAGCATCGTGCGGGGCTTTCCCCGGCCTTCGGCCCGGCGCTCCCCCTCGACGACGTACCCCAGCGCGACGAGCCGCGCCACGATGTTCGACACCGCCTGGAGCGACAACCCGGTGCTCGCCGCGAGCTCGCTGCGGCTGGTGCCGTCCGGCGCCCGCCGCACCTGGTCCAGCACGACCATCTGGTTGAAGTCGCCCACCCGCGGCAGGTTGGTCCCGCGTCGCACCGTGTCCTCACCTCGCCCGTCCGACTGGACGCAGCGTAGACGTCCGGCGCGGGGGAACGTTCTCCACGGCCACCCGCCGGCCCGCTACAGTGCAGCCCGGAACCGCACCGCTGCGGCAGGTCCCGCAGGTAGCTCCCGGAGGAATCGATGGCCCAGTTCGACCTGCCCGTGCCCGAGCTCGAGGCGTACACGCCCGAGATCGACGAGCCCGGCGACTTCGACGCGTTCTGGTCGCAGACCCTCGTCGAGTCCCGCGCGCACGACGCCGCCCCCACGCTGGAGCGGGCGGACACCGGCCTCACGGAGCTCGTCGTGGACGACGTGACCTTCCCCGGCTTCGACGGGCAGCCCGTCAAGGCCTGGCTGACCCGACCCGCGCGCCACGACGCGGAGGCCGACGGCCCGCTGCCGGCGGTCGTCGAGTTCATCGGCTACGGCGGCGGCCGCGGGCTGGCGCACGACCACCTGGGCCTCGCCGCCGCGGGCTACGCGCACCTCGTGATGGACACCCGCGGCCAGGGCTCCGGCTGGGGCCACGGCGGCGACACCCCCGACCCCGTGGGCAGCGGCCCCGCCTCCCCCGGCTTCATGACCCGCGGGGTGCTCGACCCGCACGACCACTACTACCGGCGCGTCTTCACCGACGGCGTCCGGGCCGTCGACGCCGTCCGCCGCGTCCCGGGCATCGACCCCGCGCGCGTCGCCGTCGCCGGCACGAGCCAGGGCGGCGGCATCGCGATCGCCGTCGCGGGCCTGGTGCCCGACGTCGCCGCGGCCGTGCCGAACGTGCCGTTCCTGTGCCACTACCGCCGTGCCGTGCAGATCTCCGACGCGTTCCCCTACGGCGAGATCACGCAGTACCTGTCGGTGCACCGCGAGCACGAGGACGCCGTCTGGCGCACGTTCTCCTACCTCGACGGCGTCTCGTTCGCCCGCCGCGCCCGCGCCGCCGCGCTGTTCTCGACCGCGCTGCGCGACGACGTCTGCCCGCCGTCCACGGTGTACGCCGCGTACAACCAGTGGGGCGCCCTGGGCGAGACCACGCCGGACACGGCGATCGACGTCTACCCCTACAACCGCCACGAGGGCGGTCAGGGCTACCGCTTCGCCCCGACCCTCGCCTGGCTGGCCAAGCACCTCTGACCGCCGAGGTAGCTCGAAATCTGCCGAGGTAGTCCGAAACCGGCCGAGGTAGTTCCAGATCTCCCGAGGTAGTGCACTACCTCAGCGAGGTTCGAACTACCTCGCGAGCTGTGGAACTACCTCGCGAAGTTCCGAACTACCTCGCGAGCTCTGGAACTACCTCGGCGTCAGGGCAGCAGGCGGGCGCCGTGCGCGGGGCCGGAGGTGCACCAGACGGACTCGGCGGCTCCCTCGGCGGTCCACGACGCGGCGATGGCCAGCGCGTGCTGGCGCGACCGGGCGAGCGCAGCGACGGTGGGCCCCGACCCCGACACGAACGCGCCCAGCGCCCCCGCGTCGTTCGCGACGGCGATCGTGCGCTCCAGCTCGGGGCGCAGCGAGAGCGCCGCGGCCTGGAGGTCGTTGTGCAGCGCCCGGCCGAGGGCGTGCGCGTCTCCCGCCCGCAGCGCCTGCATGAGAGCGGTGTCCTCCTCGAGGCCCGGCTCGTCGGCCGCGCCCCGGGAGCCGGCCAGCTCGTCGAAGCGGCCGTAGACGGCGGGCGTCGACAGGCCCTCGGCCTGCGCCGCGAACACCCAGTGGAACTCGCCGCGGGTCATCGCGGGGGTCAGCAGGTGGCCGCGCCCCGTCCCGACGGCGGTATGGCCCAGCAGGGCGAACGGGACGTCCGAGCCGAGGTCCGCCGCGAGCGTCGACAGGTCGTCGCGGCTCAGGCCGGTCTGCCACAGCGCGTCGCAGGCGACCAGCGTCGCGGCGGCGTCGGCCGAGCCGCCCGCCATGCCGCCGGCCACGGGCACGCCCTTGGCCAGGTGCAGCGCGACGTCCGGCGCCACGCCGACCCGCTCCGCCAGGGCCTCGGCCGCGCGCCAGGCGAGGTTCGACCCGTCGACGGGCACGAGGTCGGCCTGCGGTCCGTCGACGGTGACGGTCACGCCGGCACCCTCCGGCACCTGCGTCGCGGTCACCTCCTCGTAGAGGGCCACGGCCTGGAAGATCGTCGACAGCGGGTGGTAGCCGTCCGCCTGGCGCGCGCCCACGCGCAGCGACAGGTTGACCTTGCCGGGCGCGCGGACGCGGACCGACGGCGAGGGGGCGGCGGCGAGATGCGTCACGCGTCCACCGTGCCCGCTGCGACCGGAAGCTGCTCGGCGATCCGCGCGAAGTCCGCGACCTCGAGCCGCTCGCCCCGCAGCCCGGGGTCGACACCCGCGGCACGCAGCGCCTCCTCCGCGGCGGCGCCCGAGCCGAACGTGCCGGACAGGGCGGCACGCAGCGTCTTGCGGCGCTGGGCGAAGGCGGCGTCGACGACGGCGAACACCTGCTCGCGCGTCGCGGTCGTGACGGGCGGCTCGCGCTTCTCGAGCGCGACGAGCGCGGAGTCCACGTTGGGCTCGGGCCAGAACACGTGCCGGCTGACGTTCAGCGACCGGCGCGCCTCGGCGTACCAGGCGGCCTTGACCGACGGCACGCCGTAGGTGCGGGACCCGGGCCCCGCCGCCAGCCGGTCGGCCACCTCGGCCTGCACCATGACGAGCACGCGCTCCAGGCTCGGGAAGCGCTGCAGGAAGGTGAGCAGCACCGGGACGGCCACGTTGTACGGCAGGTTCGCCACGAGCGCCGTCGGCGGCTCCCCCGGCAGCGAAGTGACCTCGAGGGCGTCGGCGGACACCACCTCGAAGTCGGCGTCGGGGGCGTGCTTGTGCACGGTCTCGGCGATCTGCCCGGCCAGCACCGGGTCGATCTCGACGGCGACGACGGACGCCCCGGCCTCCAGCAGCCCGAGGGTCAGCGACCCCAGCCCGGGGCCGATCTCGACGACCCGCTCCCCCGGCCGCAGCCCGGCCGCACGGACGATCTTGCGGACCGTGCCGCCGTCGTGCACGAAGTTCTGCCCGAGCTGCTTGGTGGGGCGGACACCGAGACGCCCTGCCAGCTCGCGGATCTCCGCAGGGCCGAGCAGGGCGCCAGGGGTGTTCGTCATGTGGGGGAGTTTATGCGGCTCAGTACCAGCCCACCGACTGCGAGTGGCCCCACGCGCCGCACGGCGTGCCGTACACGTCCGCGATGTAGCCGAGGCCCCACTCGATCTGCGTGGCCGGGTTGGTCTGCCAGTCGGAGCCGGCCGACGCCATCTTCGAGCCGGGCAGCGACTGCGGGATGCCGTACGCGCCGGACGACGGGTTGGCCGCCGAGGCGTCCCAGCCCGACTCCTTCGTCCACAGCGACTCCAGGCAGGTCCACTGCGAGCCGGTCCAGTCGCGCGCCGCGGCCATCTGCTGGCCGATCGACCGGGTGGAGCCGGAGTAGGTCGGCGTCGCGGGCTCGGGCTCGGGGCGCTCCTTGGTGCCCTTCACCAGCACGCGGGTCACGGGCTTGGTGGTGACCTCGTCCGAGAGCTTGGTCTTCTTCACGACCTTGCCGTCGATCGTCGTGACCCGGTGGACGATCGTGCGCTCGCCGTCCTTGCCCTTCGTCCGGACCTTCACGTCCTGGTCGGAGTAGCGCTTGTCGGACTTCTTGGTCGTCGTCTTGTGGTCGACGGCCTGGGTGGTCGTGACCTTCTTGGTCTCGACGCGCTGCACGACGACGGCGACCTGCGGCGCGGCGGCGGGCTGCTCCGCGGCGACCTGCTCGGTCTGCGCGCCGCCCTTCGCCTGCTTCTCGGCCTGCTTCGCGGTCTGCTTCTCGGCGTCCGCGACGGCGGCGGCGACGTGCTTCTTCACCTCGCCGTTGGCGGCGTCGGTGACGTGCACCCGGTCGCTCTTGCCGAGGTCGACGTCCGCCTCGGCCAGCACGCCCTCGACGTCCTCCGCGCCCTCGACCACGTCGGCCTTGCCGTCGTGCACCACGGCCACCGGGCCGTCGGTGTCGACGTCCACGGGCAGCGAGGCCCGCTCGCCGTCGCGGGAGGCGACGATGCGCACGTCGCCGCCGCGGGCGGTGAGGGTGTCGAGCGCCTCGGCCGCGTCGAGCGCGGTGACCCAGGCGTCGGTGTCCTTGCCGTCGATCTGGAGCGCGAGCTCCTTGCCGGAGCGCACCACGATGTCGGATCCGTCCTCGAGCGCGGCACCTGCGGCCGGGGTCACGAGGTCACGGTCGCCCACGACGACGCCCTGGGAGGTGAGCAGGTCGTCGACGGAGCCGGAGTACGAGGTCACGGTCTTCACGTCGCCGTCCACGTCGAGCGTGACGGTCTTGCGGGCGTCGGCGTAGGCGACGGCCCCGCCGGCGACGGCGACCGCGGCGGCGGTCGCGGCGGCCACGAACGGCCAGCGGCGGCGCGGCCGGGCCGTGGCGTCCGCGGGGGTGTCGGCGGCGGGCACGGGAGCGTTCGGGGAGGAGGTCACGAGAGTCCAGTCGTCGTGCTGTCCGGGCACGGTGGCCGGGGGCGGATCTCGACGACCCGTCACGCACCGGGGCGGCGCGCTCGCGCCTCGCTCCCGGCCCCTGCGCCCGAGGGCGCCGAGTTCCGACCCACCGATCCGGCGGTTCAGGGCCCGCGTCGCATACACCTGGTGGGCACGCCTCGCACGCGGGACACCCGACCGTAACCGATTCGTTATGGTGCGCCTAATCCTGAGGGCCTCTCGTGACGAGTCCCACGGAACGTGCACGCGGCGTCCACACCCCGCGGGGGCGCACGAAGGCCCGCCGGTCCGACCCGTCGCCGTCGAGCGGCGGGATCGGCCCGGCGGGCCTCAGCGTGAGACCTGCGTCAGATCCGCGTCAGGTCAGAGCAGGCCGAGCTTGGCCGCGCAGCCGGGCCACTGACCCCACCCGGACTGCGCCTGCAGCTTCTGCGCGATGCGCGTCTGCTCGGCGGCCGAGTTCTCCGAGGGGAGACCGGAACCGCCCATCGCCTGCCACGTCTGCAGCGAGAACTGGTACAGGCCGTAGTAGCCGTTGCCGGTGTTCGTGGCGGGGTTGCCGCCCGACTCGCACTGCGCGAGGTCCGCCCACACGCCGGCGGGCGCCGAGCCTGTGGCCTTCGACGTCGAGCCGGACGAGGAGCTCGACGAGGAGCTGCTGGAGCCGGACGACGAGGACGACGACGAGGACTCCTCCGGCGCCGGCTCGGGCTCCGGCTCGGGGCGCTCCTTGGTGCCCTCGACGACGATCTCCGTGACCGGCTTGGTGGTCACCTTGTCCGAGAGCTTCTTCTTGGCGACGACGTCACCGTCGACCGTGGTGACGCGGTAGGTGAGCGTGCGCTCGCCGTCCTTGCCCTCCTGGGTGACCTTGCTGCCCAGGTCGGCGTAGCGGTCCGAGTCCTGCTCCGTGCGCGACTTGTGGTCGACCGCGACCTTCTTGGTGACCTTCTTCGTCTCGACGCGCTCGATGACGATGCGCACCGCCGGGTCGCCCTGCGCCTTCGGGGTCTCCCGCTCGACGAAGACGCGGTCGTCCGCGTCCGCCGTGAGCCCGAGGCCCTGGAGGATCGCCTCGAGGCCGACGGAGCCGTCGTCGACCACCGTGGTGGTGCCGTCCGCGACGACGGCGACCGGCTGGTCGGCGTCGAGCTGGAGCGGCAGCGAGGCGCGGTCGCCGGAACGGGAGGCGACGAGGGAGACGTCGGAGCCGCGGGCGTCGAGCCCGCGCAGGGCCTCCTCGGCGTCCAGCGCGGTGACCCAGACGTCGTCCTGCTCGCCGTCGACGTCCACCGTCAGCTCGTGCCCGGAGCGGACCACGACCTGCGAGCCGTCGCGCAGGGCGGCGTCCGCGGACGGGGTGACGGCGTCGCGCTCGCCCACCTCGACGCCCTGGGCGTCCAGCAGGCCGGCGACGGAACCGGAGAAGGTCTGGAGGGTGCGCGTCTCGCCGTCGACGTCGAGCGTCACGCTCTTGCGTGCACTCTCGTAGGCGGTGGCCGCACCACCCGCGACGACGAGCGCGCCGACGGCGAGACCCGCGATGAGCGGGAGCCGACGGCGACGGCGCGGGGCGGTCGTCGACGCGGCGGCCGCGTCGGCCCCCGCCTCGGGCATCGACTCAGGCATCGACTCGGCCGAAGGATGGGGAGTCTCGTTCGAGGGGTTCACACAGGTCCAGTCGTCGTGCGGTCCGGTCACGACGGCGGGGTCCCGGCTGGGTGTCGGGTCCGTGGTCGATCCGGTGGCTCCGAAGACCGTAACCGGATCGTGACCATCGGCCAAGCCTGGTTATGGCACGGATGCCCGCGTCTGTGCCCTGGTGTCCGATAAGTCTGGACGGACGAAGTGGCCCGTCTCACACCTCGCGGGGCGTCAGTACCAGCCCACCGACATGGAGTGGCTCCACGCCCCGCACGGCGTGCCGTACCGCCCGGAGATGTACCCCAGGCCCCACTCGATCTGCGTGGACGGGTTGGTGCGCCAGTCCGACCCGGCGGTCGCCATCTTCGACCCGGGCAGCGACTGCGGGATGCCGTACGCCCCGCTCGACGGGTTCTCGGCGTTCCAGCGCCAGCCCGACTCCTTGTCCCACAGCTTCTCGAGGCAGGCGTACTGGTCCGCGCCCCACCCGCGCTCGGCGGCCATCGCCTTGCCGATGGCCTTCGCGGAGCCCGGGTCGGGGTTCGCCGTCGAGACCTCGAGGGTGCCCACCACGACGACCTCGGTGACCGGCTCCCGCGTCACCTCGCGGTCGACCACGGTGCGCTCCACCTCGGCCCCGTCCAGGGTGCGCACCTCGTAGGTGGTGACCCGCTCCCCCGGCACGCCTGCCGTGCGCACCACCTCGTAGCCCTTCGGCAGCTCGTCGGACTCGACGCGCTCCGTCTCGAACGGGATGACCTCGGTCTTGCGGTCCGCGTCGGTCTCGCCCCGGCTCACCATGACGACCATCCCGTCCACGGCGGCCGCCCCGAGGGGCACCGACGTGCGGTCGTGCTTGCCGAGGGTGATCCCGGCGGTGGCCAGCACGTCGCGCACGGTCGACTGCGCGGTGCGGATCGGCAGCACGAGGCCGTCCACGGCCACCTGCACCGTCTTGGTCGTGGACACCCGCACCGGCGTGCGGTCCAGCGGCGCGGTGCGGGAGGCGGAGGTCACGGCGTCGGCGCCGCGCGGGCCGAGCGCCGCCAGCAGCTCGCCCACCGTGTGCGCCGTCGTCGGGAAGGTCGTGACCTCGCCGTCGATCTCGACGGTCACCTCGCGGCTCGACCGCACCACGACCTGGCCGCCGTCCGCGGCGGCCGCCGACGCGGCGGGCTGCACCAGGTCGTCCGGGCCGACCGGGATGTGGTGATAGCGCAGCACGTCGGCCACCGACGCGCCGTAGGAGTCGACGGTCGCGACGTGGCCGTCGTAATCGATCGTCACGGTCTTCTGCGCCTGCGTCACGGCGGCCGTGCCGCCGACCAGCGCGAGGACCACGGCGCCGTGCACGACGTGGCGCGCCGGGCCGCTGAGCGGGCCGCGCCGCGGCGCCGTCGCCCCGGTGCTCGAGGGTGCCGACGACGCGACCGTCGCCTCGTCCGACGCCCGCTCCACCCTCGACCTCCGCACGAGCACCAGACCGTAACGGAACCGTGACCAGGGGGGAAGCCCCCACCGGCTCATCGAGCGCTCACCACGGGCCGTACACGCGCTCCGACGTCGCCGAGAGCGCCCGGCACACCTCGTCCAGGGGACGCTCCAGGACGTCCGCCATCGCGCCCACCGTGTGCGCCGCGACGTACGGGGCGTTCGGCTGGCCGCGGTACGGGTGCGGCGGCAGGTACGGCGCGTCCGTCTCGACCAGCACCAGCTCCAGCGGCACGGCGCGCAGCGCGGCGCGCAGGTGGTCGTTCTTCGGGTAGGTCACCGGGCCCGCGAACGAGAGGAACCAGCCGTGCTCCGCCGCGAGCGCGGCCATCTCCTCGTCGCCCGAGTAGCAGTGGAAGACGGTGCGCTCCGGGGCGCCGTCGGCCAGCAGGACGTCGATCACCTGGGCGTGCGCGTCGCGGTCGTGGATCTGCAGCGCCAGGCCGAGCTCCTTGGCGAGGGCGACGTGCGCGCGGAACGCCTCGCGCTGCACCGCCTCGCCCTGCGGCCCGGTGCGGAACAGGTCCATCCCCGTCTCGCCGATCGCGCGCACGCGGTCGTGCGTCCGCGCCACCTCCGCGACCCGCGCCAGCGCGTCGTCCAGCGCGACCGCGTGGTGCGCCGCCGGGTCCGGTTCCAGGCCGTCCGGGCCCACCTCGCGGACGCCGGCATGCAGCACCGCCTCGTTGGGGTGGATCGCGACGGCCGCGAGCACGCCGGGGTGCGCCTCGGCCAGGAGCCGCACCGTCCAGTCGATGCCCGGCAGGTCGCAGCCCACCTGCACGACGCGGTCCACGCCCACGGCCGCCGCGCGGGCGAGGTGCTCCGCCGCGGACGGCGCCGGCTCTCCCTCAGGGAGGACGCCGGCGATCGCGTCGAGGTGCGTGTGGTTGTCGGCGACAGGTACCGGCAGGGGCGCGGGGTCCGCCGGGAACCCGCGCTCGCGCTTGCGCGCCACGCTCAGGCCTTCTCGCGCAGCCGCTCGAGCTCCTCCTCGACGATCGAGTCGTCGAGCTTGGTGAACACGGGGCTCGGCTTGGCGATCTCGGTGCCGGGCGTGACGGGCCGCGACTCCCAGGACGGGAAGTCGTAGTCGCCCGTGATGACCGGGTACTGCCGCGACTCGTCGTCCAGGTCGGTGACCTCGTCGATGCGCGGCTGGGGCGCGAACGTCCCGGTGCCGCCCATCGTCTCGTGCACCTGCTGCGCGGAGTGCGGCAGGAACGGGCTGAGCAGCGTGTTGCAGTCGCTCACGGCCTGGGTGACCGTGTGCAGCACGGTCGCGAGGCGGTCAGGGTCGGTCTTGAGCTTCCACGGCTCCGTCTCCGACACGTACCGGTTCACGTCGCCGACGACGCGCATCGCCTCGGCGACCGCCGCCCGCTGCCGGTTGGACTCGATAAGCCCGCCGACCGTGCCGAACGCCTCGGACGTCGCCTTGAGGACGCCGCGGTCGACGTCGGCCAGCTCGCCCGGCGTGGGGATCTGGCCGAAGTTCTTGTGCACCATGCTGGCCGTGCGGTTCACGAGGTTGCCCCAGCCCGCGACGAGCTCGTCGTTGGTGCGGCGCAGGAAGCTGTCCCACGTGAAGTCGACGTCCTGGGTCTCCGGGCCGGCGGCCGCCACGTAGTAGCGGAACGCGTCCGGCTGGTAGCGCGCCAGCATGTCGCGCACGTAGATGACCACGCCGCGCGAGCTGGAGAACTTCTGGCCCTCGACGTTGAGGAACTCGGAGCTGACCACCTCGGTGGGCAGCTGGAGCGTCCCGTACGGGCCCGGAGCCCCGCCGCGGGAGCCCTTCCCGTCGTAGGCCAGCAGCTCGGCCGGCCAGATCTGGGAGTGGAACGTGATGTTGTCCTTGCCCATGAAGTAGAAGGAGCGCGCCGTCTCCTCGTTCCAGAACGCGCGCCACGCCTCCGGGTCCCCGGTGCGGCGGGCCCACTCGATCGACGCCGAGAGGTACCCGATGACCGCGTCGAACCACACGTACAGGCGCTTGGTCGGGTTCTCCTCCCAGCCCTCCAGCGGCACCGGGATGCCCCAGTCGATGTCGCGCGTCATGGCGCGGGGACGGACGTCGTCGAGCAGGTTGAGGCTGAAGTTCAGCACGTTCGGGCGCCACCCGCTGCGGGTGCGCAGCCAGTCGCCCAGCGCGTCCGCGAGCGCCGGCAGGTCGAGGAAGAAGTGGTTCGACTCGACGAACTTCGGCGTCTCGCCGTTGATGCGGCTGCGGGGGTTCTTCAGGTCGATCGGGTCGAGCTGGTTGCCGCAGTTGTCGCACTGGTCGCCGCGCGCGCCGTCGTACCCGCAGATCGGGCAGGTGCCCTCGATGAAGCGGTCGGGCAGCGTGCGGCCCGTGGACGGGGAGATCGCGCCCATCGTGGTCTTCTCGACCATGTAGCCGTTCTTGTGCACCGTGCGGAACATCTCCTGCACGACGGCGTAGTGGTTGCGCGTCGTCGTCCGCGTGAACAGGTCGTACGACAGCCCGAGCGAGGTGAGGTCCTCGACGATGACGCGGTTGTAGCGGTCCGCGAGCTGCTGCGGCGTCACGCCCTCCTGCTCCGCCTGCACGAGGATCGGCGTCCCGTGCTCGTCCGTGCCGGAGACCATCAGCACGTCGTGACCCGCCATCCGCATGTGCCGGCTGAAGACGTCGGAGGGAACGCCGAAGCCGGCGACGTGGCCGATGTGCCGCGGACCGTTGGCGTAGGGCCACGCCACGGCCGAGAGGATGTGGGTCATGCGGGCGATTCTAAGGGCCCGGACGACGACGCGTCCGAGCGGTCCGCGCCCCGGCCGGCCCGCCGCGTCAGCCGAACGTGACCCGGACCAGGCGGTCGTCGCCGTCGCGCGGCGAGCCACGGCCGTCGGTGTTGTTCGTCAGCACCCACAGGCCGTCCGCGTCGCCGCCGCCGGGCACGACGGGCGCGACGTTGCGCAGCCGCCCCAGCTCGCCGTCGAGCAGGGCCTGGGGTTCCCCGAGGCCGCGCACGCTGCCGTCGGCGTCCACGGCGCCCTTGCTCGACGTCGGCCCCGTCCCCGCGCCCTCGTCCGCGCCCTCGTCGGCGCCGGACGCCGTGCTGCCGAACGGCACGCGCCACAGCCGCTCCCCGCGCAGCCCCGCGAGGTACACGGCGTCGTCGGTCACCGTCAGGCCCGACGGGGACGCGTCGGAGGTGGGCCACCAGGCCACGGGGGCGACCGTGCCGTCGCCCGCCCGGGGCTGGCCCTCGAGGCCCGGGCCCTCGACGTCGGGCCAGCCGTAGTCGCCGCCCGGCTCGATCACGTTGAGCTCGTCCCACGTGCTCTGCCCGAACTCGCTGGCGAACATCCGCCCCGACCCGTCCCAGCCCAGGCCCTGCACGTTGCGGTGGCCGAAGGTCCAGACCGGCGAGGACGGGTCGGGGTTGCCCGGCGCCGGGTCGCCGTCGGTCGTGACGCGCAGGATCTTCCCGGCGAGCGAAGACCGGTCCTGCGAGGCCTCCCCGTCGCCCGCGTCGCCCGTGCCGACGTAGAGGAACCCGTCCGGGCCGAAGGCCAGGCCGCCGCCGTCGTGGTGGCCGGCGCGGGGGATGCCGTCCAGGACGGTCGTGAGACCGCCGAGCACCGTGCCGTCCAGCGAGGCGCGCAGCACGGCGTTGTCGTCGGCGCCCGTGCGGTAGACGAAGACGTCGCCCGAGCCCGGGTCGCGCGCGACGCCGAGCAGCCCGCCCTCGCCGTCGGGCGTGGTCTGCGCGGCGAGGGCGTCCGCGCCGGGGCCCGTGACGGCCGTCGTCGTGCCGGCGTCAGGGTCCACGACCACCAGCCGCGCCTCGTCGCGCAGGCTGATCAGCAGCGCGCCGTCCGGGAGCGTGGCGAGGCCCCACGGCACGTCGAGGCCGTCGACGACGGTCTCGACCGAGGCCCGGGGCGCGACCGACGGAGACGACCCGGGCGACGGCGAGGAGGTGCCGGCGGCGGTCCGGGGCGCGGACGGCGCCGGGCCGTCGTCCGGTGGTCCGCCGGCCGGGCCGCACCCGGCGAGCAGGAGCAGCGGCAGCCCGACGAGGGCGGCGACCGCCGCGGTGCGGCGCGGGTGGCGGGCCATGCCCCCATCCTGCTGCGCGGACGCACCACCGTCGACACCGCACCACCGGGCTGGCATGCTCTCCCCCAAGAACTGGTCAAGGGGGACTGCGATGTCGATCATCGAGCACCTGCGTCGTCTGTTCCGGCGTGACGACGAGGCCCGGCGCACCGCGCGGGCGGACCTGCTGCCGCTCTCGGCGGCCGAGGAGCGCGCGCGGCCCGCCGCCGGCACCATGGCCGTCCAGCCGCTCTACCGTCCCGGCACCGCCGGCGGCGGGTACTCCTGACCGTCGGGGCGGCCCCGCGCGGCCGCCCGTCGTGGCAGGCTGGACGCATGACCGACGAGGTGACCGCCCCTGTCCGCGCGCTGATCGTCGTCGACGTCCAGCCCACGTTCTGCGAGGGCGGCGAGCTCGCCGTCGACGGCGGGAACCAGGTCGCCGAGGACGTCGCGGCCTACGCGTCCGCGCACCGAGACCGGTACGAGATCGTCGTCACGACGCAGGACTGGCACGTCGACCCGGGCGACCACTTCAGCGACCACCCCGACTTCGTGGACTCCTGGCCGCCGCACGGCGTCGCCGGCACGCCGAACGCGGAGCTGCACCCCGCCCTCGCCGACCTGCGCCCGGACGTCTCCGTGAAGAAGGGCCAGTACGCCCACGGCTACTCCGGCTTCGAGGGGACCGACGCCGACGGCCGCACGCTGGAGCAGGCCCTGCGCGACGCGCGCGTCGAGGCGGTCGACGTCGTCGGGCTCGTCGAGTCGCACTGCGTCAAGCGCACCGCCCTCGACGCCGCCGGGCTCGGGCTGAGCACGCGGGTGCTCACCGACCTCACGATCCCGGTCAGCCCCGAGCAGGGCGAGCAGGCCCGCGCGGAGCTCGCCGCGGCCGGCGTCGAGCTCACCCCCTCCACCGCGAGGTAGTCCGAGCCCCGCCGAGGTAGTCCGCACCTCGCCGAGGTAGTTCGCGCCCCGCCGAGGTAGTGGTCTGGTCCACTAACTCGGCGGGTCTCGGACTACCTCGCGGCGAGCGCGGCGGCGTACAGGTCCCGCTTGGCCACCCCGGCCGCGGTGGCGACGTCGGCGACGACGGCCTTGAGCCGTTCGCCCGCCCGGACACGGGTCAGCACCTCGGGCACGAGGTCCTCGACGCTGGGTGCCGCGCCGACGGGCGCTCCGCCGACGACGACGCAGATCTCGCCACGCAGCCCGTCACCGTCCGCGGCGCGGGCGTCGGCCTCCGCGGCGACGTCCGCGAGGGTGCCGCGGAGCACCTCCTCGTACGTCTTGGTCAGCTCGCGGCAGACGGCGGCCGGCCGGTCGGCGCCGAACGCCTCGCCCATCGCGTGCAGGGTGTCCGTGATCCTGTGCGGCGCCTCGAAGAAGACCAACGTGCGCGGCTCCGCGGCGAGCGCGCCGAGCCACCGGGCCCGCTCCCCCGCCTTGCGCGGCACGAACCCCTCGAAGGTGAACCGGTCGGTGGGCAGCCCCGACAGCGCCAGCGCGGTGAGCACCGCGGAGGGCCCGGGGGCCGCCGTCACGCGCAGGTCCCGCGCCACGGCGCGGGCCACGACGCGGTAGCCCGGGTCCGACACGGCCGGCATGCCGGCGTCCGAGACGACGAGCACGGTGCCGCCGTCCGCGACGACGTCGAGCAGCTCGTCGGCGCGCGCCTCCTCGTTGTGCTCGTGGTACGACGTCACGCGCCCGCCCACGGTCACCCCCAGGCGCGCGGCCAGGGCGTGCAGCCGGCGCGTGTCCTCGGCGGCGACGACGTCGGCCTCGGCGAGCAGCCGGCGCAGCCTCGGTGACGCGTCCTCCGCGTTCCCGATGGGCGTGGCGGCGAGCACGACCGCGCCGACCTCGGCGTGCGGGACGGGACGACGTGCGTCGGCAGGTGCGGCGGCGGGCTCGGAGGTCATGGTGACCAGCGTCGCACGCCCCTACGATGACCCGGTGACCGCCCCCGACGCCGACGCCACCCTCACGGGCGATACCGCGCCCGCGGGCACGCCGCCGCGCCGTGCGCGCCACCGCGCGGCCACCCCGGACGAGGAGCCCGACGGCACCCCGGCCCCGCCGCCGTCCGCTGCCGCACCCCCGGCGTTCCCCGGCACGCCGGCACCGCCGCCGTCCCCGGCTCCCGCCGACGGCGACGGCCGCACCACGCAGGCGAAGCTGCTGGAACGGCTGCTCGGCGCCCGGCGCGTCCGGCTCGACCTGCGCCGCCGCGACCGGTTCTGGGGCTGGTTCGGCACCATCGTCGTCACGCTGCTCGCGGCCGCGGCCCGGCTGTGGCAGCTGGGCCAGCCGCACAAGCTCGTGTTCGACGAGACGTACTACGTCAAGGACGCGTTCACGCTCGGCCGGCTGGGTTTCGAGGCGCAGTGGCCCGAGGAGCCGAACCCGGCGTTCGAGGCCGGCGACGTCCTGACCTACCTCGACAAGGCCGCCTACGTCGTCCACCCGCCGATCGGCAAGTGGATGATCTGGCTCGGCATGGAGGCGGGCGGGGGCGCCGCCAGCTCGTTCGCGTGGCGGCTCGCGAGCGCCGTGATCGGCATCCTCGCCGTGTTCCTGCTGGTGCGGATCGCGCGGCGGCTGTTCGCGTCGACCACGATGGGCGTCGTCGCGGGCCTGCTGCTCGCCGTCGACGGCGAGGCGATCGTGCACTCGCGCACCGCCCTGCTCGACCAGTTCCTCATGTTCTGGGTGCTGGTCGCGTTCGGCTGCCTGGTGATGGACCGCGAGCAGGCCAGGCGCCGGCTCGCGGGCCGGGTCGCAGAGATCCTCGACGCCGGCGGCACGGTGGCCCGCTACGGTCCCCGGCTCGGCTTCCGGTGGTGGCGGCTGGCCGCGGGGGTCAGCCTCGGCCTCGCCTGCGGCACCAAGTGGTCGGGCCTGTGGTTCGTCGCCGTCTTCGGCATCCTCACCGTGCTGTGGGACCTCGCCGCCCGCCGCGCCGCCGGCGTCGGCCGCTGGTGGGAGGACTCCCTCGTCGTCGACGCCGTGCCCGCGTTCCTCACCATCGTGCCCACCGCGTTCGTCGTCTACGTCGCGTCGTGGTGGTCGTGGTTCGCGAACCAGGGCGCCTACCTGCGGCAGTGGGCGTCCGAGCACCCCGGCGAGGGGGTCACCTGGCTGCCGGGCCCGTTGCGGAGCCTGCTCCACTACCACCAGCAGATGTGGGACTTCCACACCGGGCTCTCCTCCGACCACCCCTACGCGTCGCACCCGCTCGGCTGGATCGTGCAGTGGCGGCCCACGTCGTTCTTCTGGGAGAAGGAGAGCCCCGGGCAGGGCACCTGCCCCGCCGACGCCGCGGAGGCGTGCGCCCGCGCCGTCACCTCGCTCGGCAACCCGCTGCTGTGGCTGCTGGGCGCGATCGCCGTCGTCGTGACGATCTGGCTCGGCGTCCGCCTGCGCGACTGGCGCGCCCTCGCGGTCCTCAGCGGCACGGCCGCCGGCTGGCTCCCCTGGTTCGCGTACGCGCCGCCGTTCAGCGACCGGACGATCTTCACCTTCTACACGATCGCCTTCACGCCGTTCGTGGTGCTGACGCTCGTCTACCCGATGGTCGTCGCGCTGGAGCGCACGGAGGGACGACGCCGCGAGCGGTCGCTCGCCGTGGCGGCGATCGTCGCCGTCGTCGTCGTGATCCTCGCCGTGTCGGCGATCTTCTACCCGCTGTGGACGGGCATGCAGGTCCCGTACTCCTACTGGCAGAACGTCATGCGGATGGAGTCCTGGATCTGACGCCCGCTCACAGCGGTCAGGGGGTGGGCCAGTCGACCTGCGGGGTCTCGTGGAAGGCCCACCCGCGGGCGCGCCAGGCGGGGGACTGCGCGGCGGTGCGCGCGCGGAAGCCGTCCCAGTCCTTGCGCTCGGGCGCGGTCCAGGCCACCTCGGCGACGGCACCGAGCCGCGGCAGCAGCATGGAGAACAGCTCGTCGCGGGTGGTGAGCGTCTCGGTCCAGACGGCGGCCTCGACGCCCTCGACGGACTCGGCGGGCAGGCCGTCGATGACGGTGGTGGGCTCCCACTCGTAGGAGTCGCGCAGCTCGACGTAGCCCGCCCAGTGCAGCCCGAGCTCGTGCTCGGGCGTGTACTTCATGTCGAGGTACGCGTGGTTGCCGGGCGACATGATGAACCGCGCGCCGGCGCGGGCCGCGGCGACGAAGCGCGCGAACTCCTCGCCCTTGGGCTCCCAGTACTGCAGCAGGGTGCCCGGCTCCACGGGGCCGCGCGCGCCCTCCTGCCAGAAGACGGGCGTCTTGCCGTGCTCGCGCACGATGCGGCCGGCGAGCTCGACGAACTTCGCGAACTCCTCGACCTCCATCGTGTGCACCTCGTCGCCGCCGACGTGCACCCACTCGCCCGCGGTCATGCCGGCGACGTCCCCGATGACGTCGCGCAGGAACGGCTCGGTGGCGGGGTTGTCGAACCACAGGCGGGAGAAGCCCACCTCGATGCCCTCGTAGGGCTCCGTGGGCAGGCCGTCCTTCGTCAGCGCCCCGTAGACCTGCGTGGCGGCGTTGATGTGCCCGGGCATGTCGAACTCGGGCACGATCGTCACGAACCGCGCCGCCGCGTACTCCTGCAGCTCGCGGAAGTCGTCCACCGTGAGGAAGCCGGCGGTGCCGCCGCCCACCTGGCTGTCGGACGCCTTCTCCAGCTCGGGGCGCGACGGCGTCTCGATCCGCCAGCCCTGGTCGTCCGTGAGGTGCAGGTGCAGCACGCGCAGCTTGAACGCGGCGACCAGGTCGACGACGGCGCGGATGTCCTCGGGCCCGAACCAGTGCCGCACGACGTCGAACGACAGCCCGCGCCACCGGTACCGGGGGGCGTCGTGCACGACGACGGCGGGCACCTCGCGGGCGACGGTGGCGTCGCCCGCGGTGACGAGCTGGCGCAGCGTGCGCATCGCGTGCAGCAGGCCGACCGGCTCCGGCGCGGTCGCCTCGACACCGGCCGTCGTGACGCGCAGCGTGTACCGCTCGGGGTTGTCGGACCCCTCGGGGCCGGCGGCGGCGTCGAGCCGCAGCACGACGGGGACGGCGCCGCCCGCGCCGGCGTCCTCCTGGCCGGGCCCGGCGTCGACGACGCGCACGCCGGCCGCCTCGAGCTGCTCGGCCGCGACGGCGGCGAGGGCGTCGTCCGGCGTCACGAGCCGGGCGGCGTCCAGGGCGAGCGGTGCGGCGTCCGGGACGTCGACGGCGGTGGGCCACGGGATCAGGGGCAGCACGATGATCGGACTCCAGGGACGCAGGTCGACGGCGACAGGGTCGGCGCCGACGGACGGTCGAAACGTTACGTTAGCGATCCTGCCGAATCGGCCGAACGTCTGTCAACGACGCCGCCCGGCGGCGCTGCACGCGGCCCGCCGGGGCTCAGGAGGCGGCGATCAGCACCGGCGCCGGGTCGGCCGGCACCAGCGGCCCGGCGACCCCGGCCGCCGGCCCGGACCACCCAAGGTGCACGCCGTCGGGGACGTCCGTGCTCACCTGGTCCCACACCCACTCGCCGGTCGTGGCGCCACCGGTCAGGTCGGCGAGGACCACCGTCTCCACCTGCGGCACCGAGCGCAGCAGGGTCCGGTCCGGCACCGAGTCGGGGCGCGTCTGGTGCACGACCAGCAGGGCGGGCGGCAGCCCTTCCCTCGTGACGAGGTCGGCCAGGTAGTCGCTCACCTCGTCGAGCTCGGCGGCCGTCATCACGTGGGAGGTGGTCGTGACGCCGTCCCCCACCCGTGACTCGGGGCGCAGCGCGACGCCCACGCCGGGCGCGCGCAGCAGGGGCTCGGCCGCGCGCACCTGGTCGACCACGGCGCCCGGCCCTGCGGCGACGTCGAGCAGCACGTACGCCCCGGCGTCCTGCGCCGCGGCGACCAGCGGGCGCAGCGCGTCCAGGTCCTCCTGCGTCACCGCGGCGTCGCCCGGCCCGCTCGCGGTCGTGCCGACCGGCAGCACCAGCGTCGGCACCACCGGGCCGTCGACCGCCTCGCCCTCCGCGCCGTCGCCCGAGACGTCGTCCGAGACGTCGTCCGCGCCGTCGTCCGGGGCGTACGCCTCCGCGGCGGCCTG
Source organism: Isoptericola sp. NPDC019693 (assembly GCF_044389085.1). Classification (NCBI taxonomy): domain Bacteria; kingdom Bacillati; phylum Actinomycetota; class Actinomycetes; order Micrococcales; family Promicromonosporaceae; genus Isoptericola; species Isoptericola sp. NPDC019693. The sequence goes on along the minus strand of NZ_JBIRXP010000002.1, from coordinate 485,903 downwards.
CGCCCGCGCGACGGCGGCGGCCGGGTCGTCCCACACCGAGGCGTCGACGGCCACGTACCGCGCCGGCAGGAGGTGCTGCGACCCGGTGGGCAGCAGGGCCGCCCGCTCCGCCGCCGCGACGCGCCACGCGAACGTGCCGGCGTCACCGAACGACCGGCCCACCCCCACGACGGTGAGCGCCTGCGCCCTGTCCACGGTCTGGACGACGTGCCGGGAGGCGAGGTCGCCGCCGGGCACCTGGGTCGTCACGGCGCCCGCCGCCCGCAGCGACGCGATCGCGGCCTCCTGGCCGTCCTGCGGGTCGACGAGCGCGAGCACCTCGCGCAGCAGTCGCGGCGCTCCCTCGGTGCCGCCCGCCGGCGAGGGGGACGCCCCCGAGCCGCCGACCAGGGAGCCGAGCCTGTCGACGAGGTCCTCCAGGTCGTCGTCCTCGAGGGCCGGCCCCGCGCCGGCGTCGGAACCGCCCGCACCGTCGGCGCCGTCGACCACGTCGGGGCTGACGTCGATCGCCTGGACGCCCGCGTCGTCCGCGACGCGGTGCGCCGCGGCGCCCGGGTCGGCCTCGGCGTCCTCAGAACCGTCAGCGCCGTCAGTTGTGCCTTCAGTTGTGCCGTCAGCCGCGTCACCCGCGGCCGGCTCGTCCCCCGTGACGACCACCGCGGCGCGCGCGCCCAGGCGCCCCAGCTCCTCGACGACCCCCGTCCCCGCACCCTCCGCCAGCAGGGCCGGGGCGTGGAGCGCCACCGCCGTGGCGGCGAGCGCGTCCCGAGCCCCGACGTCGTCCGCGTCCGCGAGGACCACGACCTCCGAGCGCGCGAAGACGGTCTGGCTCGTCGTGAGGGCGAGGTCGGCCGGGTCGGCGGCGTCGAGCAGGACGGTGTGCGCGGACAGGTCGCGCACCGCGACGGCCGGCGCCCCCGTCGAGGGGGTCGCCGCATCGCCGGGTGGCGACGCGGCACAGCCGGCGAGGGCGAGTGCACCGGTCAGGACGACGGGCAGGACGAATCGGACGTTCCGGAGGGGCACGCCCCTCATCTTTGCGCATCCACGCACCGCTGGTCGACGCCTCCCGGTGACCTCGTCGTGCTCGCGCGGACGCACGCCGGCGTCCTGCGCCGCGGGGCCGGGAGTCACGCGATCGGCATGATGCGCGCCCGCGCACGTGGGTGTCGACTGGAGCCACGGCCACGACGCCGCTCGTGGCGGAGGGGGGCGACCGCCCGTGGACCACGCCGAGCTGCTACGACGCCTGACGATCAACGATGCTCGCCTGGACGACGGCCGAGCCCTCCCGCCGGCCGCTCTCCCCCCGGGCACGCTCGCGCTCGTCCGGCTCGCCGCCCTGGTCGGCGTGAGCGGCGGCGGACCGAGCCTGGGCGTGGAGGTCGAGGCCGCGCTGGGGGCGGGGGTCGCCGCCCACGAGATCGTCGACGTGCTGACGGCGGCCGTCCCCGTGGTCGGCCTCCCCCGTGCCGTGTCCGCCGCGCCCTGGGTCGCGTTGGCGCTCGGCCTCGAGCCCGTCGAGGGGTGGACGGACCCCACGAGGGACGGCGTGGGTGAATTCTGACCCGCCGGTTGAGGGCCTCGTGAGACCGTTCTTACGCTGCTGAGGTGTCCGAGGCGAGCCGACCGGCGCTCGCCGTCCGACCGGAGCTCAGCGCGTCGCTCCTCTCCGGGAAGATCGCGCCGCCGGCACCGCGCACAGGAGGCGTGTCCCGGCGGGCGCTCGTCGAGCGCGCGCAGCAGGCCGGTGCCCGCGTCGTCGAGGTGACCGCCCCGCCCGGCTACGGCAAGTCCACGATGCTGGCCGAGTGGGCGGCCCTCGAGCCGCGGGAGGTCGCCTGGGTCGGCCTCGACCGGCACGACGACGACCCCGCCACCCTGCTGACCCTTCTCGCGCTCGCGTGCTCGCGCTTCTCCCCCGAGGTCGCCGCCGTGGCCGGGGAGATGCGTGGGCCGGGCCCGTCGACGCTCGGGCGCTCCGCCCCGCTGCTGGCTGCGGCCCTGGCCCGCACGACCACACCGTTCGTGCTGTTCGTCGACGACCTGCAGGAGGCGTCGTCCGAGGGGTGCCGCGACGTGCTCGAGGTCGTCCTCGGTGGGATCCCTGCGGGGTCGCAGGTGGTGCTCGCCGGCAGGCTCTCCCAGGGCGATCGGGCCCGACGCCGTGTCGAGGGCGACCTGCTCGAGCTCGACGCGGACGACCTGCGGGTGGACCTGGCCGGCGCCGCGGCGCTCTTCCGGGACGCCGGTGTGGAGCCGGGCGCGGACCTCGCGGCCGTCGTCGAGCGCTGCGAGGGCTGGCCGACAGGCATCGTCCTGTGCGCCCTGCTCGTGCGCGCCGGCGGGGACGCGTCGGCCCTCGCGGGGACCGACCGGTTCGTCGCCGACTACCTCTACCGCGAGTGCCTGGCCCGACTCCCCGCGGACCTGCAGCACTTCCTGCGGTGCACGGCCGTGCTCGACCAGCTGTCGGCGGGCGCCTGCGACGCCGTGCTCGACGACGTCGGGTCCGCGGCCCTGCTGCGCAGGCTGGAGGACGCGCACCTCTTCCTCGTCCCGCTGGACCACCGACGCGGCTGGTTCCGGTACCACGCGCTCTTCCGGGAGTTCCTGCTCGCGGAGCTCGAGCGCTGCGAGCAGGGCGTCGCCGCCGCCCTGCACCGCAGGGCCGCCGCCTGGCTCACGGCCCACGGTCTGGAGGCCCGCGCGGTGGAGCACCTGCTGGCCGCGGGCGACGTCGCCGAGGCCGCCGAGCTCGTGGCCGGGCTGGGGCTCTCGACGTACCAGTCCGGGCAGGTCACGGTGGTCACCCGCTGGCTCGCGGCGCTGGGCGACGACGCCGTCGTGGCGTCCCCGGCGCTGACCGTCGTCGCGACCTGGCGCGCCCTGCTCCTCGGCGAGACGAGCGAGGCGGAGCGCTGGGCCGCGGCCCTGGAGGGCGTTGACGCCGACGCCCTCCCCGAGCCCGACCGCACCGCCCTGGTGTCCGCGCGGTGCCAGGTCCGCGCGGCGATGTGCGTGGACGGCGCGGAGGCAGCCGTCGCGTGCGCCGCGTTCGCCGTCGACCACGAGCCGTCGTGGAGCCCCTGGTACGACCAGGCCCTCCATCTGCTGGGGGCGACCCGGCTGCTGGTCGGCGAGCGCGACGCCGCCAGGGTGGCGTTCCGCGACGCCTCGGCCGCGGGCACGGCGGCGGGCAACCCGGACTCCGTGCTGCTGAGCGAGGCGGAGCTCGCCGTGCTCGACGTCGACGACGACCGGTGGGCGGACGCCGACGCCCACGCGCGCGCCGCGGTCAGGACGATCGAGGCCCACCACATGGAGGGCTACTCGACCACGGCGCTCGCCCTGGGCGTGAGCGCCCGGGTGGCGCTGCACCGCGGTGAGCGCACCGTCGCGGAGCGGTTCCTGGCCCGGGCGATGCGGGCGCGCGTGCAGTGCACGCACGTGCTGCCGTTCCTCGCGCTGCGGGTGCGGCTCCAGCTCGGGTACGCGTACACGACGCTGGGCGACCGGACGACGGCGATGCACCTCGCGGCCGAGGCGGCCGACCTGCTGCGCCGCCGGCCGCGCGTGGGGCTGCTGGCCGACGAGGTCGCCACGTTCCGCGCGCGGCTCGACGGCCTCGCCGCCGCGCCGGGCACCCCGCCGCTCACCCCGGCGGAGCACCGGCTGCTCCCGTACCTCCAGACGCACCTGACGATGGCCGAGATCGGCCGCCGCCTCTTCGTCTCGCGCAACACCGTGAGCACCCAGGTCGGGTCGATCTACCGCAAGCTCGGCGCGACGACGCGGGGCGCCGCCGTCGAGCGGGCGGCCGAGCTCGGGCTGCTCGGAGGCTGAGCGGCGTTCGCGCGATCTGCGTGATGCCCGGCCGCGGGCCCCCGCCCTACGGTCGTCGTGCCGCCGGACCGCCCCGCGGCCGACCGCCCCAGGAGGGTGACCATGGCTCACCGCACACGCCCGTCGGTCGTCGGCCCGCCGCTGCCGACGGAACGGTCCCTGCCCTTCCCGCCGCGGCGGTCCGGCAGCGTCGCGGGCCGCACGATCGGGGAGTCGACGTACTCGCCGCGGCCGCCCGAGCGCCGGCTGCCCGACGACGCCCCCAACGTGGTCGTCATCCTCATCGACGACGCCGGACCGGCCCTGCCGACGACGCTCGGCGGCGCCGTGCAGACCCCGACGCTCGACCGCGTCCGGGCGGACGGCGTGGGCTACAACCGTTTCCACACGACGGCGATGTGCTCCCCCACCCGCGCGTCGCTCCTCACCGGGCGCAACCACCACCGGGTGGGCAACGGGCAGATCGCCGAGCTGGCGAACGACTGGGACGGCTACTCCGGGCACATCCCGAAGAGCAGCGCGACGGTCGCTGAGGTGCTGCGCCAGTACGGCTACTCGACGGGCGCGTGGGGCAAGTGGCACAACACGCCGGCGGAGGAGACCACGGCGGCCGGGCCGTTCGACCGGTGGCCCACCGGCTACGGCTTCGAGTACTTCTACGGCTTCCTCGCCGGGGAGGCGTCCCAGTACGAGCCGCACCTCGTGCGCAACACGACGCCGGTCCGCCCCCCGCGGTCCCCCGAGGAGGGGTACCACCTCAGCGAGGACATCGCCGACGACGCGATGCGTTGGCTGCGCGACCACAAGGCGAACGCGCCGGACAAGCCGTTCTTCGTCTACTGGGCCACGGGCGCCCTGCACGGCCCGCACCACATCATGAAGGAGTGGGCCGACCGGTACGCCGGGGCCTTCGACGACGGGTGGGACGTCTACCGCGAGCGGGCGCTGAAGGGCGCGAAGGCCGCCGGCTGGGTGCCGCAGGACGCCGAGCTGACGCCGCGCCCCGAGAGCCTCGCCGCGTGGGACGACATCCCCGCCGACCAGAAGGCGTTCCAGGCCCGCCTGATGGAGGTGGCGGCCGGGTTCGGCGAGCACGCGGACGTGCAGGCCGGGCGGCTGCTGGACGAGGTCGAGCGCCTCGGCTACGGCGACGACACGATCGTCGTCTACATCTGGGGCGACAACGGCTCGTCCGGCGAGGGGCAGAACGGCACGATCAGCGAGCTGCTCGCGCAGAACGGCATCCCCACGACCGTGGACCAGCACATCGCGGCGCTGGAGGAGCTCGGCGGGCTCGACGTCCTCGGGAGCCCCGCGACCGACAACCAGTACCACGCCGCGTGGGCGTGGGCGGGCTCGTCGCCCTACCAGGGCATGAAGCTGCTGGCGTCGCACCTGGGCGGCACCCGCAACCCGATGTTCGTGAGCTGGCCCGGCCGCATCGAGCCCGACCCGGTGCCGCGCACGCAGTTCCACCACGTCGTCGACCTCGTGCCGACCCTGTACGAGATCCTCGGCATCTCCCACCCGGACACCGTGTCCGGTGTGCCGCAGGACCCGATCGACGGCACCAGCTTCGCCTACTCGCTCGACGACCCGGCGGCCGAGGGCCGCCACCGCACCCAGTACTTCGAGATCATGGGCAGCCGCTCCGTCTACGCGGACGGGTGGATGGCGTCCGCGACCGGCCCGCGCCTGCCGTGGGTGCCCGGCACGCCACCCGGGATCCGCACCTGGACCCCCGACCAGGACCGGTGGGAGCTCTACCACCTCGACACCGACTGGAGCCAGGCGCACGACCTCGCGGCCGAGCACCCCGACCGGCTCGCCGAGCTCAAGGAGCTCTTCGCGATCGAGGCGGCCCGCAACGACGCGCTCCCCGTCGGCGGCGGGCTGTGGGTGCCCGTGCTGCACCCCGAGGACCGCATCTCCCCGCCGTACAGCGCCTGGGACCTCTCCGGGGACACCGTGCGCGTGCCGGAGTTCTGCGCGCCGGCGCTCGGCAACAAGCCCAGCACGGTGGCGATGACGGTCTCCCTGCCCGACGGCGCCGACGGCGTCCTCTACAAGCTCGGCGGCGCGGGCGGCGGCCTCACCTGCTTCCTGCTCGACGGCGTCCTGGTCTACGAGTACAACCTCTTCCTCGTGCAGCGCACCGTCGTGCGTTCCGCGACCCCCGTGGCCGCCGGGGACCACACCATCGAGGTCACCACGACGTACGTGGAGCCGAAGCCCGCCGGGCCCCTGCGCGTGGTGCTGCGGGTGGACGGGGAGGAGGTCGGGTCGGGCACCGTGCCCGTGAGCGCGCCGCTGCTCTTCTCGGCCAACGACTGCCTCGACGTCGGCCGGGCGTACGGCGGCGCCGTCTCGCGCGCGTACGCGGACCGGATGCCGTTCGCGCTCGACGGGCGCATCGACGCGGTGCACGTCGAGTACCTCGCGCCGGCGGGGCCGGCGTCGTGACCTCGGACCGCGCGCCGTCACGCCCGGTGGTCCGGCGCACTTCACGCGTTCTGCGTGAGGACGCGTCGCGGCCCGCGCGCGACGCTGGGACCGGGGCCCACGGACGGCGCGGGCCGGGCACGGGAGGACGACGATGACGCAGGAACTCAGCGCCCGGGAGCGCGACGCGCTCGGCGCCCTCGAGGAGAGCGGGCCGATCGACTATCTCGTCGTCGAGCTCCCGACGGACCGCGCGACGGGGGACGCGGCGTTCCCGCACCTCGTCGACCTGGTCGACCGTGGGATCGTCCGCGTGCTCGACCTCGTCGTCGTCCGCCGGGAGGACGACGGGAGCGTCGCCGCGATCGGGCTCGAGGAGCTCGACGACGGCTCGGCCGGCCTCGCCGTGTTCGCGGGGGCCCGCTCGGGGCTGCTCGGGGACGACGACCTGGCCGAGGCCGCGGGCGTGGTCGAGCCCGGCCGGACCGCGGTGGTGCTCGTCTACGAGAACACGTGGGCGGCACCGTTCGCGACGGCGCTGCGGCGCAACGGCGCGCAGCTCGTCGCGAGCGGCCGCATCCCCGTCCAGGCGCTGCTCGCGTCCCTGGACGCCGACGAGGCCGGCGTCTGACGCCGGCCCGGAGAGAGGAGAAACTCGTGCCCGGACTGCTTCGCGGCGTCGCTCGCACCGCCGTCATCGCCGGCACGGCCACGGCCGTCTCGAACCGCGTCTCACGGCGTCAGGCCGGTCGCTGGGCCAACCAGGAGGCCGCGCGCGAGCCCGCGTACGCACCTCAGCCCCAGTACGCGCCCCCGCCACCAGCACAGCCCGCCCCTCCGGCGGCCGCGACCAGCACGGACGCCCGCATCGAACAGCTCACGCAGCTGGCGGCGCTGCGCGACCAGGGTGTGCTCAGCCCCGCCGAGTTCGAGGCGCAGAAGGCGCAGATCCTCGCCGGCTGACGGTGGCCGGCGGACACCCCAGGGCACGACGCACGAGAGACCGAGGCGATCAGCATGGACAGCTTCATGGAGTGGTTCTGGTTCCTGTTCTGGTGCTTCTTCCTGGTCGCCTACCTGGTGATGTTCGTGCACATCGTCGCCGACCTCTTCCGCGACCGGGACCTCAGCGGCTGGTGGAAGGCGCTCTGGCTGGTCGCGCTCGTCGTCGTCCCGTTCGTCTCGGCGCTGGTGTACCTGATCGCCCGCGGCCACGGGATGGCCGAGCGGCACGCGGAGCGGCACGCCCACGACCGGGCGGCCACCGACGCCGCGCTGCGCGACGCGGCACGCACCGACCCCACGGCCCAGATCTCCCAGGCGAAGGCGCTGCTCGACGCCGGGGCGATCGACGAGCGCGAGTACGCCGCCCTCAAGGCCGGCGTCATCTACTGAGCACGGGAGGAACCGGGATGTCCGAGGAACGGCACGTGCTGCGACCCACCTACACCCGAGACGCGGTGCGGTCCGTGACGCCACGGCTCGCGCTGCCCGAGTCCGAGATGGAGCCGACGTCGGCCTACCAGCTCGTGCACGACGAGGTGATGCTCGACGGCAACTCGCGCCTGAACCTCGCCACGTTCGTGGCGACGTGGATGGGCGACGAGGCGGACCGCCTGTACGCCGAGGTCTACGACAAGAACATGGTCGACAAGGACGAGTACCCGCGCACGGCCGCGATCGAGGAGAACTGCTGGCGGATCCTCGGCTCGCTGTGGAACGTGCCGGACGTGACCGACTGCATCGGCACGTCGACGGTCGGGTCGTCCGAGGCGTGCATGCTCGGCGGGCTCGCGCTGAAGCGCCGGTGGCAGCTGGCGCGGCGCGCGGCGGGGAAGCCGACCGAGCGGCCGAACCTGGTCATGAGCTCGGCCGTGCAGGTGTGCTGGGAGAAGTTCTGCAACTACTTCGAGGTCGAGGCCCGCTACGTGCCGATCACCGCGGAGCACCCGTGCCTCGACGGCAGCGCCGTCGATCAGTACGTCGACGAGAACACGATCGGCGTCGTCGCGATCATGGGCGTGACCTACACGGGCATGTACGAGCCCGTGCAGGAGATCGCGGCCGCGCTGGACGCCCTGCAGGCCCGGACCGGGCACGACGTGCCCATCCACGTCGACGGCGCGTCGGGCGCGATGATCGCGCCCTTCATCCAGCCCGAGATCGAGTGGGACTTCCGGCTCGAGCGGGTGCACTCGATCAGCACCTCGGGGCACAAGTACGGCCTCGTCTACCCCGGCGTGGGCTGGGTGGTGTGGCGCACGCTCGACGCGCTGCCGGAGGAGCTCGTCTTCCGCGTGAGCTATCTGGGCGGTGACATGCCCACCCTGGCGCTCAACTTCTCCCGGCCGGGGGCGCAGGTGCTGCTGCAGTACTACCAGTTCCTGCGGCTGGGGCGGGAGGGGTACACCGCGATCCAGCAGGAGTGCCAGGACGTGGCGAAGTACCTGGCGCACGGCATCGCGGACATCGGCGCCTTCGACCTGTGGAACGACGGGTCCGACATCCCCGTGTTCGCGTGGCAGCTCAAGCCCGGGCACACCGAGAACTGGGACCTGTACCACCTGTCCGACCGCCTGCGGATGAAGGGCTGGCTGGTGCCCGCCTACCCGATGCCGGACGACCTGGCCGACCTCACCGTGCAGCGGATCGTCGTGCGCAACGGGGTGAGCCGCGACCTCGCGGACGACCTGCTCGCCGACATCCGGACCGAGACCGCATGGCTGGACGGCCTCACCTCGCCCATGCCGGTCGAGGGCCGCCAGCCCGCCTTCCACCACTGACGGCCACGGTCCCAGGCCCGTGACGACGACGGCCGGCACCACCGCCTCGCGCCGCCGCCTGCGCCGCGAGGCGTGGGGCTTCGCCGTCGGGTCGCTGTGCTTCCTCGTCGGTGCGCTCCCGCCGTACGCCGACGCGGTCGGGCCGGTGGCCGTGGGCGTCACGTTCGTCGTCGGGTCGGTGTTCTTCACGGCGGCGGCGTTCGTCCAGCTGAGCCTCAGCGGCCGCCGGCCGCCCCGGGCCGGCACGCACCCCGCCGACCGGTGGGACTGGTGGGCCGCCGCGGTGCAGCTCGCCGGCACCGTCTGCTTCAACGTCAGCACGACCGCGGCGCTGGTGGCCGCCGTCGCGGAACCGACCCTGCTCGGCGCGGGCTGGAAGCCCGACGCGTACGGCTCGGTCGCGTTCCTCGTCTCGTCGGCGTGCGCGATCGTCGCGACCCGCGACCGCGGGCACCTGTGGGACCTGGACGCGCGGACCTGGCACGGCACCTGGCTCAACGCCGTCGGGTCCGTGGCGTTCGCCGCCTCCGCCGTCGGGGCGTACGTCGAACCGTCCACCGGCACATACCTGAGCGCGTGGTGGGACCAGGCCGGGACGCTCGCCGGCGCCGTCTGCTTCCTCGTCGCGGCGCTGCTCTCGCGCCGCACGGCGTGAGCCGGGGCGGTTCGGAAGGCGCCCGGGAACGACGAAGGCCGCCGCACCAGATGCGGCGGCCTTCGGCCTGCGGTGGAGCTAGGGGGATTCGAACCCCCGACCTTCTCATTGCGAACGAGACGCGCTACCAACTGCGCCATAGCCCCGAGAGCGGTGCCAACATTAGCACCCCGTCACGGCAGGTCGCCAAATCGGCTCAGCCCGCCGCCCGACGCCGGGCGAGGATCTCGTCCAGCGGCAGCCCGAGGGTCTCGGTGCGCGGGCGCGGCTCGTCGCCCGCCGTCAGCTCCCTCGCGCGGTCCGGGGTCGACGCCGCGTCCAGCGTGCCCGGGGCACGGTCGGCGGCGGGGCCTCCCGCCGGGGTGGCGGTCGGCCCGAGCGTCGCGCGCATCGTCGCGGCCAGGGCGGCGCCACGACCCGCGTCGGTCACCGGGCGTGCGCGACCGACGTCCCTCCCGGTGTCGCGACCGGTGTCGCGTCCGGCGGTCGTGGCCGGGAGGGCCCGCGGGTCTCGCCGGGGCGCGGCCGGCTTCGTCACGTAGGTGGGCAGGGGCACGGGGACGGGCTCCCACGGCTCGCTCCCGACGGGCGGCGGCCCGGCGGGCACCCCGCCGTCGTCCGGCTCGGGATCCACGACCACGACGGGCTCCGGAGGCGCCGCCGGCTCGTCGGCGCGCACGTCGAAGACGAGGCGCTCCGACCCACGGGCGGCACGGTGGGTCGTGGCCGGCTCGGGCTCCGCGCTCTCGTCGCCGCGGGCGTCGTCGGCGGGGACCGTCGCACGAGAGCGCGGGGAGGCGGGCTCCGTGCGTCGCGTCGTCCGCGCGGAGGTGCGGGCGGTGGGCTGGCCCGCCGGGGCCGCCACGCGCGGGATGAGCTGGGTGTGCGTCGCCGACGGGCGCACCGCGTGCCCGGTCACCCGGGGACGGTTGCGCGGCGCGTGCGGCCCGCCGTTGGCGAGGGCGCGCGCCTCGGTCGCCTGCCGCTGCGCCGCCTTGCGCTCCGCGACCCACCGGGCGTCGGCCCGCCGGGCCTGCAGCACCGCGACACGACCCAGCACCAGGACGACGACGAGCAGCGCGGTGGGCGCGGCCCCCGCGTACCAGCCCACCAGGCCGAGCCCGACGACGACCCACCCGGCGACCGTCAGCAGCAGCAGGAGGAGGGTGAGCAGGAGCCGACGACGCGCACGCGCGGCACGCTGCTCGAGCAGGGCGAGGCGGGACTCCCGGGGCCGGTCGAGCTGCTCCCCGGCACGCGGGGCGGTCAGGGCACGCGACGCGCCCCTGTCGTCGTCCAGACCCATCGGTCGCTCCCCTCGTCCGCCCTCCGACGACATGCTGGCCACCAGCAGCGGAGTCGCACCGCCGGTCGGCGTCGTCACCCCGCGCGTGCCGCCCGCGCCGGCCACCGCCAGCACCCGGAGCCCGCCGGAGAACCTGTCGTCCACCCGCGCGTCCAGCAGCTGCTGGCGGTGCCGCAGCCGGTGCGGCACCCAGAAGCCCAGCCACAGGACGAACAGCGCGAGCACCGCGAGTCCTGCCGCCGACGTTTCCACGTCCTGACGGTAGGGGACGGTGCTCCGACGCGGTCGCACGCCGCCGCGGCGTGTCCGTTGTCCGGGCTGCCGTAGCCGTCCGGCGGCGGGTTGAGCGCCTGCGGGATCAGTCGCCGTCGCGGACCTGCTGCCACCGGGCCAGGAGCCCCTCGGGCACGTCCTCCGTCGTGAGGGCGAAGGTGCGGTGGTCGCGCCAGGTGCCCTGGATGTGCAGGTACCGTTCGCGCACGCCCTCGTCGCGGAAGCCGAGCTTCGCCACGACCCGCAGGCTCGGGGCGTTCTCGGGGCGGATGTTGATCTCGATGCGGTGCAGACCGAGCACCGCGAGGCAGTAGTCGCCCGCCATCGCGACGGCCGTCGGGATGACGCCCCGACCCGCGACCTCGCGCGACACCCAGTACCCGACGCTGGCGGAGCACAGGGAGCCGTAAGCGATCTGGGACACGGTCAGCTGGCCCACGAGCGCCCCGTCGAGCTCGACGGCGAACGGCAGCGTGGTGCCCGCGCGCGCCTGGGCGGACAGCGCGCGCAGGTAGTCGCCGAACGTCGACGCGGCGGGCCGCTCGCCCGGCGACGTCGCCTCCCACGGCTCGAGCCAGCTCGCGTTCGCGGACCGCAGGCGCAGCCACTCGGGGCCGTCCTTGCGGCGCAGGGGGCGCAGCACGACCGCGCCCGCCGGCCCGTCCTCGCGCAGCGTCACCGGCCACGGCCGCGCCACGGCCCATCCCCGGGCGTGCTTGTGCGTCATGCCACCTCGTTCCGTCCCGACGCTCCCGCCCCTGCCCGCGGGCCGGAGCCGTTCTCCGCGTCTCCGGCGCGCGCCGGGAACTCTCCGGACGGGACCCTGCCACAATGGCCCCATGCACGGCGACCGCAACGGACCGAGAGCACACCAGCCGTACCCCGTCGTCGCCGGGATGGAGGCCGCGGACGCCAAGGAGGAGCTCCGCCGAGCCATCCGCGCCCACCGCGCCGAGCGGTCCCCCCGCCTGCGGGACGAGGCCGCGCACGCCTTCGCCGAGGTCCTCGCCACCGTGCCCGCCGTCCGCGACGCGCAGGTCGTCGCGACCTACGTCTCCCGCCCCACCGAGCCGGGCACGCACGTCCTCCTCGAGCGGCTCGCCGCGCGCGGCGCACGGGTGCTGCTGCCCGTGCTCGGCGCCGGCCTGGCCCGCGACTGGGCCGAGTACACCGGGCCCGACGACCTGCTCGAGCGTGCGCCGGGCCGGCCGCCCGAGCCGAGCGGGCCCGCGCTCGGCGCCGAGGCCATCACCGAGGCCGACGTCGTCGTGGCGCCCGCCCTCGCCGTCGACGACCGCGGCGTGCGCCTGGGCCAGGGCGGCGGCTGGTACGACCGGCTGCTGAAGATCCGCCGGCCGGGCGTCCCCGTCGTCGCGCTCGTGTTCCCGGAGGAGCTCTACGACTCCGCCACCCACCCGCTGCCCGCCGAGGAGCACGACGTGCCCGTGCACGCCGTCGTCACCCCGGACGGCTGGCGGGAGCTCCCCGACACCGCGAGGTAGTCCAACCCCCCGCGAGGTAGTCCAACCCCCCGCGAGGTAGTCCGGACCCCCGCGAGGTAGTTCGATCCCGCGCGAGGTAGTCCGGACCCCCGCGGGTCAGGGCACGAGCGTCGTCCGCGTCTTCGCCGCCTCCTCGACAGCCTCGCGGGTGAACGGCCAGGCGAACGTCCGCCCCGCGGCCCAGTCGTCGAGCTGGTCGTCGTAGTGCGACGACGCCGGATGGCCGGACACCCCCGTGACGGTCACCCACGTCGAGGCGTCCAGGTCGGCCAGGTCCACCACCATCCGCATGGACGGGCCGGTCGTCACGGCGAAGCTGCCGGTGCCGGCGTCCCACCCCGTCGCGTTGACGATGGACGAGCCGCCGGGCATCCGCACCGGGGCCGGGTTGACGAGGTCGCGCACCAGTCCGGGCACGCCCTCGCCGCCGATCACCGGGTGCTCGAGCCGCAGCGTGTGCAGCGTGCCCCAGTCCCAGTCGGACGGCTCCTTCGACAGCTCGACCGTGAGGTCACGACGCGCGCTCGTCAGGGCCCGCGTGAGGATCTCGTCGCGCGACTCGACGACGTTCGCCGTCGTGCGGTCGTCCCAGAACGAGTCCTCGGACCGGTCCAGCATGGACTTCACCACCAGGAGCCACTGCGAGCCGCCGTCCGGGCGCATGCTCGGGGGCAGGTCGTCCCAGAACGCCTCCTGCAGGAGGTTGCGCCACACGGCCGCGAAGTAGGCAGCCGCCGGGGAGTCCGCGTCCATCCGGTAGTCCCAGTCCGCGAGCAGCTCCTGCCCGGCCGCGACGTACGAGTCGTCGAGGTCGATGTCGAGCAGCGTGGGCACGAGGGCCTCCGCGAAGGCCGACCAGTCGTCGTTCTGGATGCGGTTCATGTCCGCTGCCGTGAACGGCCGGCCGGCGGCGATCTGCTCGGAGAGCAGGGTGCGGATGCGCTCCGAGCGGTACCCGTAGTCCCAGTCGTCCGCGAGGTACGGGCTCGACCCGTCGCGCAGCACCGCCTGGTTGGCCGCGACGACGAAGCCCTCCTCCGGGTCGAGCGCGCGCGGCATGTCGTCGGCGTCCACCCAGCCCTGCCAGTCGTAGCGCGGGTCCCAGCCGGGGCGCGGCCAGGTGCCGTCCGACGGCACCGGGCCCTTCACCTCGGAGCGGACCGGGATCCGGCCCGGCGCCTGGTAGCCGATGTGCCCGTCCGTCGTGGCGAACACGATGCTCTGCGCCGGCACCTCGAACAGCGCGGCCGCGGCGCGCACGTCGTCGGCGTCCTTGGCCGTGTCGAACGCGAAGACGGCGTCCGCCGTGCGGCCGGGCTGCAGCGCCGTCCACTGCAGGGCGACGGCGTACTCGCCGAACTCCGTGCCGGCGGAGGTGGGCGACCCCACGACCTCCCCGACGTCGAGCACGTCCGAGACGATCGGGCCGTGCTCGGTGCTGCGGACCGTGAGGTCGACGGGCGTGCCGCCGGCGACCCGGATCGTCTCCTGGCGCGTGTCGAGCTGCTCCCACTGCTCCGCGTCGCCGTCCTTGAGCCACGTGTCGCCGCGCACACGCTCGATGAAGAAGTCGGTCACGTCGGCGCCCATGTTCGTCAGGCCCCACGCGAGGTCGCCGTTGTGCCCGATGACGACGCCCGGGAAGCCCGCGAAGGAGAAGCCGGCGACGTCGAACGGGCACTCCGCGGAGACCTCGTTGCAGTGCAGGCCCACCTGGGCCCAGATCCCCGGCGCGGACAGCGCGAGGTGCGGGTCGTTCGCGAGCATCGGCTGGCCCGACTCGGTGTGCTCCCCCGACACCACCCACGAGTTGGAGCCCGCGGCGTCGCCGCGCCCCACCAGCACCGGCACGGCGTCCAGCACGCTGCGCGTGGACTCGACGGCGGCGCCCAGCGCGTCGGCGGCCGCCTGGCCGCCCCCGGGCTCGCCCACCGCCCGGCCGGTGAGCGCCGACGTCAGCTCGGCGTCCGTCGCGGTGTCCGTGTCGGTGTCCGTCGTGGCGTCCTCCGACGACGCCTCCTCCGCCGAGGGGCGCTCGTTGTCCAGGTCGCGGTTGCGCAGCACGGGCTGGTTGCCGCTCTCCCCGTACGCCGGGAAGAGCTCGTCCACCAGGTCGGTCTCGCCGAGCGTGCTGTACGCGAGGGCGCGGTCGAGCTCGCTGTCGTAGTTGCCGCGCAGGTCCCAGGCCATGGCCTTGAGCCAGGCGAGCGAGTCGACGGGGTCCCACGGCTCGGGCTCGGCGACGTCCACGCGCGCGCCCAGCACGGTGTACTCGACACCGAGCTCCTCCGGGTCGCGGCTCTCGAGGTACGCGTTGACCCCCTGCGCGTATGCCTGCAGGTAGTCGCGGGACTCGTCCGAGATGAGGTGCCACTCCTGCTCGGCCACCTGCCGCCACCCGAACGTCCGGGTCACCTTGTCCGCTTCGATGGCCGCCGGCACGTCACCGACCAGCTCGGCGAGGCGCCCGGAGGTCACGTGGCGGCGGTAGTCCATCTCGAAGAAGCGGTCCTGCGCCTGCAGGTAGCCCTGGGCGCGGAACAGGTCCGCCGGCGTGTCCGCGTAGATCTGCGGCACGTCCTGGGCGTCGCGACGCACCTCGACGGCGGAGCTGAGGCCCGGCACCTGCTGCGAGCCCTTGTGGTCGGGCAGCGGCCGGCGCAGCGTCACGACGGCGAAGACCGTGCTCGCCACGAGGGCCAGCACCACGACGACGGCGACGCCGACGACGGCGCTGCGGAGGCGCGAGCGCCGACGGGGTGCCTCCTCGGGTTCCGTCACGTCCTGGGAGGGCTCGGGCGCGGACGGGTTTCCGGGTTCTGCAGGGGGGACGGTCGCTGACACGCAGGCGAGACTACCGTCCGGCGTATGATTGGCACTCGCATCACCCGAGTGCCAGCATCCGGCCGTCGCGGCAGGGTGCCGGCGTCCGCCCCGAGGAGATCACGTGCCCACCTACGCGTACCGGTGTGCCGACTGCGGCCACGCCTTCGACGTCCACCAGTCCTTCACGGACGAGTCGCTGACCGTCTGCCCCGAGTGCGGCGGCACGCTGCGCAAGCAGTACGGCTCCGTGGGCGTGACGTTCAAGGGCTCGGGCTTCTACCGCACCGACTCGCGGTCCGGGTCGGGCAAGAGCTCCGGCTCCTCCTCGAGCTCGTCGTCGGGCTCCTCCGGCTCGTCCGGCAAGGACTCGTCGAGCGGCTCCTCGTCGTCGTCGGGGTCGTCCGGCTCGTCGTCGTCCGGCTCCTCGAGCACCTCGTCGTCCGGGTCGTCGAGCGCGTCGAAGGCCGCCGCCTCCTGACGCTCCCGCGGCACGCTGCCGAGGACGACGCGACGGCGGCCCCGGGCGCCGACGCTGCCCCCAGGCCGGCGCCGTCCACAGGCCGCCGCGCGACGGCCGGGCCCCCGCTCCGCGCCGCCTAGCGTCGGCCGCATGCCGCTGCCCGACACGCTCCCCCGACCGACCGCCCGCCGAGGCCCAGCCCCACGGGCCGCGCCCGCGCGGCCCTCGGAGACGGCCCGTGCGGGCGGGCGACGCCGCCTCGCGCGCCGGCTGAGGTCCGTGCTCTGGCGGTCCCGCTTCGTGCTCGCCGCCGCCTGCTGCGGCCTCGCCGCGGCCGCCGTCGTCCAGGCGGTGCGGCCGGCCCCGCCGCCCACCGTGGACGTCGTCGTCCCGGCGCGCACGCTCCCCGCCGGCGAGCCCGTCACCGCCGCGGACCTCACCGCCGTCGCCGTCGCCGCAGCCCTCGCCCCCGAGGGCGTCGCCACCGACCCGGCCGAGCTCGTCGGGCGCACGCCGGTGACGGCGCTGCCCGCCGGCCTTCCCCTCCACGCCGAGCTGCTGCCCGGCGGCGGGGTGGTCGCCCAGGCCCCGCGCGGCACGGTCGTGGTGCCCGTGCGCCTCGAGGACACCGCGGCCGGGTGGCTGCAGCCGGGCGACCGGGTCGACCTCGTGATGACCGGTGAGACGGCGCGAGCCCACGGCGCTGACAGCCCCGGCGAGGGTGACGGATCGGACGACGCCTACCTCGCGCGACGGGCGCTCGTCCTGCCGCGGCCGGACGCCCCCGCGCCGTCCGACGGCGGCCTGCTGTCCGGCGCGACCGGGACGCCCCAGGACGCCGACATCACCCTGGTGGCCGTGTCCGAGGACGAGGCCCCCGGGCTCTCCGCCGCGTCGGGCTGGGGCACCGTCGGTGCGGTGCTCGTGCGCTGACCGGGCGGTGGCTCCGCGGCGGCGCGGGCGCGCCAGCCGTTGCAGCTCGGCGCTGACCCCGCGAGAATCGGCGACCGTCGGCCCGCGTTCGGGCTTCACACGCACCAACCATCCAGGGGGACCAGATGAAGAACCTGCTCGCAGGATTCAAGGAATTCATCATGCGGGGCAACGTCGTCGACCTCGCGGTCGGCATCGTCATCGGCGGCGCGTTCACCGCCGTCGTGACCGGCCTGCTCGACGGCATCATCAACCCGCTCATCGCCGCGATCTTCGGCCAGCCCGACATCTCCCAGGTCTTGTCCTTCGAGATCAACGGGTCGCTCTTCAGCGTCGGCGTGTTCCTCAACGCCGTCCTCAACTTCCTCATCGTGGCCGCCGCGCTCTACTTCATCGTGGTCGCGCCCCTCAACCACCTCGCCGAGCGCCGCGCACGCGGGCAGGAGGAGGAGCCGGAGCCGCTCGCGCAGGACACCGTCCTGCTGCAGGAGATCCGCGACCTGCTCGCCGCGCAGTCCGGCGCCGGCCGCTCGCAGTACTGACGCGGGAGACCCGCAGTCGCCCCGGCGCCGGCCGAGCCCGTCGAGACCAGCTCTCGGGGTCGGCCGGCGTCGTCGTCAGTGCCGGCACCGCTGCGGCGGGACGGCGCCGCAGGCGGTCGTCGTCGTTAGCGCCGCCCCCAGTGCGGCGGGACGTCGCGTCGCAGGCGCTCGTCGTTGTCGTCGTGGCCGCCGCGGTCGTCGGCCGTCTCGCCCAGCACCGTCTCCCGCTCCGTGCCCTGCCGGACCACGCGGCGCCGCGCCCGCTTGCGGGGGGTCGCGTCGTCCGTCGGGGCGCCGGGCTCGGGTCCGGTCCGGTCGGGGGAATCGCTCACCCGGCCATTGTCCGGCATCACGCACCAGGCACCACGCGCTAGGCACCGGGCACCGGGCACCGGGCACCGGGCACCGACATCAGCGCGGGCGACGCCCGACACCAATGCGCCCGACCGCCCGCGAGGGCGCGCTCCCACCCGTCAGAGCCGTCGGGCGCCGCGCCGTTCCTGCCCGTGCAGCCCGCGGCGCACGAAGCCCGTGCGGGCTCGCCCGCTCGCGGCGGCGGTCATGAGCCGGGGCGCTGCTCGGCCTCTCCCCTGGCGTCCGCGCCGTCCTGCGTGTCGTCCTGCGCGTCGCTGACCTCGGCCGGGACGTCCGCCTCGGCGTCAGCATCCGTGCCCTCGCGGTCGGTGCCTCCCGGCGCTGCCGCGCCGTCGTCCTCGGTTGCCTCGCCCCCGGGAGTCGCCGGCCCGGCCACGTCGGCCTCTGCGCCATCGGGCTCGGCGACATCGGGCCTAGCGACGGGCTCTGCGACGGGCTCTGCGACGATCTCGCCAGCAGGCTCTCCGGCGACAGGCTCGACGACCGGCTCTGCCCGGTCACCGCCGCCGTCACCGTCGGCCGGGTCGGTCCCGGCCACGGCGTGCGCCTCCGTGGCGGCCTCACCCTGCGGCGTCCGCGCCCCCTCGTCCGACGTCTCGACGTCGTGCGCGGCACGCGTGCCGTCGTCGTCCTGGTCCGCGAGGGCCTCGACGACGTCGGGAGCGACGCCGAGGTCCACCGGCGGCTCGTCGGGGAGCACCGGCACGACGATCTCGCGGGGCGGGACCACGCCTCCGGCGGTCCCGATCCGCTCGTCGCGGACGCGCTGCACAAGCCGGCGCACGCGGTCGGCCTCGCCGTCGGGGTCCAGGAACGCGGCCGCCGACCACACCTGGGTCACGACCCACCCCAGGCGTTCCAGCCGCTCGGCGAGCTGCCGGTCACGCACCCGCACGGACGGCTCTGCCACGTACGCCGCGTCGTCGGTCAGCACGGCCACGAGCAGCTCCCCGGGCAGGTCGGGGTGCCCGACGACCAGCGGGATGCGGTCCCCGTCCGGGGCGCCGTAGTCCGTCTCGACGAGGTAGCCGAGCTTCCACAGCCGCTCCCCGAGGTCCACGAGCAGGCGGTCGGGCGCGCGGCCGACGTCGACGCCGTTGCCGAGCCGCACCTGGTCCGCGACCCCGGAGCGGCGCTCGGCCAGCTCCAGGGTCTCCACGAGCAGCCGCGGGCCGGCGCTGCGCAGGCGCTCGGGGTCGAGCGCGTCGGCCGTGAAGCAGGACACGACGTGCAGCCGCTTGCGGGTCGCGCCCAGGGCGCCGACCAGCATGGCCTCTCCCCCGGCCTCGCCGAGCACGCCGAAGCGGTGCAGCACGCGGCCGTGCGGCGTCCGGCCGAACCCGACCGAGAGCAGCACCGTGTCCCGCGACAGCCCGGCCACGCCGGTGATGTCCGCGACGACGACCGGCTCGGGCCGCGAGCCCGAGAAGAACGGCGCCAGCGCGGGGTTGGCCCGCACCTCCGCGAGCAGCGCCTCGCGCACCCGGTCGGCGTGCGCGGCCGTCACCGTGACGATCGCGAACGTCTCCTCCGGGCGGGTCAGGGCGTGCTCGATCGACACCTCGACGACGCGGTCCACCTCGGCCTGCGTGCTCTCGACGCTGCCCGAGACGGGATCGGGCATGCCGGTGCCCTCCACCACGTCGAGGTGCACCAGCGGCTCGGCCCGGGGCAGGGGCGCGGGCCGCAGCAGCCCGTCGTACCCGTGGGCGGCGAGCAGGCGGGTCAGCTCCGGGTCGCGGCTGTGCTCGTGCGGCTGCAGCGTCACCGTGGGCAGCAGCGCGGACAGCTCGTGCACGCTGGTGCCGGACGCCGACCGCGGGTCTCCCACCACGACGACCTGGCGGCCCCGCGCGAGCGCGGGCACGACGACCTCGGTGGGCACGTGCTGCACGGCGTCGAGGATCACGACGTCGGCCGTGCGATGCTCGGGCAGCAGGTGCGGCACCAGCGTGGGCGTGGCGACCAGCGCGGGACGGAGGCGCCGCAGGACGTCCCCGTGCCGCTCGGCGAGGTCGCGCAGCGTCGTCATCCGGCCCTCGATGAGTTCGGTGAACAGCGCCTCCGCGGAGTCCCGGTCCTCCCGCATCGCGGTGCCCAGGTGCGCCCGGGCCGCCACGCGCACCGGCTGCGAGAGCGCCGCGAGGTGCTCCCGGTCGAGGTCCCGGAAGCGACGGGCGAGCGCGTCGAGCCCGACGCCGTCCTGCCCGGCGAGTACCGGGTCGGCGGCGAGCAGCTGCTCGAAGACGGACGACCACCAGGCGAGCTCGAGCTCGGCGGCGACGAGGTCGCCGGGCACGCGCCGGTCGGTGAGGTCGTCCACCAGGTCCCCGACCCCCGCGGACCGCGCCGCGCGCAGCAGGCTGGTCCGCTCGGGCAGCACCGTCAGGGCGTCCGAGTCCCCGGCCAGCCGCTGCAGCCGTTCCGCGAGGCCGTCGAGGTCGAGGTCGAGCAGGTGGCCGCCCAGGGGCGTGGGCGCCAGCACGGGCTCGAGCGCCTCGAGGTCGATGCGCACCGCCTCGTAGGTGTCCTCGATGGAGGCGAGACCCTCGGGGAGCGTCGGCCAGCCGCCGCGCTGGGCGTGCTCCGCCCAGACGTCGCGCTGCTCCTGCACCTGCACGAGCGCCTCGTGCAGGTTCGGCACCCGCACCCCGGGGCGCACCATGTCCTTGGCGCGCTTGCGCAGCCGGCGGCGCGCGAACCAGCCCATCTCGATGCCGTGCTCGGCCCGCCAGCGCCGCGTCGCGGTGGCCTGCACGAGGTCGGCCGCCGTCCGCTCGAAGACCATCGGGTGGAAGAGGTCGAGCGTGCTGCGCATGCCGCCGAGCATCGCGAGCTGCCCGCCCCAGCCACGCACCGTCGTCGGGGTCGTCAGGCCCGTGACCTCACCCGTGTACGCGAGCTGGCGGCGCAGCTGCGGCAGCGTCACGTCGCGCAGCCGCTCGACGCGCACCAGCGCCTGCCGGGCGTCGTCGTCCGTCAGCAGGTGCGCGCCGTACCAGGGCGTCGACGACGGGCGCAGCGTGAACGCGCCCAGCGCGGCGGCGCGTTCCAGGCCGGCGGCGATCTCGCGGCGCCGCTCCGGGGTCAGCGCGAGCACCGACTCCGAGGCGAGCCGCACAGTGGTCGACGGTGCGGGCCGCTCGGCGGTCAGCCGCGCCAGCGCCTGCAGCGCGTCGTACGCCGACACCTGCCACGGCGAGCGGGGCTGGTGCAGGGCCTCGATGTACCCCGTGAGCTGCGCACGGGTCCCGATCAGCGCGTCGCGCACCCGCGCCGCACCGTCGACGTCCACCTGCTCGGGCTCGCTCGCCATCGCGGACAGCAGGCGCCGGGTCACGTCCTCGCGCCACGTCGGGTACGGCGGCACGTCGAGCAGCAGGCTCTCCAGCCCCAGGGACTCGAGCCGCAGCGCCAGCCGGTCGGCGGCCCGCCGGTGGCCGGTCACGTAGAGCACGGAGCGGCCCGCCGCGGTGGCCTCGCCCACGACGGCGGCGAGCGTGCCCGCCACGTCCGCGCCGACGGGCGCGTCCACGAACAGGTGCCCGCCGGTGGCGAGCGCGTCCAGCACGGAGCGCTGCTGAGGGTCGAGGTCGCCCACGCCGCGCTCGCGCGTCGGGTCCGCGTCCCCGCGGCGCAGCGCGGGGAGCTCGAGCGCGGACAGGCGCTGCGCCGCGTCGTCCACGCCCGCGAGCGCCGCCACCACCTCGTGCCGGTGCAGCGAGGGGGCGAGCTGGTCGAGGTCGTCGACCAGCGCCTGCCCCGGGTGCACGAACGTCCCGACGAGCACCCGGCGGTCGAGCTGGAAGTCGTCCAGCACCGCCTCGCCCAGCGCCGCCACGCGGGCGAGCACGTCCGTCGGGTCGAACCCGGCGAGGGTGAACGTCGCCTTGGCCAGCGCCGCCGGGTCGAGCAGCGCCCCGTGCGCCCGCAGCGTGCGCGCCACGACGGGGTTGATCTCGACCGTCGGCTCCAGCGTGAGGTCGTAGTCGGCGCCGCCGTCCCCGCGCGGGGTGAGCGTCACCGGGCGCAGCACCACCGGCGCGTGCACGACGCGGCCGGCGGGCGCGGCGGCGTCGGGGTCCGACGGCGTCACGCGCGGCGCGGCGGCCGGCTCCCGGGCCGCCATCGAGACGACGGGGATCGACGTCGTCAGCGCCGGGCTCTCGGCGTCCTGGTCGTCCGGGGTCGCCGGGCCGGGCGCGGTCGGGTCGCCCGTCGGCCCGTCCACCTGCGGCCCGCCGGGCTCGGCGGTGTCGTCCCCCGGCGCCCCGTCCGGGGCCGGTGCGCCCGGCGCCGTCGTGCGCGACGACGCGACGCGGGCGAGCGCGGCGACGTCGTGCCGCTGCGGCCCTCCGCCGCCGAACGGGACCTCGGGGCCGTCGTCGTGCTCGGTCCAGGTCGCGACACCGATCGCGAGGTACGTGGGCGCGACGCCGTACCGGGACGCGTGCTCCGCGGCGCGGGCCGCGACCGCCCGTGCGCGCCTGCGGGCGGCGGGCAGCGCCTCTCCCTCACGGACCAGGTTGGACAGCCGCGTGGGGCGGCCGGCGAAGAGACCGGCGACACCGTTGGGGTGCGCCTTGGACAGGTCGACGATCGCCTCGCCGAGCAGGCCGACGTCGGACAGCGACGACCCGCCCACCATCTCCACGAGCGAGGCACGCCAGCGGCGCGTCGCCGCCTCGACGGCCGCCTCGGCGGACGACGCGCCCTCGCGGCGGCCGTCCGTGGCGGACGCCGCCGACGGTCGCGGCTCCTGGCGGGTGGCGTCGTCGCGCGCGGCGGACGTGTCGTCGGGGGTGTCGTGTCCCGCCGCCGGGCCGCCGTCCGCGCCCGTCCGCAGGGACGGGTCCGGCGCGGCGGGTGCCCCGGCAGAGGGGTCGACCGCGGTCGTGGCGGTGGATCGTCGGGCGGCTCTCACGCCAGCACGGTAGAACGGGCGGACCCCGTGCCGGTGTCGGCGCGCCGAGGAACCGCCGGAGCACGCGCTCCCGGCACACCCGAGAGGGGCACGAGGAGGAGAGCGCGTTGACGCCCCCTCGGCGGGGGGTCCGAAGGGGCGTCGGGCCGGGCTCGGCCCGGCAAGGGACAGCGCGCACCGCGCAGGGGGCGGGCGATGCGCGCCGTCACCAGGAGTGTGCCGCTCAACCGTGGCGCCGTCAATAAGGCACGGGGGCGAACTCTGCAACCTGTCTGAGGAAGATCAGAGGGCCGGCGTGTTTCGGGGCCTAGGCTGGTCGCCCGTGAAGCGCGTGGTCGAGGCGGTGTCCCCCGCCCGGATGGGCGCAGGGTTCCGCTGGCTGATGTCGGCGTCGTGGACGAGCAACATCGGCGACGGCGTCGCCCTCGCCGCGGGCCCCCTCCTCGTGGCGTCGCAGACGAGCTCCGCGATGCTCGTCGCGCTCGCCGCGATGCTGCAGCGCCTCCCCTGGCTGGTGTTCGGGCTGTGGGCCGGCGTGCTCGCCGACCGCCTCGACCGGCGCCGCCTCGTCATCGTCGCCAACCTGCTGCGCGCCGTCGTCGTCGCCGCGCTCTGCGTGGTGATCGTGACGGGGCACGTGAACATCGGTGTGGTCCTGGCGGCGATGCTGCTCATGGGCGTGGCCGAGGTGTTCGCCGACACCACCGCCCAGACGCTGCTGCCCATGCTGGTGCGCCCCGCCGACCTGGGCATCGGCAACTCGCGCCTGCAGGCCGGGTTCCTCACCGCGAACCAGCTCGTCGGGCCGCCGCTCGGTGCGGCGCTCTTCGCCGCCGGGGCGGCGTGGCCGTTCGCCGTCCAGGTGCTGACGGTGCTGCTGGCGGTCCTGCTGGTGAGCAAGGTCGTGCTCACGCCCGTGCCGCCGGCGTCCGGCGCGCGCCTCGGGGACGGACGCGGTCACGTGCGGCGCGACATCGCCGAGGGCCTGCGCTGGATCTGGACCAACGCGCCCGTGCGCACCCTCGCGCTGGTGATCCTCGTCTTCAACGCCACGTGGGCGGCGCCGTGGGGCATCCTCGTGAAGTACTCGCTCGACCACCTGCACATGGGCCCGGTGGGGTACGGCCTGCTCACCACGGCTGCCGCGGTCGGCGGGCTGATCGGCACGTTCTCCTACGGGCGCCTCGAGCGGCGCTTCTCGCTGTCAACCCTCATGAAGGTGTGCCTCTCGCTCGAGGTGCTGTTCCACCTCGCGCTGGCCCTCGCGACCACCGGCTGGGCCGCGATGACGATCCTGTTCGTCTTCGGCGCGTACTCGTTCGTGTGGGGCACCGTGTCCAACACGGTGCGGCAGCGCGCCACCCCCACGCGCTTCCAGGGCCGCGTCGGGTCGGTCTACATGATGTGCGTGTTCGGCGGCATCGTCGTGGGCAACGCGATCGGCGGCGTGCTCGCCGAGCACTGGGGTCTCACCGCGCCCATGTGGTTCGGCTTCGTCGGCGCCGGCCTTACCCTCGTGCTCGTGTGGCGGCAGCTCGCGCACATCGCGCACGCGCAGGCCGACTGACCGCGAGGGGGGACGAGTCCCGGCGAGGTAGTTCCGGACCCTGCGAGGTAGTTCCGGACCCTGCGAGGTAGTTCAGATCCTGGCGAGGTAGTTCCGAACCCCGCGAGGTAGTTCAGTTCCCGGCGAGGTAGTTCGGCTACTCCTCGGTCGCACCGTCGTCGAGCCCGGTCGCGGCAATGTCGCGCAACGCGTCCAGGTGCGCTCGGAACGCCCGCCGGCCCTTCGGGGTGAGGCGCAGCCAGGTGCGCGGCCTGCGGCCGACGGCACCCTTGCGCACCTTCACGTAGCCGGCGCCCTCCAGCGCGGACACCTGCTTCGACAGGACGGAGTCGCTGACGCCGACGGCGTCGCGCACCACGCCGAACACGGCCTCGTCCACGCTCGCCAGCGCGGCCACGATGCTGAACCGCACGGGCGCGTGGATCACGTCGTCGAGGCGGTGGCGCGGATGCTCCCGGGCGTCGTCGTCGCTCATCGCAGGCCCCCGCGACGGATCAGCAGCCCTGCGACGACGGCGGGGGCGGCGATCACCAGGCCCGCGAGCGCTGCGAGGAGTGGCGCCGGCAGGGGCAGGTCCACGATGAAGACGAACCAGGTCAGCGCCAGGAACGGGATTCCGGAACAGATCGTTCCGACGGCGGCGATGCGGCGTGCGCGGCGCGGCACGGTCCGCACCGCCGTCTCCCGGTGCCGGGTGAGCACCAGGACCGCCACGAGGAACACGATCTGCGCACCGAACGTGACCAGGCCGCCCCACCGGGTGCCGTCGGCCACCCAGACACCCGCGGCGAAGGTGCCGAAGACGAGCCCGTGACCGATCGAGACCCGCGAGTGCACGCGGCGGGCCCGGTCGTCCTCAAGGGCGACCTCGTCCGCCCGCTCCAGGTACGCGCTCGCCTGTTGCGCCGTCGGACCGGTCATCGCTCTCCCCTTCCCGGGATCCAGGCGTTCCACCAGATGCGATGCGCCGCGGCGAGGCACGGCATCGCCGCAGCGAGGGCGACGCATGCCATCACGACCGGGCCGGTCGGGTCGAGTCCGCCGTTGTGGACGACGAGGTCAGCGGGCACATACATGAGCAGCGGCAGTGGGCCGGGCCACATGCGGGTCATCCACCCGATGTGCGGGGTGGTCCGCGAACGCCCGTCGATCGCCCACCACAGCAGCAGCACGAGCCCGGCGAACACCGCGGCCACCGCGAGGTACGGCCATGGCGCATCGCCCAACCCTGGGAGGGTCTGACGCGCGAAGGAGAACCCTCCCCACAACACGCCGATGCCAACGGCAAACAGCGTCCAGGCCACCCGATCGGACCGGCTGACGAGCGCGACCTGCTCGGCCTGCGCGAGCAGGGCGGCGGCCTCGGCGGGGCGCGGCGCGGGGTCGTCCGTCATGGGCGCGAGGCTAGCAACTACTTTCCCATGCGGAAAGAGGTTGTGTAGTGGCAAGTGCTGCCTACTCTCCCGTCTCGCCGTCCGCCAGCTCGCGCACGACGTCGAGGTGGCCCGTGTGCCGCGCGTACTCCTGCAGCACGTGGAAACAGATCCACAGCAGCGTGGGCGGGTTGTCGCCGCCAGGCGCGAACCGGCCGCCGACGGCGGCCCGCTCGGCGAGGTCGTGACTCGCCAGGATGTCGCGCGTGCGCGTGCCGCCGTCGTGCAGCGCGGCGACCAGGTCGACGAGAGTCACGTCGTCGGACACGTGCCACCGACCGCCCGGGGCGTCGTCGACGTTGTCGCCCCAGGGATGCGCGACCTGCTCCCCCAGGAACCCCCAGACGAACCACCGTCGCTCCATGTGCACCAGGTGCGTCAGCAGCTCCAGCGGCGTCCAGCCCGACGGCAGCACGCTCGAGCGCAGCTGGTCGCCGGTCAGACCGTCCAGCTTGCGCGCCACCACCGCGCGGTAGTGGTCGAGGTAGGCGGCGAACTGCTCCGCCGGGTCCGCGGAGTCGAGGGTCGGTTCGGCGTCGGGGGAGGCCACGACGTCAGCGTAAGCCCGCTCGGTCGGCCGAGGCCTCGCAGCGGCGCGAACTTCCGACCTGGCCACATTGCTCAAGCTTGACCTAAGTGCGCCTGAGAGGATTCGAACCTCCGACCTACCCTTTAGGAGAGGGTTGCTCTATCCACTGAGCTACAAGCGCCGGCGCCTTCGACGAAGAGGGCGACCCACAGCCTAGCGCCCGCTTCGCGCGCCGCCGACGACCGCCCGTCGCTCGCGGCGGCAGTTTGCGCTCACGTCGGCAGTTCGAACTGCCGCGCCGAGCACGAACTGCCGCCGCGACGCGTTCACCGACGGAGGCCACCCGACGTCAGACCCAGCGCGCCGGGTCGGCGACGACCGACCGCAGCACCTCGCGCGCTCCGCCGGTGAGGGCGGCGTGCGGGCCGGCGGCGGCGGGGCGGACGTCGACGGGAGCGAAGGGCGCGGCGAGGGCGCGCTCCTCCACCACCCCTTCGACGACGTGGCCGACCCAGCCGAACAGCTCGGCGTACGCGCCGCCGAGCACGATGGTGGAGACGTCGACGAGGTTGACGAACGTGGCGAGCGCGGCGCCGAGCGCCTGGCCGGCGCGGCGGACGGTGTCGAGGGCGGCGTCGTCGCCGGCGCGCAGCAGGTCGACGATCGCGTGCACGGGTGCCGACGACGGCAGCCCGGAGCCCCGGAGCAGCACCTCCTTGCCGGCGTACTGCTCGAGGCAGCCGGTGGCGCCGCACGAGCAGCGCGGGCCGGCGGGGTCGACGACGACGTGCCCGATCTCGCCGTTCCAGCCCCGCTCCCCCAGGAACAGGTGCCGGTCGACGACGATCCCGGCGCCGACGCCGACGTCGCCGGAGACGTAGAGGAACGAGCTCGGGACGTCGCCGGCCAGCTCGGCCAGGGCGGCGAGCTTGGCCTCGTTCGCCACCTCGACGTCGAGCACCCGACCGTCACCGGTGCGCAGGTCGAGCTCGGGCACGGGCTCGACGGACGACCAGCCCAGGTTGGGCGCCACCTCCAGCCGCCCGCCACGCACGTCGACGAGCCCGGGCAGCGCGAGCCGCGCACCGGCCACGCGCATACCGCCGGCCTCGACCTCCGCGACCACGTCGGCGACGAGGCCCCGGAGCCGGGCGAGCACCTCGCGGGGGTCCGAGTCGTGCATCGACCCGGTCACGACCCGCTCCGCGACGACGTCGCCCACCAGGTCGAGGACCCGGGCGCCCAGGTAGTCGACGTTCACCTCGAGGCCGAGCCCGACGACGGACCGGCCGGCGGGCACGAGCGGCACGGCCGGGCGTCCGGCCCGCTGCGCCGCGACGGGCGGCAGCTCGGCCACGAGCCCCCCGGCGACGAGCCGGTCGACGAGGGTCGAGACGGTGGCGCGGGTGAGGCCGGTGGCGGCGGCGACGTCGGCGCGCGACGGTGGTGCGGAGGCCTCGAACACGGCCGCGGCGACGAGGCGCAGGTTCCGTTCGCGGAGGGTGTGCTGACGCGACGCGGCCCCGCCGTCGGGCACGCGGGGCGCCGCTGCGGGCGTCGTCGTCGAGGTGGCTGGCACGTGTTGACTCTAGCCCAGCGACGCGCAATAGTTCAGCCGTACAACAAAACTCGACGAGGAGAGATCCGTGAGCGACATCAAGTACTCCTTCGGCCTGTGGACCGTCGGCTGGCCGGCCAACGACCCGTTCGGCACCGCCACGCGCCCGGACCTGGACCCCGCGGAGTCGATCCGCAAGCTGGCCGACCTCGGCGCCTGGGGCTTCACGTTCCACGACAACGACGTCTTCCCGTTCGGCGCCGAGGGCGCGGAGCGCCAGAAGCACATCGACGCGGTGAAGAAGGCCTCCGAGGAGACCGGTCTCGTCTGCGAGATGGTCACCACCAACACCTTCACGCACCCGATCTTCAAGGACGGCGCGTTCACCTCGAACAACCGCACGGTGCGCCGCTACGGCCTGCGCAAGGTGCTGACCAACGTCGACCTGGCCGCCGAGATGGGCGCCTCGACGTTCGTCATGTGGGGCGGCCGCGAGGGCACGGAGTACGACAACTCCAAGGACCTGCACGCCGCGCACGCCCGGTACGCGGAGGGCATCGACACCGTCGCCGCCTACATCAAGGAGAAGGGCTACGACCTGCGCATCGCGCTGGAGCCCAAGCCCAACGAGCCCCGCGGCGACATCTTCCTGCCGAGCATCGGCCACGCCATCGCCCTCATCGACACGCTCGACAACGGCGACATGGTGGGCCTCAACCCGGAGACGGGCCACGAGCAGATGGCCGGCCTCAACTACACGCACGGCCTCGCGCTGGCGCTGTACGCGGGCAAGCTGTTCCACATCGACCTCAACGGCCAGCACGGCCCGAAGTACGACCAGGACCTGGTCTTCGGCCACGGCGACCTGCTGAGCGCGTTCTTCACGGTCGACATGCTCGAGAACGGCTTCCCCAACGGCGGCCCGCGCTACGAGGGCCCGCGCCACTTCGACTACAAGCCCAGCCGCACCGAGTACCTCGACGGCGTGTGGGAGTCGGCCAAGGCGAACATGGAGACCTACGACATGCTCGCCGCCAAGTCGAAGGCGTACCGCGAGGACGCCGAGGTGCAGAAGGCGTTCGAGCACGCCGGCATCTTCGAGCTGGGCGAGCCCACCCTGGCCGAGGGCGAGTCGTTCGACGCCTTCCTCGCCGACCGCTCCGCCTACGAGGACGTCGACATCGACGCGGTCGCGGAGCGCGACTACGGTCTGGTGCGACTGCACCAGCTCGCGCTGCGTCACCTCATCGGCTGACCCGGCCGACCCACCCGCCCGGTGTTGTGGGGGGGGGGGTGGGGGGGGGGGGGGGGGGGGGGGTTCGCCCCAAAAGCCGCCCCCAACCCCCCCCCCCGCGAGAAGAC
>NZ_JBIRXP010000002.1:0-456577 GCF_044389085.1 Isoptericola sp. NPDC019693 | reverse complement strand
CCCGTCCCAGGCGTGTCCCCCGGAGCCACCGCGAGCTGTTGTGGGCGCGATTTCGGGGACTATTCGGTCGCGAATAGTCCCCGAAATCGCGCCCACAACACCCCGGACCTGAGAAGGAAGCAACGATGCCCCTCGTCGCCGGCGTGGACACCTCCACGCAGTCCTGCAAGATCGTCGTGCGCGACGCCGAGACCGGTCGCCTCGTGCGGTCCGGCACCGCGAAGCACCCCGACGGCACGTCGATCGACCCGCAGCACTGGTGGGACGCTTTCCTCGCCGCCTCGAAGCAGGCCGGCGGCCTCGACGACGTCGCGGCGGTCGCCGTCGGCGGGCAGCAGCACGGCCTCGTGGCGCTCGACGCCGAGGGCCGCGTGGTGCGCGACGCGATCCTGTGGAACGACACGCGTTCCGCGGCCGCGGCCGAGGACCTGATCGCCGAGCTCGGCGACGGCGACCGCGAGGCCGGGGCGCAGGCCTGGGCCGACGCCGTCGGGTCGGTCCTCGTCGCCTCCCTCACCGTCACCAAGCTGCGCTGGCTGCGCGACGCCGAGCCCGAGAACGCCGCGCGCGTCGCCGCCGTCGCGCTCCCCCACGACTGGCTGAGCTGGCGCATCGCCGGCTACGGACCGGAGGGCGAGTCGCCCCTCGGGCCGCGCCTCGACGCCCTGGTCACCGACCGCTCGGACGCGTCGGGCACCGGGTACTACGACGCCGAGGCGGAGTCGGGTGCGGGCGCCTACCGCCCCGACCTGCTGCGGCTCGCCCTGGGGCGCGACGACGTCGCCCTCCCCCGCGTCCTGGGCCCGGCGGAGTCGGGCGGCACCGCCCACGCCTCGGTGGCCGGCGCAGACGTCGAGGGGGGCGCGCTGATCGGCCCCGGCGCCGGCGACAACGCCGCCGCGGCCCTCGCGCTCGGCATGACCCCCGGCGACATCGCGATCTCGATCGGCACCTCGGGAGTGGTCTCGGCGGTGGCCCCGTCGCGCACGGCGGACGGCTCCGGCGCCATCAACGGGTTCGCCGACGCCACCGGCAACGCCCTCATGCTCGCCGTCACCCTCAACGCGGCGCGCGTGCTCGACGCCGCCCGCACGGTGCTCGACGTCGACGTGCACGAGCTGGCGGACCTCGCCCTCGCGGCGCCGCCCGGCGCGGACGGCCTCGTCCTCGTGCCGTACCTCGAGGGCGAGCGCACCCCCAACCGCCCCGACGCGACGGGCACGCTGCACGGCGTCCGGCTCGCCACGTCCACGCGGGAGCACCTCGCCCGCGCGTACGTCGAGGGCATGCTCTGCGGCCTCGCCGACGGGCTGGACGCGCTGCGCGCCCAGGGCGTGCCGATCGAGCGCGTCATGCTCATCGGCGGCGCCGCGCAGTCCCCCGCCGTGCAGCAGGTGGCCACGCAGGTCTTCGGGCTCGCGATCGGCGTGCCCGAGCCGGGCGAGTACGTGGCCGACGGCGCCGCGCGCCAGGCCGCGTGGGTCCTCGCGGCCGCGACGGACCCGGCAGCCGGCGCGCCGTCCTGGTCGACGACGGTCGCGACGACGCTGGCCGCCGACCCGCGCCCGGTGGTGCGCGAGCAGTACGCCGCCGTCCGCGACCTGACCTGAGCCGCGCGGCCCGGGCCCTCGTCGTGCGGTGAGATCCGCCCGGCGAGGGCCCTGGTCAGGCGGGAAAGCGGTTACTAGGCTGGCCGGATGATCGAGCTGCACCCTCTCGTCGAGCGCGCCGCCGCGCACGACATCGCCCTGCACACCGTCGACGTGCGCGTCGGGGGCGACCGGCTCGCCGCCGCCGCTGCTGCGACCCGCGGGCCGGACGTCCCCCAGCGGATGTACTCCGTCTCCAAGACCGTCACCGGGCTGGCGGTCGGTCTGCTCGCCGCGGAGGGCCGGCTCGACCTCGACGACCCGGTCGTCGAGCACTTCCCCGACCTGGTCGACGGCCGCACCGTGCACCCCTGGCTCGCGGCCACGACGCTGCGGCACATGCTCGCGATGGTCGGCCCGCACCGCTCGACGACGTACAAGGTGCGCGAGGGCGGCTGGCTGGAGTCGTACTTCCGCGTCGAGCCCACGCACCCGCCGGGCACGCTGTACACCTACGACACCAGCGCCTCGTACACGCTGGCCGCGCTCGTGGAGCGGACCACCGGCGGATCCCTCGCCGACTACCTGCGCCCGCGCGTGCTCGACCCCCTCGGCGTCTCGGCCGGCCTGCGCTTCCTGCCCGGTCCGGACGGGTTCAGCCACGGCGGCTCCGGCCTGATCTGCACCCCCGACGACCTGGTGCTGCTGGCCCGGCTGCTGAACAACGGCGGCCTGCACGAGGGCGCACAGCTGCTCCCCGCGGACTACCTCGCCGCCGCGACGTCGCCGCAGTCGTCACCCGCCACCCAGACGTGGGGCGCGCCGTTCCGCGCGTCGTACGGGTACCAGCTCTGGCTGCCGCCCACGGGCGGCTGGCTGATGTTCGGCCTGGGCGGGCAGATCGTCTACGGCGACCCCGAGCGGGAGGTCACCGTGGTCGTCACGGCCGACTCCCAGGCCGCGGCGAGCGGCGACCAGAAGCTGCTCGACCTCGTCCTCGACCAGCTCGTCGGGCCCGCGCGCGACCTGGCGGGTGCCAGGGAGGCAGGCGCGGAGGCAAGCGGGGAGGCACGCGTGCCGGCGGGCGACCCCGTCGACCTTCCCTGGCCGGCGCCGCGGCACGACGCCGCGCACGCGCGCCCGCTGGACGGCACGTGGGCCACCCGCACCCCCGGCGCCGGACCGGCGGAGCTGACGCTCGCCGTCACGGGCGACGGCGGCACCGTCGCGTCGTCCGACGGCTGGTCGATCCCGCTCGAGACCACCGGCCCGCTGTCGACCCGGGTGGGCGGGGAGCCTGCGGTCGTCACCGCGGGCTGGTCCGCCCCGGGCACCCTCGACGTGCGCGCGGGCACGCACGGCGACGAGCTGGCCACGCTGCGGCTCCGCCTCGCTCTCGCCGCCGACGGCACCCTCGCCGTCCAGTCGCAGGGCTTCGGCGAGACGCTCGCCACGGGCTGGACGTTCCACGCGGCCTACGCCCGCACGCGCTGACCGGCCGCGCACGACGAAGGGCGGGAACCCCGGGGAGGGTTCCCGCCCTTCGTCGTGCGCGGCGCCTCGGTTCAGCCCTTGACCGAGCCGATCAGGGCGCCCTTGACGAAGAACCTCTGGATGAACGGGTACACGAGCAGCATCGGCAGCGTCGCCACGAAGATCACGGCCATCTTCACCGACTGGGCGGGCGGTACGACGTCGACGGAGCCCTCGTCCGCGTTCATTCCGGACGCGACGATGACGATCTGGCGCAGCAGCACCTGGATGGGCCACTTCTCCGAGTCGTTGATGTAGAGGATGGCGGACTGGTAGGTGTTCCAGTAGTAGACGGCGTAGAAGAGACCGATGGTCGCGATCGACGCGAGCGACAGCGGCAGCACGATCCGCAGGAACACGCCCAGGTCCGAGCAGCCGTCGATGCGAGCCGCCTCCTCCAGGCTGTCGGGGATGCCCTGGAAGAAGCTGCGCATGATGACGAAGTTGAACGCGTTGATCAGCACCGGGAGGATCAGCGACCACAGCGAGTCGATGAGCCCCAGCTTCTGCACCACGATGAACGTGGGGATCATGCCGCCGCTGAACAGCATCGTGAACACGACGAGGAAGTTGATCACCCGCCGGCCCTTGAGGTACCGCTTGGACAGCGCGTACGCCATGAGCGCGGTGACCAGCAGGCTGAGGAACGTGCCGCCCACGGTGACGATGACGGACACGCCCATCGCCTGGAAGATCGTCGACGTCGACAGGATGTACCGGTACGCGTCGAGCGTGAACGTCTGCGGGATCAGGATGAACGGCCGGGTGGCGATCTCGCCGGGGGTGGCGAGCGAGCTGCCGAGCACGTTGAGGAACGGGATGAGGCACAGCAGCGCGAAGCCCGTGAGGACGATCGCGTTGACGACCTGGAAGACGCGCACCCCGACCGAGGGCTTGCGGGCCCGACCCGTGCTGCGGAGGGGCCCGACGGCGGTGGGGGCCGCGGCGATCTTGCTCATGTGGAACTCCCGGTGTGGGGCTGGTCGGAATGCTGGTCGGTCGCGCGCAGGGCGAAGAGCCCGGCGGCGACGAAGAAGCCGAAGGCGATCGGGTAGAGCAGGAGCTGGCTGCCGAAGAGGCACACGAGCCCGGCGGCGAGGAACCACCACCCCGTCGAGCGGCGCCCGGGGCGGCGGCGCGCCAGGGCGAAGCCGACGACGGTGAGCCCGAGCACCAACGGCACGGTGAAGCTGAACCACGCCGCGAGCGTGCGGGTGGCCTCGTAGGCGGTCTCGACCGGGACGCCCGCGGCGCCGGCGACGCCGCCGTCGGCGAGCAGCGGGTAGAGGGTGTCGGCGAACGTCGCCTCGTCGACGCCGTTCACCACGACGGTGAACGCGCCGAGGGAGAGCGTCGTCAGGGCCGCCGCCACCCCGGCCAGCCAGAGCTCGACGGTGCGCCGGAGCGGGGCCGCGGGCTCGCCGGGCTCGGGCGCGGCGTCGCGGCGGGCGGGCGTCTCGGTCATGGCCATGTCAGCCGTTCACCTCGGCGTAGGCGGCCGTGAGCTCCTGCTCGATGTCGTCCAGACCCTGGCCGCGCAGCTTCTCGATGGCGGCCTCGTAGTCCGCCATCTCGATCTGGCCCACGACGTACTTGTTGTAGGCGTCCTTGGCCGCGTCGTGCACCGTGGTCCACTGCCGGTCGTACGCCTCGGACGACAGCGACTGCGCCGGGTTCACGACGGCGTACTCCTCGTTCTCGAGCATCTTCTCGTTGCCCTCGTCGACGTACGGCTCGGTGCTCTTGTACGTCACGACCTTCTCGGACAGACGCGAGGACGAGTACGGCTGCACCTCCTGCTCCCAGGCGGTCTGGTCCTCGATCGTCACGACGCCGTCGGCGTCCATCGAGTAGTGGGTGCCCTCGACGCCGTTGGTCATGAGGCCGTACGCCTCCTCGTCGAGCAGCTTGTCCGCGAACCCGAGCACCTTCTTCAGCTCGGCCTCGTCCTTCACCTCGGACTTGGGGAAGGACAGCCAGCCGCCGAGGCCGCCGCCGGTGTCGGTGAGGATCCGGCGCGGCACGTCCTCGAAGGTCATGTCGTTGACGAGCGCCCACTTCATCGGCGTCTCCGGGTCCGCGTCCTGCGCGAGAGCGAGGTACCCCTTGGCCTCGAACAGGCCCGTGACGACGATGCCGCCCTTGCCGCGCGCGATCGCGTCCTGCTGGTTCGTCTTCTGCATGGTGACGAACTCCTGGTTCACGGCACCCTGCTCGTACACGCCGCGGTACCACTCCATCGCCTGCTTGAAGGCGTCGCCGTCGAGCGTCGAGCGCACCTGCCCTGCGTCGTCCACCTCGAAGTCGTCGCCGGCGCCGAAGTACCCCGACAGGGACCGGAATCCGAGGTCGAAGCTCTCCTCGCGGTCGATGAAGCCCGTGGTGTCGTCCTTGCCGTTGCCGTCCGGGTCGTCCTTGGCGAACGCGACCGCGACCTTCTCCAGGTCCTCGATCGTGTGCGGCACCTCCAGGCCCAGGTTGTCCAGCCAGTCCTGGCGGATCACCACGCCGTACCGCGCCTTGATCTTCTGGAACGGCACCCCGTAGAGCGTGCCGTCCAGGCGGGCCGCGTCCAGCGTCTGCGCGTCGATCTCCGCCAGGTTCGGGAACTCCTTGAGGTAGGGCTCCACGTCCCAGAACATCCCCGACTTCAGCGACTGACGCACCGTCGAGCTGTCGACGGGCGCCATCGACACCATGTCGGCGAGCGCACCCGAGGAGAGCGCCGCGTTGAGCTTCTCGGCCGACGACGCCGCCGGCACCCACTGGATCTTGAGGTCCTCGCCGGTGTGCTCCTCCAGCGCGGTCTGGATGGGCCCGTCCTGGTCCGGGGTCACGGGCGTGTGCAGCGTCGCCATCCACGTGATGGGGCCCCCGGCGTCGCCGCCGTCGGCGTCGCCCGAACCGTTGCTGCCGCAGGCGGTGAGCGCGAGCGCGGCCACCGCGGCCGCGGCCGCTCCCTTGACGAACACGTTCTTCCTCATGCGGGGTGCTCCTCTCCTGCCGCCTGCTCCGTCGCAGGCGTGCTCGACGTGCGGGAGACGTCGGTGTCGTCCCGCTCGATCCGGCCGGTCACGTCGGTGAGCCGCAGCGTGGGGCTCGCCTCGGCCGTCACCTCGGGCCCGACCGCCCCCACCACCCGCACCCGGGTGAACGCGGAGTCGGCCAGGTACCCGACGCGGATGCCCGCCCGCGCCACCGCGTCGACGCCCGCCGCCATCGCGGGCACGCCCGGCCGGGCGTCCTCGGCGAACGAGATCGCGACGTCGTCGAGGGTGATCTCGCTCAGCGGCGCCTCGGGCAGCCCGTACAGGTGCGCCGCCGCGGCGTGCACCCCCCGGGCGGTGACGTGGGCCAGGTGGATCCGGCGGAACGCCGGGGTGCGCTCGTCCACCGGGTGCGGGGACCGGTCGGCGACCCAGGGCTCCTTGCCGTCCGGCCCGCAGAAGTAGAAGGGGTTGATCACGAACGGGCACAGGACGCCGTCCATGATCACGTTCGTCACGCGGACGTCCTCGACGACGCCGCCGCGCCCGCGGCGCGACTTGAGCCGGATCCCGCGGTCGGTGCCGGAGAACACGCACCCGGTGATGACGACGTTGCGGATGCCACCGCTCATCTCGCTGCCGAGCACCACGCCGCCGTGGCCGTGCACCATCGTGCAGCCGGTGATCGTGATGTTCTCGCACGGCACGCGCTCGGCGGTGCGCTCCGTGCCGGCCTTGATCGCGATGCAGTCGTCGCCGACGTCGATGTGGCAGTCGCTGATCCGCACGTTCCGGCACGACTCCGGGTTGATGCCGTCCGTGTTGGGCGAGTCGGCGGGGTTGTGGATCCGCACGCCCGACACGCTCACGTCCTCGCACAGCAGCGGGTGCACGGTCCAGGCCGGGGAGTTCGTGAGCGTGACGTCGCGGATCGTCACCGTGGTGCACTCGTGGATCCCGACGAGCGTGGGCCGCGGGTGGGCGAGCGAGCCGCGGTCGTGGCGGAACGTGTCCCACCAGGCAGCGCCGCCGCCGTCGATCGTGCCGCGGCCGGTGATCGCGACGTCGGTCTCGCCGTACGCGTACAGGCACGGCTGGTGGATGGTGGAGCTGGCCCCCTCCCAGCGCGCCTCGACCGGCGGGTAGAGCGCGGGGTCGGGCACGAACTCGAGGCGTGCGCCCGCCTCGAGGTGCAGCTCGACGTGCGAGCGCAGGCGCAGCGCGCCCGTGCGGTGGGTCCCGGCGGGCACCACGACGGTGCCGCCGCCCGCCGCGGCGGCGTCGTCGATCGCGGCCTGCAGGGTGGTCGTCGCGAGGGTGTCGTCGAGGGTGTGCACGTGTGGCCTCTCGGTGGTGCGTGGGGTGGTGAGCGGGCGTCTGGCCCACCTCGGGGACCGAAACGGGGCCAGACGCCCGCTCACGACGTCGGGGACGGTCAGCCGTTCACCTTGGCGTAGGCCGCGGTGAACTCCGCCTCGATGTCGTCCAGGCCCTGGCCGCGCAGGTCCTCGACGACGGCCTCGTAGTCCGCCATCTCGAGCTGGCCCGTGAGGTAGCGGTTGTAGGCGTCCATGGCCTTGTCCTCGATCGTCGACCACTGGCGGTCGAAGGTCTCCGAGCTCAGCGACTGGGTCGGGTTGATGACGGCGTCAGGCTCCTGCGCGGCCATCTTCTCGTTGGCCTCGTCCACGTACGGCGCCGAGCTCTTGAAGACGGTCACCTTCTCCGAGGGGCGCGACGACGAGTACGGCTGCACCTCCTGCTCCCAGGCGGTCTGGTCCTCGATCGTCACGACGCCGTCGCCGTCGATCGAGTAGTGCTCGCCCTCGACGCCGTTCGTCATGAGGCCGAACGGCTCCTCGTCGAGCAGCTTGTCGATGAAGCCGAGCACCTTCTTGACCTCGGCCTCGTCCTTCACCTCGGACTTCGGCAGGGCGAGCCAGCCGCCCATGCCGCCGCCGGTGTCGGTGATGATGTGGTGCGGCTGGCCGTCGTGCGTGATGTCGTTGACGAGCGCCCACTTCATGGGCGTCTTCGGGTCGGCGCTCTCCGCCAGTGCCATGTAGTTCTTCGCCTCGAACAGGCCCGTGACGACGATGCCGCCCTTGCCGCGCGCGATCGCGTCCTGCTGGTTCGTCTTCTGGACGGTGACGAACTCCTGGTTCACGGCGCCCTGCTCGTACACGCCGCGGTACCACTCCATCGCCTGCTTGAACTCGTCGCTGGCGAACGCGGCCTGCACCTGGCCCGAGTCGTCCACGGAGAACTTGTCGCCGGCACCGAAGTAGCCGGTCAGGGACCGGAAGCCGACGAGGAAGCTCTCCTCGCGGTCGATGAAGCCGGTGGTGTCGTCCTTGCCGTTGCCGTCCGGGTCGTCCTTGGCGAACGCGACCGCGACCTTCTCCAGGTCCTCGATCGTGTGCGGCACCTCCAGGCCCAGGTTGTCCAGCCAGTCCTGGCGGATCACCACGCCGTAGCGGGTCTTGATCTTCTGGAACGGCACGCCGTAGAGCGTGCCGTCCAGGCGGGCCGCGTCCAGCGTCTGCGGGTCGATCTTCGCGAGGTTCGGGAACTCCTTGAGGAACGGCTCGACGTCCCAGAACTGCCCGGCCTTGAGGGCCTGGCGCACGGTGGTGCTGTCGGTGACCGTCAGCGACACGATGTCGGCGAGCTGGCCGGACGCGAGGGCGGAGTTGATCTTCTCCTCCTTCGACGCGTCCGGGACCCACTGCATCTTGAACTCCTGGCCGGTGTACTCCTCCAGGGCGGTCTGGATCGGGCCGTCCTCGTCGGGCGTCACGGGGGTGTGCAGCATCGACATCCACGTGATCGGGCTGTCGTCGGCCTCGCCGCCGTCGGCGTCGCCCGAACCGTTGCTGCCGCAGGCAGTGAGCGCGAGAGCGGTCACCGCCGCCGCGGCCGCGCCCTTGGCGAACAGGGTCTTGCGCATGGGTACTGCTCCTCTCATGACACCTGCTCCGTCGCAGGCGCGATCATCTGGTGGTGCAAGGAACGGTGGGTCTGCCCCGGGGCCTCGGCGGGCTCCTCCAGCGGGCGGAAGACGATGCGGGTGACCAGACCGACGACGAACGCCGGCAGGCCGGCCCCGAACAGCAGGAGCAGCGGGGTGGCGAACGTCCACAGCAGCCACCAGGCGACGCCGACGGCGGCCGCTCCGATGATGGTCCAGTGCAGCGAGCCGAAGCCGAGCAGCAGCGCCGCGGCGAACCGGCGCCGCGTGGTGGGGATCTCGGTGGCGGCCATGACGGGGAAGACGTAGGCGGTGGCGACGCCCAGCACCAGGAGCGCCAGCACGTTGACCGCCTGCAGGATCCACGTCGGGGCGAGGAAGACGTTGGTGACGATCACGGCCCCCGCGGCGAGGACCACCCAGCCGGCGAGCATCGCCTCGCGCGTCCGCTCGCGGACGTCGGCCAGGAACGTGCGGGCGATCGGCGGCGTCTCGCCGTGCCGCAGCCACCGGTCCATGGACTTCGCCGTCGCGTACGACGCCGGGCCGAACCCGAGCACGACGAGCCCGAGGACCGTCG
Source organism: Isoptericola sp. NPDC019693 (assembly GCF_044389085.1). Taxonomy (NCBI): domain Bacteria; kingdom Bacillati; phylum Actinomycetota; class Actinomycetes; order Micrococcales; family Promicromonosporaceae; genus Isoptericola; species Isoptericola sp. NPDC019693. The sequence goes on along the minus strand of NZ_JBIRXP010000002.1, from coordinate 446,917 downwards.
TCGCCAGCCACAGCACGCCCAGGTACGCGACGCGGAAGATCCCGCGACAGATCGCGTCGATCCGGACGAAGCCCTCGAAGGAGAACATCAGTAGACGCCCTCCTCGCCGAACCGCTTGGCGAGGCGGTTGGCGAAGACCACGAGGATCAGGCCGACGAGACCCTTGAACAGGCCGACGGCGGCCGCGTAGCTGAGCTGCCCGTTCTCGATGCCCGCCGTGTAGACGTAGGTGTCGAAGATGTCGGCGACGTCGCGGTTCAGCGAGTTCATCACGAGGAACATGTGCTCGAAGCCGAGCTCGAGGAAGTCGCCGATGGCGAGGATGAACATCACGATGATGGTGGGGCGGATGGCCGGCAGCGTGATGTGCCAGGCCTGGCGCAGCCGGCCCGCGCCGTCCAGCTCGGATGCCTCGTAGAGCTGGACGTCGACCGCGGTCATCGCGGCGAGGTAGACGATGGTTCCCCAGCCGGCGCCCTTCCAGATCTCCTGGAAGATGTACATCGGCCGGAGCCAGTCGGGATCGGTGAGGAACGGGATCGGGTCGAAGCCCCACGACACCAGCAGGTTGTTGACGGACCCGCCGTCGGTCGTGAGCAGCACGTAGAAGATCGAGACGACGATGACCCACGACAGGAAGTGCGGCAGGTAGATCACCGACTGGATGCTGCGCTGGAACCACTTCGTGCGGACCTCGTTGAGCAGCAGCGCCAGGATCACCGGCACGGGGAACGAGAAGATCAGCATCCCCAGCGAGATCATCAGGGTGTTGCGCAGCAGGACGTAGAACGTGTCCTCGGAGAAGAAGCGCACGAAGTGGTCGAAGCCGACCCACGGGCTGCCCCCGATGCCGAGGAACGGCAGGTAGTCCTGGAAGGCGATGACGAGCCCGCCCATGGGCGCGTACTTGAAGAGGATGAAGTACAGGATCCCCGGCACGGCCATGAGGTAGAGCGCCTTGTGCTTCCACAGCACCGGCACCCGCTTGCGGCGTGCGTGCGGGTGCGCGGGTGCGCCACCGCCGGACGTCGGCGTCGTCGGCGCCGCGGTCTTCGCGGCGGTGACCGCGCTCATCGCGCCGTCCCCTCGTTCGTCACAACCACCATTGGCGTGCCCCTCTGCTCTTCCTCGAGCTGTTCGCGCTCCCGGTGAAACGCGCCGGTAACCGGTTTCTCGGAAACGTACAGGACGGGTGCCGGAAACGGCAAGCGCCTTCCACCGATCGGTGACGAGATCGTGATGCAACAGTCGGCCGGGGGCCGGCATGACTCCGCCGGAGGCGCAGGATCCCGCGCCCGAGCACGCCGAGGTAGTTCGAAGCTCGCCGAGGTAGTTCTCCCCGCGCCGAAGTAGTTCCACCGGCGGCGAGGTAGTCCGATCTGCGCCGAGGTAGTGGCCTGGTCCACTACCTCGCGGTCGTCCGGACCACCGCGGCGCGGCTGGAGCTAGCTCGCGGTGCGGGTGCGGCGGGCGTAGGTGCGCACGCGGTGGCGCAGCGCGCCGGGGCCGGACGACGTCGCCCACGCGCCGTCGTGGACGACCTCCCAGGTCAGCGCCTCGACGACGGGCGCGAACGCGTCGCCCGCCACCTCGAGGTCGACCTCGGTGACGACGAGCCGGTCCGCGAGCGCCAGCGTCGCCGCGTAGACCTCGCCGCCGCCCATGACCCAGACCTCGTCCCCGCCGGGGGCCGCGGCGCCGAGCGCCAGGGCCGCGTCGACCGAGCCCACCGCCACCGCGCCGTCGTCGGCCCAGCCCTCCTGCCGCGTCACGACGACGTTGGTGCGCCCGGGCAGGGGGCGGCGCGGCAGCGACTCCCAGGTGCGCCGGCCCATGACGACCGGGTGGCCGGCCGTCGTCGCCTTGAAGTGCGCGAAGTCCTCGGGGACGCGCCAGGGGATGTCGCCGGACGCCCCGATGACGGGCCGGCCCGCGGCGTCGCGCGCCTGGGCCCAGATCAGACCGATCACGTCGTGCCCGCCGGCGTCAGACGGCGACCGGGGCCTTGATGCCCGGGTGGTGCTGGTAGCCGAGCACCTCGATGTCCTCGTACGTGTACTCGAAGATCGAGTCGCGCGGCGCGAGGCGGAGCGTCGGGTACGGGTAGGGCTCACGCGAGAGCTGGGTGCGCACCTGCTCGACGTGGTTGTCGTAGACGTGGCAGTCGCCGCCCGTCCAGACGAACTCGCCCACCTCGAGGCCGGTCTGCGCGGCCACCATGTGGGTGAGCAGGGCGTAGGACGCGATGTTGAACGGCACGCCGAGGAACAGGTCGGCGGAGCGCTGGTACAGCTGGCAGCTGAGCTTCCCGTCGGCGACGTAGAACTGGAACAGCAGGTGGCAGGGCGGCAGCGCCATGTCGGCGAGCTCGGCCACGTTCCACGCGCTGACGATGAGGCGGCGCGAGTCCGGGTTGACCTTGATCTGGTCGATCACGCCCGCGATCTGGTCCACGTGCTGCCCGTCCGGCGTCGGCCACGACCGCCACTGCACGCCGTAGACCGGGCCCAGCTCGCCCTCCGGGGAGGCCCACTCGTCCCAGATCGTCACACCGTGGTCCTGCAGCCAGCGCACGTTGGAGTCGCCGCGCAGGAACCACAGCAGCTCGTAGGCCACCGACTTGAGGTGCACCCGCTTCGTGGTGATCAGCGGGAAGCCCTGCTGCAGGTCGTACCGCAGCTGCCGTCCGAACACGCTGCGCGTGCCCGTCCCGGTGCGGTCCTCCTTGTGGGTGCCGGTCTCCAGCACCTCGCGCAGGAGGTCCTCGTACGGGGTGGGGATCGCAGCCATGCGGCAACCCTACGACCCTCCCGGCACCCCCGGCGGCCCTGCCGCGGCGCGTCGTCGCGCCGCCCGGACCGGTGTCCGGACCGGTGTTCGCGGCGGCAGTTCGGGCTCGGATCGGCAGTTCGAACTGCCGCGCCGAACCGAAACTGCCGCGCCGACGTCTCCGACGTCACACCCGGCAGCTGTCACGGTGCGTCCCGCCGCGCGGTCGACATGGTGAGAGCGCCCGACGGGCGCGGCACAGGAGGCAGTGATGCGACGCATCGTGATCGTCGGTGGCGGCTACGCGGGCTTCACGGCGGCCCGGGAGCTGGAGAAGGGCCTGCGGCGGGAGCTGCGGCACGGGGACGTCGAGATGGTGCTGGTCGACCCCCGCCCGTACATGACGTACCAGCCGTTCCTGCCGGAGGTGGTGGCCGGGTCGGTCGAGGCGCGGCACGCGGCGGTGGCCCACCGCAGCCACCTGCGCCGCACGCGGCTGGTCGACGGGGCGGTGGTGCGCGTCGACCACGCGGACCGCGTCGTCGTCGTGCGGCCGCGCTCGGGCGAGCCGTACCGGCTGCCCTACGACACGGTCGTGGTGACGGCGGGCGCGGTGACGCGCGTCTTCCCCGTGCCGGGCGTCGCGGAGCACGCGATCGGGATGAAGCACGTGGAGGAGGCGGTCGCCATCCGCGACCGGCTGCTGACCTCGTTCGACCGGGCGGCGAGCCTGCCGCGCGGGCCGGAGCGGGAGCAGCTGCTCACGGTGACGTTCGTCGGCGGCGGGTTCTCCGGCGTCGAGGGCTTCGCCGAGCTGCTGTCGCTCGCGCACGACCTGCTCCCCCGCTACCCCGAGATCGACGCCGACGAGCTGCGGTTCCACCTCGTCGAGCTGAGCGACCGGATCCTGCCGGAGGTGACCGACCGCCCGGGGCGGTGGGTCGTCGAGCAGCTCGAGCGGCGCGGGGCGCACGTGCACCTCGGCACGGGACTGGAGTCGGCGACCGGCGGCGTCGTGCGCCTCTCGAGCGGCGAGTCGTTCGCGTCGGGCCTGCTGGTGTGGACGGCGGGCAACGCCGCGAACCCGGTGGTCGCGACGCACACCGACCTGCCGGTGGACCGCCGCGGGTTCGTCGTCGTGCGCCCCGACCTGCGCGTCGGCACCGACGACGCCCCCGTCGACGACGCGTGGGCCGCGGGCGACGGCGCCGCCGTGCCCGACCTCGCCGTCGCGCGGCCCGGGGCGCTCGCCGTGCCCAACGCGCAGCACGCGGTCCGGCAGGGGCGCCGGCTGGCGCGCAACCTCGTCGCGAGCCTGCACGGCCGCCCGACGCGGCCCTACGTGCACGGCAGCCTCGGCGTGATCGCGACCCTGGGGCTCGGTTCCGGCATCTTCCAGTCCGGCCGGCTCGTGGTCCGCGGCCGCCTCGCGTGGCTGATGCACCGCGGCTACCACGTGCTCGCCATCCCGACGTGGGAGCGCAAGGTCCGCGTGCTCGCGGTCTGGCTCACCGCCGCGGTCTTCGGGCGCGACGTCGTCTCCCTCGCGTCGGTGCAGACGCCCCGCGCCGCGTTCGCCGCGGCGACCGCACCGGACGACGACGCGGCCGCCGACATCGACGCCGACGCCGACGCCGAGGAACGTCAGGACGCGGCGGCGTAGCCCGCCAGCTTGTCGGGGTTGACCTGGACGTACACGTGCTCGACCCGCCCGTCGACGACGTCGAGGGCGAGGAGCGCGAACGGCGCGCCGTCCAGGTCGACCACGACGGCCGGCAGGCCGTTCGCCTCGACGACGCGCACCGTGCCGGCGTTCCAGAACTTGCGCCACACGTTGTCGAGGAACAGCGACACCCGTGCCAGGCCCACGAGGTCGACGCGCGACGCGTGCACCCGCCCGCCCCCGTCGGGGCGCGCCACGACGTCGTCGGCCAGGTAGCGCTCGAAGCGCGCGAGGTCCCCCTCGTGCGCGGCGGCCACGAGCTCGTCGAGCAGGCGCCGGTGCTCGCCCGGGTCGACCGGCACCGCCTCGCGCGTGCCCAGCCGGTCGCGGGCCCGCCGGGCGAGCTGGCGCGCGTTCGCCTCGGTGAGGTCGAGGATCTCCGCGATCCGCCCGTACGGGTAGCCGAACGCCTCCCGCAGCACGTACACGGCCCGCTCCACGGGGGTGAGCCGCTCCATGAGCAGCAGCGTGGCCAGCTCGAGGGCCTCGGCGCGCTCGGCGCCGAGCGCCGGGTCCTCGGACGTGTCCACCGGCTCGGGCAGCCACGGCCCGACGTACGTCTCGCGCCGCGCGCGGGCCGAGGTCGCCGCGTTGATCGCGAGGCGCGTCGTGACGGTCGTGAGGAACGCCGCCGGGTTCCGGACCGTCGCCCGGTCCGTGCCCTGCCAGCGGACCCACGCGTCCTGCACGACGTCCTCCGCCTCGGCGACGCTCCCGAGCATCCGGTAGGCGATGCCGAACAGCTGGGGCCGCACCGCGAGGAACGCGTCGAGCGCCCCGGCCTCCTCGGTCGCGACGAGGGGGCCGGGGCGCTCCGGCGCGGGCGGGTGCGTCGTCATGCGGTCAACGTACGCCCGCGCCGGCAGGAGGGGCAGTGCGGGGCGGGCGGACGACGGCGGTCATGCCGTGGCGTGCGCCGCGGTGAAGTCCGCGTACGTCACGGCTCCGAGCCGGGCGTCGCCCTGCGGCACGATCGAGTCGTCCGCCAGCACCGCACCGAAGTACGGGGCGGCGGGGTCGGCCACCACCTCGCGGCCGTCGCCGGCGATCGCGGCGCGGATGAACTCGTCGAAGCGGACGCGCTCCGGGCCGGCGACGTCGTCGACCTCCCCGGACGGCTCCGCCGCGGCCGCCTCGGCCACGAACCTCGCGACGTCCGCCGACGCGATCGGCTGGAACGCGACGGGCGGGATGCGTACGGCGCCGTCGACCACGGCGCCGTCCGCGATCCGCGGGGCGAACTCGAAGAACTGCGTGGCACGGACGACCGTCCACGGGACGCCGCCGTCACGGACCAGCTCCTCCTGCGCCACCTTGGCCCGCAGGTACCCCGAGTCGGGGTTGCGGTCGGCGCCCACGATCGACAGCGCGACATGGTGCCGCACGCCCGCCCGCTTCTCGGCGTCGAGCAGGGTGCGCGTCGACGTCGTGAAGAAGCGCAGCACGTCGTCGTCCGCGAACGACGGCGAGTTCGACACGTCCACGACGACGTCGGCGCCCGCGAGCGCCTCGTCCACGCCCCGGCCGGTCAGGGTGTCCACGCCCGTGCTGGGCGCGGCGGCGACCGCCTCGTGCCCGGCCTGCTGGAGCTGTGCGATGACCTGCGTCCCGATGAGTCCCGTACCACCGACGACCACGATCTTCATGAGCCTGTCCTCTCCCCGTGCTTCCGGAGCGGGCGGCCCGGTGACCGCCCGACACCCTCTCGACCGGGCACGACGACGGTCCGTGACAGGCGGGCCCCGGTGATCCCGGTCACACCGGAATCTCGCGCCGCCCCCGCACGTTCTCCTCCGGACCGCCCGGACACCCCCGGGCGACCATCGCGAGACCAGTGGGAGGATCGCCTCATGACGGACCAGAGCACCGCGCCCGACACCGCCGCCGGCCCCGAGGCCGATGCCGCGGCCCCCGTGACGCCGTCGCCCACCGACCCGCTGTGGGTGGAGCGCACCGGCACCCGCACCTACCGGGGGCACACCGCCCGCGGCGCCAGCGTGGAGATCGGTCCCGTGGAGGCGGGCGCCGTCTTCACCCCGGGCGAGCTGCTCAAGGTCGCGCTGGCCGCGTGCGCGGGCATGAGCAGCGACACCAAGTTCGCCCGGGTGCTCGGCGAGGCGTACGAGGCCGTGATCCGGGTCGAGGACGCGAAGGACATGGACGAGGACCGGTACCCGGTGCTCACCGAGCGCTTCGAGATCGACCTGTCGGGCCTCGACGAGGCCACCCGCAACAAGACCCTGCTGCTGGCGCAGCGCTCCATCGACCGGGCCTGCACCGTGGGGCGCACCCTCAAGGCGGGCGCCCTGGTGCCGCCGGCGGTCTTCGAGCAGCCGGCGGGCGACGCGGAGGACCGCGCGTCGTGACCGCGCGCGGCGGAAGCGGCGAGGGCCCGACGGCGGGCGGCGAGGTCGTGCGCCCGGACGGGCCGGGCGGCGGCCCCGGCGACGCGGTCGCCGAGGCCGGGGACCCGGCCACGCGTCGCGAGGAGTGGGCCCGGTACCGGCCGACGCCGGTGCTGGACGCGCTCCTCGACAAGGCCGTGACCATCCCGTCGGCCGCGATCCACAAGCACGTGGACCGGCTGCGGGCACGCAACCCCGAGGCCGACCCGGCCGGGATCGTGCGCATCCTGGAGAAGGAGTACCTGGCCCTCCTGACGACGGCGGGCGGCGCCGTGGGGGCGGCGGCCGCGGCCCCGACGGTCGGGACGGCGGCGGCGACGGCCCTCACGACGGGCGACGTCGCGACGTTCTTCGGGGCCTCGGCGGCGTTCGCGCTGGCCGTCGCGGACGTGCACGGCATCGAGATCGACGACGTGCCGCGCCGTCGTGCCCTGCTCCTCGCGACCGTGCTGGGCGACCGGGGCGCGAAGGACGTGGAGAACGCGATCGGCGGGTCGAGCGTCGCGTGGGGCAAGGTGCTGCTCACGTCCATGCCGCAGACCACGATCAAGCGCGTCAACAAGACCCTGGCGCGCCAGTTCCTCAAACGGCAGGTGGCCAAGCAGGGGTCGCTCGCCCTCGGGCGGCTGCTGCCGTTCGGCGTCGGGTTCGTGGTGGGTGTCACGGGCGGTCGGGCGCTCGGGCACGGCGTCGTGACGCAGTCGCGACGCGCGTTCGGCCCGCCGCCCGAGCACTTCCCCCGGGTCGTGGAGGCGGTGCTCGAGCCGGGCGCCGGCGTCCCCGCGCGCCGCGCCCTCGGCGCGGCCCGCCGGACGTCGCCGAGCCGGTGGCTGCCGCACCGCAAGGGGCGCGGGGGCGGGCCGGAGGACGCGGGCTCGTGACCTCCGCCGCCGGGACCCCGGTCCGTCGTGTCGAGGTGGCGCGGGTGCTCCCCGTGGAGGCCTCCGTGGCGTTCGCCTGGGTGGCGGACCTGCGCACCCACCCCCGCTGGATGGTCGCGACCCGGCTCGACGGCCCCGCCGGCCACGGCCCCGAGCTGGGCGACCGCTGCACGATGGCGAGCGGCCCGGGGGCGCGGCGCGACCCCGCCAGCGCCCTCGGTCGCCTGGTGGTCCTCGACCGGATGGTCGTGGAACAGCTGGAACGCCCCTCCACGGCGGCGTCGCGGGTGGGGCGCACCCGCCTGCGCAAGCTCGGGCCGGTGCTGCACGGCGAGGCCGGCTTCGACGTCGTCCCCGTGGACGTCGGACGGTGCCGCGTCGTGTGGTGGGAGGAGGCCTGGCTCGCCGGCCCGCTCCCCCGCGCCGTCACCGCCCTGCCGGTCGGGCTCGCGCTGCGGGTGTTCATGCACCTGTCGCTGGGCCGCCTCGCCCGGGCGCTCGACCGCCGCTGAGCGGACGCGGCACCGCCGTGGGACGCCCTGCCGCCGCCGACCCGCGGCCGGTAAGGTCCGTGGGGTGAGCACCGAGGGTTCCACCGCGCCGTCGTCCACCACCCCGTCCGCCGGCCTCGCCGAGAGGCTCGAGGACCTGCGCCGCCAGTACGCCGAGCTGCAGGCCCGCGGCCTGAAGCTCGACCTCACGCGGGGCAAGCCGTCCGCCGAGCAGCTCGACCTCTCCGAGCCGCTGCTGGCCCTGCCCGGCGAGGGCAGCCACACGGCCGCGGACGGCACGGACACCCGCAACTACGGCGGCCTCGCCGGCCTGCCCGAGCTGCGCGCCATCTTCGCCGAGCTGCTCGGCGTGCCGGTCGACCAGCTGCTGGCGCAGGGCAACGCCTCGCTCACCCTGATGTACGACACGGTGGTGCAGGCGCTGTTGTTCGGCGTGCCGGGCTCCGAGCGGCCGTGGTCGCGCGAGGAGCAGATCACGTTCGTGTGCCCCGTGCCCGGGTACGACCGGCACTTCGCCATCTGCGAGGAGCTGGGCATCCGCATGGTCACCGTGCCGATGACGCCGGACGGGCCTGACGCGGAGGCGGTCGCCGCGCTCGTCGCCGACGACCCGACGATCAAGGGCCTGTGGGTCGTCCCGACGTACGCCAACCCGGACGGCTCGGTCGTCTCGGAGGCCGTCGCCCGCCGTCTGGTGTCGATGCCCGCGGCGGCGCCCGACTTCCGCATCTTCTGGGACAACGCCTACGCCGTGCACCACCTCACGGAGCACGAGGCGAAGTCCGCGAACGCCATCGAGCTGGCGGCCGAGGCCGGCAACCCCGACCGCGTGCTGCTGTACGCGTCGACGTCGAAGATCACGTTCGCCGGGTCCGGGGTCGCGTTCTTCGCCTCGTCGCCGGCCAACGTCGCCTGGTTCACGAAGCACCTGGGCATCCGCTCCATCGGCCCGGACAAGATCAACCACCTGCGGCACGCCCAGTTCTTCGGCGACGCCGCGGGCGTGCGCGCCCACATGCGCCGGCACCGGGAGATCCTCGCCCCCAAGTTCCGCGCCGTCGTCGACATCCTCGACGAGCGCCTCGGCGACGCCGGCGTCGCGACCTGGACGCGCCCGGACGGCGGGTACTTCGTGTCCGTGGACGTGCTCCCCGGCACGGCATCGCGCGTCGTGCAGCTCGCGAAGGAGGCCGGCATCGCGCTCACGCCCGCCGGCGCCACGTTCCCGTACCACCGCGACCCCGACGACCGGAACCTGCGCCTCGCGCCGACCATGCCGCCGCTGGAGGAGGTGCGCGTCGCGATGGACGGCGTCGCCACCTGCATCCTGCTCGCCGCGGCGGAGGCCGCCACGTCCTGAGCTCGCCCCCATCCGACGTGTTGTGAGCGCGATTTCGGGGACTATCCGCAGTCGGATAGTCCCCGAAATCGCGCTCACAACACGTCCGGGCCTGCGGGGTCACAGGATCTTCGCGCTTCCTCTCGGGGCAGGTCACGACGGCCCGCTGCGACCTGCACACGCCCGGCCTAGGCTGCTGGGGACGCCCGCGGCAGACGCCGGAGCCCGCGGCGCGCGGCCCTCGTGCCGGCGGGTGCGGCGGGCGTCGGACCGACGACCCCCGACCTGGACCCACGTTCCGTGACCTCTTCCCCCCGCCCCTCCACCCCCGGCGACCCCGCCGACGACACGCCCGACGACGAGAAGGGCGCCCCCGCCCCGACCCGGCTCTCGCTCACCCAGGTGGTGGCGAGCGCCCTCGCCGCGGTCAGCGCCACCGTGCTGATGTCCTTCTTCGGCGTCGCCGGGACCATCATCGGCGCGGGGCTGGCGAGCGTCGTCACGGTCATCGGCAACTTCCTGTACACCCGGTCGATCGAGAAGACGCACGAGCAGCTCAAGCCCGTGGTCACCAAGGTCGTCGCGCGCACCGGACCCGGCACGGTGCGGTCGCGCACCACCGCCGTGCGCGTCTCCGGCACGACGACGACGGCACACGGCACGGTCGTCAGCACCTCGGACGCCGCGGACGCGCCGACCGTCGAGCGCCGATCCGTCACCGAGACCCTCGCCGACGGCACCGTCCCGCTCGACGCCACCGCGCCGCTCGGGGAGACCCGACCGCTGGGCCCGGTCGGCGCCGAGGACACCGCGCTCGCGCCGGCGGACGGCGAGAGCCCGGCGGGGGGACCCGCCGACGGCGCCGTGCCCGAGGGCGACGAGCCCGAGCCCCGCAACGCCTGGCTGCGCTTCGTGGAGAAGCACGGCACCAAGAAGGTGCTGGCGCTGTCGGCGGCGGCGCTGTTCGTCGTCGTCATGGGCGTGGTGCTGGTCGTCGAGCTGGTCATCGGCAAGCCCCTGTCCGACGCCGTGCGCGGCCAGGAGGGCTCCGGCACGAGCATCAGCCGCACGTCCACCGACTCCGACGGCTCGACCACCGTGCCCACGCCCACCAGCCCCGCCGAGGACCCGGCGAACGTCCCCGGGGACGACACGGGCACCGGCGACCGGGGCACGGACGAGTCCACGACCGGCACCACGGACGGGACGACCGACGAGCCGACCGACGGCTCCACCCCGGACAGCACCACCGGCACCGACACGCCCACGGACGGCTCGACCGGCGGGACCACCGACGGCGGCACGGGTGGCGGCACCGACACGGGAACCGACACCGACACGGGCACCGGCACCGACGGCTCGGGCGACGGCACCACCGGCGACGGCACCGGCTCCTCCGACGGCAGCGACGGCACCGACGAGGGCACGGACACCGGGTCCGACGCCGGGACCGGCACCACCGTGCCCGACGCCGAGCAGGGCGCCGGGTCGACGCCGGGCTCCGCCCAGGACGGTGCCGCCACGCCGGCACCCACCCCGGCGTCCTGACCCTCGAGCCCCGAACGCCGGCACCCGAACGCCGAACAGGCGGTTGCTCCCGTTCTGGCACGCCGTGACGCGTGAGAACGGGAGCAACCGCCTGTTCGGCACCCTGGGTCGAGGGTCAGCCCCCGAGCACGGCCTTGAGGAACTCCTGCGTGCGCTCGTGCTCGGGGTTGGTGAACATCGTCTCGGGGTCTGCCTCCTCGATGATCCTGCCGTGGTCGAACATCAGCACCCGGTTGGAGACGTCGCGGGCGAACTGCATCTCGTGGGTCACGAGCAGCATCGTGATGTCCGTGGTGCGGGCGATCTCCCGGAGCACGCCGAGCACGTCGGCCACGATCTCCGGGTCGAGCGCCGACGTGACCTCGTCGAGCAGCAGGATCTCCGGGTCCATGGCGAGCGCCCGCGCGATGGCGACACGCTGCTGCTGACCGCCCGAGAGCTGGTTCGTCTTGAAGTCCCGCTTCTCGGTCATGCCGACCTGCTCGAGCAGCTCCTCCGCCCGCTGGACGGCCTCGGCCTTGCTCTTGCCGAGCACGTGGACCGGTGCCTCGATGATGTTCTCCAGCACGGTCATGTTGGGGAACAGGTTGAACTGCTGGAACACCATCCCCACCCGCTTGCGCACCTGACGGCGACGCTTCTCCGGGATCTCGACCCACTTGGTGCCCTTGTACTCGTGCGTGTACGGGTCGCCGTCGATGAGGATGAGCCCGCCGTTCGCCTCCTCGAGGGTCATGAGCAGGCGCAGGATCGTCGTCTTGCCCGATCCGGACGGGCCGATCAGCGTCACGCGGTCGCCCTTCGCGACGCTGAAGTTCAGCTTGTCCAGCACGACGTTGTCGCCGAAGCGCTTGACGACGTCCTTGAACTCGATGGCGGGCGTGCCGTTCGAGGTGGTGGTCATGGTCTGGCTCCCTGCGGAGGTCGTCGGGTCAGGCAAGGCGGGTCTCCATCCGGCGCACGAGCAGCGAGGTCGGGTAGCTCACCAGCAGGAAGAGCAGGCCCACCATCGTCAACGCCTCGATGTACGAGAACGTGTTGGCGCCGAAGTTCAGCGCGGCCGAGTACATCTCGACCACGGTGATCGCGAACAGGAACGGCGTCTCCTTGAACATCGAGACCGCGTAGTTCCCCAGGCCCGGCAGCGTCTTGCGGATCGCCTGCGGCAGGATGATCGCGAACCAGGTGCGCCCCTTGGGCAGGTTGAGGGCCGTGGCGGCCTCCCACTGCCCCGGCGGGACGGCCTCGATGCCCGCGCGGTACACCTCGGACATGTAAGTCGCGTAGTGCACGCCGAGCACGCCGAACCCGATGACGAGCGGCGGCACGTCGACCAGCAGCAACCACGCGAAGACGAGCTGCACCAGCAGCGGCGTCATCCGGATGAAGTCGACGACGAGCCGCAGCGGCCCGCGGACCCACCGGCTGGGCGTGCGCATCGCCAGGGCGATGAAGAGCCCCAGGATCGAGGCGATCACCATGCCGACGACGGTCGCCTCGATGGTGATCACCAGGCCGCGCAGCAGGCTCGGCAGGACCTCCCAGGCCTTCTCCCAGCTCCAGATGCCTTCCTCGTTCATGCCACACCCCCCTTCACGCGGGCGATCTCGGTCGGGACGCCGGGCTTGAGGCCGAACACGTCACGCAGCCGCGGCTTCGTGCCGCGACCGAGCCGACGCTTGGCCCGCTCCTCCAGCCAGTTCATTCCCCACGTGAGGATGTAGGCGATGACGAAGTAGATGATCAGCCCGATGCCGTAGCTGAAGATCGTGTCGCGGGTGTCCCGCTGCAGGTTGTCGATCCACCAGAACACGTCGTGCAGCGTGATGTAGAACGCCAGCGCCGAGCCCTTGAGCAGCTGGATCAGCAGGTTCGCCAGCTGCGGGATCATCAGCGCCCACGCCTGGGGGAAGACCACGCGGCGCACCTTGTGGAACCAGCCGAGGTTGAGGGCGGTCGCCGCCTCCCACTGCCCGGTCGGGACCGAGTCGACGGAGCCGCGCACCACCTCGGCGGCGTAGGCGCCGTAGTTGAGCCCGAGCGCCACGATGGCGACGGCGAGGGCCTCCATCTTGAAGCCGAACTGCGGCAGCACGTAGAAGATCCAGAAGATCTGGACCACGAGCGACGTGCCGCGGAAGAACTCGATGACGACCCGGGACGGCCCGCGCACCCAGAGGGACCGGGTGCGCGCGCCGAAGCCCAGCACGAGCGCGACGACCATCGCGAGGACGGCGCCGCCGAGGGTCATCTCGAGGGTGACGAGGACCGCGTCGCCGAGGCTGGGGAGGCGGTCGACCAGTGCCTGGAGATCATCTGACATGCGGTCAGGAATCCAGCCCCAGCTCGTCCGTGATGGCCGCGAGGTCGCCCTCGCAGAGCATCTCGGCCGTCAGCCCCTCGGGCGGGAACTCCGCCTCGGTGAAGCCGAACGGCTCCATGATCTCGAGCCACTTCTCCTGGTCGCCGTTGATCTTGGCGAGCTCGGTGTTGTAAGCCTCGAGCAGCTCCGTGTCGCCCTTGCGGAACACCTCGGAGCCGGCGCCGATCTGCGCCACGCCGTCGATGTTCGCGACGAACGCCTCCGTGGCCTCGACCGGCTCGTCGGTGCTGTCCGCCAGCGCGCGGATCGAGATGCCGGTGAGCGCGAACGCGTCGGCGCGGCCGGTCACGACGGCGTTGAGGCCGTCGGTCGAGTCGCCGACCGTGATCGTCTTGACCCCGGTGTCCTTGGCGTAGCCGTCCTCGATCGCGCCGCTGGTGACGGCGATCGTGAGGTCGGAGCCCTCCACGGACTGCCAGTCGGTCAGGTTGTCGGGGTTGCCCTCCGGCACGAGGAACGCCGTGGTGTACATGATGGTGGGCTCGGCGAACGCGGCCTGCTCGCACCGCTCCGGGAGGATCGACATGCCCGCCGACACCGTGTCGTAGCGGTCGGCGTTCAGACCCGGGATCAGCGAGTCCCACTGCGTCTCGGTGCCCTCGACGTTGTCGACCCCCAGGGCGCCGAAGATCTCCTTGTCGAGGGCGATCGTCGCGCCGGTGAGCTCGTCGCCGTCCATGTAGCTGTACGGCTTCTCGCCGTTGAACGCGACGTTGACGGTACCGGCGTCCTGGAGGTTCTGGAGGGTCGAGCCCGCGCCGTCCCCCGATCCACCCTCGTCGACGCTCGAGCAGGCGGTCAGTGCGGTCATGGTGAGCACGGAACCGGCAGCGAGGATCGCCCGGCGGCGCTTCGTGGTCCTGGTGGACGACACGGTGTCTCCCTTCGTCGCCCGGCGGGAGTCCGCGCCGAGCCGTTGGTCTGGACGGTGCGACACCGTAGCCGCGATGCCGACGCTACGACAATCTATGTATCCACATGTCGGATTGTCTACAATCGGCGTGGGCGCGCCGCTCCGACGCACCCGACCCGACGTCGTCGCAGGTCAGAGCAGTGTTGTCGGGACGAACGACCGTCTCGGGCGGCCCCGGATCGTGGTCATGCCGTGGTCACAAGAGGGTCACGATCTGGCCGGAGGGCGCCGCGCGGGATGATATGACCTGTCGGGCGGCCCCCGACCACCTGGAAGGAGAGCAGATGACCCAGCCCTCGCCGGCCCCCGTCGGCAGCGCGCCGTTCCTGTCGCCGGTGACCCGGCCGTCGACGGTCGACCTCATCACCGTCGAGCTGCGCAACGCCGTCTACTCGGGCGCGCTGCCGGTGGGTTCGCCCATCCGCGAGGTCGAGATGTCCGGCCAGCTCGGCGTCAGCCGCGGCCCCTTCCGCGAGGCCGCGCAGCGCCTGGTCCAGGAGGGGCTGCTGCGCTCGACCCCCGGCCGCGGCCTGAGCGTCGTGCGCATCGGCGCCGACCGGGTGCGGGCGCTCTACGACGCCCGCGCGACCGTGGAGACCTCGGCCGCGCTCCTCGCCGTCGAGCGCGCCACGCCCGCCCAGGTCGCCGCCGTCCGCGCCGCGCACGACGCGCTCGTCGCCGCGGAGCGCAGCGAGGACGCCCGCCGCGTGGGCGACGCCGACCTCAACGTGCACTGGTCCCTGGTCGCCGCCGGCGGCAACCCCTGGCTGCTGCGCTGGATGACCACGCTCATCGTGGAGGTCCGGATCGCGAGCTTCACGGTCAGCGAGGACTACGCCGTCCGCAAGGACGCCGCCGAGTCGCACGTCGAGCTCGTCGAGCGCCTCGAGGCCCGCGACGCCGACGGCCTCGTCGCCGCGATCCGCACCAACCTCGACGACGCCGTCGCCCGGCTCCTCGAGCCCGAGACCGTCGAGGTCGAGACGTTCGACGAGCCCCGCCCGTCCCCCGCCCCCCGCCTGGACCCCATCACCCCGACGTTCCCCGAGCCCTGACCGCGGCGAGCTGGGCGCGGCGCTCGCGCTCGTAGTCGTCCGCGCGCCACGACGTCAGCCCGCCGACGACGATCCCGGCGGGCCGCCCGTCGGCGCCGGGCAGCACCTCGACGGGCTCGCCCGGCGCCCCGAACCCGGGCTCGACCGGCAGCCGCAGGGCGTCGCCGTCGACGACGAGCCGCTCCGCGCCGGCCAACGGGTCCTCGCGTCGCGGGTCCACCAGCCACAGGTCGCGACCGAGACGGACGACGTCGGTCAGCCCCCACAGGTTGGCGAACCGTCCGGTGCGGCGTGCCAGGGCCGCGGCCTCCTCGGCCGAGGGTGCACCCGCGTCGAGCGCCGTGGCGACGAGCGCGAACAGGCCGGTCGCGATCGCGTCGGCAGGGCCGTCGACGGCGTTCGTCAGCACCGACACGACGACGCCCCCGGCAGGGTCGGCCCAGGTGCGGGACAGCTGGCCGGGAAACGCGCCCCCGTGCCCGACGACGCGGCGCCCCTCGATCTCCCGCGTCTCGAAGCCCAGCCCGTAGCGCCGCCGGCGGGCGTGCGGCCGGTCGATCACCGACTCGTCGCGCCGCAGCAGCCGGCGCGTCTCCGGACGCAGCAGGTCGGAGCCGTCGGCGTGCGCCGCGAACCACCGGGTCAGGTCGGACGCCGTCGAGCAGAATCCCGTCGCGGCGGCCAGCGCACCCGTGCGCACGGCGGCGACGGGCAGCCGGCCGTCGTCGGCGACGCCCAGGGCGGAGTGCCCGACGACGGCGGGCGCGCCGTCGTCCAGCTCCGGCGTCGTGCGGTCCAGCCCCAGGGGGGCGAGGAGGTCGTCGCGCACGTGCCGCTCGAACGGGGCGCCGGTGACCGCCTCGACGACGAGGCCCAGGAGCCCGTAGGCGAGGTTGGAGTACTTGAAGGTCTCGCCGCGCCCGAGGACCGGGCCGCCGGCCCGCACCGCCTCGACCAGGGCGTCCCGGTCCGGGAACGGCCCGCCGAGCTGCCAGAAGTCGGCGTCCGTGCCGTCGCGCCGGACCCCGCCCGTGTGGCCGAGCGCCTCGCGCAGGGTGACCCGCCCGACGGCGGTGCCGGCGAGCCGGGGCAGGTGCGCGTCGAACGGGTCGTCCAGGCGCAGCGCTCCCCGGTCGGCAAGACGGGCGACCGCCGTCGCCGTGAACGTCTTGGAGTGCGACGCGACGCGGAACACGTGGTCGGGGCGCAGCGGCTCGCCCGTGGTGGCGTCGGCGACGCCCCAGGCGCCGTCGAGCACCAGCTCCGCGCCCACGCGCACGGCGTACTGCACCCCCGGCACGCGCGCGAATCCGGCCTGCGTGCCGACCCACGCGGCCAGGTGGTCGGCGTCGAACAGGTCGCGGGTCGCGGGCTCTGAGTCCATGGCGTCACCCTGCCACGACGGCGACGCCGATCCGCCCGATGAGTTCCGCGTCTGCGGGCCGTCCTAGCCTGGTACGTGACGCACGTCACCGACGCTCCCCGGGAGATCACATGTCCGCGTCAGACACCGACCCGCCGTACGACGACCTCGCCGTCGACGCCCGCGGCCTCGTCAAGCACTTCACCACCCGCAAGCAGGTCACCAAGGCCGTCGACGGCGTCGACCTGCAGATCCCGACCGGCAGCGTCTTCGGGCTGCTGGGGCCCAACGGGGCCGGCAAGACCACGGTCGTGCGCATGCTCGCCACGCTGCTGCGCCCCGACGCGGGCACCGCCCGCGTGCTCGGGCACGAC
Organism: Isoptericola sp. NPDC019693; assembly: GCF_044389085.1. Taxonomy (NCBI): domain Bacteria; kingdom Bacillati; phylum Actinomycetota; class Actinomycetes; order Micrococcales; family Promicromonosporaceae; genus Isoptericola; species Isoptericola sp. NPDC019693. Next base: position 429,652 of record NZ_JBIRXP010000002.1, on the reverse strand, counting down.
GTCGTCACGGACGCCGACGCCGTCCGCAGCGCCGTCGGCCTCACCGGCCAGTACGCCTCCGTCGACGAGGACCTCACCGGCACCGAGAACCTGCTGATGCTGGCCCGCCTCTACGGCTTCTCGGGGCCGGGAGCCCGCCGGCGCGTGGAGGGGCTCCTGGACGCGTTCAGCCTGTCGGACGCGGGCGGCCGCCAGGTCAAGACGTACTCCGGCGGCATGCGGCGGCGCATCGACCTCGCGGCGTCCCTCGTGCTGGCTCCGCGGGTGCTCTTCCTCGACGAGCCCACCACCGGGCTCGACCCTCGCAGCCGCAACCAGGTGTGGGACATCGTGCGCGTGCTCGTCGCCGACGGCGCCACCGTGCTGCTCACCACCCAGTACCTCGAGGAGGCCGACCAGCTGGCCGACCGGATCGCCGTCATCGACCACGGCACCGTCATCGCAGAGGGCACGTCCACCGAGCTCAAGCGCTCCGTGGGCGAGGGCGCGGTGTCGCTGCGCCTGGCCGACGCCGGCCAGCGGGGGGCCGCGGCGAGCGTCGTCGAGAAGGTGCTCGGCACCGAGCCCACGCTGCCCACCGACCCGTACGCCCTGTCCGCCCGCGTGCCCGACGACGGCGCCGACTCGGTGGCGCAGCTGCTGCCCGCGCTCGGCGAGGCGGGCATCGCCGTGCCGGAGTTCACGCTCGGCCAGCCGAGCCTCGACGAGGTGTTCCTGACCCTGACGGGCAAGCCCCTGCCGGCCGACGACGCGGCCGAACCCGCCGACGCCCAGGAGGTGGCCCGATGACCGCGTCCGCCGACGCCTCGTCCGACCGGGTCGAGATCACGACCACCACCCTGCGCCAGGCCGTGGCGCTCACCGAGCGGCCCGCCCGGCCCTCGGCGCTCTCGATGACCCTCACCTTCGGGTGGCGCGCCCTGCTGAAGATCAAGCACGTGCCCGAGCAGCTGTTCGACGTGCTGGTCTCCCCCGTGATCTTCACGCTGATGTTCACGTACCTGTTCGGGGGCGCGCTGGCGGGCTCGACGTCCGCCTACATCCAGTTCCTGCTGCCCGGCATCCTGGTGCAGACGATCGTCATCGTCACCGTGTACACGGGCTACACGCTCAACACGGACATCACGAAGGGCGTCTTCGACCGGTTCCGTTCGCTGCCGATCTGGCGCCCGGCTCCGATCGTCGGCGCCCTGCTCGGCGACACGGTGCGCTACTCCATCGCCTCGGTCATGACGATCGGCCTGGGACTGATCATCGGGTTCCGCCCCGCCGGCGGGGTCGTCGGCGTCGTGCTCGGTGTGCTGCTGCTGCTCGTGTTCGCGTTCTCGCTGAGCTGGATCTTCACGATCCTGGGGCTGCTGCTGCGCACCCCGAACGCCGTCATGGGCGTGTCGATGATGGTGCTGATGCCGCTGACGTTCGCGTCGAACATCTTCGTCGACCCGTCGACCATGCCCGCCGCGCTCCAGCGGTTCGTCGAGATCAACCCGGTCTCCCACCTGGTCACCGCCGTCCGCGGGCTGATGGCGGGCACGCCCGACGGCGGCGAGATCGTCTGGGTCCTCGTCGCCTCCGTCGTCCTCACCGCCGTCTTCGGCCCGATCACCATGCACCTGTACCGCACCCGCCACTGACCCCTGCCACGACAACCGCCACACGTTGTGAGCGCGATTTCGGGGACAATCCGGGTGGCGTTTGTCCCCGAAATCGCGCTCACAACGCGGTTCCCGTCCTGGAGCGGATGGCGGCCCGGACCCGGGCGACCAAGGAACGGGGTTCGCGCACGTCATCGGCGACCACGACGATCACGATCCACCCCAGCTCCTCGAGCCGGCGCCGTGCCCTGACGTCCTCACGCCACTGAGCCCTGTCGGTGCGATGCTGGTCCCCGTCGTACTCGATGGCGATCTTCAGGTCGGGGTACAGCAGGTCGACCCGCTTGACGTACTCACCGCCAGGGGCACGCACGACCTGGTTCACGTGCGGACACGGGAGGTGTGCGTCCACGAGGGCGAGCCGCGTCCGCGATTCCGGCGAGGAGTCCGTCCCGGGTCGCATCCGCTCGATCTGTTCTCGGACCCGCACGATCCCCTTCACCTTGAAGGTGCGTTCGGCGGCGTCGACCAACCGGGCGGGCGTCGTCAGCATCGCCTGGCGCCGCATCATGGCGTCGCCCAGCACGACCACGTCGTCCGGCATGCGAAGGCCCGTGGCGACATGGACGAAGGTCTGCTCGGGCGACGTGACGGCCAGCTCCCCGACGGCGGCCGTCCCCAGCAGTGCCTGACGCGACCAGTGCGCCACCACCCCGCCCCGCGTCCGGCGCGGACGGTCCTGGGGATGCCGGGCGACCACGTGCAACCTGTCGTCTCCCGCGAGAGTCCACGGGACCTCGACCTCGAGCAACCGCAGCGCCGTGACATGCCCGAACACCACGCCGTCGCCCAGCGCCTGGGCGAGCGCCACGCATCGGTCGTACAAAGAGCCGATGCTGCCTCGCGTCGCGCGGATCCCGTGGAACGGCGCCTCGAACGTCGTCGTCCGCAGACGGTCGGGCGTGACGCCTGAAGCCACGGCAGTCGCGACGTCGAACGGTCCGGGAGGGAGCCGTGAATCTCGTGGTGGGGCTGAGCGAGCCATGCCCCGACTGTGCCGTCCCACCAGCCGGCCCGTGACGGTTCTCCACAGGCTCGGACCGGCAAGGCGTTGTGAGCGCGATTTCGGGGACAATTCGGTCGCGAATTGTCCCCGAAATCGCGCTCACAACGCTTGATCAGGCCGCGGAGGCGTCGTCCTGGTCGAGCTCCTCGTCGCACTTGCGGGTCACGACCAGCACCGGGCAGGCGGAGTGGTGCAGCACCGCCTGGCTGGTGGACCCGAGCAGCAGACCGCGGAAGCCGCCGCGGCCGCGGGAGCCGACGACGAGGAGGTCGGCCCCGGTGGAGAACTCGGTGAGCAGCTCCGCCCCGGTGCCGTCGAGGACGTGCCGCTTGATCGTCACGCCGGGGTTGGCGGCCTGGGCGCGGTCGACGGTCACGTCGAGGCCCGCCTTGACGTCGGCCAGCACGGTCTCGTGGTCGATCTGCGACGGCAGCCACGCCAGGATCCCGGCCCCGCCGCCGAGCGGGACCCCCGCGACGGCGACGAGCTCGGCGCCCCAGGCCCTCGCCTGCGCGACGGCGTGCTTCAGCGCGACCTCGGCCGACGGCGAGCCGTCGACGCCCACGACGATGCGGCGCACCTCGTGCACGGCGTCGCCGTCGCGCCGGTCCGTCGTGTCGGTGCTGCCCCCGCCCTCCCCGCGGTAGGGCACCACGACCGTGGGGCAGTGCGCGTGCGCCGGCAGGGCGGACGAGACGGTGCCGAGCAGCCGCTCGGTGAACCCTCCCTTGCCACGGGTCCCCACGACGGCGAGCGCGTGCTCGCGCGACATCTCGACGAGCACGCCGGCCGCGTCCCCAGTCGCGACGGTCCCCGTCACCGGGACGCCGCTGCCGGCGACGCGTTCCTCCGCCTCGGCGAGGACGGCCTTGGCGCCCTCCTGGATCGCCGTGTCGTCCAGGGCGGCGTACCCGCCGTCGAGGGACGCGGCCGTGAACGACGGCAACGAGTAGGAGCACACGACGTGCAGCCCCCACCCCACGCGCCGCGCGTACGCGGCGGCCCAGTCGAGGGCGTGCAGGCTGGCTGCAGACCCGTCGACACCTACCAGGACGACCTCAGGCCGTGTCATCTCGCGCCTCCTGTCCGCTGGCGAGGACCGCACCCTCGTCCTCGAGGGCGCCTGGTTCAAGCCTAGCGAAAGGATGGCGCAAGGCACAGCAAAGCGGGTGACAGACGCGTCGACCCCCGGGCTGGGGAGCCCGGGGGTCGAGGCGAGGGGTACGCGGCCCGGTGGCCGCGGCCGATCAGAAGACCCGGAGCGCGACGGCGTCCGACGCGGACTGCCACATCTTGTGGTAGCCCGTCTCCCAGTTGATCGGGCGGGAGGCCTCGACGACCATCCCGTCGCCCGCGTAGATGGCGATGTGGCCGGGGCTCCAGATGAGGTCGCCCGGCTGCAGCTCCGAGAAGGGGATCTGCGTGCCCGCGTAGCGCTGGTCCGACGAGGTGCGCGGCAGGTCGATGCCGAGCTGCCCGTACACGTAGGACGTGAGGCCCGAGCAGTCGAAGCCGGACGGGCTGCCGCCGCCGACGACGTAGGGCGTCCCGATGTAGCGCATCGCGATCGAGACGGCCTGCTGGCCCAGCGACGAGCTGGACGACGTCTCGGCGGCGGCCGGCGCCTCGGTGCGCTCGGCGGAGCGGGAGGCGGTGTCGGTGGAGCGCTCGGTGGCCTCCTCGACGACGGGCTCCGGCTCCGGCTCGGGCTCAGGCTCGGGCGCCGGGGTGATCTCCGCCTTCGCGGCGATCTTCGCGTTGATGGTCTCCATGTCGACCTTGGCCTTGGCCTCGACCTCGACGACCGGAGCCGCCTCGAGAGCCTCGCGGGCCTGGTCGCTCAGGGCGCCGAGGTCGACGGTGCTGAGCTTCTTCGCCGAGTCGGTGTCCACCGGGGCCGCCTGGGCGGCGCTCGCGCTGGCGAAGGTCGAGACGAGCAGGCCGCCGGCTGCAGCGGCGACGACGGCCCGACGGCCGGTCACCGAGGAGCCGACGCTCTGGACCAGCCCGCCGAGCGGACGGCGCGCGGCACGGTGCCGGGCGCGCGTGGTACGTGCGTTCACGTGTGTTCCCTCTCCTGTCGCCTACGAGGTCAGCTGTCGGGTTCGGGTGGGAGAAACACCCGGCCGCACGGACCAGGTCCGTGCGACTTCACCCCAAGGACGCCATGGATCAGCGCCCGAAATTGGGTCCCCCGCCCCTGCGTGCGGTTAAGGTCCCCGACCGGCTGCAGGGCTCGGCGTTCCGGTCGAGACCCGGCGGATCACCGCCGAGTGGTTGACACCGTAGCGGACGCGCCAGGCGATGTCACGTTTCGATCACGACGCCTGTGGACGACGTGCTCCACGTCACATCTGCGCAGGTCGAACCGGTTACCCGCGCACGACGAAGCCCCGCCGTGCGGAGGGCACGGCGGGGCTTCGCGGGAGCGTCGGGGACGGACTCAGCCGACGCGGATGAACGTGGGGTTCGACTGCCAGATCGACCGGTACTTCACGACGTCGCCCGGCTTCGGGGCGTCGATCTGCATGCCGCCGCCGGCGTAGATCGCGACGTGGCCCGGGGTCCAGATGAGGTCGCCCGGCTGCGCCTCGGCGGCCGACACCACGGTGCCGGCGTTGCGCTGCGCGGACGAGGTGCGCGGCAGGTTGATGCCGACCTGCGCGTACACGTACTGCGTCAGGCCGGAGCAGTCGAACCCGGAGGGGCTGCTGCCGCCGGAGACGTACGGGACGCCCACGTAGCGCATCGCGATGGAGACGATCGACGAGCCGTTGGCCGAGGCGGGCGCCTCGACGGCCGTGCGCTCCTCGGAGCGGGAGGCGGTGTCGGTGGAGCGCGACGTGGCGTCGGACGCGCTGGAGGCGACCTCCTCGACCACGGGCTCCGGCTCGGGCTCGGGCTCGGGCGCCGGGGTGATCTCGGCCTTGGACGCGATCTTCGCGGTGACCTTCTCGACGTCGACCTTCGCCTTGGCGTCGACGGTGACGACCGGGGCGGCCTCGAGGGCCTGGCGGGCCTGGTCGGTCAGCGCACCGAGGTCGACGGTGCTGAGCTTCTTGGCGGCGTCGGTGTCGACCGGGGCGGCCTGCGCGGCGCCGGCGCTGGCGAAGGTCGAGACCAGGAGGCCACCGGCGGCGGCGGCGACGGCCACACGGCGGCCGGCGGTACCGGACGGGGCGAGGGCGATCGGACGACGGGCGGCGCGGTGCCGGCCGTGGTTCGTGCGTGCGCTCACGTGTCTACCTCTCCTGTCGCCTGCGAGGTCAGCTGTCGGGTTCGGGTGGGAGAAACACCCGGCCGTCCGTGCCCGAGACCGGGCCCGTCCGGCTTCACCCCGAGGACGTCGTCACCGACGCCCGAAGTGGGTCCCCCGCTCCTGCCGTGCGGATGTCCGTGGAGCTCGGCCGGTGGCAGGGTTCGGCGTCCGGTCGAGCGCCCGCAGGATGAGCTCCGGCGAGCGCCCCCGACCGTACCGGACAACCCCGGGCGATGTCACGCTGCGGTCACGATGCGGCGTGCCGGCCCCCCGCCCGGGGCAGCGGTGCAGGTCAGCGGCCCGCGACGAACAGGTGCTTGGCGAGCTCCTCGGGGAGGTCGAGCACGATGCCGGACCCCTCCACCTCCACCGCGACGTCGTCACCGGCGGCACGCGCCGTGATCTGCGCGCCCGGCAGGAGGCCGGACTCGGCCAGCCGGGCCAGCAGCTCGATGTCCACCTGGAGCGGCTCGGCGATCCGCTGCAGCACCAGCTCGACGCCGTCCCCGTCCGCCAGGCCCTTCGCCCGGCGCGCCTCCAGCACGCCCGGCAGGGACTGCACGCCCTCGAGGAACGGCACGTCCTGGTACTGCTCCCCCAGCTCCGACAGCCCCGGGATGGGGTTGCCGTAGGGGTCGGCGTGGGGATGGTCGAGCAGGGTGACGAGCCGCCTCTCGACGAGGTCGCTCATCACGTGCTCCCAGCGGCACGCCTCGGTGTGCACCTGCTCCCAGTCGAGCTTGATGACGTCGGTGAGGAGGCGCTCGGCGAGGCGGTGCTTGCGCATCACCCGGGTCGCCTTCGCCTGCCCGTCCTCGGTGAGCTCCAGGTGCCGGTCGCCCGTCACGACGACGAGACCGTCGCGCTCCATGCGCGCCACCGTCTGCGACACCGTCGGCCCGGAGTGCCCCAGGCGTTCGGCGATGCGGGCGCGGAGCGGCGGGATGCCCTCCTCACCGAGCTCGTAGATCGTCTTGAGGTACATCTCGGTGGTGTCGATCAGGTCGGTCACGTCCACTCCCGTCTTTCGGCGCGGCCTAGTCTATTCGCACGCGTGGGCGCAGGCCGGGTCGCGCGGCGCCGTCGTGCGCGCTCCGGCGTGACATCCTGCCCTGCCCCACCGACGCCCCGCTCCCCCTCGCCCGGAACCGGAGACACCATGCCCGCTGCGTCGAGCCACCCGAACCACCCGAGCGTCGTCATCCCGGCGTCGCTCCTGCCGGCCGACGGCCGGTTCGGCTCCGGCCCGTCCAAGGTGCGCCCCGCCCAGGTCGCCGCGCTCGCCGCGGCGGGCGACCCCGCGGCCCCGGTGCTGGGGACGTCGCACCGGCAGCCCCCGGTGAAGGACCTCGTGCGGCGGGTCCGGACCGGCCTGGGCGAGCTGTTCGCCCTGCCCGAGGGGTACGAGGTGGCGCTCGGCAACGGCGGCTCGTCGGCGTTCTGGGAGATCGCCGCCGCGTGCCTCGTCGAGCGTCGCGCGCAGCACGCCGTTTTCGGGGAGTTCGGCGGCAAGTTCGCCGCGGCGACCACCCGCGCGCCCTTCCTCGCCGACCCGGACGTGGTGTCGGCCGAGCCGGGCACCGTGGCCCACCTCGCGCCGGTCCAGGGGGTCGACGTGTACGCGACGCCGCACAACGAGACCTCGACGGGCGCGATGGCGCCGGTGCGCCAGGTGCAGGAGGCGCGCGCCGACGGGGCCCTGCTCCTCGTCGACGCGACGTCCGGGGCGGGCGCGCTACCCGTCGACGTCGCCGACACCGACGTCTACTACTTCGGGCCGCAGAAGGTCCTCGCGGCCGACGGGGGCCTGTGGCTCGCCGTCTGCTCCCCTGCCGCCGTCGACCGCGCGGAGCGGGTCGAGGCCACGGCCGGGACGTCGACCGGCCGGTGGGTGCCGGAGTTCCTCTCGCTCACCACCGCGCTGGCCAACTCGCGCCTCGACCAGACGCTCAACACGCCCGCCGTCGCGACGCTGGTGCTGCTCGCCGAGCAGGTCGAGTGGCTCCTGGAGCAGGGCGGCCTCGCCTGGTCCACCGCCCGCACCGCGGAGTCCGCCGGCGTGCTCTACGACTGGGCGGACGCGCGCGAGTGGGCGACGCCGTTCGTCACCGACCCGGTCGAGCGGTCCACCGTCGTGGCGACGATCGACCTGGACGACGCGATCGACGCCGCGGCCGTCGTCCGCGTCCTGCGCGAGAACGGCGTCGTCGACGTGTTCCCGTACCGCAAGCTCGGCCGCAACCAGCTGCGCGTGGGCGTCTTCCCGGCCGTCGAGCCGGACGACGTGCGCGCCCTCACGGCGTGCGTCGACCACGTGGTGGCGCACCTCGGCTGAGGCACGCACCACAGGCCACCTCGCAAATCCCCCGCGCATCTCCCCAGGTCAGCGGACACTTTTCACCCGCCAGGTCACGGGCTGATAACGTGCCGCCTCGTCACAGACGGGCGAAGTTGCCGGGAGGCCCCGCATGCCGGAGATGCACCATTTCACCTACGGGCTGATCACCCCGCTGCTCGCGTACGTCGCGTCGTGCCTCGGGGCGGCCACCGGCCTGTCCGCGACGTCGCGCGCCCGCGCCGCGACGGACCCGAAGACCCGGGCGGCGTGGCTGCTCGTGGGCGCCGTCGCCATCGGCGGCACGGGCGTCTGGGTGATGCACTTCATCGGGATGCTCGGCTTCACGGTCAGCGGCATGCCGATCAACTACGACGTGCCGCAGACGATCCTCAGCGCGGTCGTCGCCGTCGTCGTCGTCGCGATCGGGCTGTTCCTCGTCGGCTTCGCCGGCAACCGGCCCCTGTGGCTGGTCTCCGGCGGCATCGTGGCGGGGCTGGGCGTCGCCGCGATGCACTACATGGGGATCGGGGCCATGCGCATGTCGGGCGGCATGGAGTTCTCGCTGCCCGTGGTCGGCCTCTCCGTGCTCATCGCGATCGTCGCGGCGACGGCGGCGCTCTGGCTCAGCGCGAACGTGCGCGGTCGTGCCGCGACCTTCGGCGCGGCGCTCATCATGGGCGCCGCGGTCAGCGGCATGCACTACACGGGCATGGCCGCGCTGACCATCACCGGGACGCCGGGCCCCGCGACGAGCGGCACCACCGCCGTCGACCTGCTCGGGCCGCTCATCCTCGGCATCGCGGCGCTGACCGTCGCGCTCATCTTCGTCGTCCTCATGTGGCCCAACGAGGCGGAGATGCGCGACCAGCAGGAGTTCGAGGCGCGGATGCGACGGCGCGCGGACGACGCCGCCTCGCGGGCGGGGCGGCGCCCGGCCGGGCGCGAGCCGGCCGGTCACCGGCACTGAGCGCCGCGGGCCCCTCGGTCTCCCGCGGGGCCCGCGCCGTCAGGCCGTCGTCGGGACGCGCTCGGCGTCGGCGCGGCTGAGCTCCCGGCGCACGCCGTCGCGAGTGGCGACGCCCTCCAGCACCTCGCGGTCGAGATAGACGACCTCGAGGTGGGGGCGGGAAAGCACCCGGTAGCGCACCCGCAGGTGCCAGCGACGCACCGCCCAGACCGTCGCGCCGGCGGCGACGAGGAACGTGGCGATCGACCCGACGAGGATCGACCAGCGCGGGCCCCACGCCTCGCCGATCCAGCCGACGATCGGCGACCCGATCGGCGTCGCGCCCTGGAAGATCATCACGTAGAGCGCCATGACGCGGCCCCGCATCACCGGGTCGGTCGAGACCTGCAGCGCGCTGTTGGCCGCCGTCATCATCGTGAGCGACGCCAGCCCCACGGGGATGCACGCCAGCACGAACGACTCGTAGGTGGGCATGAGCCCGAGCACCGCCGTCGTGACCGCGAAGGCGAACGCCGAGCCGATCACCAGGCGCACGCGCGGGCGGTCCCGGCGGGCGGCGAGCAGCGCACCGGCGAGGGAGCCGATCGCGAGCACCGAGCCGAGGATGCCGTACTCGCTCGCGCCGCGCCCGAACTCGACCCGCGCCATCAGCGCGGAGGTGAGCTGGAAGTTCAGCCCGAAGGTCGAGACCACGAACATCACGACCATGATCACGACGATGTCGGAGCGCCGGCGCACGTAGCGCACGCCCTCGCGGATCTGCCCCTTGGCGCGCGGCGCCGCCGGCTGCGGCCGCAGCTCGCGCACCCGCATGAGGGCCAGGGCGGCGATCGTCGCCCCGAAGGTCACGCCGTTGATCATGAACACCCAGCCGGCCCCGACAGCGGCGATGAGCAGCCCCGCGACGCCGGGCCCGATGAGGCGCGCGGCGTTGAACGACGCGCTGTTCAGCCCGACGGCGTTGGGCAGCTTGTCGGAGGGCACCATGTCGGCGACGAAGGTCTGGCGGGCGGGGTTGTCCAGCGCGGACACCACGCCGAGCAGGAGGGCGAAGACGTAGACGTGCCACAGCTCCGCCCGGCCGGAGAGCACGAGGGCGCCGAGGGCGAGGGCCAGCACGCCCATCCCGCCCTGGGTGGCCATGAGGAGCCGGCGGCGCGGCAGCCGGTCGGCGAGCACGCCCGCCCACGGCGACAGCAGGAGGAACGGCACGAACTGGAGGGCTGTGGTGAGCCCGACGGCGATGCCGGAGTCGTCGCTGAGGTCGGTGAGGACGATCCAGTCCTGGGCGATGCGCTGCATCCACGTGCCGACGTTGGCGACGAGGGCTGCCGCGAACCAGATGCGGTAGTTCGTGTACTTCAGGGAGGAGAAGGTGGCGCTCATCGGTCGAGCTCCCGGGCTGGTTCGTCGCTCGCGGGGGCCACGGATCTCCTTCTCCTCGGGGTGTCGTCGACCGTGGCAACAGGTTATCGAATCGTTCTATTCCTCGCCCGAGGAGTGACGCGCCCCACGCGTCCCGCGGAGTCCAGTACGGTATGCGCCGTGCGTACCGAGATGTCTCTCGCGGAGACCCTGAACGAGCTCGGCCTCCTGGGAGGCCGGACCCTGCCCCGCTTCGTCACGTCCGTCGGCGGCGCCGGCGACGAGCTCGAGGTCGTGGCCGACGCCCGGGCGGTGAAGAACCTGCCCGGACCGCTCAAGCTCGCCACCCGGATCGTGCCCGCCGTCCGCTCCCGGCTGCGCGTCGAGAGCTTCGACGGCGGCGTCGCCGTGCTGTCCGTCGACGCCAGCGCCGGCGGCCTCCCCGCCCACAAGCTGCTCGGTCTCGCCAAGAACCGCATCGAGTCCGTCCTGTCGTCGAAGGGGCTGCCCGCCGGGTCGGTCCAGATCCGTCCGGACGCCCGGATCGCGCTCGACGTGCAGCGCCTCCTCGCCGCCCGCTACCCGGGCACCGTCGTGCAGGGCATGACGTTCACGGACGGTCGCGTCGCCGTCGACACCGCGGCCTGACCCCGCACTTTCTTGTGGGCGAGTCGGGTCAGCTGCGCGCGGCGATATCGGCGGCGAGGCCGGAGACGTCGAGGTAGCCGTCCCACCGGTAGCCGAGGACCTTGGCCACGTGCGGGCGCGCGAGCGCGACCTGCCGGTCGAGGGTCGCGAGGTCGGTCGGGGCGCGGTCGCCGACCGTGCCCGGGGGCCGGAACGCCTCGACGTTGGCCCACAGGGTCACGCCGCGCACGCGGGCGGCCTCGGCATAGAGCCGGGCGGTGGAGCCCGCGTACGCCTCGCCTATTTCGTGTCGCCGACGACGGCGCGCAGGTCCGCGCGCACCCGGCGGTCGCGCTCGCCGGGCCGGAAGGCGCCCACCCGCCCCGTGCCCCCGCCGTCCTGCGGGGCGAGCACCATCCGGGTCCCGGCCGCGGTGTCCGCGATGCGCTGCAGCGCGGGCCGGACGGCGGACACCGGCGTGGCGCCGCGACGCAGGTCGGCGTATGGGCTCACCAGGACCCGCTGCTTGTCGCGCGGGAGGCGGAACCCGACGATGCGATGCTGCAGCTCGTACACCCGCAGGTTCGGCGCCCAGGTGGCCTCGTCGGTGAAGACGGCGGTCTCGAGCGACTGGTAGACCCCGGCGAACGCCGACCGCTGCCCGTGCCGGGCGTCCCATCCGGCGAGGACGCGCGACGTGAAGCCGCCGAGCGTCTGCGTGTACGAGCCGTCCGCGACGTACGGCGTCCGCGGGTCGGGCGCGGGCTTCGGCAGGCCGAGGAAGACCGCGACCCCGAAGCGCTCGGCATCGTCGATCAGGAGGGTGTCGGCGTCCGTCGTCGGACTGGAGGCGACGACGAGGTCGTACCGGCGGCTCGGCGAGTCGCACTCGCTGTAGCCGCCCTCGACCGGCAGCAGCCACCACGTGAACGTGCCCTGCGCGGTCGTGGACCTCCCGTCGCGGCCGGGACAGAACAGCGTGGCGTCGTCGAACGTCGCCTTCGCCGCGTAGGTGTACACGTGGCGGACCTTCCCGCCGCCGGTCCGGGCGACGGCATGGTCGTAGCCGTCCTCGCCGTCGACGGTGAAGCCGCTGAACCGGTCGTCGTCGCCACCCGGCCGCAGGTCGGCGGGCGACGCCGGGACCAGGGGCGCGCCGAACGTGACGAGCGTGTCGGCGCCGATCGCGTGCGCACCCTGCACGGTGGCGCGGGTCGCGCAGCGGTCCGGGCTGGTGAGCACGAACCAGCCGGTCACCGCGTAGGCCGTCGAGACCGCGCGGTCCGGGCGGTCCAGCGCGACGCCACCGGGGCAGGTCGGGGCCGGGTCGGGCGACGGGGCCGGCGCGGGGCCGGTCGCGGCCGGTGCGGTCGCCGACGACTCCGGTCCGCCCGTCGGGTCAGGGGTCGGGTCGCACGCGGCGAGGCCCAGCAGGAGCGCTGCCGCCACCATGGCCCCCGCGTACCGGGCGGAGGTGCGGACCGGGGACGCCATCCGCTACTTGACGGTGGCCGGGAGCACCTCGAGGTCGTCGGCGTGCTCCTTGACGTAGCTGCCCGCCTGGTCCTTCGCGATCGCGTCCATCAGCGGGTCGAACCGCTGGCGGTCGAGGACGACGATCGACTGGCCGTCGTCGCTGCGGCCGGTCCCGGAGTAGGGCGCGGTCATGAAGTCGACGTCGTTGGTGCTGAGGCCGCGCGCGCTCATGTAGAGGTTGCGCATCCGGTCGATCGTGAAGCCGTCGTCGGCGGCCACCGACCGGCTCACCGTCGTGAAGAAGTCCGTCATCATGCCGACGTCGTTCCGGTTGTTGTTGACCTTGGCGAGGATGGCGCGCATCCAGTTCTGCTGCCGCTGGACCCGCCCGAAGTCGCCGTTCGACAGCCCATGGCGCTGGCGCGTGTACGTCAGCGCCTCCTCCCCTGACATCATGTGCACGCCCTTGGAGAAGAAGACCTGCTTGCCGTCGCCGATGTCCTCCGGCACGCGGATGCGCACGCCGTCGAGCGCGTCCGTCATCGACGTGAACGACTCGAAGTCGGTGACCACGAAGTGGTCGATCTTCACTCCGGTGAGGTCCTGGACCGTCTGGATCATCAGCGACGGGCCGCCGTAGGAGAAGGCTGCGTTGATCTTGGCCTCGCCGTGCCCGGGGATCGGCACCCATGAGTCGCGCGGGATCGACACCACCTGCGCGCTCTTCCGGTTCGCCGGGAGGTGCACCAGCATGATCGCGTCGGTGCGCTGCGCGCCCGCCTCCCACTGCGACGGGTCGCCCGCGGAGATCCGGCTGTCCGAGCCCAGCACGAGCAGGTTGACCGCCTCGGTCTCCTCCTCGACCTCGGGGGCGCTGTCGGCCGGGATCTCGGCGAACGGGTCGCCGATGCGCTCGATGTTCCTGTCCAGGCTCTGCTGGAACCACCAGGCGGCGCCGAAGCCCCCGGCCGCCAGGAGCAGCACGACCACCCCGACGACGGCGACCACGCGGCGGCTGCGCCGTGGCTCGGTACGGGCGTGGCGGTGCGGGGCGTCGGCTCGGCTCACAGGGCGGGATCCTACGGCCCGGGCGGCGGAGATCCTGTGTTCCGCCCGTGAGGTTTCCGGCCGTACCATTCGCCGGGTGCGCCGCCGGACGGCTGCGGGCACCGCGAGCGAGCGAAGGGCACGACCATGCACGGCAACGGGGCGACGTCGGCGTCGGAGCGCTCCCGCGTGCTGCTCGTCACCCACCACTACCCGCCCGAGCACGGTGCGCCGCAGCGCCGCTGGGACACGCTGACCCCGCGGCTGATGGACGCCGGCGTGGACGTCGCGGTGCTCACCCCTCCCCCGCACTACCCGAGCGGACGGCTGCAGGACGCCTCCGCCGACCACCTGCCGGGCTCGGTCTCGCGGGGCCGGCACGGCGAACGGGTGGTCCGCACGAGGTTCCGCCCGCACGCCGCCGACCTGCTGTCGCGCACGGCCGACCAGGCGGTCGCGGCGGCGAGCGCGGTCTCGCTCGGTCTGCGGCACTTCCGGCACCCGGGCCGGCGGCCCCACGTCGTGGTCGGCACCGTGCCCGGCATTCCGTCGATGTTCGCCGCGTGGCTGCTGGCACGGCTGCTGCGTGCCCGGCTCGTGATCGAGATGCGCGACGCCTGGCCGGACCTCATCGAGCCGTCCGGCGTGCTCGACGCACGGCGCTCCGCCACCTCCCGGACGCTGGCCGGTGCCCGCGCCCTGGTGCACCGCGCGGTGACGCGGCTGCAGTCCCGGGCGGACGCCGTCGTCACGACGACCGAGGCGTTCGCCCAGGTGTTGCTCGAGCGTGGCGTGCAGAGGGTCGCGGTGGTGCGCAACGGCACATCGTTCCAGCCGCTGACCAGCGCCGACGACGCCGGGCTGCCGGAGGACGCCGGCCGGCCCCCGGAGCGACCGCTGCGCGTCGTGTACGCGGGCACCGTGGGCCGCGCCCAGGACCTGCAGACCGTGGTGCGCGCGGCCGCGCAGGCGGCCCGGCGCGGGCTGCGGCTCGACGTCCGCATCGTGGGGGCGGGCGCGCGCGTGCCCTTCCTCGAGGGCCTGGTGACCGAGCTGGACGCCCCCGTGACGTTCGTGGGAGCGGTGCCACACGACGAGGTCCGCCGCTACTACGCCTGGGCGGACACCGTGGTCGTGTCGCTGCGCGACTGGAAGCCGCTGGAGTGGACCGTGCCGTCGAAGCTGTACGAGGTGATGGCGTCGGGGGCGTACGCCACCGCGTGCGTGGCCGGCGAGGCCGCCGCGCTGGTGCAGCGCTCCGGCGCCGGGTCGGTGGTGCCGCCCGGCGACGTCGACGCGCTCACGGAGCTGTGGTCCGGCTGGGCGTCGTCCGGCGACGTGCCTGCCGCCGACCCGCGCGCCGCGCAGTGGGTGGCCCGGAACGCCGACGACGACACGCTCGCCGAGCGGTACCTCGACCTGCTGCGCGAGCTCACCGACCACCCGGGCACGGAAGCCCGATGACGCGGTTGCGCGAGCTGGCTCGCAACGCCCGGTTCACCGCGTCCTTCGTCGGTGGCGCGCTGCGCACCGACCCGGCGTGGCTGGTGCTCCAGGCGGCGCGGCGCACCCCGGCCCGGGTGAGCGCCGTCGTCGTGCCGTGGGTGGAGCGGGTGCTGGGCGACGGGACCTCCGGGGAGGCCGGTCGGTTGCGCACGGCGTGGCAGGAGGGCGACGTCGCGAGCCTGCGCGCGGCGGCCCCCACGACACGCGCCGGACGCCGCGTGCGGGCGTCGCTGCTGAGCCAGGTCGCCGTGCTGGAGGACGACCGGCGCCCCGAAATGTCTCACGATGCGGACGGTTTCCCGGGGCGGGCGGGTGAAAAAACGCCGCGAACCGGACCGGGTGAAATTTCGCCGTCCGCCGGCCCCGCGGCGGTGCACCACCACCTCACGAACTCGCTGCCGCACACGCAGAGCGGGTACACGCTGCGCACCCACGCGATCCTCACGGCACAGCGCGCCGCGGGCCACCGCGTCACCGCCACCACCCGCGCGGGCTACCCCCTGATGGTCGGGGCGCTCGCCGCCCGCGGCGCGGACGTCGTCGACGGCGTGACGTACCGGCGCCTGGTGCCGCGGTCGCTGCCCGCCGACCACCGGCGCCGCGCCGCGGACGGCTCCGCCCTCCTGGCCCGCGCGCTCGACGACGCCCGCCCCGACGTCGTGCACGCCACCACCCCGTGGACCACCGGCGAGGCCGCCCGGGCCGCGGCCACGCGGGCCGGCCTGCCCTGGGTCTACGAGGTCCGCGGGCTGCCGGAGGAGACCTGGGCCGCGGCGCACCCGACGCCCGAGGGCCGCGAGCGCGCCGCCGCCTCGGAGCGGTTCGCACTGCTGCGCGCTCGCGAGACCGACCTCGCCCTCACCGCCGACCACGTCGTCACCCTCAGCGGCACGATGCGCGACGAGCTCGTGGGCCGTGGCGTGCCCCGCGAGCGCATCACAGTGGTGCCGAACGCCGTGGACGCCGCCCTCCTCGCCCCCGCGCCCACGCCCGCCGAGGCGCGCGCCGCGCTGGGCCTGCGCACCGCGAGGTTCGTCGTCGGCACGGTGAGCAGCGTGGTCGGGTACGAGGGCCTGGACACCGTGCTGCGCACCGTCGCGCTGCTGAGGTCGCGCGGCGTCGACGTGTCGGCCCTGATCGTGGGCGACGGCGTCGACCGGCCGCGGCTGCTGCGCCTCGCCGCCGAGCTGGGGCTGGGCGAGCACGCCCTGCTGCCCGGGCGGGTGCCGCGCGACGTGGCACGCACCTACCTCGCCGCGCTCGACGTCGTCCTCGTGCCGCGCCGCCCGGACCGCGTGACGCGCCTCGTCACGCCGCTCAAGCCCGTCGAGGCGATGGCCCTCGGCCGGCCCGTCGTCGCCAGCGACCTGCCCGCGCTCGCGGAGGTGCTCTCGCCCCTGGAGCTCGGCACGGGCGGCTCGCCCGCCGGCGTGCTCGTGGACCCCGACGACACCGAGGCGTGGGCCGACGCCGTCGCGCGCGTGCTCGACGACGACGCCCACCGTGCGGCGCTCGTCGAGGCCGGACGGCGCGTCGCCGCCGAGCGCACGTGGGAGCGGCTCGTGGGCCGGTACGCCGACGTCTACGCCCGTCTCACGGCACACTCGTAGGGACCGAAGCGACGGAGGGACTGGCAACGATGCGCGGAATCATCCTGGCCGGCGGCAGCGGCACCCGGCTGCACCCGATCACGCTCGGCGTGAGCAAGCAGCTGGTGCCGGTCTACGACAAGCCGATGGTCTACTACCCGCTGTCGACGCTGATGCTCGCGGGCATCAGGGACGTGCTGGTGATCACGACGCCGCACGACGCCGAGCAGTTCCGGCGGCTGCTGGGCGACGGGTCGCAGTTCGGCATCTCGATCAGCTACACGGTGCAGCAGGAGCCGAACGGGCTGGCGCAGGCGTTCGTGCTGGGCGAGGAGTTCGTCGGCTCCGACGCCGCGGCCCTGGTGCTGGGCGACAACATCTTCTACGGGCAGGGGCTGGGCGACCAGCTGCAGAAGTTCACGTCGATCGACGGGGGCGCCGTGTTCGCCTACCGGGTCGCGGACCCGACGGCGTACGGGGTGGTCGAGTTCGACGCGGGCGGGCGCGCCGTGTCGCTGGAGGAGAAGCCCGCGCGGCCGAAGTCGAGCTACGCCGTGCCGGGCCTGTATTTCTACGACAACGACGTCGTCGAGATCGCCAAGGGCCTGCGGCCCTCGGCCCGCGGCGAGTACGAGATCACGGACGTCAACCGCGCCTACCTGGAGCGGGGCGACCTGCACGTGGAGGTGCTGCCCCGCGGCACGGCCTGGCTCGACACCGGCACGTTCGACTCGCTGCTGGAGGCCACGGACTTCGTCCGCACGATCGAGAGCCGCCAGGGGCTCAAGGTGGGCGCTCCGGAGGAGGTCGCGTGGCGGCGCGGCTTCCTGTCCGACGACGAGCTGCGCGCCCGTGCCGAGAAGCTCACCAAGTCCGGCTACGGCACCTACCTGCTGGGCCTGCTCGAGCAGTAGCCCGGCCAGCAGCCCGGCCCGCTCAGGCGAGCACCTCGGCCGCGGCGGCGTCCCAGCGTTCGGCCCAGTCGCCGATGGGTGCGACCCCGGCGGCACGCAGGGCGTCGTGCCCCAGCACCGAGTAGGCGGGCCGGGGCGCGGGGCGCACGAACGCGTCGGACGTCGTGGGCTCCAGCGGGGTCGTCAGGCCCGCTGACGCGAGGATGCGGCCGGTAAACCCGAACCACGACGTCCGGCCCGAGGCCGTGCCGTGGTACGTGCCCGCCGGGGCGCCGGCCTCGACGAGGCGGACGATCAGGTCGGCGAGGTCGCGCGTCCAGGTGGGCTGGCCGACCTGGTCGTCCACGACCGCGAGGCGGTCCTTCTCGGCCCCGAGGCGGGCCATCGTCTTCGGGAAGCAGCCCCCGCGCGCCCCGTACAGCCAGGCCGTGCGCACGATCAGGTGGTCCCGCGCCTCCGCGCGCACGGCCCACTCCCCCGCGGCCTTGGTGCGCCCGTACGCCGACACCGGCGCCAGCGGCGCGTCCTCCGCGTACGGCACGGTCGCGGCGCCGTCGAACACGTAGTCCGTGGACACCTGCACCAGGCGCGCGCCCGCCGCGTGCGCGGCCCGCGCGAGGTTCGCCGCTCCCGTCGCGTTCACCGCGAACGCCGCGCCCTCCTGGGCCTCGGCGTCGTCCACCGCCGTCCACGCCGCGCAGTTGACCACGACGTCGAACCCGCGCACCGCGGCGAGGGCGGCGTCGGCGTCCGTGACGTCCAGGTCGGCCCGGCCGAGCCCGACGACGCTGTCGCGGGGTACGGCTGCGGCCTCGTGGAGGCGGGCGAGCAGGTCGGTGCCGAGCATCCCCGTCGCGCCCACGACCAGCCAGCGGCGGGGTCGGACGGCTTCGTCCCGAGCGTTCGTCGACGAGGTCACCGTAGGATCCTACGGGCCCACCATCGGGCTCTGCCGACCTGCGGCCGACCCTGCGAAGGAGCACCCGTGCAGATCCGCGAGCTGAGCGTCCCCGGCGCCTACGAGATCACCCCGCGGCAGCACGGCGACCCCCGCGGCGTCTTCCTCGAGTGGTTCAAGGCCGGGCCGTTCGCCGAGGCGGTCGGCCACCCCCTGGACCTGCAGCAGGCCAACGCCTCGGTGTCCACGGCCGGCGTGCTGCGCGGCATCCACTTCGCCGACGTCCCGCCCGGCCAGGCCAAGTACGTCACCTGCGCCAAGGGCGCCGTCCTCGACGTCGTCGTCGACATCCGCGTCGGCTCACCCACCTTCGGGCAGTGGGACTCCGTGCTGCTCGACGACGTCGACCGGCGCGCCATCTACCTCGGCGAGGGCCTGGGCCACGCCTTCATGTCGCTCGAGGACGACTCCACCGTGCTCTACCTGTGCTCCGCCGGCTACAACCCCGGCCACGAGCACGGCATCCACCCCCTGGACCCCGAGGTCGGCATCCAGTGGCCCACCACCGCCCGCGACGGCTCGCCGCTGGTCGCCCAGCTCTCCGACAAGGACACCGCCGCCCCCAGCCTCGCCGAGGCGAAGGCCCAGGGCCTGCTGCCCACCCACGACGCCGTCCAGGACTACCTCGCGTCGCTGCGCGGCTGACGCCGGTCTACTGCCCGGTGCGGGCGTACTTCGCCTCCACGGCCGCCTTGGCCGGACGCCACCAGTCCTCGTTCTCCCGGTACCAGTCCACGGTCGCGGCGAGCCCGGAACGGAAGTCGGTGAACTGCGGGGCCCAGCCCAGCTCCTCACGCAGCTTCGTGGCGTCGATCGCGTAGCGCAGATCGTGCCCGGGGCGGTCGGCGACGTGGTCGAAGTCGTCCGCGTCCCGCCCGAACAGCTCGTTCAGCGTGCGCACCACCTGCAGGTTGTTCGCCTCGCCGTCGGCGCCGATGAGGTACGTCTCCCCCACCCGTCCGCGGTCGATGATCGCCCACACGGCGGCGTTGTGGTCGTGCACGTGGATCCAGTCGCGCACGTTCAGCCCCGCCCCGTACAGGCGCGGCCGCACCCCGTCGATGAGGTTGGTGACCTGCCGCGGGATGAACTTCTCCACGTGCTGGTAGGGCCCGTAGTTGTTCGAGCAGTTCGAGATCGTCGCCTCGATGCCGAACGAGCGCACCCACGCGCGCACCAGCAGGTCCGAGCCGGCCTTCGTCGACGAGTACGGGCTGGACGGGTTGTACGGCGTGGTGGGGGTGAACCTCTCGTCGCCCTCCAGCGGCAGGTCGCCGTACACCTCGTCCGTCGAGATGTGGTGGTACCGCACCCCGTGGCGGCGCACCGCCTCCAGCAGGGTGAACGTGCCCACCACGTTGGTCTGCACGAACGGCGACGGGTCCGTCAGCGAGTTGTCGTTGTGCGACTCCGCGGCGAAGTGCACCACCACGTCCGCGACCGCGACCAGGCCGTCCACCAGCTCCGCGTCGGTGATCGACCCCTGCACGAACGTCACCCGGTCCGCGACCGGGTCCAACGACGACCGGTCCCCGGCGTACGTCAGGGCGTCCAGCACCGTCACCTCGGCGTCCGGCCGCTCCGCCACCGTCTGCTGGACGAAGTTCGCCCCGATAAAACCGGCGCCACCGGTGACGAGTACCCGCATGGAGACCTGACCCAATCTGTCGGGGCGGCCGGCTCAGCGCCGGCCGAGAGCACGATAGTGCCAGCCGCTGCCGGTCCACGCCGCACGGTCGAGGGCGTTGCGGCCGTCGAGGATGGTGCGCTGGGCCACCAGGGCGCCCGCGTGCTCCGGGTCGAGGTCGCGGTACTGCTTCCACTCGGTGAGGAGCAGGACGGCGTCCGCGCCGGCGAGCGCGGCCTCCAGGTCCCGCTCGTAGCGCAGGTGCGGCTGCTTCGCGCGGGCGTTGTCGATGGCCTGCGGGTCGTGCACCGTCACGACCGCGCCCAGCTCGGACAGGCGGGCCGCGACGTCGAGGGCGGGCGAGTCGCGCACGTCGTCGCTGTCGGGCTTGAACGCGGCGCCGAGCACCGTGACCTCGGCGCCCTCGACCATCCCGCCCAGCACCTCGGAGGCGAGGTCCACCATGCGGGTACGACGTCGCGCGTTGATGGCGTCCACCTCGCCGAGGAAGGCGACGGCGTCTCCCGCCCCCAGCTCGTCGGCACGAGCGCGGAAGGCACGGATGTCCTTGGGGAGACAGCCGCCGCCGAAGCCCAGGCCGGCGTTGAGGAAGCGGCGCCCGATGCGCTCGTCGTGGCCGATCGCGTCCGCGAGGCGGGCGACGTCGCCCCCCGCCACCTCGCACAGCTCCGCCATCGCGTTGATGAAGGAGATCTTCGTGGCGAGGAACGAGTTCGCCGCCACCTTGACGAGCTCTGCCGTCGGGTAGTCCGTGACGATGCGGGGCACACCCTCGGCGAGCGGGGCCCCGTAGACGGCGTCGAGGGCCGCCGTCGCCCGCTGCGCGGCGGCGCCGTCGGGCACGCCGTAGACGAGACGGTCCGGGTGCAGGGTGTCCTGGACCGCGAACCCCTCGCGCAGGAACTCCGGGTTCCACGCGAGGACCGCGTCGGGCTGCGCGGCTGCGACGACCGCCGCGAGGCGCTGCGCGGTGCCCACCGGGACCGTGGACTTGCCGACCACGATTTCACCCGCTCCGAGGTGTTCGACCAGCTCGCCCACCGCGGCGTCGACGTAGGAGAGGTCGGCCGCGTGAGCGTCCGGTCGCTGCGGCGTCCCGACGCACACGAAGTGCACCTGTGACCCGGCGACCGCGGCCATGTCGGTCGAGACGGTCAGCCTCCCGGTGCCCATGACCTGCGACAACAGGTCGTCCAGCCCGGGCTCGAAGAACGGCGCCTTGCCGGCGGCGAGCGCGTCCACCCGCTCGGCGTCGACGTCGACGCCCACCACGTCGTGCCCGAGATGAGCCAGGCTGGCGGCGTGGACCGCGCCGAGGTAGCCGAGTCCGATCACCGAGATCCGCATACGACTGCTGCCCTTCGCCGGGAGTCCACAGGGACGGGGGCGCGCGAGACTGCGCCGGGCTCACTCTAGGATGCGGGTCGATGACGTACGAGGCTGAGGTTCGGCAGGGCGCAGAGGTGCGCCCCGCCGACCTGTACGCCGAGCTCTTCGGCACGCAGGCCTCCACGCTCGAGGTCGTCTCCACCGGACGGCTGTCCCAGGTGGGCGCGCGCCCCCCGATCCGCACCTACCTCGCACAGCTGTGGAAGCGGCGGCACTTCCTGTGGGCGGAGGCGCGGGCCAAGGTCACCAGCGGCACGCGCGAGACGCTGCTCGGTCAGGCGTGGCTGGTCATCAACCCGGTGCTCAACGGGCTGGCGTACTACCTGATCTTCGGCCTGGTGCTCGGCGCCAAGGGCGGGATCCCGAACTTCCTCGGCTACCTCATCATCGGCGTCTTCCTCTTCCAGTTCACGACCCAGTGCGTGACCGGCGGCGCGAAGTCCATCGCGAGCGGGCGCAACCTCATCAGGGCGTTCAGCTTCCCGCGGGCGTCGCTGCCGATCTCCGTCGTGCTGCGCGGCATCCTCAACCTGGCCCCGACCCTCGGCGCGATGCTCGTGCTGATCCTGGTGCTCCCCGAGAAGGAGCACTGGACGGCGGCCGCGGTGCTGTTCCCCGCCGTCCTGGTGCTGCAGGTCCTGTTCACCACAGGGTTGGCACTGCTGCTCGCGCGGGCCGCGTCAGCCCTGCCCGACCTCAACCAGCTCATCAGCGTGCTGATGCGGTTCTGGCTCTACGGGTCGGCGGTGTTCTTCTCGATCGAACGCTTCGAGAACTACCCGTGGATCGTCGGGATCATGGAGGCCAACCCGATGTACATGGTGCTGGACGCCTCCCGCGACACCCTGCTGTACGGCGCTGTGCCGGCGCTCTCCACCTGGATCGGGCTGAGCGCCTGGGCGGTGGGCACGCTCGTGGTCGGCTTCCTCGTGTTCTGGCGGGCGGAGGAGTCCTATGGCCGTGTCTGACCTCGCGGTGGCCGATCCCTTCGCCCAGGCCACGGTGGCCGTGCAGGACGTCAGCGTCCGCTACCGCGTGCCGTCCACGGACGCCGCCGAGCGCCGCCGTCGGGCCAATCCCCTCGTCAAGGCGGCGCGGACCGTGCTGGGCAACGATCCCAAGGTGCTCGTGCGCGCACTGTCGGGCATCTCGTTCGTGGCGAAGTCGGGCGAGCAGATCGGCCTCGTGGGGCAGAACGGCTCCGGCAAGAGCACCCTGCTGCGCATCATCGCCGGGCTCGAGAACCCCGCCAAGGGCCGGGTGCTCGCCGAGAGCACGCCCGTGCTCATCGGCGTCAACGCGGCCCTGGTGCCGGACCTGTCGGGCGAGGAGAACATCCGGCTGGGCTGCCTCGCCATGGGGCTCACGCCGGCGCAGGCTGAGGCCGCCGTCCCGGAGGTCAAGGAGCTCGCGGGGCTCGGCAAGTCGATCTACCTGCCCATGAAGACGTACTCGTCCGGCATGGGTGCCCGGCTGCGGTTCGCCATCGCGACGGCGTCCAACCCGCACATCCTCCTCATCGACGAGGCCCTCGCCACCGGTGATGCCGCGTTCAAGGAACGCAGCGAGGCCCGCATGCAGGGGCTGCGCAAGAGCGCCGGCACCGTCTTCCTGGTGTCCCACGCCGCGCAGACCATCGAGGAGACGTGCACCCGAGCCATCTGGCTCAATCACGGGCGGCTCGTTCTCGACGGGCCCGCAGAGGACGTCGCCCTGCGCTACCGCAAGTGGGCCTGGGCAGTGGCGAAGGACAAGCCTGACGAGGCGAAGGCGATCATCGAGACCGCGTTCGCCGAGCGGGAGCAGACCACTGTCCAAGTGGAGGAGGCGCGGTCGACGCGCCGCTACACTTCCCGGCACGTGAGGCCCTCGAGCGCCTCCTTGAAGCGCAGCAAGGGAGGTCGGTAGCCGATGCGGCCACGCGTCATGACCGTGTACGGCACCCGCCCCGAGGCGATCAAGGCGGCGCCGGTGATCAAGGCTCTCGAGGCGAGCGACGCCCTCGACTCGATCACCGTGGTCACCGGCCAGCACCGCGAGATGCTCGACCAGGTGAGCGAGATCTTCGAGATCTCCCCGGACCGTGATCTCGACATCTTCGAGCACGGCGCTTCCCTCTCGACCATCGTCGCGCGCGTGCTCGAGCGCCTCGACCCGGTGCTGGAGGCAGAGAAGCCCGCCGCCGTGATCGTCCAGGGCGACACCTCGACGTCGACTGCTGCCGCTCTTGCCGCGTTCCACCGCGGGATCCCGGTGGTCCATGTCGAGGCGGGGCTTCGCTCGGGGAACATCCTGTCCCCCTTCCCTGAAGAGGCGAACCGCAAGATCACCTCGCAGATCGCGGCGCTGCATCTTGCCCCCACGTCGACGAGCAAGGCCAACCTCCTACGCGAGTCGGTCCACGCTGACGACATCGTCGTCACCGGGAACACGGTGATCGACGCGCTCCTGATGACGATGGAGATGAAGACCCCGTTCACCGATCCGGCGTTGGAGGACCTCGCGGACTCCGGTAGCCGCATCCTCCTCGTCACCACTCATCGCCGGGAAAACTGGGGCGGTGCGATGGAAGGCGTCGGGCGGGCCCTCACACGCCTCGCGAAATCGTTCCCCGACGTGCAGGTCGTCCTGCCTGCCCACCGCAACCCCGTGGTCCGAGAGGCGGTGCTGCCGCACCTCGAGGGCCTCGACAACGTCACCGTGACCGAGCCGCTCGCCTACGGCGAATTCACCCGCCTGCTCTCGCTCGCCACCGTGGTGCTGACCGACTCCGGCGGTGTACAGGAGGAGGCGCCGAGCCTCGGCAAACCGGTCCTTGTCATGCGGGACAACACCGAGCGGCCAGAGGCAGTGACCGCCGGCACGGTGCGCCTGATCGGGACGGACGAGCAGCGCATCGTCGACGAGGTCACCTCGCTGCTCACCGACGAGGCTGCCTATCGTGCGATGGCCCACGCGACCAACCCGTACGGTGACGGCCGAAGCGCCGACCGATCAGTCGCCGCCATCAGTCACCTCCTCTCTCTCGGTCCGCGCCCCGCGGACTGGGGAACCGAAGGAAACCCATGAGCAAGAACCGCGTCTTCATCTACGGCTCGTGCGTCTCGCGCGACACGTTTGAGCACCTGGACCCTGAGCAGTTCGAGCTCGTCCAGTACGTCGCCCGGCAGTCGGCGCTCAGCGCGTACACGCGACCCGTCAGCCTGGTCGAGCCGCCCGCGATGGAGTCGCCGTTCCAGCAGCGCATGGTCGCCGGCGACTACGCGTCGAGCCTGCAGACCCAGATCCCCGAGGCCGCGCCCCAGACCGACCTCGTCCTCGTCGACCTGGTCGACGAGCGCCTCGGTGCCTACGTGCTCCCCGACGGCTCTGTCGTCACGCGGTCGACCGAGCTTGTCCAGTCCGGCGCGGAGCAGCACCTGCCTGCAGGATCCCAGCACCTGCCCTTCGGCAGCGATCAGCACTTCCAGTACTGGTCGCAGGGGATCGCCGCCGTGGGCGAGCTCATCCGGCATCACATGCCGCGCGCCGCCGTCGTGCTGATCGACCTCCCGTGGGCGGAGCGCTCCGAGACCGGCATCGCGACCCCGGACAGTTTCGGCGTCACCGCTGCCGAGGCGAACCCCGTCTTTCGCGCGTACGCACAGGTCGCCGCCCAGGCGCTCGAGGCCGAGGTGATCTCGCTCCGTCCAGAAGAGGTCGTGTCCAGCCCCGACCACCCCTGGGGAGAAGCACCCTTCCATTACGCCGAGGACGTGTACCTCCGCGTGGTCAAGGAGCTCACCGGCTCTCCCGGGCGCCCGGTGTGGCGGCCGGCGGCCACGGCCCAGCCGACCGGCAGCGTGCAGCGACAGAGCGCGCAGACCTCCGCATCGACGACCGACGCGCCGGCGCGTCGCGCCGCTGGCAGCTCCCGCCCCCAGAAGCTCGAGGGCGGGCCCAACTTCCTGGTGCTGGGGGCCCAGCGCGCGGGCAGCACCTGGCTCGAGCAGCACCTGGGTGCGCAGCCCGACATCTTCATGGCCCCAATGTCGCAGGGGCCTGTGTTGTCCGGGCGCAAGCGCATCGAGAACCCGAAGACCCGGGCGGCTTACCTCAAGTTGTTCGCGGATGCCGGCCCCCATCGGTGGCGTGGGCAGCGGTCGTTCCTCTACTTCTGGACGAGCGAGGGCGACCGGTTCGATCCTCGCCGCGAAGACGCCGCCGCTATCGTGCGCGACTATCTCCCCGGGGATGCGCCGCTGCTCGTGTCCCTCCGCGACCCCGTGTCGCGCGCAATCTCGGCCTACTGGCACGCCGTCGTCCTCGGAAAGGTCGCCGCCGGGACTTCGATCTTCGAGGCCGCGACCACCCGCGGCATCCTCGGCATCGGTGCCTACCAACGGCACTATCGGCATTGGGCGAGCACGGTCGGGGCCGACCGGCTCCACGTCCTCCTCCACGACGATCTCGTGTCCGCGCCCCGCACGTTCCTCGCGCGCGCTCTCGACGCGATCGGGGCACCTGCCCCGCCGCCTGGCGCGAGCGACAAAGCCCTCACCACACCCGTCAACCGGAACGCGACCGCGGTCGCGATGCGGGCGGCGAGCCCACTCTCTGTGGCAGAGATCCGAGTACTGGTCGAGCTTTACCGTTCCGACATCGACTTCGTGCGGGAGCTCACCGGCCGCGATCTGCCCGGGTGGACAGACGTCGACCTGCTGGCCCACGCCGCGGCCGACCCCAAGCGCTGAGACTGGGCCGCGACCTCCGGGACGGAGACCGTCCGCCCGTCCTCAATGCGCGATGGTGAACCGGTTCTTTGCCTTCAAAGCATCGAGCTGCTCGCACCACTGTGCCCGTTCCGCGCCGGTCGCCGTCTGATCGAGTCTTTTCTCGAGCTCTTCCAGGTCGACCGTGTCGCCGTCCACCGAGAAGATGTGCTCGTCCCCGGGGTACGACGCCGCGCGGTCGGACTGCTCCTGGGTCCAGCCGTGCACCGAAGGTCGGGTCCAGAAGACATCCTTGCCGATCACCCTGGCAGGGACACCACCGGCGGACGCGTTGGACGGCACCGATCTCGTGACCACCGCCCGGGCGCCCAGGATGCTCCCCGACCCCACGCGGGCTCCCTTGAGGAACAGCGAGTCCTCGCCCAGCCACACGTGATCGCCCACCCACACCGACCGGCTGTCGTTGACGCGCCGGTGGTCATGCGCCGAGTAGACGAGATGCGGGTCGGCCGTACGGAACGCGACACGCGAAGCGAACATTGCGTCTGACCCGATGATGACGTGACGGCGTTCGGACGGGACGATTCGGGCCGCCGAGGTGAACGAACTGCCAGGGCCGAGGTAGAGGACCGACTCGTGGAAGAGAGACGCGACGATCTCGATGTAGCGCGTCGAGCGCCGGAGGTAGATCACCGAGTCGTTCCCGAGGAAACGCAAGCGAGTATTGCGGAGGCGGGCCCCGTCCTCGATGACGAGCACGTTCCCGGTACCGGTGAACTCGATCGACGACGACACAAATTCGCCGCCGGACCCGGGATTCAGATGGACGTCGTTGTGCCGGATCTTCGGCACGTCGTCGTAGCTCTTGACGACCTGTCGCGCACCTGCCATGACGGTTCCCCCTTGAACGCCGACGTCGTCGACCTGAGGCCGGAGTTCCGGGCAGGTCACATGCAGCGTATTAGGGCCTATTTCGTCCTTGACAGTTGTCTCGCTCATGGGCGCCAGAGTGCCTCGGGCTCAATCTCGACGTCGTCCCAGCCGATCCCCTGGAGTGCTTCCAGCGTCTCCTGCTGGTCGGGGCCTTCTTCGACCACGACCCGCAGGCGCGGCACACCGGCAGCGACCACCAGCCGAAGGGCGAACAGGTGGACAAGTGGCTCGGAGCCCTGCTGCGCGACGCGTACGACGTACCGGACCCGATCTCCGCCGGCCAAGATCGACGAGTCGTCAGCCAGGTCAGCGCCCCGATGGCCCGCCACCCGCACCTCGAGAGTGTCGCCCTTCGGATCGAACTCTGCGCTGCGGTACCGGAAGCGTCCGAGCCGCCTGTCGTCGAGCAATGCGTAGTTCCGCACGGCGGACGTCTCCAGCGTGAGCGGCGCCGTCGTGAGCTCCAGATCCGCAGGCTCCACCCCGTCCGCCACGATCTTCTCAGGCAGAAGGCCGCTGTACCTGTCGCCGGACGAGTCCAGCACCGTGACCCGGTCGATGTCGACCAGCCGGTCGAAGGCCGGGTAGAGGCGCTGCGACTCGTCCATGAACTTGACGAACGAGTACTTGTGGTCCGCCACCATCTGCAGGAAGCGGGTTCTGCCCAAGCTGCCTTCGACGAAGCAGTTCGCCGTCGACGGCAGGTTCTCGCTCGACTCATCCAGCCGCAGCTGGAGCCGGACGGAGTCCTCCTCGACGAACGTGCGCACCACGTCGCATCCGAGCGGGTGCTCGGAGCGCGGGGCGATGAACCGGCGCATCACACCCAGGATCGCGGGCAGCGCAGCCTTGGCCACCGCGCCATGTACCCCGCCCACCCGGTACTTCGTGAGGTTCTCCACGTCCTGAACGAGCTCGATGAGCGAGTGATTGCTCAGCTCGTCGTCGTTCGTGTAGAAGTAATCGACCTTCCGCCCCTCGGCGAAGTAGCGACGCAGCAGGTCCTGCGGCTGCTCCGCTTCCCGGAACGCAGGGTGCCGAAACAGGCTGTCCTTGAAGAATGGCTTGTTGAAGTAGTACGGCAAGTTCATCTGCGGGACGGCCAGCAGCAGGTGTGCCTGGGGGAACTCGCGGGCGTAGCTGATTGCGATGCTGCCCCCCTTGGAAGCCCCGAAGAACATTACGTCGTGCGGCGCGATCCCGTGTCGCCGCACCAAGTCCTCGATCACCCGATGGACGCGCTCGTAGAGTGGCCTACCCCCATTGTCGACGAGCATGTACGAGCCAGACACCAGGTATCGGTCCTGGAAAGACACCATCAGGGTGTTCGCCAGGTCTTCTTCGTCGAGGTCCTTCAGGTAGGAGACCGCGTACGAGATCCTCGACGTCGACGGACCGAACCCCGGAAAGGTGATCAAGAGCTTGGATGGGTTCGTGGTGTTGCCGCGCACGGAGTAGAAGACGTCGCCATGCTGCTCGACGCCGTACCGCTCGTCGTACGCAACCTGCTGCGGGGTCGTGAACGCGCCGTGCCCGATCTTCAGGCTGAAGGGTGCCTCGATGTCGAGGTGGAAGTCCTTTGGATCCTTCGACGAGACGACGATGTTGCGGTATTCGAGGGCCGACCCACGTGCCGGGGGCTCGATCTCGTTGCCGTAGGCCACGGTCGAGCCATGCAGCAGGCGAAACGACCGGCCGCGGTAGTTCTGCCAGTCGTGAATGGTGAGCTTTGCGAAGTACATACCCGCCGGAAGCTGCTCCGACATGAGCCGCCGGGCCGCCCCTTCGAGCCCCTTCGACTCCACGACACGCCGTACCGGCGTCCACGCCGGAGAGAACATCACCTTGCGGACGACGCTCCGCACCGGAGCGGTGTAGGCGAGCGAAGCCGCGCGTGCACGAAGCGACGACGCCCTGATGTCAGGCTTCCCCATCACAGGCTCAGCATCCTTTCCACGATGGTCTCGTTGATCCGTGCAGGATCGACGCCCTCGAAGAACCGCGCCTTGCGGCGCTCCGTCTCGTCGTCGGGCACGGTGAAGCGCTCCGTCACCACGTGGTCGACGAGCTCCTCGTGCCCGTAGAAGACGGGCCCCAATCCTTCGCTCCGGTAGTCCAGACGGCTCTCGTACGGCTGGTCGGCGAAGAAGCCCTCGGCATCCCACTGGTAGTACGCGATTGGGGTGCCGATGAACGACGCGTCGATGACCGCCGAGCTGTAGTCGGTGAAGACCATCTCCGCCGTGGAGATCGCCTCGCGGTAGCTCAGGCCTGTCCGCACCACCCGGTCGGAGAAATGGAACGCCGATGCCCGCTTCTCCACGTTCGGATGCAGCTTGACGTGCAGGTGGCGCCCCGTGCGCTCGAGGAAGTCGAGCAGCCTGCGATCTGTGAGGATGGCGTCGACCGCCCGGTAGTAGCTCGACTGCTTGAAGCTTTCCGTCGACACCTGGTGAAGGTTGAACCGCCAGGTCGGCATGAACAGCAGATGACGAGCCTCAGAGGGCACGCGTGCGAGGGACTCCAGCCGTGGGAGGCCCGAATTCAGCGTCTCGAAGGGAGCCACCGACCGGAGATAGTCGGCCTCGATCTCACCGGTGGCGACGAACACATCAAAGTGCTTCGCGACCACCCAGTCGGTCATGTCGTTGAGCTGCACGCCGTGCTGGAGGTAAACGAATCGCGAGTTCGCCAACGTCTTCCCGCGGTACTGCAGGTTGTATATCTGGGACGAGACGACGAGGTCGGAGAGGAGAAAGAGTTCGTAGAACTCCGGGGTGAAGATCGGGACCAGGTTGAACCCACGCCTCTCGAGGCGCTCCCAGTCTCTCGACTTGCGCCCGAGCGCGAAGTACACGTTGCGGTACTCGGGATGCTTCGCGGTGAAGTAGGCGTAGAGGTGCTCGGCGTTGTCGTCCGCCTGCCCGGGCCGGTCGAAGAAGAGGATCGTCGACCCCGGACCGATCGGACGGCTGTAGAAGTCGTAGGTGCCGGGGTCTTCGTAGCCTGCCCGTTCAGTCACCGGTCGATAGGACTTCCCGATCGAGACGCTGTCCTCGCCGAGTCGCAGGCGATACAACGGGACGTGCTCGTCGTCGAGCTCTCCGAGCCGGAACTCGAGGTAAGCGTCTCGGCCCGTGAGCTGCTTGTACAGATGACGGTCGGCCGAGGGGTCGTCCAGCCACCGGATCGCGGCCG
Source organism: Isoptericola sp. NPDC019693 (assembly GCF_044389085.1). Classification (NCBI taxonomy): domain Bacteria; kingdom Bacillati; phylum Actinomycetota; class Actinomycetes; order Micrococcales; family Promicromonosporaceae; genus Isoptericola; species Isoptericola sp. NPDC019693. The sequence goes on along the minus strand of NZ_JBIRXP010000002.1, from coordinate 399,065 downwards.
CCTCGAGCGGCTCTCTTGCCGCGGCGACCTCGACGAGCCGGATCAGGTCGTATTCACGGATCAGGTCACGCAGGTGGTCCAGGCCGACGTCGGTCTCCTTGTACACCCGAGTGCCGCGCAGGAACAGGACCAGATAGCGAAGCAGGTACAGGCGCAGCTCTCGCGACGCCGAGGGGATCAGCGGAACGAGTCGTGAAAGACCTGGGCCGGGGCACACGCCACTGACCGCCTTCGTGTCGGACGCGACCGAGTAGCCGACCGAGAGCGGGGCGATCTTCGCGATCGACCAGTAGAGGCGGTACGCGATGTACAGGGCTGTACGGTCGACGTCGCCCGCGGCATCCAGAAGATCGACCAGGCGGCGGGTGTGGAAGACGACACCGTAGATGTCTGCGTCCCTGCCGTAGACGGCGGTGTCGTCGGTCTTGACCGTCGTCACGTCCCGCGGGATCGGACCCGTGAAGATCCGAGGCTCGGCGAGGTAGACATTGCGCTTGCGCAGGTGTTCGACCAAGGTCGGCACATAGGCGCTGGGGACATGGTGCGACTCCCGTACGAACACGACATACGTGGTGTCCAGCCGCGCGCACAGGTCCGCGACCTCCGCCGTCGTCAATGGGCGTTCGAGGACCTCGACAGCGAAATACTTCTCGTAGCGGAGGCGCGCCGCGACGATCCGGCGGTAGGTCTCCGACTCGCGGTCGACGGGTCCGTCGGACTCGATGACGACGGTGAGGAGGGTGGGGCGGGCGTCTGTCATTCCAGTCCTTGCCATGTCATGCGGTGAGAGTGATCGGTCGTCGTTCGGCGGTCGCCGCACCAGCCCCGGTGAAGTCCAGCACCACCTTGTTCGCAGTCGCCTGGGTACTGCCCTGGTCCCGGTACTCGCGGAAGACACCGTGAGCGACGAGATCGACGAGGACGTCGCCCTTGTGGGCCGCGGCATCCGTGGTCACCAACGTGACGTTCCGCCTGTTGGCCAGCTCGGGGGGCAGCTCGTCCACGTGCGGCTCGGCCACCAGGACGTGCACATCAGGCAGCCGGTCGGCCACCGCTGCCACGATCTGCCGGGCAGGAGACTCGCGCAGGTCGTCGATGTTCGGCTTGAATGCCAGGCCGAACAGGGACACGCTCCTCGCTCCGGCCTGCCGCACCGCGGCCACCACCTGATCGACGACCCAGCGCGGCTTGTCGTCGTTCACCTCGCGCGCCGTCCGGATGAGGCGCGCGTGGTCAGGGTCAGCGTCCACGATGAACCACGGGTCCACCGCGATGCAGTGCCCGCCCACCCCGGGGCCGGGCTGCAGGATGTTGACGCGCGGGTGATGGTTCGCCAGGCGGATCAGCTCCCAGACGTCGATGTCGAGCTTGTCGGCGATGAGGGAGAGCTCGTTGGCGAAGGCGATGTTGACGTCGCGGAACGAGTTCTCGACCAGCTTCGCCATCTCGGCGGTCACTGCGTCGGTGAGCAGGATCTCGCCCTGGCAGAAAACGGCGTACAGGTCCTTCGCCCTCGTCGCGGCCTCGGGTGTGAGGCCGCCGACGATGCGGTCGTTGGTGACGAGCTCGATCATCACGCGGCCGGGCAGCACGCGCTCCGGGCAGTGCGCGACATGGATCCGCGGGCGGCCGCCCGAGCCGTCGAGGCTGAGGTCGGGACGCGCTGCGAGGATCGCCTCCGCCATCCGGCGGGTGGCGCCGGGCGGCGAGGTGGACTCGAGGATGACGAGCTCGCCGCCGTTGAGCACCGGCGCGACCGCGGCCGCGGCTGCCTCGATGAACGACTCGTCGGGTTCGTGGTCGCCCCGGAAGGGTGTGGGGACGGCGACGATGAACGCGTCCGCCGGCTCCGGCGCAGCAGACGCCCGCAGCATGCCGTGCTGCACCGCCCCCGACACGTACGCTGCCAGGTCCGGCTCGACGAACGGGACGTCGCCCCGGTTGATCGCCTCGACGGTCGAGGGGTTCACGTCGACCCCCACGACCTTGACCCCCTTGGCCGCCAGGACTGCGGCGGTGGGGAGGCCGATGTAGCCAAGCCCGATCACCCCGACGGTTCCGATCCGCACGTGCACCCCCTTGATCACAGGAAGACGTGCTGCTCAGCACGCCCGTAGAACTGCACCTCGCCGGTCGCCAGCACCTCGGCGTCGGTGATCCGCCAGGTGTGCGACCCCTCGCCCGCGCCCGCCCGCACCTGGACGAAGCCGAAACGGTCGGCCGAATAGATCCGCGCCCCGGCGTCCACCGCGCCCCGCAGGAACGCCGTGTCCTCACCTCGCGCCCGTTCGGCGAACCGGACCGCGGCAGCGGTGTCCCGGCGTGCGACGATCGTCGGCCCCATGACGAAGTCGGTGAACCGGTGCTCCCGCTCCGCGAACCGCAGCACAGTTGCGTCGTGGCCCTCGAGGTACATGTAGTGCGCCTGCTTGCCCACGACGTCGGCACCGCTGTAGGCCATCGCGTACAGCTGGTCGGAGAGGTACTGCGGGCCGTACAGGTCGTCGTCGTCCAGCTTGGCGACGACATCCCCGTCCGCGGCGTCGAGCAACAGGTTCAGGCAGCCGCCCAGCGGCACGTCGGTGCCCTCGTGCAGCAGCACCAGGTCCTCGACGCCGGCGTCCTTGGCGCGCACGCGCAGGTCGGCCTCGTCCACCTCGAAGCCGTGCGTGAGCAGCGCGAGCTGCACCTGCACACCGGCCTGCGCACCGACCGTGCGCAGCACGTCGTCGAGCCGGTGCGGGCGGTTCGTGGACACGAGCGCGGTGACCCTCGGCCGCGGCACCTCCGCCGACGGCGCGAGGCCGACGTCGTGCAGCACCCGCTGCACGCGCGAACCGTAGGTGTGCTCGCGCCAGATGCGCCGCTGCCCGAGGTGGACGGCGCGGTCGCGCAGCTCGGGCGACCGCACGAGCGCGCGCACCGTGTCCGCGGCCTCGGCGCGCGTCGTCACGGCGAACACCTCGTCGGCCGGGAAGAACTCCCCCGTCGCGGCGCTGGGCGCCGTCACGACCGGCGTGCCGCACGCCGTGATCTCGAAGATCCGCCGCGCGCACATGCTCGGCGAGTCCACCACCGAGTTCACGTTGAGGAACGCCTTGTAGTCGCGGTACGCGGTGAGCATCTGCGCGTAGTCGAGCGAGCCGACGACCCGCGACGCGAACGGCTCCGGGAACTCGTACTGGTCCCCCTGCCCGCGGAACCGCGAGAAGATCTCCAGCCCGGTGGCCATGCGCGGCGACACGTCCAGCGCGCCGCCCAGCAGCATCTCCGCCTGCTCCCGACGCTCCGGGTACTTGTGCGCGAACCACGTGCCGGCAAACGCGACGTCGCGCCCCGGGCCGCCCCCGTTCGTGCGCACCGGGTTGTGGATCGCGGGCTGCGCACCGAACTCGAGGACGCCGACGCGGTCGTGGCCCAGCCGCTCGCGGTACGCGTCGAGACGCCCGACGTCGGTCGTGTAGACGTGGTCGAACAGGGCCGCCGTGTCCACGAAGTCCTCGAAGTGGACCGGGTCCTCCTTGTTCCAGAAGACCGTCGGGATACCCCGCTCGCGAGCGGTCTCTACGAGTTCGACCAACGAACGACTCGGAGCAGAGGGACCGGTGAGCTGAAACTGCCACGCTCCGTCATTCCCGCGCCATGCCGACTCGACGAACACGATGTCGAGACCGCCGAGCTCGGTGAGCCAGGTGTCGGGAGTGAGGCGGACCTGCTCCCACTCGTACCCCAGCGCGAGGGACGAGAAGTCGTCCAGGATCACGCCGGCGCGAATCGTGCGGGCAGGCTCCCTGCGAGGCAGCGGCCAGGGATCGTAAGCGACAAGGTCGTCGGCAACGCGTGCACGCAGCGCAGGCTGCCGACTTGTCGACCGCGAACGCCGTATGTACGCGCGAAACTGCGACAATCCGCCCTGCCGCAGGTGCCATACCGCCTTGCGCGCCCTGGTGAGCGCGGAAGTCACAGCGGCTGGCATGGGAACTGTCGGTCCTCGGTCGGCGAGGGCCCGTGACCCTCTCAGGAGAGGCCAGGCCCGACCGGATGCGAGACCGGCCGCCGCGATGCTACCGGGTACGTTCACCCAGGCGACAGCCTCCGTTCATCCTGGCGGCCGGGTTGGGCGAATTTCACCCGCTCACGACGACGGCCCCGCACCGGTCGCGAGGACCGGTCCGGGGCCGTGCGGTGAGCGCAGCCGTCAGGCGCCGAGGCCGAGCGCGGTCTGGATGGGCTCGAGCGTGAAGTACAGGAGGAACATCGCGGCGGCGACCCACATCAGCGCGTGGATCTGGCGCACCTTGCCCAGCGCGAGCTTGATGATCACGAACGCGATGAAGCCCGCACCGATGCCGTCGGCGATGGAGTACGTGAACGGCATGATCACGATGGTCAGGAAGGCGGGGATCGCGATCTCCACGTTCTTCCACGAGATGCCCGCGACCTGCGCCATCATCAGGTAGCCCACGAACACCAGCGCCGGCGCCGCCGCCTCGTACGGCACGAGCGCGACGATCGGCGCAAGGAAGGTCGCGAGGACGAACGCGACGCCGGTGACGACCGACGCGAACCCGGTGCGCGCGCCCGCGCCGACGCCCGTCGTCGACTCGACGAACGAGGTGTTCGACGACACGCTGCCCACACCGCCGGCCACCGCGGCCACGGAGTCGACGGCGAGGATGGCGCGGGTGCGGGGCGGGTTGCCCTGCGCGTCGAGGAGCTTGCCCTCCGACCCGACGGCGACCATCGTGCCCATCGTGTCGAAGAAGTCGGCGATGAGCAGCGAGAAGACGAGGAGCACGACGGTCACGACCGCCAGGTTGTCGAACGAGCCCAGCAGCGAGAACTGGCCGAGCAGGCCGAGGTCAGGCACGTCGACGACGCCCGTGAACTCGGGGGCGTTGAGGTTGAAGCCGTTCTCGTTCCCGCCCGCCTTGGTGCCGATGTTCAGCGTGTTCTCGAGCACCACGGCGAGGGCCGTCGCGGTGATGATCGCGACGAGCATCGCGCCCTTGACCTTGCGGACGAACAGCACGATGGTCAGCACGAGGCCGACGACGAACACGAGGATCGGCCAGGTGCCGAGGTTGCCCAGCTCCAGGGGCGTCCCGGCCCCGGGGACCACGAACCCGGCGTTGACGAGCCCGACGAGCGCGATGAACAGGCCGATGCCGACGCTGATCGCCGTCTTGAGCTCGACGGGGACCGCGTTGAAGACCGCCTGCCGGAACCCGGTGAACACCAGGATGAGGATGATGATGCCCTCGATCACCACGATGCCCATCGCGTCCGCCCAGGTCATCCCCGGCAGGCCCGCGATGGAGAACGCGACGACGGCGTTGAGCCCGAGCCCTGCTGCCAGCGCCATCGGATAGTTGGCGAACACGCCCATCGCGATGGTGAGCACACCGGCGACGAGCGCGGTGGCCGACGCGATCATGGCGAGCGTGTCCGGCGTCGCCTCCGCGCCGCCGCCGAGCACCTGGCCGGTGCCGTCCTGCACCGTGCCGATGATCAGCGGGTTGAGCACGATGATGTAGCTCATCGCGAAGAAGGTCACCAGACCGCCGCGGATCTCCGCGCCGATGGTGGAGCCTCGCTCGGTGATCTTGAAGAAGCGGTCGATCGCGCTCAGCTCGCCCTGCGGCGGCGGCGCGGTGGTGGTCTGGTTCGCCATGGGCAGAATCGTGCCAGATCCTGTGAAGGACTCCCGCACGGAAACCGCATGGTGACGCGGATTTCACACCCGCGACGCCGGCCGCCGGGACGGTGCGTCAGTACGCGCCCCGCCCCGTGACCACGGCCTTCGCGGTGCGGGCGAGGATGAGCAGGTCGCCGAAGACGGTCCAGTTCTCCGCGTAGAAGACGTCGAGCCGCACGCCCTCCTCCCACGACAGGTCGGACCGCCCGCCCACCTGCCACAGCCCGGTGAGCCCCGGCTTGACGCGCAGCCGGCGCCGCACGCGAGCCTCGTACTTCGACACCTCGGCGGGCAGCGGCGGCCGGGGCCCGACGAGCGACATCTGCCCGGCGAGCACGTTGAACAGCTGCGGCAGCTCGTCGAGGGACAGGCGGCGCAGCACCCGCCCGACCGGGGTCACCCGGGGGTCGTCGTGCAGCTTGAACAGCGCGCCGGAGCCGTCGCTGGGCCCGGCCAGCACCGTGTGCTCCCGGTCCGCGCCCTGGCGCATGCTGCGGAACTTCAGCATCTCGAAGGTGTGGCCGTCGCGGCCGACGCGGTCCTGGCGGAACAGCACGGGCCCGCGGCTCGTCACCCGGACGGCGACGGCGACCACCGCCATGACGGGCAGCAGGAGCAGCGTGATGAGGGCGGCGCCCGTCCAGTCGACGACGGACTTGAGCACGTAGCGCGGCCCGGTGAAGCGCGGGGCGTCGACGTGCAGCAGGGACACCGACTGCTCGGGGGTGATGGTGATGCGCGGGCCCGCGACGTCGGCGAGCTCCGCGGTGAGCATGAGGTCCACGCCGGCGGGCTCGAGCTCCCACCCCAGCCGGCGCACCACGTCCGCGGTGATCGCGTCGGACCCGCTGACCGCGACGCAGTCCGCCCCCACCTGCGCCGCCATCGTGCCCGCGGTGCGCAGGTCCCCGAGCACGGGGACGCCGAGGATCTCCTCGCCGGGCCGCACGTCGTCGGACGTCGGCACGCACACCCCGACGACGCGGTAGCCGGAGGCGCGGTCGTTGAGCTCGTGCACGAGCCGCTCCACCTGGTCGCGCAGCCCCACCGCGAGGACGAGGGTGACGCACGCCCCCTCGCGGCGACGCCGGTGCAGCCAGTTGCGGCAGACCCACCGCCCGAGCAGCAGCGCGACGACCCCGGTGGGCACCGCGACGAGCAGGAACGTCGAGATGCCGGGCCGCGAGAGCAGCAGCGCCAGCAGCGCGAGCGGCGCCACGAGCCGCCACGACGCGTCGAACACCCGCTGGTACTCGGCCGGGCCGGAGGCGAACACCCGCACGTCGTACGCGCGGCCCACCCACAGGCTGCCCAGCCACGCCACGACGAGCACGACGACGCACAGCACCTGGTCGCCCAGCACCGACGGGGTGGCGTGCTGCGCCACGACGACGCCGCGCACGAGAGCGGCGACCACCGCCGCGACCACGACCACGACGACGTCGGTGCGGACCAGGCGCCGCCGGTACTCCGTCTGCCAGGAGCCGGCCCGGAAGGAGTCGCGCACCTCCTTGAGCCGGGCCGCCCGGAGGGCGGCGGTGCGCGACCGCATGGGCTGGCCGATCTCCGAGACGGTGATCACGGCGGCCTCCTCTCCCCGGTCGGGCACCGCACGCGTGCGCGGTGGCGTCACCAAGGTAGGAGCGTCCGGAGGCGTTCGGAGAGCCCTTCGGGGGCCTTTCACCCCGCCTTTCACCCGGCCGCGATTTCACCCTCTGACCAGCGGTTTCACCCGCACTTCAGCCGGGTCCCGGCGTCATGCCCGGGGTGCCCGGGACGACTGCCGCCGCGGGCCACCGATCCTGTCCGGGCCCTAGGATGGGCGGGTGCCCTCCCTCGTCCGCCTGCTGACCCATCCCGAGGAGCGCCGTCCCGGTCCCCCGCCGCTGCGGGTGGACCTGCGGCGCGTGGTGCTCGGCGGCATCGGGCTGTGGGCGGTGGCCCTCGTCGCGACGGTCGTCGTGTACGTCATGGGCGGCGCGACCGAGGAGGCGGTCGTCACCTGCGTGGCGGGCATCCTCCTCGGCGGCGCCGGGCTGCTGTGGGAGCGCAAGCACCGCGGCGAGTACCGCGGCGAGGACTGACTCCCGGGGCTTGTCGGCTCGACACACGATGGCGCCGTCCGCCCGGGATCGTGTCGCCGTGGTCAGTTCGACGAGCCCAGCGCAGCGACCAGATCGGCAGCAAGGAACGACGCCGAAGCAGCGACGAAGGCGGGATCCCCGATTCCCTCCTCGGCTCGTCCGGCCATGGTCGAACCGAGTGCCTCGGAGGACTCGGCGAAGAGCGTGCGAAGGTACGCCATCGCCTCGCGAGTGACCTCGCGGCTCAGCGGATCGCCCAGGAGGCGGGCGGCTCCAGCACGCAAGTCCTCCGTCTCCACGGCACGCAGGATCCGATAGACGTCGTGGGCGTCCTTGTCGTTGAGGCGTTGCGGCACCGCTACCCGCTCACCGATCTTGTGCAGCTTGGCCACGAGCAGCGCCGTCGGCCCCGCGACGTGCGCCTCGATCCGCCGATCGTCCTCCGGGTCCAGAGCCGTGACCGGCATGCGCGAGCGATCGACGACCGCCGCTTCGAGCCCCCGCGCACGACGTGCCGATCTGTTGCCGTGAGGGGGGATCCGCGCGCCACGGCGTCCTCCCGCCCCTGCCAGGTCCTCGGGCACCATGATGTCGACCGGGATCCCGGTGCGGTTCACCCACGCACCGGGCTGCCCCGAAGCATCAGGGAAGAAGCCCGCGGCGGTCATCGCGTTCTCGATCCGAGGATCGTCCGGGAGGACTCGCGGGTCGACCGCGACGTCGCTGTCCTTCGTCGCCTCGGCGAGCGCCACGTCGAGCCGGCCCGTATGCATGTAGACCGCCTGCGCACCGACCACGACGACCGCGTCGAGGTGCGGCTCGAGCGCCTCCAGGGCGTCCAGCAGCGCGGAGCGCGCGCGAACGAGGAGGTCAGCGTCGCCAGCGTTGTTCATTGCTCTCCATCCACGTCACCAGTTCCTCCGCTTCGGCCGGCGCTCGGCCCGGACCGGTCATGAGATCGACGGCGACCTGGGCGGGAGCCGCGAGGCGAAGGCCGTCCAGCTCCCGCCGTGTGCGTTCGAAGACGACGTCGTAGGCGGGCGACGCGAGGAGGACGTTGGCCCCCGAATCGGTCTCACGCAGCCCCAACGCCTCGGCAGCTTCGCGTGGGTCGCGCACATAGAGCCATGCCGACCGCGCTGGTGCGTAGGGCGCCCACGCACCCGCGGCCAGCGACCCGGTCACGGCATAGGTGGCGACAGGACCGCGCCGGACCTCGTCGAGGAGGCGCTCGATGCCCCGGGGAGCTATCCATCGCGTGACGGCGTTCTCGCGCGCGAACCCGTAGTCCTTGCTCCAGGCGCGAAGGAGCTCGGGCCAACGTGGCACCCGGATCCAGCCCTCGTCTCGCTCGACGAGGCTCTCCGACTCGAGGTACTCGAGAACCCGGTACGCCGAGCCGGTCGCCGCCTGGGACGCACCGACGAGTTCCCTGATCCGCCACGGACCAGGCAGGTCGATCAGAGCCCTCACCACCTTCGCGGCCGGCGCTCCTCGGAGGGACTCGCGCGGGCGCCCCGGCCCGCGCCACGGATCGCGGTCCGCCCCCTTGTCCGCCAGGAAGAGGCCCGGTCGCGACATCGTGACGCGGATGTTCCCCGTGGCATCGACGTAGGAGAGCCCCAGCTCGGCGAGCCGCCGACGCACCGATTCCGACAGGTAGCGCGAGGCCACCAGGCCGCCGCCGTCGGGAGCCCGGCCGCCTTCCGGCGCCAGACGACGTCCGAGGGCGGCGACGTCTCTCGTCGCGACCGAGGCCTTGACCTCAGAGTTGAGGGACGCCGCCGTCCCGTCCGGAGCCCGGAGACTGAGGACGAGGTCTGGCCCGTCCCCTGAAGAAGGCCGGCCAACGCTCAGGACCCACCCCTCCGGCAGGCGCTCCCGCAACGCGGACGCGACGAAGTCGGCGATCTCGCGCTGCGTCGGAGGAGCAGCAGGTCCCGCAACCATGTTCAGACAATATCGCCGTTCCGCTGTCAACGGAACAGGGGTATTTGCCGAACATCAGCCCCAGGCCGTCGTGACCCAGAGCTCCGCGGCGCGCTCGGGGGCGGCGAGCACGGTGGCCAGCAGCGCGCAGCGGTCGGGCCGGCCGAGGACGTCGGCCAGTGCCGCGGCGAGCCCGGCCCGGTCGGTGGCGTGCGCGCGACCGTCGGCGTCCACCCACCACGGCACGGGGCTGCCCGCCACGGACAGCCGGCCGTGCTCGAACCACACCGCCGGCAGCCGCGGGTCGAGGGCCGCGACGCGTTCGTCGAGCTCCCGCTCCCGCCCGGGGCCGTCCGGCGCGGGCAGCCCGTCCTCCCCCACGACCGGCAGGTCGAGCAGGTCGGCCACCGCCGTGACCTCGGCCGCGGGCACGGGCAGCACCGCGCCCAGCACGGCCCAGCGCGCCGTCCCTGCCACCTCGACGTCGTCGGCCCGGCGCACCACCACGTCGCTCGCGTCGAGCGCGGGCAGCCGGTCAGGCAGGGGGTCGAGCGCGGCCGCCCGGGCGGAGGGCGCGAGCCGCACCGCGAGCCCGGCGAGCCCGCGCCACACACCCAGCGCGACGGGCAGCGGCACGGACGTGCCGACGTCGGGCAGCCGCTCGAGCGCGGCCGGCCAGTCCAGCGGATCGAGGCGGTCGAGGCCGTCGACCACGCCCAGGGCGCGGCGCACCTCGGGGTCGAGCGCCGCGACGGCGGGCGGCGCGGGCGGCAGCAGCGGAACGCCGTCGTGCGCCGCGAACGGGGCGCCCAGCCGGTCGCGCAGCCACCACGCCGTGTACGACGGCGCCCCCGCCACGGGGGTGACGAGCGCGCGGCGCGCGTCCGGGTCCGCGGCGATCGCGGCGAGCACGCCGGCCCACGGGTCGTCGTCGCGCGCGTCGTCCTCCGGGCCACGGGCCGCCCCGTCCGCGTCCACGGCGTCGAGGTCCGCGACCGCCTCCACGTCCCCGACGTCGACCCCCGGCCCGACGCGGTCCGAGAGGAACGCGAGGTAGTCCGCCCAGCCGGAGAGCCAGCCGGCCGGGTCGTCGGGCCCGTGCTCGGGCTCCGGGTCCGCAGGATCGGGCGTGAGCACGTCGGCCACCCGGTACGTGTCGACGTCGGAGCGCACGCCCAGCGCGACGAGCAGCGGCGCCGGGTAGTACGCGACCGCGGCCCGCGTGACCGGCGCGAGCCCCGGCATCGTCTCGGCGGCCCACGACCCGGGCAGCACCGCCTCGCGCGCGGGGCGCCAGCCGTCCTCCGTGGGCACCGGCAGCTCGCCGAGCCAGAACGGGAAGTCGTGCCCGCCGCCCGCGTGCGCCAGCCGCGCCAGCGCGAGCACGTTCTGCACCACCTCGCGCGGGCCCTCGTCCACCGGCCCCACGAGGGTGGGTGCGGCGACCGCGCCCGTCTCCGGCACCTCGTCCGCGCCGTCGAGCAGCGCCTCCGACGCCGCCAGCGCGAGCGCGCGCACGCCCGCGTCGTCGAGCAGCGCGCGCGGGCTCGTCGACGACGCCCCCGCGCGCACCAGCAGCCGGTGCGCCGCGTCCGGGTGCACCACGCGCACGCCGAGCGTCCGGGCGACGGCCGCCAGGGCGGGGTCGTCGTCGTCCTCCGGCAGCACGACCGTGCCGCGCACCCCGGACGCGGTGCGCCCGTCCGCGAGCGGCACGCGCGCGCCGGCCAGCGCCTCCAGGACCCCGGGGTCGGCGGCGTACGGCTCGAGCGCGTCGCACAGCGCGTACCAGCGCGGGGCGGGCAGCCCGCCGGGCAGGTCGGCGACGACGTCGGCGAGCGTGGTGGGCGTCGCGCCCAGGCGTCGCGCCACACCCTGCTGCCCCGTGGTGAGCGCCACGAGGCCCGGCACGACGCCGGCGAGCACCCCGACGATCCGCGGGTCGTCGCCCGCGGCCCCGACGAGCACCGTCGCGTCGGCCGGGGCGACCAGGGCGGCGACCGGCTCGTCGTCCCCGCCGGACGTCGTGGCGTCGGGTGGGGCGGGCAGGAGCGGGGTCGACCGCAGCGCGTCGAGGGCGGCGTCACGGACGGCGGCGTCGAGGTCGCCGGCGGGCATGCCGCCGGGCACCAGGTGGAGCACGTCCGCGCCCCGCTCGGGCGCCAGCCCGGCCAACAGGTCGGCGTACGCGCGACCGGCCTCGGCCGTGAGGCGGTCGGTCAGCGGCCCCGGCAGCACACGGCGGCGGCCCGGGTCCACGGGGAACGACGCGACCAGCAGCGCCGGGAACGTGAGCGGCACGTCCGTCGGGGTGGGCGCGTGCAGCACGGCGCCGTCGTCCGACTCAAGGCGATCGGTGCCATCGGTGCCGCCGTCGTCCCGGCGCACCGCCCACGCGACGGACCAGCGCGGACGCCGCTGCTCGAGCGGCAGGTCGGCGGTCTCGTCCTCGCCCACCTCGCCGGAGCGGCGCAGCACCACCCACCGGTCGTCGACGTCGGCCAGCACCCGCGACGTCGCGGCCGGCCCATCGTTGTGGGCGACGGTGACCGAGGCGAGGGCGGGCAGCGCCAGGAGCAGCGCGTCGTCGACGGCGTCGAGCTGGGCGCGGACGGACTCCACCGCGTCGTCGTCGCGCAGCACCAGCTCGACGACGGTGGCGAACTCGCCCCACTCGTCGTCCTCGTCGGGCGCCTCGCCCAGGGCGGGCGCCGGGAACGGCAGGCGCAGCACGGGCAGGTCGTCGCCCCGCCCGGCGACGGCGTCCCGCAGCGGCGAGCCCTCGGGCGCGACGTCGTCGAGCAGGTCGCGCGTCGCGTCGAGGGAGAACCGCACCCCGCCCGTCGTCGAGCGCACCGTGGCCTCGTCGGCGACCGCCCGCACCGCCGCGAACCCGACGCCGAAGCGGCCGACCTCCCCGGCCGGCGGCGTGTCGCCGGGCTCGGGCGGCCGGGAGTCCTCGACCCGCGGGGCCGACTTCGCCGAGGCGCGCAGGGACGCGAGCGAGGCGACGCCGTCGGCCGTCAGCGGCGCACCGGTGTTGGCGGCGACCAGGACGGCGACCCCGCGCGGGTCGTCCTCCAGGGCGGTGAGACGCAGCAGCAGCCGGCCCGGCTCGCCGGCGCGGGCGGCCGCGTCGGCGGCGTTCTGCGCGAGCTCCACCACGACGCGAGCGCGGTAGTAGCCGCGCGCGTGGTCCTCCTCCGCGTTCGCGTCCTCCCGGAAGCGCGTGCCCGACCCGAGCCACGCCTCCGTGACCGCGTGCCGCAGGGCGGCGGTCCCGAAGACGTCGCCCGTCACTCGGCGTCGGGGCGCTCGGGAGCGGCGTCCGCCTCCGCGGCGTCGGTCGTGCCCGCGTCCGTCGAGGGCGCCGGCGCGGGCTCCGCCGCCGAGGCGCGCGGCTCGACGGCCACGGCCTCGACCCGGAGCTCGTCGATGAGCGGCGCGTCGGCGGGCCAGTCGCTCGGCGCGTGCGGGGCGTCGGTCTCCGAGTGCGCGCCGCAGCCGTGGTCCAGCGAGACGACCTTGCCGTCGTCCGGCGACCACGCGTTGGCGCAGACGCCGAAGAGCTGGCCCAGCGGCCCCTGCAGCGGCACGAGGAAGCCGCACGACGTGCACTCCGCCGGCGACGCGACCGCGCCGGGCGCCGTCGGGCCGCGCGACCCGCGGTACCAGCGCTCGGCCGCCTCGTCGCGGCCCTGCGGAGACAGCACACGCTCGCGCGCGAGGGCGAGCTCGTCGATCGCGACGGAGTCGAGCTCCTTGTCGCCGGTGGCCTTCCAGCCCGGCTCGAGGCGGGGGTCGTCGGCCTTGAAGGGCAGGGTGTCGCCGGGGCCGATGTCGCCGGGGCGCAGCCGCTCGGCCCACGGGAGCCAGGCCGGGGCGAGCAGGGCGTCGTCGCCCGGCAGCAGCTCCACCTCGCACACCGTGGCGACCTTCCCGCGCGGCACGCGCGCGAGCGTCACGGTCCAGTGCCAGCCGCGGTAGCCGGGCATCGTCGCGGCGAACCGGTGGGACATGAGGCGCTCGCCCTCGGCGACCGCCCCCAGGTGCTCACCGACGTCCGCCGGCGACGACGCGCCCTCCTGCGCGGCCTCGCGCGCCAGGTCGACCGCGCCGAGCAGCACGGCGTCCTTGCGCGCGCGGGAGCTGACCCGCGTCGTGCGTGCGGGGGCGTCAGCGGCAGCGGCAGCGGTCACCATGTCGTCGTCCTCTTCGTGCTCGTCATGTCCTCGTCTCGGGCCCTCGCGTCGGGCGTGGTCGGCGGCCGAGCGTCAGGAGTCGAGGTCGTCGGCGACGGCGCGCAGCAGCGTGGCGACACGCTTGCCCGACGCGGCGTCCGGGTACTTGCCCCGCTTCAGCTGGTCGCCCACGCGGTCGAGCACCTTGATGAGGTCCTCGACGATGCCGGCCATCTCGGACGGCGCCTTGCGCTTGGCCTTGGCCACCGACGGCGCAGGGTCCAGCAGCTTCACGGACAGCGCGGACGGGCCGCGGCGGCCGTCGGCCACCCCGAACTCGACCCGGGAGCCGGGCTTGACGCTCTCGACGTCCGAGGGCAGCGCGGAGGCGTGCAGGAAGATCTCCCCACCGTCCTCGCTGGCGATGAAGCCGAACCCGCGCTCCGCGTCGTACCACTTGACCTTGCCGGTGGGCACCTGAACCTCTTCGTGCTCGTCGTCGACTACGGCCCCGCGCCGGTGCGCGGAGCCGGGTCCGGCCGGTGCTCGGGCGCGCGCCCGGCACACGGCCAGGGGCTCAGGCTACCGGCCGGTGCCGGACCGTGCCGCATCGGTCCGGCCCGGCCGACACCCCCCGTTCGCGCCGAACAGGCGGTTGACACCGTTATGGACCGATTTCGTCGCTCATTACGGTGTCAACCGCCTGTTCGGCGCCGGGCCCGGGCGGCGACCGTCAGCGGAGGCCGAGGTCGGCGGCGAGGCGGAGGGCGACGGCGTCGTACCACTGCTCCGGGTCGGCGACGGAGCCCACGAGGTGCCCGAAGATCTCGAACGAGGCCGTGCCGAACAACGTGGTCCAGGCCATGAGCGTGCGGGCGACCAGCTCCGTGGGCGCGCCGTCGACGATGCCGCGCGCGGCGACGAACTGCCGCGCCGGCTCGACGACGGCGGTGGCGTCGGGGGCGCCGTCCGGCGCGGGGCGGGGGACGGCACCGGCCGCGGCGGCATGCGCCACGACCGTCACCAGCACGCGGACGACGCGCGTGGCGGGGTCGACGGTGTCGCGCGGCGCGGCGTACCCGGGCACGGGCGTGCCGTAGAGCAGGCCGAGCTCCGCGGGGTGCGCCACGGCCCACGACCGCAGCGCGCGGCACGCGGCGAGCCAGCGGGCGGTGACGTCGTCGCGGTCGGCGACGGCGGCCTCCGCGTCCTCGACGGCGCCACCGAGCTCGTCGTAGCACTCGACGATCAGCGCGGTGAGCAGCGCGTCCCGGCTCGGGAAGTAGCGGTAGACGGCGGAGGAGACCATCCCGACGTCGCGGGCGACGGCGCGCAGCGACAGGGCAGCCGGGCCGTCGGTCGCGAGCCGGGCCCGGGCGGCGGCACGGATCTCGCGGGTGAGCGTCTCGCGGGCGAGCGCACGGGCGGTGCGGGGGGCGTCGGCCATGCGCCTCAGCCTGGCATGCGAGAGCGCTGTCCACAAATAAGAGCACTGCTCTTGTCAAACGTCACCGGCGATGCCATGCTCCTCCTGACAGAGAGCACCGCTCTCGGATTGGAGCACCAGTCATGACTGATCGCCACCTCGTCGTCGGCGCGGGCCCCGTCGGCCGGCACGTCGCCGCACTGCTCGCCGAGCGCGGCTCCGACGTCACCGTCGTCACGCGCAGCGGCCTCGACACCGGGATCGCCGGCGTCGCGCACGCCGCCCTCGACGCGTCCGACGCCGACGCCCTGACCCGCGCGGCCGACGGCGCCGACGTCCTGTACAACTGCGCCAACCCGGGCGACTACACGCAGTGGGAGCGCACCTGGCCACCGCTCGCCGCCGCCTTCCTCGCCGCGGCCGAGCGATCCGGCGCCGTCTACGCGATCACCGGCAACCTCTACCCGTACGGCCCCGTCGACGGCCCGATGACCGAGGACCTGCCCGACGCCGCCACCGACCACAAGGGCGTCCTGCGCGCCCGGCTGTGGTCCGACGCCCGCCAGGCGTTCGAGGACGGGCGGCTGCGCGGGGCCGTCGAGGTCCGCGCGTCCGACTACATGGGCCCCGGCGTCGGCGGCAACGGCCACGTGTCGCGCGTGGTGCCCGCCGCGCTGGCAGGCAGGCGCGTCACGATGATGGGCCGCACCGACCTGCCGCACACGTTCACCGACGTGGCCGACGTCGCGCGTACGCTGGTCGCCGCGGCCGAGGACCCGGGCTCGCACGGCCGCACCTGGCACGTGCCGAGCAACGCCCCGCGCACCCAGGCCCGCGCGCTGAGCGACGTGCTCGCCGCCGCCGGGCACCCGCCCGTCCGCGTGCGCTCGCTGCGCGGACCCGCGCTGGCCGCCGTCGCCGCCGTCTCCCCGTTCATGCGCGAGCTGCGCCAGCTCATCTACCAGTGGGAGCGGCCCTACGTCCTCGACGACTCGGCCGCGCGGGCCCGCTGGGGCATCGAGCCCACCCCGTGGGAGGAGGTCTGCCGCCGCACCGCCCGCGGCTGACGACCGCCACCCGCGCCGTCGCCGAACAGGCGGTTGACACCGTTATCGCGGCCGGACCGGTCCGATAACGGTGTCAACCGCCTGTTCGGCGACGAGGGGGCGGCGCGTAGCATCGAGCAGATGGCCAGCACGTCGCCCCGGGGCACGGCGGAGGCCGACGTCGCGGACGGCGCCGGCGCCACGGGCGCGCCCCGCACCTTCACCGAGGCGATCCGCACGCGCGACGACGCCGGCCTGCTCGCGCTCCTGCGCGCCCGGCCCGACCTGGCCACGCCGTCCCCGTCCACCCTGCGCTCGCTGGCCGCCCGCGCGTCCAGCCGCACCGCCCTCGAGCGCGCCCTGGCGCACGCGGACGCCCGCACGCTCCAGGCACTCGAGGCCGTCGTCGCGCTCGCCGGGAACGCACCGGTGTCGCCCGACGACGTGCGCCACGCGGTGGGCGCCGACAGCGTCGCGCCGGCGGGGCCGGACGAGGACGCGATCGACGCCGGGTCGGTGGTCGAGCGCGCGCTCGACGACGCGCTGGCCGCGGCGCTGCTGTGGGACGCGGGCGAGCCGGGTCGCCCGGACCTGCGCCCCGCGCCGGGGCTGGACGACGTCCTCGGCCCGCACCCGGCGGGCCTCGGCCCCGCCCGCCCCGGCGGGGGCCTGCCGCCGTCCGGGGACGGCCGGGCCACGGAGGCCGGGGACGCCCCCGGCCTCCCCCTGCCCGACCTCCCCCGCGGCGGCCGCGAGGTGCTCGAGGCGCTGACGTGGGGCCCGCCGATCGGGCTGGTCCCGGCGCCCGGCACCCCGGCGCGCGCCGCGGTGGACGCCCTGGTCGACGCGCGGCTGCTGCTGCGCACCGACTCCCGGCACGTGACCCTGCCCCGGGACGTCGGTCTGGCGCTGCGCGGCGGTCGTACGCACCGCTCCCCCGAGCTCGCGCCGCCCCGCCCGGACGGCCGCGCGGTGCCGCAGGCGGTCGCCGACGCGGAGGCCGCGAGCGCCGCGCTCGAGCTCGTCCGCCGGGTGGACCTGCTGGTCGCCGCATGGGACGACACGGCCCCGGCGGTGCTGCGCAGCGGCGGCCTCGGCGTGCGCGAGCTGCGCCGCACGGCCCAGGCGCTCGGCGCGGACGAGGCGGAGACGGCGTTCGTCGTCGAGCTGGCCGCGGCCGCGGGCGTGGTGGCCGACGACGGCGAGGCGCCGCCGTCCTACCGGCCCACGACCGTCGCCGACCGCTGGGAGGGCATGGACGACGCGGAGCGCTGGGCGCTGCTCGCCGCGGCGTGGGCGGGCTCGCGGCGCACGCCGTGGCTCGTGGGCTCCCGCGACGAGAAGGGCAACCTGCGGGCGCCGCTGTCCGGCGACCTGCATCGCGGCTGGGTGCCGCGGCTGCGCCGTCAGGTGCTCCAGGTGCTGGCCGCGCAGCCGGGCACCGCGCTCGACGTCGACGCCGTCATGACGGTGCTGCGCTGGCACGCGCCGCGCACGGTGCCGCCGGAGCAGGCGGTCGCGGGCCTGCTGGCCGAGGCTGCCCTGCTCGGGGCGACGGGCGCGGGCGCGCTGTCGGGTCCGGGCGCCGCGCTGCTCGCCCACGTGTCGGAGTCCGCGCCCGCCCCGGCGCGGCCGGACGGCCTCGAGGGGGCGTTGCGCGCGGCGCTGCCGCCGGAGGTGGACGAGGTGCTGCTGCAGGGCGACCTCACCGGCATCGTCCCGGGCCGGCCGTCGCAGGCGCTCGCGCTCCTGCTGGAGCGGTCCGCGGACGTCGAGTCGCGGGGCGCCGCGACCACGGTGCGCTTCTCGCCGTCGTCGGTGACGCGCGCGCTGGACCACGGCACGACGGCGGACGAGCTGCTCGACGCGCTCGCTGGCCGCTCGCGGGTGCCGGTCCCCCAGCCGCTGGAGTACCTCGTCAGGGACACGGCGCGGCGGCACGAGTCGTTGCGGGTGGGGTCGGCCGGGTCGTACGTGCGCGCGGCCGACCCGACGGTGCTGGCCGGTCTGGTCGCGGACCCGCGGCTCGCCCACCTGGGGCTGGTGCGCCTCGCCCCGACGGTGCTGGCCGCGGCGGTGCCCGCCGCCGAGCTGCACGACGCGCTGCGCGCCCGCGGCCTGCTGTCCGCCGTCGAGGGTCCCGACGGCCGCGTGCTCAGCACCCGCCTGCGGCGCCCGCCGCGGCCGGACCGCACCGCGAGGGACGCGCGCCGTGGCCCGTCCGCGGAGCCGGAGTCCACGTCCGACGACGCGCGCCGGAACCTCGTCGCCCGGCTGCGCGCCGCGGACGCCGGCGACGAGACGGCCGTGGACCGGCTGGCCGCCGGGCTCCGCGCCGCGGCGCCGCCGAGCGGCGGCCCCCATCACGGTCAGGCCAGCGGCCGCAACGGCGGCACGGGCGCGCCGTCGCCCACCGGCGGCGGACGGGCGCCGAGCACCGGCGGCCCCCGCCCCACCGAGCCCGGCGACGCGCTGGCGACCCTGCACGACGCCCTGCGCGACGGCCGCGTCGTGTGGATCGAGATGGTGGGCGCGTCGGGCACGCTGGAGCGGCGCGCGCTCAAGCCGCTGCGGCTCGACGGCGGCCGGCTGCGCGCACTGGACCCGGCGCGCGAGGCGGAGCTCACCGTCGCCGTCCACCGCATCGCCGGCGTGGAGCCGGTGGACGGCTGACCTGGGCGGACACCCGCCCGGAACAAGCACGCGGACGCCAGGCGTTGAGACGCTGGATCGCCACCCCTCGGAAGGAGCCGCATGACCGACGGCCCGCTCATCGTGCAGAGCGACAAGTCCATCCTGCTGGAGGTGGACCACCCGCGCGCCGACGACGCGCGCCGCGCCATCGCCCCGTTCGCGGAGCTGGAGCGCGCGCCGGAGCACGTGCACACGTACCGCCTCACCAGCCTGGGGCTGTGGAACGCGCGCGCCGCGGGGCACGACGCGGAGCAGGTCGTGAACACGCTCATCGAGTACTCGCGCTACCCGGTGCCGCACGCGCTGCTCATCGACGTCGCCGAGACCATGGGCCGCTACGGCCGCCTCACCCTCGCCACCCACCCCACGCACGGCCTCGTGCTCGAGTCGACGGACCGGGCCGTGCTCGCGGAGGTGCTCAAGTCCAAGCGCACCGCCGGCCTGGTGGGCGACCGCGTCGACGAGCAGACCGTCGTCGTGCACCCCTCCGAGCGCGGCCACCTCAAGCAGGTGCTGGTCAAGCTGGGCTGGCCGGCCGAGGACCTCGCCGGGTACGTCGACGGCGAGAAGCACGAGATCGAGCTCTCCCCCACCACGCACCCGCGCACCGCGCACGAGGAGCCCAAGGCGTGGGAGATGCGCCCGTACCAGGCGCAGGCCGTGGACGGCTTCTGGCACGGCGGCTCCGGCGTCGTCGTGCTGCCGTGCGGCGCCGGCAAGACGATCGTCGGCGCGGGCGCGATGGCGAAGTCCGGCACGACGACGCTCATCCTCGTGACCAACACCGTCAGCGCCCGGCAGTGGCGCGACGAGCTGGTGCGCCGCACCACCCTCACCGAGGACGAGATCGGCGAGTACTCGGGCTCCCGCAAGGAGATCAAGCCCGTCACGATCGCCACCTACCAGGTGCTCACCACCAAGCGAAAGGGCGTGTACAGCCACCTCGAGCTGCTCGACGCCCGCGACTGGGGCCTCATCCTCTACGACGAGGTGCACCTGCTGCCCGCGCCGATCTTCCGCATGACGGCGGACCTGCAGGCCCGCCGCCGCCTCGGCCTCACCGCCACGCTGGTGCGCGAGGACGGCCGCGAGGACGAGGTGTTCAGCCTCATCGGCCCCAAGCGGTACGACGCCCCGTGGAAGGACATCGAGGCGCAGGGGTACATCGCGCCCGCGGACTGCGTCGAGGTGCGCCTCACGCTGCCCGAGCACGAGCGGATGCTGTACGCGACGGCCGAGCCGGAGGACAAGTACCGCCTCGCCGCGTGCGCCCCGGGCAAGAACCGCGTCGTCGAGCGGATCGTGGCGCAGCACCCGGACGACCAGGTGCTCGTCATCGGCCAGTACCTGGACCAGCTCGAGGAGCTCAGCGCCCACCTCGACGCCCCGCTCATCACGGGCGCGACGACGGTCCGCGAGCGCCAGCGCCTGTTCGAGGAGTTCCGCTCCGGCGAGATCAGCCGCCTCGTGGTGTCGAAGGTCGCGAACTTCTCCATCGACCTGCCGGAGGCGTCGGTCGCGATCCAGGTGTCCGGGTCGTTCGGCTCGCGCCAGGAGGAGGCGCAGCGGCTGGGGCGCGTCATGCGGCCCAAGGCGGACGGCCGGACGGCGCACTTCTACGCCGTCGTCGCCCGCGACACCGTGGACCAGGACTTCGCCGCCCACCGGCAGCGGTTCCTCGCCGAGCAGGGGTACGCCTACCGCATCGTCGACGCGGAGGACCTGGACTCGCCCGCCCCCGCCTGACCTCCGCGGCGTGCGGGCATCCGGGGCCCGTGTGCACCGTGGCCGCATGACCCGATTCGGCTACACCCTGATGACCGAGCAGGCCGGACCGAAGAGCCTCGTCGAGTACGCCGTGCGCGGCGAGCGGGCCGGCTTCGACTTCGAGGTGATGAGCGACCACTACTTCCCGTGGCTGGACGCGCAGGGCCACTCCCCGTACGCGTGGAGCGTGCTGGGTGCGGTGGCGCACGCGACCGAGCGCGTGGGGCTCATGACGTACGTGACCTGCCCGACGCTGCGTTACCACCCGGCCGTCGTGGCGCAGAAGGCGGCGACGGTCGGGCTGCTCTCCGACGGCCGGTTCACCCTCGGCCTCGGCGCCGGCGAGAACCTCAACGAGCACGTCGTCGGGGCCGGCTGGCCCGCGGTCGACGAGCGGCACGAGCTGCTGGCGGAGGCCGTGGAGATCATCTCCGTGCTGTTCAGCGGCGACCTCGTCAGCTACCGCGGCGACCACTTCCAGGTCGACTCGGCACGGCTGTGGGACCTGCCGGACGAGCCCGTGGAGATCGGCGTGGCCGTCTCGGGCCGCCAGTCGGTGGAGCACCTCGCGCCCCTGGCCGACCACCTCGTGGCGACCGAGCCGAAGCCGGGCCTGATCGAGCGCTGGGACGCCGTCCGCGAGGACGCCGCCCTCCCGCCGTCGCGCAAGATCGGCCAGCTGCCGATCTCCTGGGACCCGGACCGGGACGCGGCGGTGGCCCGGGCGCACGAGCAGTTCCGCTGGTTCGGTCTCGGCTGGCCCGTGAACGCGAACCTCCCCACCACCGAGGCGTTCGAGCGGGCCACCACGTTCGTGCGCCCCGAGGACGTCGCGGCGTCCGTCCCGTGCGGCCCGGACCTGGACGCGGTCGTGGAGGCCGCCTCGGCCTTCTGGGAGGCGGGATTCACCGACCTGGCGCTCGTGCAGATCGGAGACGAGCGCCAGGAGCAGTTCCTCGAGGAGGCGGCCGGCCCGCTCCTCGAGCGGCTGCGCGCCGCCGCCCCGGGCGACGCCGCCTGATCGACGGCGCCTGCGCCTCGGCGGCGGAGGGCCGGTCGGTGCCGGTCAGGGCCCGTCAGGGCCGGTCGGCGTCGGCGACCACGCGGAACCCGGTGTTGCCCGACGACGAGTCCCCGGTGTTCCGCGTGCGCGCGGCCACGCGGTAGCGGTTGCAGTACGAGTCGTGGCACAGGTACGAGCCGCCCCGCACCACCCACACGTCGCGGGCGCGCGGGTCCCACGCGGTGGAGGTCCACTCCCACACGTTGCCGGCCACGTCGTGCAGGCCGTAGCCGTTGGCCGGGAACGACCCCACGGGCGCGGTGCCCACGTACCCGTCCTCGGCCGTGTTCACCCGCGGGAACGTGCCCTGCCAGATGTTGCACATGTGACGGCCGCCGGGGGTGAGCTCGTCGCCCCACGCGTACCGCTGCCGGTGCAGGCCGCCACGGGCGGCGTACTCCCACTCCACCTCGGTGGGCAGGCGCGTGCCCGACCAGGCGCAGTACGCGAGCGCGTCCTCGCGGGACACGTGCACCACCGGGTGGTCCCCGCGGTCCTCGGCCGTCGACCCCGGCCCCTCGGGGTGGCTCCAGTCGGCGCCGTCGACGGCGATCCACCAGGGCGTGCCCGCCGCGGTCCCCCGCACCTCGGCGCCCTCGCGCACGAACAGGTGGAACACGAAGCTCCACCCGAACTCCTCCGCCTGGGTGCGGTAGCCCGTGTCCGCCACGAAGCGGGCGAACTCGTCGTTCGTCACCGTCGTGGGCGCCACGCGGAACGCCCCCACGGCCACGGGCCGCACCGGCCCCTCGCCGTCGCCCGGGTTGACGTCCGGGTCCTCGCTGCCCATGTCGAAGGTGCCGCCCGGCAGCGGCACCAGGCCCGCCGCCACCCGCTGCGCGGCCTCCGCGCTGCGCGGCGCGGACCGCCGTGCCGAGGGCAGGGACAGGCGCAGCGGGGCGGGGCCGTGGCCGGGGGCGGAGCGTGGATCGGCGTCGGTCACGGCTCGATCGTACGGTCCCGCGCGGGGCCCCCGCCGCGATTGCGTCGCCTGCCACGGCGCGACACGATCAGGGCGTGATTCCCCGTGCACCCGCCGCTCCGCGCCGCGGCGCAGCGGCCGTCGGCGCCTGCGTGCTGGCCGTCCTGCTGGCGCTCGCCGGCACCGCCCTGACCGCGCTCGACGCCTCCGCCGTCCCGCCCCTCACCCAGCTCGACAGCGAGATCACCGACCAGTCGGGCGTGCTCGACGGCGACGAGGCGCAGGTGCAGGCCGCGCTCGACCAGCTGGCGGACGAGACGCCGTACCAGCTGTTCGTCGTCTACGTGGACTCGTTCGACGGCACCGACGGGCGCGACTGGGCGAACCGCACCGCGACGGACGCGGGGCTCGGGGTGAACGACCTCCTGCTGGCCGTCGCCACGCAGGACCGCGCGTACGGGCTGTCGGTCGACACCAACAACGGCCTGTCGAACGCGCAGCTCGACCAGGTGGAGGAGGTCACCGAGGACCACCTGCGCGACGACGACTGGGCGGGCGCGGCGATCGCCGCCGCGGACACGATCCGCACCGGCGGCACGACGTCGTCCGGCGGCGCCGCGGGCTGGGGCGTCGCGGCCGCGGTGGGCGGCGTCGCCGTGGCGGGCGGCGTCGGCGGCTGGCTCTGGGTCCGCTCGCGCCGCAGGAAGGAGGGCGCCGCCGCCCCCGCGGGGCCCGGGGACCTGTCCGCCGTGCCGACCCCAGAGCTCGAGCGCCGCGTCGGCACCGCGCTCGTCGAGATCGACGACGCCCTGCGCACGTCGGAGCAGGAGCTCGGCTTCGCGCAGGCCGAGTTCGGGCTCGAGGCCACGCAGGAGTTCTCCGCGGCCCTCGAGACCGCCAAGGCCGACGTCGCGCAGGCGTTCCACCTGCGCCAGGAGCTCGACGACGAGGTGCCGGAGGACGAGCCGCGGCGGCGCCAGCTGCTGGCCCGCGTCCTCGAGCTCACCGAGCACGCCGGCGCGTCGCTGGACGCGCAGACGGACGCGTTCGACGAGCTGCGGGCCCTGCAGCAGCGCGCCCCCGAGCTGCTGGACGAGACCGAGCAGCGCGCCGGCGAGATCGAGGCCCGCGTCCCGGTGGCGCGCGAGACGCTGGACGGGCTCGCGGCCTCCTACCCGACGTCGGCCCTGGCGTCGGTGCGCGGCAACCCCGACCAGGCGACCGCCCTGGTGGCGCACGCCCGCGAGGCCGTGGCCTCCGGCCGCACCGCGCTCACGGGCCGCACCCGGGCGGCCGCCGTCGCCCACCTGCGCGCCGCGCAGAACGCGCTCGGGCAGGCCGCGACGCTGCTGGACGCCGTGGACCAGGCGGGCGCCCAGCTCGCCACCGCGGGCGCCGACCTGGACAAGGGCCTCGCGTCGATCGGCCAGGACGTGACCGACGCCGCCCGCCTCGTCCCCGCCGGCGCACCCTCCGACGGGGCGGCCGGCACCGCGGACCGCGCCGCCGTCGCCGCGGCCCTCGCCGAGGCCGAGGCCGCGATGACCCAGGCCCGCGACGCCCGCTCCGGGGGCGACCCCCTCGCCGCGCTGCACCGCCTCACCGCGGCCGAGGCCGCGCTGGACGCCGCCCTCGCCCCGGCCCGCGAGAAGGCGGAGGCGGACGCGCGCGCCCGCGCCCTGCTGCGCGACACGCTCGGGCGCGTGGACTCGCAGGTACGGGCCACGCAGGACTACGTCGCGACGCGCCGCGGCGCCGTCGGGCCCGAGGCGCGCACCCGCCTGGCCGAGGCCGCGCGGCTGGTCGCCGAGGCCCAGGCGCTCCAGGCGCAGGACCCGACGGCGGCCCTCGAGCGCGCCCAGCAGGCCGAGCGGTACGCCCAGCAGGCGACGCAGCTCGCCGAGCAGGACACGTCGTCGTGGGGCGCGAACCAGGGCGGGCAGGGCGGCCCGAACGTCGGCGGCATGGTGCTGGGCGGGATCCTGCTCGACTCCGTGCTGCGCGGGTCCGGCGGCGGCATCGGAGGCGGGTTCGGCGGCGGCTACGGCGGCGGTCGGCGTGGCGGGCGCGGGGGCAGCTTCGGCGGCGGCTTCGGAGGCGGGCGCGGCGGCGGTGGCTTCGGCGGCGGGCGCAGCAGCGGCGGCCGTGGCGGGAGGTCACGCGGCGGGCGCTTCTGACCCGCACGGCGCGGGCCGGAACCGGCTCGGGGCGGCACACGTTCTGGCAGGCAGCACACCACCTCAGCAGGGCGACGGAAGGAAAGCACGACCATGACGCAGAAGCAGAGCATCCTCGGGCGCATCAGCCAGCTCGCGAAGGCGAACATCAACGCGCTGCTCGACCGCGCCGAGGACCCGCAGAAGATGCTGGACCAGCTGGTCCGCGACTACACGAACAACATCGCGGAGGCCGAGCAGGCCATCGCGCAGACCATCGGCAACCTGCGCCTGGCCGAGCAGGACTACAACGAGGACGTCCAGGCGGCCAGCGAGTGGGGCACCAAGGCCCTCGCCGCGTCGCGCAAGGCCGACGAGTACCGCGCGGCCGGCAACTCCGCCGACGCCGACAAGTTCGACAACCTCGCCAAGGTGGCGCTGCGCAAGCAGCTCGACGCCGAGTCCGAGGTCAGGACCGCGCAGCCGATGATCGAGCAGCAGCGCGTCACGGTCGAGAAGCTCAAGACCGGCCTGGCCGCGATGAAGGACAAGCTGGGCGAGCTGAAGTCCAGGCGCGACCAGCTCGTCGCCCGCCAGAAGGCGGCGCAGGCGCAGCAGACCGTGCAGGGGGCGATCAGCTCCATCAACGTGCTCGACCCGACCAGCGAGCTGGCCCGCTACGAGGAGACCGTGCGCCGCGAGGAGGCCATGGCGATGGGCCAGGCCGAGGTCGCCGCGGCGTCCCTCGACTCGCAGTTCGCCGAGCTGGAGGCCTCCGACAAGGACATCGAGCTCGAGGCCCGGCTCGCCGCCCTCAAGGCCGGCAGCTCGCCGTCGCCCCAGATCTCCCCGACGACGGAGCACTGACCCGCCCGCCCCGACGCAACGAGCGTGCTGACTTGTTCCTCACCCCGGAAGGTTGAGGAACAAGTCAGCACGCTCGTTGCTGTTGCGGTGTAGGGCCGGGTCAGGTCGCGGAGCACTCCGCGGTCGCGTCCCCGGGTGTCCCGGAGCCGATGAGGCCGAAGCCGGCCGTCCCTCCGGCGCCGAGGGCGCCGTTCCACGCCGCGTTCGTCACCGTGCCACCGGAGAGCACGCCGTTCCACACCTGGTCCACCGACAGACCGCCCAGGTCCACCGCCCAGCCGTCGAGCGGCTCCGTCGCCGTGACGGTGACGTCGGCCTGGTAGCCGCCGGACCACGAGTTCGTGACGCGCACCTCGGCCGTGCAGGCGCCGGCCTCGCCGCCGTCCTCACCGCCGTCGTCGCCCCCGCCGTCCTCGCCGCCGTCGTCGCCACCGCCCGGGCCCTCGCCGACGATGTCGCCGCCGCCGATGTTGATGTCGGAGCACAGGTAGTACGGCTGGTCGGCGTGGCTCGCCTGCCAGATGGTGTACAGCACGGCGCGGCCGTCATACCCGGTCAGGTCGACGTCGGTCACGTACGGCGACTGGGTCGGGTACGAGTCCGTCACCTTGATGAGGTCGAGGTCGTCCCAGGTGAGCGGTTCCGTCGTCGGGTCGTAGCCCGGCTTGGAGACGTAGATCCGCAGATAGTCGGCACCATGGTTGGCGCCGTCGGTCAGCGTGAGCGTGAACTGGTGGTCGACGCCGGTGGCGTACCAACCGCCAGGGGTGTCGAGGTAGTCGTAGCGGCCCCCTTCGGTCTGTCCGCCCGAGCAGAGCTGCCCGTCGGGAATCAGTTCCTCGTGACGCCCGCCGATGCCCTCGTGGTAGAGGCCGTTCCAGTTCCACATGGCGGCCGGCTCGGCCTGCCAGGCGCCCCAGCACATGGGGTCGAGCTCGGCCATCTCAGGGTTGAGGTGGTCGTCACCCCACCGTTCGAGGCACCCGTAGTTGCGGGTGGGCGGGTCCGTGACGGAGCCGTGGGCGCCGGCGCTGCCGGCCCCGGCGGTGGTGACGGCGGCGACGGCGAGCGGCGCGACGAGCGCGGCCGCGGCCGCCGTCGCGACCTGGCGCCAGCGGCGGGCGCGGGTGGCGCCGCGGTCGGCCGTGCCGGTGCGACGAGTGGTGCGGGACATCGGTGTCCTCCTGTCTCGTGGCTCTTCCTGGTTTCTCGGGGGTCCCGGTCGCGGCGTCGCGACCCGGCCGCCTGCCATTCGGTCACCGACCGGGGGCCGGGTCCACGCCACGAATCGTTTTTGGGGGCCGTGCCGATACGCTGAGGGGCATGTCTCCCGCCTTCTCCGCCCCGGCCCCCGCGAGCGCTCCCGCCCCCGCAGAGCCCACGGGCCGCCGCACCTACCTCCTGGTGGACGGTGAGAACATCGACGCCACGCTCGGCATGAACGTGCTGAACCGGCGGCCGAACCCCGAGGAGCGCCCCCGCTGGGACCGCATCTCGACGTTCGCGCAGAAGCTGTGGGACCAGGACGTCGTCCCGCTGTTCTTCCTCAACGCCAGCAGCGGGCAGATGCCGATGGCGTTCGTGCAGGCGCTGCTCGCGATGGGCTACAAGCCCATCCCGCTGGCGTCGTCGGGCACCGAAAAGGTCGTCGACGTCGGTATCCAGCGCACGCTCGAGGCGCTGGCGGACCGCGACGGCGACGTCCTGCTCGCGAGCCACGACGGCGACTTCCTCCCGCAGATCGAGGCGCTGCTCGGCGACGACCGGCGCGTGGGGCTCCTGGCCTTCCGCGAGTTCGTCAACGGGCAGTTCGCGCAGCTCGCGGAGCGCGGGCTGCAGATGTTCGACCTCGAGGGCGACGCCGCCGCGTTCACCGCCCCGCTGCCGCGCGTGCGGATCATCCCGCTCGACGAGTTCGACCCGCTGCGCTACCTCTGACCGTTGTGAGCGCGATTTCGGGGACTATCCGCTCGTGGATAGTCCCCGAAATCGCGCTCACAACCATCGGGCGGTTCAGGCGGGAGCGAGCAGCTCCTTGTAGAGCGGGGTCGTGTAGCCGGGGGTGAACGTGCTTCCGCCCAGGACGCCGCGCAACCGCTCGGCCTCGGCGGCGACGGCGGCCTCGCCGTCCGACCCGACGTCCTCGAGCAGCCGCCACGCCACCTCGCCGTCCGGCCGCACGACCCACAGCCCGACGACCCGCCCCTGCCACCACACGGTGGCGCCCGCGTTCCCGGCGCTGTCGAAGATCTGTGCGCGGTGCGGGCCCAGGTACCAGTCGCGGGCGGTCCAGCCCATCGTGGTGGGGTCCAGGGTGGGCAGCAGGGCCGCGTGCCCGGCGACGACGGCGTCCAGGGCGGGGTCGAGGTCCGCGTCCAGGTCGGCGCCGCGCAGCATGACGCCGTCGGCGACGACGGGGTCCCCGCCCGGCGCGCCGACCTCCACCTCGACCTCGCGCACGGGGAGCGCGGCGACGGCCCGGCGCGCCTGCCCGAGGTTCCAGCCGGTCCACCAGCGGAGGTCCGCCACGGTGGCGGGCCCGAACGCCTCGAGCCACGCGCGGGCGAGCTCCACCCGGGCCGACTCCTCGTCCATCGCGGGGATCCCGTCGGGGCACCAGTCGGACATCGGGGACCACACGTGCCGCGGCGACGACCACGCCCCGCGCGGCTCGCCGCGCACCACGGATCCCTCGGCGGACAGCACCGACAGCAGCGGCGACGTCATGGTGCGGCGCACGTCCCACGCCTTGTCCGTGGTGGGCAGGAACGCCGTGCGCAGCAGGGGCGCCGCCCGGGCGAGCTCGGCGCCGTCGAGCGGCCCCGCGCCCAGGGCCGCGTGCACCTGCGCCTCGGCGGCTGCGAGCAGCGCCTCCGGGTCGTCGACGACCGGGTCGGTGGGCAGCGTCGCGAGCTCCTTGAGCAGCCGCGTCCGTAGCCGCGCCGCGACCGGGGCCGACGCCGCCGCGTGCACGACCGGCACCAGGTCGCGCGGCACGACGAACATCGTGCGCCGCATGGCGAGCACCTTGACGAGGCTGCGCCGCCCGAACAGGGCGTCGCGCACGTCGTCGAGCCCCAGCGCGGGCACCCGCGCGAGGACCGCGAGGTGCACGCTCGGCGCCTCCGTCGCGTGCAGCGCGACGAGCCGCCGGGTGACCTCCTCCGGCGTGGTGGCCGCCGGGACCCCCGGCCGGTCCACGCCGAGCGCGAGCTGCCGCACGACCAGGCGCCGCCGGCGCTGCTCCCCCGTGATCCGCACCACGCCATCATGGTCGGGGCCACCCACAGGCGCGCCCGCCCGGGCGCCAGGACCGTCCTAGGCCTTTCCCAGGCAACGCTCAGACCCCAGACGCACACTGAGGTCATGAGCGCACCCGAGGCACGTCTCGTCGTCGTGGACGACGAGCCCAACATCCGCGAGCTGCTGTCCACGTCCCTGCGGTTCGCGGGGTTCGAGGTGCACGCCGCCGGTGACGGGAACGGGGCGCTGCAGCTCGTCCGCGACGTCGAGCCCGACCTCGTCGTGCTCGACGTGATGCTGCCCGACATGGACGGCTTCACCGTGACCCGCCGCATGCGCTCCACCGGCCGGCACACCCCCGTGCTGTTCCTCACCGCCCGTGACGACACGCAGGACAAGGTGCAGGGCCTCACCGTCGGCGGCGACGACTACGTCACGAAGCCGTTCAGCCTGGAGGAGGTCGTGGCCCGCATCCGCGCCGTGCTGCGCCGCACGCACGCGGGCGAGCCGGAGGACGACGCCGTCCTGCGCGTCGGGGACCTGGAGCTCGACGAGGACTCGCACGAGGTGCGCAGGGCCGGCGTCGAGATCGACCTGTCCCCCACCGAGTTCAAGCTGCTGCGCTACCTCATGCTCAACGCGGGCCGGGTGCTCTCCAAGGCGCAGATCCTCGACCACGTGTGGCAGTACGACTGGGGCGGCGACGCGAACATCGTCGAGTCCTACATCTCCTACCTGCGCCGCAAGATCGACAACCTCACCGTCACCGGCCCCGACGGCGACGACGTGACGCTGCCGCCGCTCATCCACACCAAGCGCGGCGTCGGCTACCTGCTGCGGGCGCCCCAGGCCCCCCGATGAGCGCGCCCCCGCCCGGCGCCCCGGGCGCCACGGACGCGTCGCGCCCGGACCCGGGAGCGACGACGGCGGACGGCCGGGCCCTGCCCGCCGACCCGCGGTCGGCCCCCGACGCCCCCGTCACGCCGGCCGCTCCCGTCGCTCCGGCGCCCGCGCGGTCCCGCCGCTGGGCGTGGCTCGAGCGGCTGCCGCTGCGCACCCGGCTCGTCGCCATCACGGTGCTGGTCCTCACCGCCGGGCTGATCCTCGCGGGCGTCCTGACGCGCACCGTCGTCTCGGGCTACCTCGTCGACCAGGTGGACCAGCAGCTGCGGCAGTCCGCGGAGGGCGTCGCGACCCTCACCCTGCGGCAGACCGAGTCCCCCACCTCGGGGCCGCCCACCGACTACGTCGTGATCTTCCGGGACGCGGCCGGCGACTCCAGCAGCGACCCCATCGGGTGGCAGCCCAACATCGACCGCTACGGCACGCCGGACATCCCGTCCGCGACGTACACGGAGGTCCAGGCCCGCCACGGCGACCCCTTCACGGTCGACGGCTCGGGCGGCACGTCCCCCACCCAGTGGCGGGTGGTCCCGGGCGTCTACCAGGTCAACGGGCAGCTCGTCCAGGTCTACGTCGCGCTGCCGCTGTCCGGCGTCGACCACACGGTCGCCTACCTCACGCGGTCGTTGCTGTTCTCCGCGCTCGGCATCGTGCTCCTCGGGGGCGCGATCTCCTTCCTGCTGGTGCACCGGTCGCTGCGGCCCCTGCGGCAGATCGAGACGACGGCGGCGGAGATCGCCGCGGGCGACCTGTCGCAGCGCGTCCCCGAGCGCCCCACGTCCACCGAGGTCGGCTCGCTGTCCGCGTCGCTGAACACGATGCTCACCCAGATCGAGCGCGCGTTCTCCGCCCAGGAGGAGTCGGAGCGCCGGATGCGCCGGTTCGTCTCCGACGCGAGCCACGAGCTGCGCACGCCGCTCGCCACGGTCAAGGGCTACGGCGAGCTGTACCGCCTCGGCGCGCTCGACACCCCCGCCAAGGTCGACGACACCATGGACCGCATCGAGGACTCGGCGCGCCGCATGAGCACGCTGGTCAACGACCTGCTGGTGCTCGCACGGCTCGACGAGGGCCGACCGATGCGCCAGGACCCGGTGAACCTCGCCGCGATGGCCCGCGACGCCGCCCAGGACCTGCACGCCCTGGACCCGACGCGCGAGGTCGCGGTGACCGGGCTGACCCCGGGCGCGCCCGCGCCGTCCGACGTCGTCGTCACGGGCGACGCCGACCGGCTGCGCCAGGTGCTCACCAACCTCGTGGGGAACGTGGCGCGCCACACACCCGCCGGCTCCCCCGCCGAGCTGGCGGTGGGCCGTGCCCCCGACGGAGGCGCCGTCGTCGAGGTCCGCGACCACGGCGCGGGCATCACGCCGGAGCAGGCGAGCCGCGTGTTCGAGCGGTTCTACCGCGCGGACTCGTCCCGCAACCGGGAGTCCGGGGGCTCCGGGCTGGGCATGGCGATCGTCGCGGCGATCGTGGGCGCGCACCAGGGCCACGTGTCGGTGAGCGAGACGCCGGGGGGCGGGATGACCGTGCGAGTTCTTCTCCCCCCACCGGACGGCTACGATGGCGCGTCGTCCTCCTCAGCCTGACCGCAAGGCACTGCCAGGGCTCGGCCTCGGTGCGATGTCGCCCCGCGGTCGTAGTCTGACGAGGACGACAGTCCGAGTCCGACGACCGAAGGTCTGATTGCGATGGGCGTCATGAGCGCCGACGCGCCCCAGTGGTTCCTCTCCGCGTTCGTGCGCACCTGCCACGGTGCGGGCGCCACCGCCGACGACACGGAGATCCGCTCCGTCGGGGAGGACCTCATCGACCGGTGGTCCGCCCCGGAGCGGCACTTCCACAACCTGCGCCACCTGGCCGACGTCCTGCACCGGGTGGACGAGCTGTCCCAGGAGACGCACGAGCCCGACCTGGTGCGCCTCGCCGCCTGGTACCACGGCGCCGTGTTCGACGCGACGCGCAAGGTCGCGCAGGCGAACCAGGGCGGCGAGCAGACCACGGTGAGCGCGAACCTCGCGCGCACCCAGCTCACGCAGCTCGGCCTCCCCGAGGCCGCGGTGGAGCGGACCGCGCGCCTGGTCGACTCGATCGACCGGCACAAGCCGCTGCCCGACGACGTCGACTCCGCGGTCCTCAACGACGCGGACCTGGCGATGCTGGCCGCCGAGCCGCAGCGCTACAAGGCCTACATGGCGAACGTCCGCGCGGAGTACTCGCACATCCCGCTGGCCGACTACCTCGACGCCCGCGTCCGCGTCCTGACCAAGTTGCTCCAGCGCCCGTCGCTGTACTTCAGCCCGATGGGCGCGGCATGGGAGGAGGCGGCGCGGCAGAACCTCGACGGCGAGCTCCACCGGCTGCTCAAGGAGCGGCGCCTCCTCGAGGAGACGCAGGCCTCCTGACCTCCTCGACCCATCCTCGTCCACAGCCTGTGGACGACGACGGCCCGTCGTCACGCCCGCTCCGTAACGTCGTCGTCGGCAACCCCGTGGGGGGCACGACGACGAAGGAGGACACGTGCGGTACGAGGTCGACAGCGATCGGGTCGCGCAGGCGAGCGCGGCGGTGAACGGTTCCGTGGCGGCGATCCGCTCCGAGGTGGGCGCGATGATGCGGCACCTGCAGGACCTGCAGTCCAGCTGGCACGGCGGCGCGGCGACGCAGTTCGCGGGCGTCATGGGCCAGTGGCAGGCCACGCAGACGCAGGTCGAGGCGGCGCTCGACGCCGTGACGGCGGCCCTGTCGTCGGCGTCGCGGACCTACGCGGACGCCGAGGCACAGGCGACGCGGCTCTTCGCGGCGCGCTGACCGGGCCGCAGCCGACCCGGGACGACGACGGGCCCCCACCCCGCAGGGTGAGGGCCCGTCGTCGAACCGTCAGGCTGACGGACTCCGGATCAGAAGTCCATGCCGCCCATGCCACCGTCACCGGCGGGCGCGGCCGAGGCCGGCTCCGGCTTGTCGGCCACGACGGCCTCGGTGGTGAGGAACAGCGCGGCGATCGACGCGGCGTTCTGCAGCGCGGAGCGCGTGACCTTGACCGGGTCGTTGACGCCCGCGGC
The DNA here is from genome assembly GCF_044389085.1 of Isoptericola sp. NPDC019693. NCBI lineage: Bacteria > Bacillati > Actinomycetota > Actinomycetes > Micrococcales > Promicromonosporaceae > Isoptericola > Isoptericola sp. NPDC019693. The sequence continues at coordinate 366,018 of NZ_JBIRXP010000002.1, read as the reverse complement.
CAGCAGGTCCTCGTACACGCCGGTCGCGGCGTTGAGGCCCTCGCCGGCGGGGAGGTTCTTGACCTTCTCCGCCACGACGCCGCCCTCGAGGCCGGCGTTGATCGCGATCTGCTTGAGCGGGGCCGAGATCGACGCGGCGACGATCTGCGCACCGGTCGCCTCGTCGCCCTCGAGCTCCAGCTTCGGGAACGCGGCGGCACCGGCCTGGATCAGCGCGACGCCACCACCGGCGACGATGCCCTCCTCGACCGCGGCCTTGGCGTTGCGGACGGCGTCCTCGATGCGGTGCTTGCGCTCCTTGAGCTCCACCTCGGTGGCCGCGCCGGCCTTGATGACGGCCACGCCGCCGGCCAGCTTGGCGAGGCGCTCCTGGAGCTTCTCGCGGTCGTAGTCCGAGTCCGACTTCTCGATCTCGGAGCGGATCTGGTTGACGCGGCCCGAGATGAGCTCGGCGTCGCCCGCACCCTCGACGATCGTGGTCTCGTCCTTGGTCACGACGACCTTGCGCGCCTGGCCCAGCAGGTCGAGGGTCGCGTTCTCCAGCTTGAGGCCCACCGTCTCGGTGATGACCTGGCCGCCGGTGAGGATCGCGATGTCCTGCAGCATGGCCTTGCGGCGGTCGCCGAAGCCCGGGGCCTTGACGGCGACGGACTTGAAGGTGCCGCGGATCTTGTTCAGCACGAGGGTGGCCAGGGCCTCGCCCTCGACGTCCTCGGCGATGATGAGCAGCGAGCGACCGGCCTTCATGACCTGGTCGAGCACCGGCAGCATGTCCTTGACGTTCGAGATCTTCGACTCGACGATCAGGACGTACGGGTCCTCGAGGACGGCCTCCTGGCGCTCCGGGTCCGTCTCGAAGTAGCGGGCGAGGAAGCCCTTGTCGAAGCGCATGCCCTCGGTGAGCTCGAGCTCGAGGCCGAACGTGTTCGACTCCTCGACCGTGATCACGCCCTCCTTGCCCACCTTGTCGAGGGCCTCGGCGATGAGCTCGCCGATGGAGGCGTCGCCGGCCGAGATGGCGGCCGTGGCGGCGATCTGGTCCTTGGTCTCGATCTCGACCGCGGCGTTGAGCAGCTGCTCGGTGACGGCCTCGACGGCCTTCTCGATGCCGCGCTTGACGGCGATCGGGTTGGCGCCGGCGGCGACGACGCGCAGGCCCTCGCGCACGAGCGCCTGGGCGAGCACGGTGGCGGTGGTGGTGCCGTCACCCGCGACGTCGTCGGTCTTCTTGGCGACCTCCTTGACGAGCTCCGCGCCGATCTTCTCGTACGGGTCGTCGAGCTCGATCTCCTTGGCGATGGAGACACCGTCGTTGGTGATCGTGGGGGCGCCCCACTTCTTGTCCAGGACGACGTTGCGACCCTTGGGGCCGAGCGTGACCTTCACGGTGTCGGCGAGCTGGTTGAGCCCGCGCTCCATGCTCCGACGAGCTTCCTCGTCGAACGCGATGATCTTGGCCATGGGGACTGATCCTCCGCTGGTGGCTGAGATGGCCGGCCGGCGCCCGCGACGGACGACCCACCCCGCGGCGTTCAGGTCACGCACGCGCGGAGGGTCTCACCGAACGACCCGAATGCTTCACCCGCGGCCCAGGAGCACGCCGCCCCGGGGGGCGGCTGTCACTCACAGGCCGAGAGTGCTAAGCCATTATTGGCACTCTCGGGTGGCGAGTGCAAGACGTTCGCCGAGGGCGTGCACCGCGCCCGGTCCGGTCAGGTACGACGAAGGCCGGCACCCCGGACGCGTCCCTGCGTCCTCGTGGTGCCGGCCTTCGTGACGACCTGCCGGTCGACGGCGTGGTCGACGGCGTGGTCAGAGCGGGCGGACCTGCTCGGCCTGCGGACCCTTCTGCCCCTGGCCGACCTCGAACTCGACGCCCTGCCCCTCGTCCAGGGTGCGGTACCCGTCGGTCTGGATGGCGCTGTAGTGGACGAACAGGTCCTGCCCGCCCGCGGTCGGGGTGATGAACCCGTACCCCTTCTCCGCGTTGAACCACTTGACGGTGCCCTGGGCCATGTACCTCTCCTCGTGCTTCTCGGCCGCGGGGCAGGCACCCCACGGTGAACGGGAGCCTAGTAGCGGCGATCACGGCAAGGGAAGCACCGATGTCCGGAATGTCGGCATGCGAGATGCCGACATCCCGGGTGTGCGGCGCCGATCAGCCGACGGGCGACTTGAGGACCACCCACACGGCCTGCTCGCTCGCCGTGACGTCGTCGGACTGCTGCACGTTCGCCGGGTCGACGCCGAGCGCCTCCGCGACGGCGCTGGCGGTGTCCGCGCGGTCCGCGCCGTACAGGACGGTGGTGTCGGCGTAGGCACCGGCGAGCTCGACCGGGGCGTTCACGGCGTCGTCCGCGCTGACATCGGCGAACCCGCCGTCGCCCGTGAGGACGCCCTGTCCCGCGGCGGCCTGGCCGGCGCCCGCGCCGTCGTTGTAGACGGTCACCGCGGCCGCGAGGTTCGCCGCGGCCGGGTCGCCGGGCAGCTCGGTGGCGGCCTCCTCGGACTCGCCGTCGGTCGGCTCCTCCGAGGCGGCGTCGCCCTCCTCGCCGTCGGCCGGGGCCTCCTCGCCCTCCGCGGGAGCGTCCTCGGACGCGTTGGCCTCGGGCTCCTCGGCGCCCGCACCGGCGGACTGCTCGGCCGCGGGGGGCGCGGCCGGCTCGCCGTCGTCGGACAGGAAGGAGACGATGCCGACCGCGAGGCCGCCGCACACGACCACGATCAGCAGGAACGGCCACACCGAGCTCCACCCGCTGCGCGGCTCGCGATGCACACCGACCGGCGTGCCCTCGGGCCCGCGGACGTCGAACTCGTCGGGCGGGTAGGGGTAATGGCTCTTGCTCACGGCGGACAGGGTAGCCGCTCCGGGTGGCCGCCCGTCCAGGAGGCTCTCAGCGAGCCCGGGCCCGCCCGGCCAGTTCCGGTCACGGGGGCGTCGTCGGCCCCGCCGTTCAGCCCTGGCCGTCGGAGAGGCGCCGCGCCGAGCGTGCGCGTTGGCGCGTGGAGCGCATGCGGCGCAGCCGCTTGACGAGCATCGGGTCGTGCGCGAGCGCCGCCGGGGTGTCGATGAGGGCGTTCAGCACCTGGTAGTACCGCGTCGCGGACAGCCCGAACAGCTCGCGCACCGCCTGCTCCTTCGCCCCGGCGTACTTCCACCACTGCCGCTCGAAGGCGAGGATCTCGCGGTCACGGTCGGAGAGGTCGTCGTCCGCCGGCGCCGCGGTGGGTGCCGCGGACGCCCCGGTCGCCGTCGCGCCCGACGCCTCCGGGTCCGGTTGGACCTCCTGGACCAGGATCTCGCTCATGGCGTCCCAGTATGGCGCGTCCGCGCGCCCGCCCCGACGACGTCGCCCCGCGCGCCGCGATCCCGCGACCGTGCACCGTCCGGGAGCTGTCAGGACGAGCGCCCGGGATATCGCACGCTCGTCCTGACAACCGGGCGGGCGGGTGCGCTAGCGTCGCGGCGTGGACACCCCGACGACGAGCAGCCCCGGCACGACGACGCAGGAGCGACCGCCGCTCGACCAGGTCATGGCCCCCGACTGGGCGGCCGCGCTGACCGACGTCGAGCCGCAGATCCACGCGATGGGCGACTTCCTGCGCGCGGAGCTCGCCGCCGGCCGCACGTACCTGCCCGAGGGCCCGAACATCTTCGCCGCGTTCTCCCGCCCGCTCGCCGACGTGCGCGTCCTCGTCGTCGGCCAGGACCCCTACCCCACCCCCGGGCACCCGATGGGGCTGTCGTTCTCCGTGCAGCCGGACGTGCGCCCCGTCCCGAAGTCGCTGGTGAACATCTACACCGAGCTCGCGGACGACGTCGGCGTCCCCACGCCGTCGAACGGCGACCTGCGCCCCTGGGCCGACCAGGGGGTCATGCTCCTCAACCGGGTGCTGACCGTGCGGCCCGGCACCCCGGCGTCGCACCGCGGCAAGGGGTGGGAGCAGATCACCGAGGCCGCGATCAAGGCGCTCGTCGCCCGCGGCGGCCCGCTCGTCGCGATCCTCTGGGGCCGCGACGCCGCGTCGCTCAAGCCCTGGCTGGGCGACGTGCCGACCGTCGAGAGCGCGCACCCCAGCCCGCTGTCCGCGTACCGCGGCTTCTTCGGCTCGCGCCCGTTCTCCCGCGTCAACGCGCTGCTCGAGGCGCAGGGCGGCGCACCGGTGGACTGGCACTTGGCCTGACGACGAGGGACGAGCACGAGGCGCGGGGCACGGTCGGGCTTCGTCGCCCCGGGCGCCCCACCGCCGCGCGAGGAGCACAATGGCGGACGTGACCACGCAGGCCCCCACCCCGACCCCTGACGGCACGACCCCCGGCGACGCCCCCGCCACCGCTCCCCCGTGGTCGCGCTACGTCGCGATCGGGGACTCGTTCAGCGAGGGCCTGTGGGACCCGTACCCGTTCGACGACGGCACGCCGGCCCCGGCGGGCACGGAGTCGGTCGCGAAGCAGCGCGGCTGGGCCGACCGGCTCGCCGGCTCGCTGTCGGCCCGCCGCACCGCCGCCGGTGCGCCGGGCCTGGAGTACGCCAACCTCGCGATCCGCGGCCGCCTGCTGCGGCACATCCTGGCCGAGCAGCTCGACGTCGCGCTGGCGATGCGCCCGGACCTGGTGTCGTTCGTCGGCGGGGGGAACGACATCCTGCGCCCGCAGGCCGACGTCGACGTGCTGTCCGCGCAGCTCGAGGAGGGCGTCGCCAAGCTCCGGGCCGCGGGCGCCGACGTCCTGCTCGGCACGGGCTTCAAGGCGGGCGCCGGCCTGAGCTGGACCCGCGGGCGCGTGGGCCAGTACAACGCGAACATCTGGACCATCGCGCGCAAGCACGGCGCGCACGTGCTGGACCTGTGGGGCCTCGACCCGCTGTTCGACCTGCGCATGTGGGCCGATGACCGCATCCACCTCACGCCCGAGGGGCACCGCCGCGTCGCCGACGCCGCGCTCGTCGGCCTCGGGCTGGAGCCCGACGACGCCGACTACGCCGTCGCGCTCGACCCCCTGCCCCCGGCGGCGTTCGTCGAGCGGGCCCGCGCCAACGCGCAGTGGGCGCGCACGCACGTCGTCCCCTGGGTGCAGCGGCGGATCAAGCACACGTCCAGCGGCGACGGCCGGGCACCGAAGTGGGGCGAGCCCGCCGCGTGGCCCCCGGCGGACGACGCTCGGTAGCCGCACGCGGACGACGACGGGGCGGACGGTGGCCCGGGCCACCGTCCGCCCCGTCGTCGTGGGTGGAGCCGCCTGTCGGATTCGAACCGACGACCTTCCGTTTACAAGACGGGAGCTCTACCAGCTGAGCTAAGGCGGCGGGAGCGCGGCACAGCCTACCGGTGCGGGCAGGCCGTGCCGCGCGTCAGATCAGCTGCCCGCGGAGGTCGCGGCCTGCTTCAGGGCGCCCGGCGTGCCCCAGCCGTCGAAGCGCTCACCGTCGACCACCACGGTCGGCGTCCCGAAGGACCCGGACTGCGGGTTCTGCAGCGCCTCGTCCGCGGTGGCCTCCTGCGTGGCGGAGTGGACGTACTGCCCGAACGTCTGGCGGGCGGTGCCGTCCTCGATGGCGGACGCGACGTCCGCCGGCGCGCCGGCCTCCTCGGCGTACGACGCGAGCTGCTCGTCCGACAGGCCCTCGGTGTTCTCGGCCGGCTGGTTGGTGAACAGCGCCGCGTGGAACGCGGGGAACGCCTCGGGGGCCTTGTCGGCGACGTAGGCCGCCGCGGCGCCGGAGCGCGTCGAGTAGTCCGTGCCGGCGGACAGCCGGTCGAGGATCGAGACCGGGTGGTAGACGACGGTCGCGTCCCCGGCCCCGACCATCTCGTCGATGTCGGCGGCGTTGACCTGCTCGAACTGGCCGCACACGGGGCACATGTAGTCGAGGTACACGTCGATGACGGGCGCGTCGTCGTTGGTCGTCCCTGCCGCGTTGTCGGCGCCGACCGGGATGCCGCCGTTCTCCTGCGCCGTGACGGGCTTGGTCACCTGCGCCAGGGGGACGTCGTCGACGTCGTTCTTCGCGCCCTGCTGCAGGATCATCCAGACCACGACACCGAGCGCGACGAGCGCGGCGGCGAGCACGGACAGGGTGATGATCCGGTTGCGTCGGTCGCGCTGCTGCTCCTTCTCACGCAGGGCCAGCGCCTCGGCGCGCGCCGCGTCGCGGCGCTGCGCCTTCGTCATGTTCGGGTTCTTCGTCGACATCGTGTCCTCGAGGATCTCGGGGGTCGGACGGCGCGGCAGCGCCGGACGGGGCGAAGCCTACCCGCGGCACCTGGACGTTCCCCGGGAGCGTCCTGCCGGGCCGGCCGACGTCAGCGCCGAGGAGTCAGGGGATCTCGGGCGGACCGCTGAGGGGCCACCACTCGATCGTCGGGTCGGAGAGCACAGGTGCGACGAGGATCACGGTCAGCACCAGGCAGAGGCCGACCACGACGGCGGCCCCGACGCGGCCCGGCGCGATCTTGCCCAGGATGATGCGCCCGCCCTCGCGGGCGGTGCCGCCCGCCGGCCCGAACCACGTGGCGAGCAGCGCGACGACCATCACGCCGGCGAGGACGCCGTTGAACACGATGTCCTCGTTCATCCCGCCCTGGGAGCGCGCCTCGAGGTCCCCGCGCGGCAGGAGGATGAGGTGGCCGGCCCCGAACAGCCACCAGCCGGCCAGCAGCGTCAGCAGCCCCGCGCACGCGCCGACCAGCACCGCGGGGATCGACCCGAGGATGCCCAGCAGCGCGTGCCAGGGGAACAGCAGCGTGCCGACCAGCCCGTCGGAGCGGCGCACGCCCTTGTGCTCGCGGCGCGTGTGCAGCCGGTCGCCCGACGTCGCGACCGCCCGGCACACGAGGACGAGCACGACGAGCGCGCCGAACCCGATGAGCGGGCGCGTGGCGGCGAGGGCGACCAGCGGCAGCGCGACGGCGACGGCGGTCCCGGTGCGCCGGCGGTGCACAGGGCGCTCGTACGGGCCCGGGGGCTCGGGCGGCAGCTCCTCGACCAGCTGGTCGTAGCCCTTGTAGCGGACGTCGCCGACCGGGATCGCGCGCGTGGCGCCGTCCTGCGCCTGCAGCCGGTCGCGCTCCAGCGCGGTCATCGTCTGCGTGGGGTCGTCGGCGTCGACCGGCGTCGCCACGGTGGGACGGTCCGGTGCGACGGGCGGCGGGGGCGGCGGGCCGCCCTGCGGCATGCCCGGCCCGCTGCCGGGGGCGACGGGGACGGCGCCCGTCGGGGGGTAGGACGCCGGGGCCGCGGCGGCCGCGACGGCCTGCGTGGGCAGGCCCACCCGCTGCGTCTCGTCGGGCTGCACGATCCGCTGCGTCGCGTCGGGCCCGGCCCAGGGGTCGGGGGCGCCGCCCAGGGCGTCGTCGAGGTCCCGGCGCAGGGCGCGGGCCACCTCGGTGGGCCCCCAGCGACGCGCCGGATCGGCCTGGAGCGCGCCGGCGAGCGCCCGCGCCGTGCGGGCCGGCAGGCCGTGCAGGTCGGGCCGCCCCTCCCGCGAGCGCCGCAGCACCAGCTCGGTGGGCCGGACGCCGAACGGCGACCGGCCGGTGGCGGCGAACGACAGCAGCGCCGCCCAGCTCCACCAGTCGGTCTCGGCGACGGGAGCGCCGCCGTCGAGCAGCTCGGGCGCGATGTAGCCGGGGGTCCCCATGACGAACCCCGCGGACGTGGTGCGGGTGTCGCCCGGGCCCTGCGCGATACCGAAGTCGATGAGCACCGGCCCCTCGGCGGTGATCATCACGTTCGAGGGCTTGAGGTCGCGGTGCACGACGCCCGCGTCGTGCACCGCCTCGAGCGCGGCGGCGAGCTGGTCGGCGAGCGAGAAGACGTCGGCGGCGTCGAGCGGGCCGCGCTCGTCCACCTCCTCCTCGAGCGTGACGCCGTCCACCAGCTCCGTCACGACGAACGCGTACGGGCCCTCCAGCTCGGCGTCGAGCACCTGCGCGACGGCGGGGTGCCGCAGCCGTTGCAGCGCCGCGGCCTCGCGCCGCAGCCGCTCGCGCCCGGCGGGGTCGGCGTCGACGTGCGCGTGCAGCACCTTGAGCGCCACCCGGGCGCCACCGCCGTCGACCGCCTCGTAGACGGCGCCCATCGCGCCGCTGCCGAGCGGTCGCACCACGGTGTACCCGCCGACCTCGGCTCCCTCGGCGAGCCCGCCGTCGCGGGTGCGGGGAAGGCGCGGCGCACGGTCCGGCGCGCCGTCGCCGTACGGCCCGGAGACCGCGGGGGCACCAGGGGCACCAGGGGCACCAGGGGCACCAGGGGCACCAGGGGCACCAGGGGCACCAGGGGCACCAGGGGCACCAGGGGCACCAGGGGCACCGCCGTCGTGCGCGGCCGACGGGGGCCCCGGCACCGGGTTCCGCCCCGGGACCTGCATCGCGTCGACCTCGCCCATGGGGCACACCGTAGCCGCCCCCACCCCCCGGGGCGCGCCGTGCCGCGCGGGTCCGCGCCAGGTCACGGCGGCATCGGGGCCGGGTCACGTCGCGGGCCGGCACGGGTCACGGCGTCGGTCACGGCGTGGCTCGCCGAGCCGCCCGGTCCCCTCCGGCGGCGCGGGCGGGGAGTGTGACGTCGGTCCGCGCCGGGGCGAGGCCGGTGCCCCCTCGGTACCCTGTCCGGGGAGGACGTTGTCCCATGGAGTCCTTGATGGATTCCTGCCAGAACTCGTGGAGAGAGGTCCCTTGACAGGCAAAGGTTCGTCAAGCAGCCAGCGTCGGAAGGGCGACGGGTACGACCTCGTCGTCGTCGCCAACCGACTCCCTGTCGACTTCACGGTCGACGCCGACGGCGGGGTGGACTGGCAGCGCTCCCCCGGCGGCCTGGTCACCGCCCTCGAGCCGGTGATGCGCGAGGCGGAGGGCGCCTGGGTCGGCTGGTCCGGCGCCCCCGACCTCGAGCACGCGCCCTTCGAGGCCGACGGCATGCTCCTGGTGCCGGTCTCCCTCAGCCAGGGCGACATCGAGCGGTACTACGAGGGGTTCTCCAACGACACCCTCTGGCCGCTGTACCACGACGTCATCTCCCCGCCGACGTACCACCGCCAGTGGTGGGACGCCTACCGCCGCGTGAACCGCCGGTTCGCCGAGGCCGCGGCCGAGCAGGCGGCCGAGAACGCGGTCGTGTGGGTGCACGACTACCAGCTCCAGCTGGTGCCGAAGATGCTCCGCGACCTGCGTCCGGACCTGCGGATCGGGTTCTTCGACCACATCCCGTTCCCCGCGGTGGAGCTGTTCCAGCAGCTGCCGTGGCGCACCCAGATCGTCGAGGGCCTGCTCGGCGCCGACCTCATCGGCTTCCAGCGCGGCGGCGACGCGTCGAACTTCGTGCGCTCCGTGCGCCGCCTCACGAAGCACACCACCCGCGGGCCGATCATCACGGTCGCGGAGGAGGACGGCCGCCCCGCGCGGCACGTGCGGGCCGCGGCCTTCCCCATCTCGATCGACTCCCACCACTTCGACGCGCTGGCCCGCGAGCCGGAGGTGCAGGCCCGCGCGAAGGAGATCCGCGCCGACCTCGGCGACCCGAAGGTCATGATGCTGGGCGTCGACCGCCTCGACTACACCAAGGGCATCCGGCACCGCATCAAGGCGTACGGCGAGCTGCTGCAGGACGGCCGGCTCGACGTCGAGGGCGCGACGCTGGTGCAGGTCGCCAGCCCCAGCCGCGAGAACGTGGGGGCGTACCAGGACCTGCGCGAGCACGTCGAGGTCCTCGTGGGCCGCATCAACGGCGAGTTCGGCGAGCTCGGCCACTCCGCGATCCACTACCTGCACCACTCCTACCCGCCGGACGAGATGGCCGCGCTCTACCTGGCGGCCGACGTGATGCTCGTGACGTCGCTGCGCGACGGCATGAACCTCGTGGCGAAGGAGTACATCGCGGCGCGCTCGGACGAGCAGGGGGTGCTGGTCCTGAGCGAGTTCACGGGTGCTGCGGACGAGCTCGCGCCCGGGCCGCTGCTGGTCAACCCGCACGACATCGACGGGATGAAGGACACCATCGTCGCGGCGGCGCACATGCCCCCGCGCGAGCAGCGCCGCCGGATGCGCCGGCTGCGCCGCAAGGTCATGGCGGACGACGTCGCGAAGTGGTCCGAGACGTTCCTCGGCGTGCTCACGGCCATGCCTCCCCGGTCGAGCCACGTGTGAACGAGGACCTGCAGGAGGGGCGGGCGGGCACGGCCGACGACGCGCCCGCCGTGGCGGCCGTCATGGCGTTCGCCCGCCCGGCGGACGGGCCGCCGTCGCGCACGGCGCGGGTCGTCGCGCTCGACTTCGACGGCACGCTCGCGCCGCTGGTCGACGACCCGGCCGCGTCGCGCATGACGCCGGCCGCGCGGGCGGCGGTGGAGCGCCTCGCCGACCTGGCCGCCCGGCCGGTGCCGCCCGGGGGCGACGAGCTGCGGCTCGCCCTCGTCTCCGGACGCAACCTCACGGACCTGGCCGCCCGGTCGGGCGTCCCGGCCGGCACCTACCTGGTGGGGAGCCACGGCGCGGAGACCGGCCGCGTGGGCGCGCACGGTGTCGACGCGGTGCCGCTGCGCCTCACCGACGCGCAGGCCGACGCCCTGGAGCGGCTGCGCGAGGGGCTCCAGGACGCGATCGACGGGCGGCGCGGCGCCTGGGTGCAGGACAAGCCGAGCGCCGCCGTCCTGCACACCCGCCGGTGCGGGCCGGACGACGCGCGTGCGGCCGCCGCGGACGCCGACGCCGTGGCCGCGCGGCTGGGCCTGCACGCCATGCACGGCAAGGACGTGGTGGAGATCGCCGTCCTGCCCACCTCCAAGGGGGTCGCCCTCGACCGGCTGCGCGAGGAGCTGGAGGAGGGCGACGAGCACCTGCGCACGCGGGTGCTGTACGCCGGCGACGACACGACCGACGAGACCGCGTTCGAGGTGCTCCGGGCGGGCGACCTGGGCGTCAAGGTGGGCCCCGGGCGGACCCTCGCGTCCGAACGGGTGGACGACGCGGACGCGCTGGCCGCCCTCCTGGACCGCCTGGCGGACGCCCTCGAGGGCTGAGGACAGCCCTTTCCGGGCCCTCGCGAGGCCCTGACCTGGGCTGTGTCAGAACTCACGCCCGGGGCATGTACGATCATCCCGGCGCACCGGCTCCGCGGCCGTCCGGCCGAGCCCCCGGGGCGCACGACAACAGAATGTGTCACCGCCGACACGGCAGCGTGAAAGCAACGGCACCCACCCACAACGGATCGTCCGGCACGTACCTGCCGGTGGAGGGATTGCAACCATGGCTACGGTCACTTTCGACCACGCGACGCGGATCTACCCGGGCACCGAGCGCCCTGCGGTCGACCAGCTCAACCTGCACGTCGAGGACGGCGAGTTCCTCGTCCTCGTCGGCCCCTCGGGCTGCGGGAAGTCCACCTCGCTGCGCATGCTCGCCGGCCTGGAGGACGTCAACGGCGGCAGCATCCTCATCGGCGACCGCGACGTCACGGACGTCCAGCCGAAGGACCGCGACATCGCGATGGTGTTCCAGAACTACGCGCTGTACCCGCACATGTCGGTGGCGGACAACATGGGCTTCGCGCTGAAGATCGCCGGCACCCCCAAGGCCGAGATCCGCCAGCGTGTCGAGGAGGCCGCCAAGATCCTCGACCTCACCGAGTACCTCGACCGCAAGCCGAAGGCGCTCTCCGGTGGTCAGCGTCAGCGTGTCGCCATGGGCCGCGCCATCGTGCGTCAGCCGCAGGTGTTCCTCATGGACGAGCCGCTGTCGAACCTCGACGCCAAGCTCCGCGTGCAGACCCGTACGCAGATCGCGTCGCTCCAGCGCCGCCTGGGTGTCACGACCGTCTATGTGACGCACGACCAGACCGAGGCCCTCACCATGGGCGACCGCATCGCGGTGCTCAAGGACGGCCTGCTGCAGCAGGTCGGCACGCCCCGCGAGATGTACGACACCCCGGCGAACGTCTTCGTCGCCGGCTTCATCGGCTCGCCCGCGATGAACATCGCCACCTTCAAGGTGGACGACGGCATCGCGCACGTCGGCGCCGCGAAGGTGCCGCTGGAGCGGTCGGTCGTCGAGCAGATCACGGACGCCGACGGCGGCAAGATCACCATCGGCTTCCGCCCCGAGGCGCTCGACGTGGTCCCCGAGGCCACCGAGAACTCGATGCCCGTGTCGGTGAACCTCGTCGAGGAGCTCGGCTCGGACGCCTTCGTCTACGGCACCCTGGTGGGCCCCGCCGCCGAGGAGGCCGAGGTCCGCTCGGGCGCCGGCGACAACCAGGTGATCGTGCGCATCAACCCGCGCAACGTCCCCATGAAGGGCGACAAGATCTACGTGACGATCAAGCCGGGTCAGTCGCACCTCTTCTCGGCCGCGACGGGCAACCGCCTCAACTGAGCCTGAGACAGTGCACCGCCGAGGGGCGGGTCCGGCTGCTGCCGGGCCCGCCCCTCGTCGCGTACCCTGACGAGCCGGAGCGCCGCGGGTGGGACATGGGCCCGCTCGCGGGGCGTACCGGGCCAAGATCCCGCTCACACACCTGGAGCGACGTGGAACAGCTGCAGATCACCTCGGCGACGCCGGACTCCGCGCTGCTCGACCTGCCGTGGCGCACCCCCCTGGCCGACTGGCCCGCGGACGTGCTCGCCGCGCTGCCCCGAGGCATCTCGCGGCACGTCGTGCGGTTCGTGCGGCTCGACGGGCGCGTGCTCGCGATCAAGGAGATCAGCGAGTCGGTCGCGTTCCGCGAGTACGAGCTGCTGCGCCAGCTGCGCAAGCTCGAGATCCCGGCCGTCCGCCCGGTGGGCGTCGTCACGGGACGGCGCGACGAGGCCGGCGAGCCGCTCGAGGCCGCGCTCGTCACGGAGCACCTCGCGTTCTCCCTGCCGTACCGGGCCGTGTTCAGCCAGGCCCTGCGCCCCGACACCGCGGCACGCCTCATCGACGCGCTCGCCGTGCTGCTGGTGCGGGTGCACCTGGTCGGCTTCTACTGGGGCGACGTGTCGCTGTCGAACACGCTGTTCCGGCGTGACGCCCACCAGTTCGCCGCCTACCTCGTGGACGCCGAGACCGGCGACCTGCACCGCGAGCTCTCCCGCGGGCAGCGGGAGTACGACGTCGACCTGGCGCGCACCAACATCATCGGCGAGCTGTTCGACCTCGAGGCGGGCGAGCTGCTCGACGAGGAGGTCGACGCCGTCGCGATCGGTGACGCCCTCGTCTCCCGGTACACGGAGCTGTGGGAGGCGCTGACGGGCGTCGAGTCGTTCGGGGCCGACGAACGCTGGCGCGTCGCCGCGCGTATCGAGCAGCTCAACGACCTGGGCTTCGACGTCGGCGAGCTGTCGATCACGACCGACATCGACGGCACCACGGTGCGCATCCAGCCCCAGGTGGTCGACGCCGGGCACCACTCCCGCCGCCTGTTCCGCCTCACCGGGCTCGACGTGCAGGACAACCAGGCCCGCCGCCTCCTCAACGACCTCGACTCCTACGTGGCCGCCACGGACCGCCAGGACGACGACCCGCAGATGGTCGCGCACGACTGGTCGCAGAACGTCTTCCAGCCCACCATCCGCGCCGTCCCGCGGGAGCTGCGCCGCAAGCTCGAGCCGGCGCAGCTGTTCCACGAGATCCTCGACCACCGCTGGTTCATCTCCGAGCGGGCGGGGCGGGACGTCCCCATGCCGGAGGCCACGGCGTCCTACGTGGAGAACGTGCTGCGCCACCGCAGGGACGAGAAGGCGATCCTCGGCCTGCCGCCGGGCGAGCCCGACCGCGAGGGCGACGTGGACATCGTCGACATGGGCGCCGCGCCGGACGCCGCCCCCGAGGACGACCACTTCCACCTGTCCACCTGATCCCGGGCCGCCCTGCGCGGCGTTGCGGATCTCGCCGAGGTAGTGCGAAGCCCGCCGAGGTAGTGGTCTGGACCACTACCTCGGCGGGCTTCGCACTACCTCGCGGGAGGTTGGACTACCTCGCGGCGCAGGACCTACTCGGCGGCGCTGCGGGCCTGGGCGACCTCGTAGAGCGTGATCCCCGCGGCGACGCCGGCGTTCAGCGACTCGACGTCCGACGAGATGGGGATGGACGCGACCGCGTCGCAGGTCTCGCGGACCAGGCGGGACAGGCCGTGCCCCTCCGAGCCCACGACGAGCACCAGCGGGTCGGTCGCGAACGCGAGGTCCCGCACGGTCGTGTCCCCGCCGGCGTCGAGCCCGACGACGAAGGCGCCGGACTTCTTGAGGTCCGTGAGCGTGCGGGACAGGTTGGTCACCTTGGCCACCGGGACGCGGGCCGCGGCCCCGGCGGACACCTTCCACGCCGACGCCGTCACGCCGGCGGACCGGCGCGACGGGACGACGACGCCGTGCGCGCCGAACGCGCCGGCGGACCGCAGCACGGCGCCCAGGTTGCGCGGGTCGGTGACGCCGTCGAGGGCGACGATGAGGGGCGGCTGCCCGGCCGCGGCGGCGGCGTCGAGCAGGTCGTCGATGTCGGCGTACTCGTACGGCGGCACCTGCGCGGCCACGCCCTGGTGCACGGACCCCTCGGTGAGGTGGTCGAGCTCGGTGCGGCTCACCTCGAGCAGCTGCACGGAGCGGGTCGAGGCCAGCTCGAGGATCTCCCGCGTGCGGTCGTCGTGGTCGAGGCGCGCGGCGAGGTGCACCGCCGTGACGGGCACGTCGGTGCGCAGCGCCTCGAGCACGGCGTTGCGGCCCGCGACCACCTCGGCGCCGCCGGTGGGGCGGCGGGTGCCGCGCACGACGCCCTTGCTCGCGCCCTTCTGCGACTGCGCGGTCTGCCGCTTCTCGGCGGCCACCTTGCGCTTGTGCGCGGGGTGGTAGGTGCGGTCCTCGGCCTTCGGCGTCGGGCCCTTGCCCTCGAGCGCCTTGCGGCTGTGCCCGCCGGTGCCGACCTGCGCGCCCTTCTTGCTGCCGGCCTTGCGGACGGCGCCGGGACGTCGGGTGTTGCCTGCCATGGTGTCTCTTCTCAGGTGGTCGAGCGGGTCAGTCGGTCAGCGTCCAGCGGGCGCCGTCCGCGGAGTCCTGCACGACGACGCCGGCCGCCGCGAGGCGGTCGCGGATGGCGTCGCTGGTGGCCCAGTCCTTCGCGGCGCGCGCGGCGACCCGCGCGTCGAGCTCCGCGGCGACGAGCGACTCCAGGGCGGCGCGGGCGGTCGAGTCGTCGGCGCCCGAGGCCCACTGCGGGTCGAGCGGGTCGAGGCCCAGGACGTCGAGCATGCCGCGCAGGGCGACGAGCTCGGCGCGCGCCGCGGCGTCGTCGCGCGACGCCAGGGCGCTGTTGCCGGCGCGCAGGTGCTCGTGCACGACGGCGAGGGCCGCCGGCACGTTGAGGTCGTCGTCCATCGCCTCGACGAAGCCGGCGGGCAGCTCGGCCTTCGCCACCTCGTCGGCGGGCACGGCCCCGACGCGCTCGGAGGCGCGGTCCACGAAGCCGGTCAGCCGCTCCCAGGTGGTGCGGGCCTCGTCGAGGGTGTCGGGCGACCACTCGAGCATCGACCGGTACTGCACCGCCGCGAGGGCGTAGCGGATCACCGGCGCGGGCGCCTGACCGAGCAGCTCGCTCACGAGCAGCCCGTTGCCCAGCGACTTGCTCATCTTGACGCCCTGCTGGGTCACCCACGCGCAGTGCATCCACCGCTGCGCGAAGCCGTACCCGGCCGCGCGCGACTGCGCCTGCTCGTTCTCGTGGTGCGGGAACCGCAGGTCGAGGCCGCCGCCGTGGATGTCGAAGGTGTCGCCCAGGTAGCGGCGCGCCATCGCGGAGCACTCGAGGTGCCAGCCCGGCCGGCCGCGGCCGAACGCCGTCTCCCAGGAGGCCTCCACCGGCTCGCCCGGCTTCGGCGCCTTCCACAGCGCGAAGTCGTGCGGGTCCCGCTTGGCGGACGCCGCAGCGTCGTCGGCGGCCGGCTCGGGGTTGAGGTCCTCGAGGCGCTGCTTGGTCAGCTCGCCGTACGCGGGCCACGACCGCACGTCGAACCAGACGTCGCCGGGGCCGGTGGTGTACGCGTGCCCCCGGTCGACGAGCCGCTGCATGAGCTCGGCCATGTCGGGCACGTGACCGGTGGCCCGCGGCTCGTACGTCGGGGGGATGACGCCCAGCGCGTCGTAGGCGCGCGTGAACATCCGCTCGTGCGTGGCGGCGTGCGCCCACCAGGCCACGCCGGCCGCGGAGGCCTTGGCGAGGATCTTGTCGTCGATGTCGGTGACGTTGCGGATCAGCGTGACCCGCAGGCCCGAGCGCTCCAGCCAGCGGCGCAGCACGTCGAACGCGATGACGGGGCGCAGGTGGCCGATGTGGGGCGGGGCCTGCACGGTGGCGCCGCACAGGTAGATACCGACCTCACCCGGGTTCAGGGGGACGAAGTCGCGCACGTCGCGCGTCGCGGTGTCGTACAGGCGCAGGCTCACCGGTCCAGGGTACCGGCCGGTCCCTCAGCCGAAGGTGTGTCCCTCGCCGCGGTAGGTGGGGACGGACTCGACGATCGTGTCGCCCCGCACCAGGTGGACGACGTCGAACCGCTCCATGAGCTCGCCCGCCTTGGCGTGCCGCATCCACACCCGGTCGCCGACGGCGAGCGGCGCCGCGCCGCGGCCCCGCCGCAGCGGCGTCATGACCTCGCCCGCGCCCTCGGTGCCGGTGAGCGACCAGCCCGGCGTCGCGACCCGCGGGAGCCGCGAGCGCCCCGCGGGACCGGACGCGACGTACCCGCCGCCGAACGCCGTCGCCCAGCCCGGGGCGGGCACCCGTGCGACGTCGATCCCGAAGAACGCGGAGGGCCGGGGGTCGAAGGCGCGGTACCCGTCGAACAGCCCGGGGACGAACAGCCCTGAGCCCGCGGTGACCTCGGTGACGGTGGGCCCGGCCGACGACGTCTCGAGCGAGCCCGTGCCGCCCGAGTTCACCAGCTCCACGTCGCGGCCGACGGCGGCGCCCACGGCCTCGACGACCGCCGTCCTGCGGCCGTACAGCTCGGCCACCGACAGCTTCTTGACCAGGCGGACGGCCGGGTTGGTGTCGGGCAGGCCGGCGACCTGCGCCTCGTAGAACATGAGCCCGCGCAGCCGGGCGCCGGGCAGCGCCTCGACGCGGCGGGCGAGCGCGGCGACGTCGTCCGGGGTGCGCAGGGGCGAGCGCCGCGTCCCGAGGTGCACGTGCAGCGGGCCGGCGTCGAGCCACAGCGACGCGTCCACGTCGAGGCAGACCGCGACGTCGGGCAGGTCGCCCGTCCCGGCCGGGACGGCCGCGGTGCGCAGGGCGGCGTCCAGGAGGGCGAGCTGGGCGACGTCGTCGACCATGAGCGTGACCTCGCGCCGCGCACGGGCGTCGACGGCGAGGCGCGCGAGGGCGTCCCGGTCCACGGTGGGGTACCCGACGAGCACGTCGCGCACGCCCTCCTGCACGAGCCACAGCGCCTCGGCCAGGGAGAACGCCATGACGCCCTGGAAGCCGGCGTCGAGCGCCCGGACCACGAGGGAGCGCACCCGCACGGACTTGCTCGCCACCCGCACGGGGACGCCCCGTGCCCGGCGGCGCAGGTCCGCGGCGTTGGCGTCGAACGCGTCGAGGTCGACGACGGCCAAGGGGGCCGGCAGGTGCGCGGTGGCACGGGCCAGCCGCTCCGTCTGGGACATGACCGCACGGTACACCTGCCGCGACACGGCACGGTCGGCCCCGCCAGGGTGATCCTGGGGGCCGCTCCGGCGGGCGCCCGACGATCCGCCCGCAGAGGGATCCGCCCGGGCGCCCGCGCGTGGCAGAGTGTGCCGCGTGACCTCGAGCACCGTCGCCCGCACACCGGCCTCCGCCACCCCCGACTCCCCCCTGCGCACCTGGGGAGGCACGCACTCGTGGCAGCCCGCGCGCCGCGTCACGCCGCGCGACGAGGGCGAGCTCGGCGCGGTGGTCGCCGCGGCCGCCGCCGAGGGGCTGCGGGTGCGCGCGATGGGCGCGGGCCACTCCTTCACCGCGGCCGCCGTGACCGACGGCGTGCACCTGGGCCTCGACCGTCTCGCCGGGATCGAGGCCGTGGCGCCGCAGCCGGACGGCACGTCGCTGGTCACGGTCCGGGCGGGCACCCGGCTGCACCACCTCAACCGCCTGCTCGCGGCGCTCGGCCTGGCGATGCGCAACCTCGGCGACATCGACCGCCAGTCCGTCGCGGGTGCGATCTCGACCGGCACGCACGGCACCGGCGCGCGGCTGGGCGGCCTCGCGACGCAGGTGCGCGGCGTCCGCGTGGTCACGGGGGACGGGACGGTCCGGTCGGCGTCGGACGCCGCGGCGCCCGGCAGCCCCGAGCGCGAGCTGTTCGAGGTGGCCCGGCTCGGCCTCGGCACCGCGGGCGTCCTGTCGGCCGTGACCCTCGAGGTGGTCCCCGCGTTCTGGCTGCGCGCGCAGGAGGAGCCCTGGCCGCTGGACCGGGTGCTGGAGCAGCTCGACGAGTACGTCGACGGCAACGACCACGCGGAGTTCTACTGGTTCCCGGGCACGCGCCGCGCCCTGACGAAGCGCAACAACCGCGCGACGGCCGACGAGGTCGACGCCTGGGCCGCGGCCCGCGCCGGCCGCCTGGGGGCCGTCCGCACCGCCGGCGCCCGCACCCGCGCCCTGCTCGACGAGGAGGTGCTGTCCAACGGCGCCTTCGAGGTCGTCAACCGGCTCGCGCTCGCCGCCCCGGGCCTCGTCCCCCGGCTCAACGCGGTCAGCGCGCGGGCGCTCGGCGCCAAGACCTACCTGGCGCCGTCGGCCGACGTCTTCGTCACCCGGCGCCGCGTGCGGTTCGTCGAGATGGAGTACGCCCTGCCCCGCGCGGCGCTGCGGGGCGTGCTCGACGAGCTCGACGCCTGGCTGCGCGCGTCCGGGGAGCCCGTCCCCTTCCCCGTGGAGGTGCGCTTCGCCGCGGCGGACGACGTCTGGCTCTCGACGGCGCACGGTCGTGAGACGGCGTACGTCGCCGTCCACCAGTACGCGCCCATGCCGTACCAGCGCTACTTCAGCGCGGCCGAGCAGATCTTCGCCGCCGCGGGCGGGCGGCCGCACTGGGGCAAGCTGCACACCCGCACGGCCGAGCACCTGGCCGACCACTACCCCCTGGCGGACGTCGCCCGCGTGCGCGCCGCCGTCGACCCCGGGGGCGTCTTCCGCAACGACTACACCGACACCGTCCTCGGCCCGGTGGACGAGGCGCGCTGACGGCGCCGGCGCACGTCGCCCCAGGCGTCAGGCCGACGGCCACCACGCCGGCGGGGCGACCTGCTCCCCCGGGAGCCGCACGGTCACGCGCAGCCCGCCGCCCGGCCCGGGGGCGAGCGCCACGGTGCCGCGGTGCGCCTCGGCGATGCTCCGCACGATCGCGAGACCCAGGCCGACGCCCCCGTGCTCCCCGTGCGTGCGCCCGCCGCCGCGCTGGAACGGCTCGACGAGCGTCGGCACGAGGCGCGGGTCGAGCGGGTCACCCGTGTTCTCGACGGTGAGGACGACGTCGTCGCCCCGCACCCCCGTGTCCACCCGCACCGTCCCGCCGTCGGGCAGGTTGTGCACGACCGCGTTGTGCACGAGGTTCGTGGCGAGCTGCAGCAGCAGCGCGTGCGACCCCAGGGTCGGGGCGGCCTCGCCCCCGACCCCCACCTCCACGGAGCGCGCGTCCGCCAGCGGCAGCAGCGTCTCGGCCGCCTCCTCCGCGACCAGCGACAGGTCGACGGGCTCGAGGGCGAACGCCCCGCGGTCGGCCCGGCTGAGCAGGAGCAGGGCCTCGGTGAGGTCGATGGCCCGCGCGTTCACGGCGTGCAGGCGGTCCAGCACCTGGGCGGTGTCGCGCTCCGGGTCCCGGCGGGCCACGTCGAGGATCGCCTGCGTCGTGGCGAGCGGCGTGCGCAGCTCGTGCGAGGCGTTCGCCGCGAAGCGCTGCTGCTCGGCGACCTGCGCCTCCAGCCTCGCCAGCATCGTGTCGAAGGCGTCCGCGAGCTCGCGGAACTCGTCGTGCCGGCCGGGCAGGCGGACCCGGTGGGAGAGGGACCCCGCCGCGGCCCGGCGGGTCGCGTCGGTGAGGCGGCCGAGCGGGGCGAGCATCCGCCCGGCGAGGAACCACCCGCCCACCAGCCCGACCACGAGCAGGAAGACCATCGCCCAGGCCGCCCGCGGGGCGAACGCCCGCTCCAGGTCGGAGCGGTTGGGCACGAACTGCCCGGCCCCGGGACGGGACGGGGCGACGTCGAGGAGGATCGTGTCCGGCACGTAGCGCAGCAGGAAGACCCACACGACGGCGAGGAGCAGCGCGCCGGCCACCACGAGGAACCCCGCGTAGCTGAGCGTGAGCCTCAGCCGGACGCTCGGCCCGGGGCTCCTAGCCATGCCGGGCCTCGTCGCGGCCGGCCTCGCCCCGCGCCTCGTCGTCGGGCGGGGCGATGCGGTAGCCCACCCCGGGCACGGTGGCGATCACCCACGGCTCCCCCAGCCGCTTGCGCAACGCCGAGACGGTGATCCGCACGGCGTTGGTGAACGGGTCGGCGTTCTCGTCCCACGCCCGCTCCAGCAGCTCCTCGGCGCTGACGACCCCGCCCTCGGCCGCGACGAGCACCTCCAGCACCGCGAACTGCTTGCGCGTGAGCGCGACGTAGCGCCCGTCGCGGTAGACCTCGCGCCGGAACGGGTCCACACGCAGCCCGGCCAGCTCGCGCACCGGCGGCCGGCTGTGCGCGCGACGTCGGTCCAGCGCCCGCAGCCGCAGCACGAGCTCGCGCATCGCGAAGGGCTTGGTGAGGTAGTCGTCGGCGCCGAGCTCGAACCCGGTGGCCTTGTCGTCCAGGCGGTCCGCGGCCGTGAGCATGAGGATCGGCAGGCCGCTCCCGGACGCGACGATGCTCGCGGCGATCTCGTCCCCCGACGGGCCGGGGATGTCCCGGTCGAGCACCGCGATGTCGTAGGAGTTGACGCTCAGGAGCTCGAGGGCGGTGTCGCCGTCGGCCGCCACGTCCGCCGCGATCGCCTCCAGCCGCAGCCCGTCGCGGACGGCCTGCGCCAGGTAGGGCTCGTCCTCGACGATCAGCACACGCATGCCCTCGATGCTACGGAGCGGGACATGTCGTCCGCGTATCGAGGAGCGCATACGGCCGGGCAACAGCGGCCCGGCTCGACTGGGGGCATGCTCCACCTCCGACACGACCCCGCCCCGCCCGTCCGGGCCCGCCCGATGCTCGCCGTCGCCCTGGCGGCCGCCGCCGTGGCCGGCCTCGCCGGCTGTCAGGCGACGCCTGACCCACCCACGACGACGTCCGTCGCTCCGGCGAAGGCCCCGACCGACGACGTCGGGGACGGCGCGCGGCAGGGCGAGGCGGCGGGTCAGGTCCCCGACGGCACCACCGTGTTCGACGACGCGCTCCCGGCCCTGGCAAACCTCGACCCCGCGCTGCTCGCGGCCCTGCAGCAGGCCGCGGCCGACGCGGAGGACGACGGCGTCACGTTCTTCGTGAACAGCGGCTGGCGCTCGGCGGGGTATCAGGACCGGCTGCTGCGCGAGGCGGTCGCCCAGTACGGCTCCGCGGCCGAGGCGGCCCGCTGGGTGGCGTCGGCCGACACGTCGTCGCACGTGACCGGCGACGCCGTCGACCTGCAGCAGACGGGCGGCAGCCAGTGGGTGGCGGACCACGGCGCCGCGTACGGGCTGTGCCTCGTCTACGCGAACGAGCCGTGGCACGTCGAGCTGCGTCCGGACGCCGCCGACCGGGGCTGCCCGGAGCTGTACGCCGACCCGTCCCAGGACCCGCGGCTGCACGGCTGAGCGCGCGCCGGCGGGCGGCGGGGCCCGCTCAGCCCGTGGCGACCACCAGCGCGGTGGCGATCGCCGCGACTCCCTCGCCGCGACCGGTCAGACCCAGGCCGTCGGTCGTGGTGGCGCTCAGGGAGACCGGCGCGCCGGCCGCGGCCGTGAGCGCGGCCTCCGCCTCGGCCCGGCGCGGGCCGACCTTCGGCCGGTTGCCGATCACCTGCACGGCCACGTTGCCGATCTCGAAGCCCGCCTCCCGCACCCGGCGCGCGGCCTCGGCCAGCAGCACCGCCCCGGCGGCCCCCGCCCACTCGGGCTCGCTGGTGCCGAAGTGGGTGCCGAGGTCGCCCATGCCGGCGGCGGAGAAGAGGGCGTCCGCGGCGGCGTGCGCCGCGACGTCGGCGTCCGAGTGCCCGGCCAGGGGCCGCTCCCCCGGCCAGCGCAGACCGCCCAGCCACAGCTCGCGGTCGGACCCTTCGGGGGCGTAGGCGTGCACGTCGACGCCGAGCCCGGTGCGGGGCAGCCCCCGGGACGCCTCCGTCACGACGCCTCCCCGAGCAGCAGCGCCGCCACCTGCAGGTCGCGCTCCGTGGTGATCTTCATGGCCGCCTCCTCGCCCGGGACGACGTAGGCGGCCTCGCCGAGCGCCTCGACCAGCCCGGCGTCGTCCGTCGCCGCCCGGCCCTCCGCCCGCGCGCGGGCCGCGCCCTGCGCGTGCGCGCGCTCCAGGAGCGCGCGGTCGAAGCCCTGCGGCGTCTGCACGGCGCGCAGCTCGGCGCGGTCCGGTGTCTCGACGACGCGTTCTACGCCGAGCCCGCCGGCCGCCGGCACGGGCACGACCCGCTTCACCGTGTCGGTGACGGGCAGGCCCGGGACGACGGCCCCGTGGCCGGCACGGACGGCCTCGACCACGCGGCGCACCAGGAGGGGCGGGGCGAGCGGGCGCGCGGCGTCGTGCACGAGCACGACGTCGTCCCCCGGGGCGGCGAGCGCGAGGCCGGCGGCGACGGACGCCTGCCGGGTCGCCCCTCCCTCGACCACACGGACCGGCACGTCCACGTGCGGGTCCTGCGCGACGACGTCGCGCACCGCGACGTCGAGGCCTGCGGGGCAGGTGACCACCAGGGAGTCGACGACGCCCGAGGCGGCGAGACGGCGGGCGGCGTGCACCACGAGGGGGAAGCCCGCCAGGGCGACCAGGGCCTTCGGAAGATCCCGACCGAGGCGGGTGCCCGACCCCGCGGCGGTGAGGATCGCGAGCGTCGTCACGGCGTCACGGTACCGGAACGACGACGGCGACCCGCGGCCGGAGCCGGGGGTCGCCGTCGTGCAGCGCTGGTGACGGGCCTCAGGACGCGAGGACCTCGTCGATGATGGCGCCGGCCTTCTCCTCGTCGACGCCCTCGGCGAGCGCGACCTCGGACTCGAGGATCTGGCGAGCCTTGGCGAGCATGCGCTTCTCGCCCGCCGAGAGACCGCGGTCGGCGTCGCGGCGCGACAGGTCGCGCACGACCTCGCCGACCTTGATCACGTCGCCCGACGCCAGCTTCTCGAGGTTCGCCTTGTACCGGCGCGACCAGTTGGTCGGCTCCTCCGTGTAGGGCGCGCGCAGCACCTCGAAGACGCGGTCCAGCCCCTGCTGGTCGACCACGTCGCGCACGCCCACGAGGTCGACGTTCTCCGCCGGGACCTCGATCGTCAGGTCGCCCTGGGCAACCTTGAGCTTGAGGTACATCTTCTCCTCGCCACGGATCTTGCGCGTCTTGATCTCTTCGATCAGCGCAGCGCCGTGATGCGGGTAGACAACCGTCTCGCCTACTGTGAACGTCATCTGCAGATGTCCCCTTTCCCAGTCGACGATCTTATCACGGGGCGCCTGACACCCGTCTGCGCCAGCGCCTCCGAGACGCCCTGTGACGAACACGTTTCCGCAGGTCAGCGGCCTGGAAGCGCAATCATGGACGCGGCGCGCGCCCGGCATCGTTAGGATGTCCGCGGGCCCCCGCAGGGCCCGCCCTCCCCCGCCTGACATGGGGGAACCCTGATGCCCCGCGCCCGCGCGGCCACCCGCGCCCGCGAGCCGACGCCTTCGAAGGAGAGCTCGTGTCCCGCTCCGCCCGCCCCGCACGCCTCGTCGCCGCCGCCAGCGTCATGGCGGGCGCCCTGCTGCTGGCCGCCTGCTCCCCCACGATCACGACCAAGCCCTACGCCCCGTCCGACGGCGTGCGCGTGAACCTCACCGACCAGGTGCGCGGCATCAACCTCATGGTCGTCTCCGAGGGCGAGGGCGAGCCCGGCGCCCTGCTCGGCGCGCTGGCGAACGGCTCGGCCGAGGACGTGGACTTCGTGCTCGACACCGAGGGCACCCAGCCGATCTCCCTCACGGTGCCCGCCGGGCAGACCGTCTACCTGAGCGCGGACCAGGCGGGCGACCAGGCCGTGGACGTCCAGCTCGACACCGTGGCCACCCACCCGGGCGGCGACCTGGACGCCACCCTCTCCGGCGCCGGCGCCGACGAGGACTTCTTCCTGCCGGTCATGGACGGCACCCTCCCCGAGTACGCGGCCTGGGTGCCGAGCACCTCGGGCGTCTGACCTGACGACAGGAGGGGCGGGTCGCAGCACGTGCTGCGGCCCGCCCCTTCGTCGTTGCCGGCGACCTCGCACCCCTCCCGGCGCAGGGGACGACTCAGGGGACGACTCAGGGGCGGCGGTCGCGTCAGCGGGGGCCCGCCCCGTGCAGGAACTGGTCCACGGCGGCCTCGACGAGGTCGTCGCGCTGCCCCGGGTCGACGACGCCCCCGTTGACGAGCGCGGCGATCCCCTGGAGCGTGGCGAGCAGGACCGTCGAGGTCCGGTCGAGGTCGTCCCCGGCGAGCACCCCCTCGTCCCGCCCCTGGGCGACGAGCGCGTGCAGCAGCCCGAACGGCTCCGCCGCCGCGGCGAGGATCCGGTCCGCGCCGGGGCGGTGCTTCCCCGCGTACATCACCTCGAGCAGCGACGTGTTGTCGGTGGCGAACCGGGCGTAGGCCGCGGCACCCGCGCGCAGCCGCGGCTCGAACCGGTCGCCCGCGCCGTCCAGGGCGTCGCGCAGGGCGCCCTCGAGACGACCGAACCCGGACTCCGCGAGCGCGTCGAGGAGCGCCTGCCGGTCGGCGAAGTGCCGCCGGGGCGCCCCGTGGCTCACCCCGACCTCGCGGGCCAGGTCGCGCAACGAGAGCCGGTCGGGACCGTCGTCCCGGAGCCGGCGCTCGGCGGCGTCCAGCAGGGCCGTGCGGAGGCTGCCGTGATGGTAGGGGCGGTCGGCGGCGGGTTCGGGCACGGCCCGAGCCTAGCCCGACCATGTTGCCGTTGACCACATCTGTAGTCACTGACTACTTTGTAGTCCATGACTACTTTGACCCTCGCCCAGATCCCGCCCCAGACCGGCCGGACCGTCGTCGTCACCGGCGCCAGCAGCGGCATCGGCCGCGTCACCGCCCAGGTGCTCGCCGCACGCGGTGCGCGCGTCGTGCTCGCCGTCCGCGACGTCGACAGGGGCCGCGCGGCGGCCGCCACGATGACCGGCGACGTCGTCGTCCGCCCGCTCGACCTCGCCGACCTCTCCTCCGTCCGCGCGTTCGCCGCCGACCTCGACGGCCCCGTCGACGTGCTCGTCAACAACGCCGGGGTGATGGTGCCGCCGTTCTCCCGGACGGTCGACGGCTTCGAGCTCCAGCTCGGCACCAACCACCTGGGGCACTTCGCGCTCACGAACCTGCTGCTGCCCCGGGTGCGGCAGCGCGTCGTCACCGTCTCCTCGAACGCGCACCGGTTCGGCGCGATCGACTTCACCGACCTCAACTGGGAGCGCCGGCGGTACCGCCCGATGGCGGCCTACGGGCAGTCGAAGCTCGCCAACCTGCTGTTCACGTCGGAGCTCCAGCGCCGCCTCGAGGCCGCCGCGTCGCCCGTGATCGCCGTCGCCGCCCACCCCGGCATGGCCGCCACGCACCTGCTGACCGAGCGCCGCGGCCTGCGGAACCTGCTGTACCGGGTGTCCGTCCCGGTCGCGCAGAGCGCCGAGGACGGCGCCCTGCCGACCCTCCTCGCGACGGTCGGGGACGTGCCGGGCGACAGCTACGCCGGGCCGGGCGGGTTCCTCGAGGGCCGCGGGGCCCCGACGCTCGTGGGGCGCTCCGCGCGGGCGCGGGACGCCGCCGTCGCGCGCCGCCTGTGGGACGTCTCGGAGACGCTCACGGACGTGCGGTTCCCGGCGGACCTCGCCGGGGCACGGTGAGCGGGCCGGGTCACCCGAAGCGGCCGGAGACGTAGTCCTCGGTGGCCTGCTCGGCGGGCGTGGAGAAGATCGTGGACGTCTCGTTCATCTCGATGAGGCGGCCCGGCTTGCCCGTGCCGGCGATGTTGAAGAACGCCGTCCGGTCGCTGACGCGCGCCGCCTGCTGCATGTTGTGGGTGACGATGACGATCGTGTAGTCCTGCTTCAGCTCGCCGATGAGGTCCTCGATCGCGAGGGTCGAGATCGGGTCGAGGGCCGAGCAGGGCTCGTCCATGAGCAGCACCTGCGGCTTCACCGCGATCGCCCGCGCGATGCACAGGCGCTGCTGCTGACCACCGGACAGGCCGGACCCGGGCCGGTCGAGGCGGTCCTTGACCTCGTTCCACAGGTTCGCGCCGCGCAGCGAGCCCTCGACGAGCTCCTCGGCGTCGGACTTGCTGATGCGCCGGTTGTTCAGCCGCACGCCCGCGAGCACGTTGTCGCGGATCGACATCGTCGGGAACGGGTTGGGGCGCTGGAAGACCATGCCCACGTTGCGGCGCACCGCCACGGGGTCGATGTCGTCGCCGTACAGGTCGACGCCCTCCATCTCCACGGTGCCCTCCACGCGGGCGCCCGGGATCACCTCGTGCATCCGGTTGAGCGTGCGCAGGAACGTCGACTTGCCGCACCCGGAGGGTCCGATGAACGCCGTCACCGACTTCGGGTCGATCGTCATCGACACGTCCTGCACGGCGAGGAAGTCGCCGTAGTAGATGTTGAGGTCCTTCACGTCGATGCGCTGAGCCATCGTTGTTTCCTTCGTTCGAGCTGCGGGGGTGCAGAGGCGGGTCTGCGCGTCAGCGCAGCTTCGGGGCGAACCAGCGGTTCACGAGGCGGCCGAGGAGGTTGAGCACCAGGACGATGACGATCAGCACCAGGGCGGCGCCCCAGGCGTTCTGGATCGCGATGTCGGCGACGCACGAGGCGGTCGACGCACCGTCGGCGCAGGTGGCCAGGCCCTGGCTGTACTGGCGGTAGGCGAACACCGGCAGCGTCATCATCCGGCCCTCGAACGGGTCGAAGTTGATCGAGTCGGTGACGCCGACGGTGACGAGCAGCGGCGCCGTCTCGCCGATGACGCGGGCCACGGCGAGCAGGATGCCCGTGGTGAGGCCCGCCACCGAGGTGCGCAGCACGACCTTGACGATGGTGAGCCACTTCGGCACCCCCAGCGCGTACGACGCCTCGCGCAGCTCGTTCGGGACGAGCTTGAGCATCTCCTCGCAGGATCGCACGACGACGGGGATCATGAGCACCGAGAGCGCGACCGCGCCGACGATCCCCATGCGCACGCCCGGCCCGAAGAACAGCGTGAAGAGCGAGACGGCGAACAACCCGGCCACGATCGACGGGATGCCCGTCATGACGTCGACGAAGAACGTCACCGCACGGGCCAGCGCGCCGCGGCCGTACTCGACGAGGTAGATCGCGGTCAGCAGGCCGATCGGCACGGAGATCACGGTGGCGAGCCCCGTGATGATCAGGGTGCCCATGATGGCGTGGTAGATGCCGCCGCTGGGGTCGCCGCCGAAGATGTTGCGCATCGACAGGGACAGGAAGTCCATGCTGATGCGGCCCAGCCCGTTGTCGACCACGGTCCACACGAGCGAGACCAGCGGGATCATGGCGACCCCGAAGGCCGCCCAGATGAGCACCGTCATGATGCGGTCGGTGCGGCGGCGGCCCCGGTCGGCGGTGCGCAGCAGGGCGCGCACCTGCCCGCTCGCCTCCGGCGTGGACGTGGTTCCGGTCGTGGCGGTCATCAGTTGGCCCCCGAGAATTCCTTGCGCCGCGCGACGATCGCGCGAGCGCCCATGTTGACGGCCAGCGTGATCACGAAGAGCACCAGGCCCGTGGCGATCAGGGTGTTGACGGCGAGCCCGCTCGCCTCCGGGAAGTCGGCGGCGATGTACGCGGCGATGGTCTGCTGCTGCGCGCTCTCCAGGATGCGGAACGAGTACAGGAAGCCGGGCGACAGGATCATCAGCACGGCCATCGTCTCGCCGAGCGCGCGGCCGAGGCCCAGCATCGCTGCCGAGATGACACCCGAGCGGCCGAAGGGCAGGACCGCGGTCCGCACGAGCTCCCAGCGCGTCGCGCCGAGGGCGAGCGCCGCCTCCTCGTGCAGCTTCGGCGTCTGGAGGAAGACCTCGCGCGAGACGGCGGTGATGATCGGCAGGATCATCACGGCGAGCACCAGCGCCACCGTCGCGAGGACGCGACCGGTCGGCGACACGGCGCCCGCGAACAGCGGGAACCAGCCCAGGTACTCGTTCAGCCAGCTCCACACGGGCACCACGAGCGGGCTCAGCACGTAGATGCCCCACAGGCCGTAGATGACCGAGGGCACCGCGGCCAGCAGGTCGACCAGGTAGCCCAGCAGCTGGGAGAGCCGACGCGGCGCGTAGTGCGAGATGAACAGCGCGATGCCCATGGCCAGCGGGGTCGCGATGAGCAGCGCGAGTGCGGCCGCGAGCAGCGTGCCGAAGACGAGCGGCCCGACGTACTCGAGGAACGAGGTGTCCTCGGGGTAACGGGGCACGGAGGAGGCGAGCTCGGCGTCGCTCGCGGTGAGCGCCGGCCAGGCCTGCCAGAGCAGGAACAGCGCGACGGCGGCCAGGACCGCGAGGATCAGGGCGCCCGCGCCCACCGAGATCCAGCGGAAGGCCCGGTTGAACCCCCGGTCCGTGGTGCGACGGCGGCGCCGCGCGCTCCTCGCGGGCGCCGGTCTGGCGGTCGTGGTCACTCGTGCTCCTTGCTCGTGGTCGTGATCGTGGTCACGCGTGTCGTCCGTCCCTCGTGGGACGGGCCGAGCCGGCGGCCGGGGCCCGCCCTCGAGGGGCGGACCCGACCACCGGCGTCGGTGTCGGTCCGTTCGTCAGCCGGCCGTGATCGCCTCGATGCCCGGCAGGACGGCGTCGCGGATGTCGGCGGAGAGCGGCGCGGAGCCGGCGGTGTCCGCCGCGGCCTGCTGGCCCTCCTCGCTGATCAGGTAGGACATGAAGCCCTTGACGAGCTCGGCCTGGGCCTCGTCGCCGTACGTGCCGCAGGCGAGGGAGTAGGAGACGAGGACGATCGGGTAGGTGCCCGGGATGTCGCGCTGCAGGTCGATCGCGTAGACGTACTCGTCGGTGCCCTCGACGCGCGGGGACTGCGCCACGACCTCGGCGGCCGCCTCGGCGCTGTACGGCACGAACTCGTCGCCGACGCCCACGGCGACGGTCCCGAGACCGCTCACCTGCGAGGCGTCCGCGTAGGTGATGGTGCCCTCGCCGGCCTGCGCGGCGGAGATGACGCCGGAGGTGCCCTGGGCGGACTCCTGGCCCTTGATCGGCCAGATGCCCTCGGGCTCGTGGTCCCAGGCGTCCGGCGCCGCGGCGGCGAGGTAGGCCTGGAAGTTCTCGGTGGTGCCCGAGTCCTCCGAGCGGTGCACGACGGTGATGTCCGTGGCGGGCAGCTCGGCGTCGGGGTTGTCGGCGACGATGGCCTCGTCGTCCCACGTCGTGATCTCGCCGGAGAAGATCCCGGCGATGACCTCGGGCTTGAGGTTCAGGGAGTCGATGCCCGGCAGGTTGAAGGCCACCGCGATCGGGCTGATGTAGCCGGGGAACTCGATGACGCCGCCCTCGCCGCACTGGGCGGCGGCAGCCTCGAGCTCCTCGTCCTCCAGCGCGGCGTCCGAGCCGGCGAAGGCGAACGACCCGTCGGCGAAGCCGGTGCGGCCACCGCCCGAGCCCACGGGGTCGTAGTTGACGGTGGCGTCCGGGTTGGCCTGCTGGAAGCCGGCGCGCCATGCCTCCATGGCGGACTCCTGCGAGGAGGCGCCGCCGCCGCTGAGCTCGCCCGAGAGGGACGAGCCGCCGTCCTGCGAACCACCGGTGGACTCCGCGCCCGGCGCGGCCGGGTCCGAGCCGCACGCGGCGAGGGTCAGGGCCAGCGCGCCGACCGCCACGGCGGATCCAGCACGGGAGAATCGGCTGAGCTTCACGTCTCGTTCCATCCTGTTCACACGGAGGGACACCGGCGAAGTACCGGCGTTCGTCGGGAACGCTAGGCACGCAAGGTGGCTCGGGACCCAGGAGCAGGTGAACGAGGGGTGAACAGTGCAGGGCCGCTCGTCACCGGGGCCGAGGTGGTCCGAAGATCGCCGAGGTAGTTCGAGGGGGCGGCCCGCAGAATGGCGGGCCGCCCCCTCGAACTACCTCGGCGATCTTCGGACTACCCCAGCGGTCTAGGCGGGCTCGTCCGCCAGCTTGTACCCCAGGCCGCGGACGGTGAGCAGGAGCTGCGGGGAGCCGGGGTCGGCCTCGATCTTCGACCGGATGCGCTTCACGTGAACGTCGAGCGTCTTGGTGTCGCCGACGTAGTCCGCTCCCCAGACCCGGTCGATGAGCTGCCCGCGGGTGAGCACGCGGCCGGCGTTGCGCAGCAGCAGCTCCAGCAGGTCGAACTCCTTGAGCGGCAGCGAGACCGTGTCACCGCCCACGGTCACGGTGTGACGCTCCACGTCCATGCGCACGGGCCCGACCTCGAGCACGGGCTCGCCGTCGTCGTCGTGCCCGTTCGACGACACCTCCGACGCCACCGGGCTGCGCCGGCGCATCACCGCGCGCATGCGCGCCAGCAGCTCGCGGAACGAGTACGGCTTGGTGACGTAGTCGTCGGCGCCGAGCTCGAGCCCCACGACCTTGTCGATCTCCGAGTCCTTCGCCGTGAGCATGATGACCGGCACGTCGCCGCGCTGACGCAGCTCCCGGCACACCTCCGTGCCGGACAGCCCGGGCAGCATGAGGTCGAGCAGCACCAGGTCGGCGCCGCCGTCGTCGTAGGCGGCCAGCGCGTCGACCCCGTTCGAGGCCTCCACGACCTCGAAGCCCTCGCGGGTGAGCTGATACGTCAGGGGGTCCCGGTAGGACTCCTCGTCCTCGACCACCAGGATGCGCGTCACGCACCTACCTCCTCGTCCGTCGTGCCATGGGTGTGCTGCTTGGTCTGCTGCTGGGTGTGCTGATGGTGGTGCTGCGGGGCGTCCTCCGGGGCCTCCCGCGGCAGCTCCTGCGGTACGTCGGCCGCCGGGATGCGCAGGGTGAACGTCGACCCCTTGCCGGGCTCGGACCAGATCTGCACGTCGCCGCCGTGGTCGGCCGCCACGTGCTTGACGATGCTCAGGCCGAGCCCCGTGCCGCCCGTGTCGCGGGAGCGCGCCGGGTCGACGCGGTAGAAGCGCTCGAAGACGCGGTCCTGCTCGTCGGCGGCGATGCCCACGCCCTGGTCGACCACGTCGATCTCGACCAGCCCCCGGCGCACGCGCACCCCGACGCCCACCCGGGTGTGCTCCGGGGAGTACGCGACGGCGTTGTCGAGCAGGTTGCGCACCGCGGTGACGAGCAGGTTGTGGTCGCCGAACACGAGGACGTCGGTCGACCCGCCCACCGTGATGGCGATGTTCTTGGCCTGCGCCGTGGTCCGCGCGCGGTCCACCGCCTCGGCGACGACGTCGCGCACCGGGATGGTCGTGACCTCCTGCAGCGCGCCCGCCACCTGCAGCCGGGACAGCTCGATGATCTCGTGCACCAGGGCGGACAGGCGCTGCGCCTCTGCCTGCATCCGCTGGGTGAACCGCCGCACCGCGACGGGGTCGTCCGCGGCGTCCTGCACCGTCTCCGCCAGCAGGGCGAGCGCCCCGACCGGCGTCTTGAGCTCGTGCGAGACGTTGACGACGAAGTCGCGACGGATGGCCTCCACCCGCCGGGCCTCCGTGCGGTCCTCGGCCAGGACGAGCAGCTTGTCCGGCCCGACCGGTGCCACCCGGACCTGCAGCAGCACCGTGCCGGACCCGATCGGCCCGCGCGGCAGCTCCAGCTCCTTCTCGCGGATGACCCCGTCGCGCCGGACCTCGCGCACCAGGTCGACGATCGCGGGATGCTGCAGCGCGTCGTTGCGCACCACCCCCAGCGCGTAGGCCGGCGGCGACGCCCGCACGACGTCGTCCTCCTCGTCCAGGACGACCGCGGCGGACCGCAGCACCGCGAGCACGCGGACGAGGCCCTCGTCCAGCTCGGCGGGGGCTGCCTCGGGCGACCGGCGCTGGACACGCTCGGAGAAGCGGAAGGCGACGGTCGCGACCACGCCCACCACGACGCCGAAGATGCCCGCGACGATCGCGGTCACGCCCTGGATGATTCCGTCCACGGGGCCAGCGTAGGTCGCGACGCCCCGGGAATCCGTCGCGGAGCGGAACTGCTCAGCGAGCCGTCGCCCACTGTTCACCTGCGACCCGCCCGGAGTTCACCTGGGCGCCCCCGGACCGTCCACGTGCCGTGTCAGGCTGGCAGCAGACCACATTTGACCCGAGAGGACAGCGATGCGAGAGATCTTCGAGGCCGAGCTGCGCCAGGTCGGTGACGACCTCATCGAGATGAGCCGGCTCGTCGAGTCCGCCATCCGACGTGCGGGCGACGCCCTGCTCGAGGCCGACCACCAGCTGGCGCAGGAGGTGATCGCCTCCGACCACGCGATCGACCGGCTCGAGAGCGAGCTCGACGAGCGCTGCGTGCACCTGCTCGCGCAGCAGGCCCCCGTCGCCACCGACCTGCGGGTCGTCATCTCGGCGCTGCGCATCAGCGCCTCGCTCGAGCGCATGGGCGACCTCGCCCGGCACGTCGCCGAGATCGCCCGTGGCCGGTACCCGGCGGAGGCCGTCCCCGCGCCGGCGCGCGAGACGTTCGTCAAGATGCACGGCGCGGCGGTGCACGTCGCCCAGCGCACGACGGCGCTCCTCGCCACGCGCGACGTCGCCCTCGCCGCCGAGGTGCAGCAGGACGACGACCTCCTCGACGCCCTGCACCAGGACACGTTCGCCGCGACGCTCGACCCCGAGTGGCCCGGCACGACCCAGCAGACCGTCGACGTCACGCTGCTCGGCCGCTACTACGAGCGGTTCGGCGACCACGGCGTCTCCGTCGCCCGCCGCATCACCTTCCTCGTCACCGGCAACTTCGACGACGAGCACGCGCGCACCGACGCCTGACCCGCCGCGACGACCGCGCCCGCGGGAACGACGAACCCCCGGCCCCTTGCGGGACCGGGGGTTCGTCGTCGTCAGCGGACGGGCGTCACTTGCCCTGGTTCGCGACCGCGGCGATGGCGTCCTTCGCGGCCTCGGGGTCGAGGTACGTGCCGCCCGGGTTGGTGGGCTTCAGCGTCTCCTCGTCGAGCTCGTACACCAGCGGGATGCCGGTCGGGATGTTCAGCCCGGCGATGGTCTGGTCGTCGACGCCGTCGAGGTGCTTGACGATGGCGCGCAGCGAGTTGCCGTGGGCCGCGACGAGGACGGTCTTGCCGGCCTGGAGGTCCGGCACGATCTCGCCGTCCCAGTACGGCAGGGCCCGGTCGAGCACCTGCTTGAGGGCCTCGGCGCGCGGGATCGGCTCGCCGGCGTAACGCACGTCGGAGTCCTGCGAGAACTCCGAGCCCAGCTCGATCTCGGGCGGCGGCACGTCGTACGAGCGGCGCCAGAGCATGAACTGCTCCTCGCCGTACTGGTCGCGCACCTGCTTCTTGTCCTTGCCCTGCAGGTCGCCGTAGTGGCGCTCGTTGAGACGCCAGTTGCGCTTGACCGGGATCCAGTGGCGGTCGGCGGCGTCGAGCGCCAGGTTCGCCGTGTTGATGGCGCGGCGCAGCAGCGACGTGTGCACGACGTCGGGGGTGACGCCGGACTCCTTGAGCAGCTCGCCGCCGCGCTTCGCCTCCGCGGTGCCCTTCTCCGAGAGCGGCACGTCCACCCAGCCGGTGAAGAGGTTCTTCGCGTTCCACTCGCTCTCGCCATGGCGGAGCAGCACGAGGGTGTAGGTCATGGGTCCATCCTGCCTTCTCCCCCGCGGGGGCCGCACCGCGGGCCGGATCCCGGACTCGCACCGTCCGGATCTGGAGGCCGGATCTGGAGGCCGGATCTGGAGGCCGGACCGTGAGGCCGGACCGTGAGGCCGGACCGTGAGGCCGGTCAGGAGTCCGCGCGCTCCAGCACGAAGACGGGGATCTCGCGGTCCGTCTTGCGCTGGTAGTCGGCGTAGTCCGGGTACGCGGCCACGGACCGCTCCCACCACAGCGCCTTCTCGTCCCCGGTGACCTCGCGCGCGACGTACTCGTGCTTCTCGGGGCCGTCCTGCAGCTCCACGCGCGGGTTCGCCAGCACGTTGTAGTACCAGACCGGGTGCTTCGGGGCACCGCCCAGCGACGCGACGACCGCGTACGCGCCGTCGTGCTCCACGCGCATCAGCGGCGTCTTGCGCAGCTTGCCGCTCCTGGCCCCCACCGTGGTGAGGATGACGACGGGCATGCCGCGCATCGTGGTGCCCTTCGTCCCGCCCGAGCTCTCGTACTGCTCGACCTGCTTCGCGGCGTGGGCGGACGGGCTGGGGACGTACTCTCCGGTGATCGGCATGCCACGTGCAATCCCTCGCCCGGGCGATCCATTCCCGGCCCCCGCGGGTCGCCGGACCATCTCGTGGGGCCCGAACTACCTCGCCGAGTCTCGAACTACCTCGCGGGGTTTCGCACTACCTCGGCGGGTGCTGAACTACCTCGCCGGGTGCTGAACTACCTCGCGGGGTCTCGCACTACCTCGGCGAGCGGGCGCGGTGCACCTTCGCCGCCTGGGCGTACACGTCGAGCATGGCGGCGGCGGCGCGGTCCCAGCTGAACCGCTCGCTGGCGCGACGCGCCCCGGCGGCCAGGCGGGCGCGGCGGTCGTCGTCGGCGAGCAGGTCGCCGAGCTCGCGCGCCCAGGTCCACGGGCTGTGGTCGGGCACGAGGACGCCGGAGGTGCCGTCCACGACGACGGTCTGCAGGCCGCCCACCGCGGCGGCGACCACCGGCGTGCCCGCGGCCTGCGCCTCGGCGGCCACCAGCCCGAACGACTCGTTGTGCGACGGCACCGCCACGACGTCCGCCGCACGCAGGTAGTCGACCAGCTCCTCGCGGGGCACCGGCGGGCGCACGTCCAGGTGGTCGGTGACGCCCACCTGGTGGGCCAGCGCCTCGAGCTCGCGCACCGCGGTCGCCCGACCGCTCGCCCCGCCCAGGACGACGAGCGTCGGCACGCGCGACCCGCCGCCGTCGCACCACGCCTCGGGCTCGCCGGCGGCGGCGGAGCTGGCGTGGTCGGCCAGCACGCCGAGGGCGCGGACCAGGACGTCCGGGCCCTTGAGGAGCTGGACGCGCCCGGCGAACAGCACGATCTTCCGGTCGGTGGGCAGGCCGAGCCGCTCGCGCAGGGCGCGCCGGGCGGCGTCGGTGTCCTGCCCGGGAGCGGGCTCGAGCGGGCGGAAGACGTCGAGGTCGACGCCGGGCGCGACGACGTGCACCCGGTCCGGGTCGGCCCGGTACTCCTGCTCGAGGTCGCGGGCCTCCTCGCGGGTCGAGGCGACGAGCCCGTCGGAGGCCTCGACCACCTGCTCCTCCCCCACGACCCGGCCCACGGGCTCCGGCGTGTCCCCGGGGGCGAGCGCCGCGTTCTTCACCCGCGCCATCGTGTGCATGGTGTGCACGAGCGGGACGTCCCACCGCTCGGCGGCCAGCCACCCGACCTGCCCCGACAGCCAGTAGTGGCTGTGCACGACGTCGTACCAGTGCGGCGGGCGGTGCGCCTCCGCGCGCAGCACCCCGGCGGTGAACGCGCAGAGCTGCCCCGGCAGGTCGTTCTTGTCCAGGCCCTCGTACGGGCCGGCGGACACGTGCACCACGCGGATCCCCGGCTCGACGTCGACGCATCGCGGCTGCGCGGACGCCGTCGCCCGCGTGAAGATCTCGACCTCCGCGCCCCGGCGGGCCAGCGCGCGGGCCAGCTCCATGACGTAGACGTTCATGCCGCCCGCGTCACCGGTCCCGGGCTGGTCGAGGGGCGACGTGTGCACCGACAGCATCGCCACCCGCGGCCCGGGGCGTGCGCCGTCGCCGGAGGTGGTCATCAGGACTCCAGCACGCAGGCGGGAGGCGTCGGCAGCGCGTGGCGCGCGACCACCTCGCCCGCGCCCGTCGCCGGGTCGAGGCGCACCGTCGCGAGCTCGCTGCGGCCCTGCAGCGCGACGACGACGCGCTCGGCGTCGTCGGCTCCGCCCGTCAGCACGGCGTGGTGGCGCGGCCAGGCCCCGTCGCCGAGCGGGACGTCGCCGAGGTGCTCCAGGACCGGCGCCGCGCCGTCGGACCCCACCGCGAGCACCGCGAGCACGTCGGCGCCCCGGAGCCCGACGTGCAGGCGTGCGCCGTCAGCGCTCAGCGTGACGTGCGCCGGGAAGTCACGACCCGCCTGCGCCGACGGGGAGACGGGCACCGCCGCCGCCGGCGCCCAGCCCGCGCCGTCCCGCACCAGCACGTGCGCCCGGGCGTCGAGCTCACCGACCACGACGAGCGACCCGTCCGGGAGCGCGACGAGGTGGCGGGGGCCGGTCCCGGGCGGCAGGACGGCGGCCACGTCGGCCGCGGCACCGGGCTCGGCGCCCGCCGCGGGGTACCGCCGGACGACGTCGGCGCCGAGGTCGCAGACCAGCACGTCGTCGCCGACCTGGGCCAGGAAGTGGGCGTGCGGGCCGGCCTGCCGCTCGACGACGGGACCGCTCCCCACGCCCGGGTGCGCGACCACGCCCTCGGCGACGAGGTCACCGGTCGCCGGGTCGACGTCGACGCAGGCGGCGACGCCGTCGCCGTAGTTGGCGAGCCACACGGTGTCCTCGAGGGCCAGCACGTGGCACGGGTCGTCACCCCCGGACGCGAGCGAGCCGGACGGCGCGAGCCGCACGTCGCCCGGGCCCGCGGCGGCGCCGTCGCGCGGTGCCTCCACCCGGAACGCGGTGACGGTGCCGGCGGGCGTCTCCCCCACGGCGTAGAGCGTGCTCCCGCTCGGGTGCAGCGCCAGGAACGAGGGCGACGTCGCGGCCACGGCCGGCACCGCCGACTCCACCGCGCCGTCCGGCCCCAGGGCGACCCGCCAGATGCTCTCGCCGCTGCCCGGCGCGCCGCCGGGCTGCGGGTAGGTGCCGACCCAGAGCTGCGTCCGCGTGTCCCGTTCCGTCATGGACTCAGCCTATGACCGCGCCCGGCGCGGCCCGGAACGCGCACGACCCCCGACCGGAGTCCGGTCGGGGGTCGTGCAGGAGGCTCACGCCGTCGTCAGTGCGCGGCCTCGTAGGCCTCGAGGACGGAGCTGGGGATGCGGCCGCGGTCGCTGACCTTGTGGCCGTTGTCGCGGGCCCACTCGCGGATCTTGGCGAGCTGCGCACGGTCGGTGCTGGTCCGGCGCGCGGCGCTCCGCGTGCCGCCGCCGAGCCGCGTCGTGGTCTTGCGACCATGACCGATCCAGGTGGCGAACGCGTCCCGGAGCTCGGCCGCGTGCTTGGCCGTGAGGTCGATCTCGTAAGAGACCCCGTCGAGCGCGAACGTGACGGTCTCGTCAGCGTCGCCCCCGTCGATATCGTCGATCAGGACGATCTGCTGCTTCTGGACCACGTGGATTCCCCTCGGTCACGATATGCGGACAGAAGTGAGAATGCCCCCGGCGTCGACCGAATGTCAATTCGAATCGCGCAACGGAATCAGCAGAAAGAGTTCACCGGGATTCCGACTCCGCCGCCGCGGCCGCCTCTTCGGCGTCCATCCGCTCGAGCGCAAGGCGTTCGTTCCGGTCGGCGTGGAGGATCTTGCGCATCGCCAGCCAGAACAGCAGGCCCACGCCGACGGACGGGGCGAGCCCGGTCATGATCGCGATAAAGGTGTCCATGAGTTGACTTCCGTTCAGACCGTCGGCTTGACGAGCGGGAAAAGGATGGTCTCGCGGATCCCGAGGCCGGTGAGCGCCATGAGGAGCCGGTCGACGCCCATCCCCATGCCTCCCGCCGGGGGCATCGCGTGCTCCATCGCGGTGAGGAAGTCCTCGTCGAGCGCCATGGCCTCGTCGTCGCCGGCGGCCGCGAGGCGCGCCTGGTCCTCGAAGCGCTGCCGCTGCACGACGGGGTCGACGAGCTCCGAGTATCCCGTCGCCAGCTCGAAACCGCGCACGTACAGGTCCCACTTCTCCACGACCCCGGGCGTGGTGCGGTGCGCGCGGACCAGGGGCGAGGTCTCGACCGGGAAGTCGCGCACGAAGGTCGGCGCGTGCAGGCCGTCACCCACGTGGTGCTCCCACAGCTCCTCGACGAGCTTGCCGTGGTTCACCTTCTTCGGGTCGACCGAGATCTCCGCCTTCTCGGCGAGCGCGGAAAGGTGCTCGACGGTCGTCTCGGGCGTGATCTCCTCACCGACCGCCTCCGAGAGCGAGCCGTACATCGTGATCTGCGCCCATTCACCGCCGAGGTCGTACTCCTCGCCGTCCGGAAGGGTCACCGTCGTGGTCCCGAGAACGTCGAGCGCGGCCTTCTGCACGAGATCCTGGGTGAGGGCCCCGATGGTGTTGTAGTCGCCGTACGCCTCGTACGCCTCGAGCATCGCAAACTCGGGAGAGTGCGTGGAGTCCGCGCCCTCGTTGCGGAAGTTGCGGTTGATCTCGAAAACCTTCTCCACGCCACCCACCACGGCACGCTTGAGGAAGAGCTCCGGGGCGATGCGCAGGAAAAGGTCGATGTCGTACGCGTTCATGTGCGTCTGGAACGGCCGCGCCGAGGCCCCCGACGCGATCGTCTGCAGCATCGGCGTCTCGATCTCGAGGAAGCCGCGGCCGTGGAAGTTGTCGCGCATCGAGCGCACGACGCCGGCACGGGTGCGGACCATCTCGCGGGCCGCGGGCCGCGCGATGAGGTCGACGTACCGCTGGCGGACCCGCGCCTCCTCCGACAGGTCCTTGTGCAGCACCGGCAGGGGGCGCAGGGCCTTGGCCGCGAGCGCCCAGGTGTCGGCGAACACGCTCAGCTCACCGCGCCGCGAGGAGCCCACCCGGCCGTGGACGAACAGGTGGTCGCCCAGGTCGACGTCGGACTTGAACGACGCCAGCGACTCCTCGCCGACCTCCTTGAGGCTGAGCATCGCCTGCAGGCGCCGCCCCTCCCCGTCCTGCAGCGTGACGAAGCACAGCTTGCCCGTGTTGCGCAGGAACACGACGCGGCCGGCGACGCCGACGACGTCGTCCGTCTCCTGCCCCGCCTCGAGGTGCTCGTAGCCCGCGCGCACCTCGGCGATCGAGTGGCTGATCGGCAGGCCGACCGGGTAGGGCTCCACGCCCTGCTCCAGCAGCCGGTCGCGCTTCTCCCGGCGCACGCGCATCTGCTCCGGGAGGTCGTCCGTGGCCGCTGAGTCGATCCCCGAGTCGAGCGTGGGGTCGACGGCGGGCACGGCGGAGGCGGGGTTCTGCGGGGAGGTCACCCGTCGATTCTACGGGCGACGCACCTCACACCTGCCCGCCGGGCTCAGGCCTCCGCTGCCGGGCTCACGGGCGCAGGTCGAGTGCCAGGTCGAGGATCGGGGCGGAGTGCGTCAGGGCGCCGACGGACAGGTGGTCGACGCCCGTGCCGGCCACCTCGCGGGCGCGGTCGAGGGTGAGGTTGCCCGTGGCCTCCAGCTCGACGTGCGCGGGCACGCCGTCGCGCCCCTGCCGCTCGCGGACCGCGGCGACCGTCGCGGCGAGGACCGGCGTGGGCATGTTGTCGAGCAGCAGGAAGTCCGCGCCGGCGTCGAGCGCCTCCATCGCCTGGTCCGTGGTGTCGGCCTCGACCTGGACCAGCACGTCGGGGAACGTGCGCCGGACGGCGTCGATCGCGCCGCGCACGGAGCCGGCCGCGACCACGTGGTTGTCCTTGACCATCGCGACGTCGTGCAGGCCCATGCGCTTGTTGGTGCCGCCGCCGGCACGGACGGCGTACTTCTCCAGGGCGCGCAGGCCCGGCGTCGTCTTGCGGGTGTCGAGCACCTGGGCGCCCGTGCCCGCGAGCTCGCGCGACCAGGCCGCCGTCGCCGTCGCGACGCCGGAGGCTCGGGAGGCGAGGTTCAGCAGGGTCCGCTCCGCGACGAGCAGCACCTGCACGCGCCCCACGAGCGCGGCGAGCACCTGGCCGGGCGCGACGGCGTCGCCGTCCTGCGCGTGGAAGGTCACGTCGGGTGCCGGGAGCCCGAGGCGGCCGGCGACCTGTCGCAGCACCTCCGCCACCACGACGAGCCCCGCGACCGTCCCCGCGGACCGGGCCACGAGGTCGGCGGTCCCGACGGCCGACGCGGGCACCGTGGCCTGCGTCGTGACGTCGCGACCGGGCGCCTCGCCGAGGTCCTCGTCCAGCGCGGTCTCGACGACGCGGGCGACCCACGCGGCGTCCAGCCCGGGCTGGACGGCGGACGGCTGGTCGTGCACGGGCAGGCTCAGGTCGGTCACGCTGCGCAACGCTACCGCCCGTCCCGCCGAGGTAGTCCCGAGCCTGCCGAGGTAGTGGTCTGGACCACTACCTCGGCAGGCTCGGAACTACCTCGCGGAGACGGGGACCACCTCGCGGAGGGTGGCGTCCTCGTCGAGGGCGAGCGTGACGCGGCGCGCCCACGCCGGGTCCGGCGCGGGGAAGTCGGCGCGGAAGTGCCCGCCTCGGGACTCCTCGCGCAGCAGTGCGGCGTGCACCAGCGCGCTGGCGACCTGGTGCACGGTGGTGGTCTCCCACTCGGCGACCTGCGGGTCGGCGACGACGTCGGTCGCGCGGTGCGCGTCGGTCCGGACCCCGGCCAGGAGGTCCGCCGCGCGCTCCAGCGACCCGGCCGACCGCACCGGCCCCGCGCCGTCCGACGTCGCGCGCTGCACGCGCGACCGGGCCGCGGCCGCCACGAGCGCGGCGCCCCCGGGCCGCTCCTCGGGCTCCGGCGCGCGGCGCGACCCGCCCTCGGCCACCTGGCGGGCGACGTCGCGGGCGGCGCGGTGCGCGAAGACCAGGCCCTCGAGCAGCGAGTTGGAGGCGAGCCGGTTGGCGCCGTGCACGCCGGTGCACGCCACCTCCCCGACCGCGTACAGGCCGGGCACGGAGGTGCGGCCGTGGGGGTCGGTCACGACGCCGCCCGAGTGGTAGTGCTGCGCGGGCGCCACCGGTACGGGTTCCTCGGTCCAGTCGATCCCCTGGTCGAGCAGGCGCGCGGTGATCGTGGGGAACCGGCGGCGCAGGAAGCCCGCCCCGAGGTGCCGGGCGTCGAGCAGCACGTGGTCGGCCGACGTCGCCGTCATGCGGCGCACGATGGCGTGCGCGACGACGTCCCGCGGCGCCAGCTCGGCCAGCTCGTGCTCGCCCGGCATGAAGCGGAACCCGTCGACGTCGAGCAGCAGCGCGCCCTCGCCCCGCACGGCCTCGCTGATGAGCGGAAGCTGCCCCTTGGCGCCCATCCCCTGCCAGAGCACGGTCGGGTGGAACTGGACGAACTCCAGGTCGCCGACGGACGCGCCCGCGCGCAGCGCCGCGGCGATGCCGTCCCCGGTCGCGCCCGGCGGGTTGGTCGACGAGCGGAACACCTGTCCGATGCCGCCCGTCGCGAGCACCACCACCGGCGCCAGCGCGGCGCCCACGCCGTCCCGGCTGCCGGCGCCGCGCACGTGCAGCGTGACCCCCGCGACCGGACGACGCCGGTCCGCACCCGGCGCACCCGTGAGGACGTCGAGCACGAGCGCGTTCTCGAGCACCTCGATGCCCGGGTCGTCGCGCACCGCCTCGATCTGCGCGACGAGCGCGCGGGAGATCTCGGCCCCCGTGGCGTCACCGCCGGCGTGCGCGATCCGGTCGGCGCGGTGCCCGCCCTCGCGGGTGAGCGCGATGCCGCCGTCGGGGCCGACGTCGAACGCGGTGCCGCGGGTCACGAGCTCGCGCACCCGGTCCGGGCCCTCGTCGACCAGCACCCGCACCGCGGCGGGGTCGCTCAGCCCCCCGCCTGCGGCGAGCGTGTCCGTGAGGTGCGCGTCGGGGGTGTCGTCGGGGTGCAGGGCCGC
Organism: Isoptericola sp. NPDC019693; assembly: GCF_044389085.1. Lineage (NCBI taxonomy): Bacteria > Bacillati > Actinomycetota > Actinomycetes > Micrococcales > Promicromonosporaceae > Isoptericola > Isoptericola sp. NPDC019693. Next base: position 324,009 of record NZ_JBIRXP010000002.1, on the reverse strand, counting down.
GGCGATCCCGCCCTGCGCCCACACCGTGGAGCCGGACGACAGCGCCCCCTTGGTCACGAGCAGCACCCGCGGCACGCGCGAGCGCAGCTCCAGCGCCGCGGTCAGGCCGGCGATGCCGGTGCCGACGACGATCGCGTCGGCGGTGGTGGTCCAGCCGGGGGCCGGGGCGGCGAGGGCGCGGGCGAGCCGCGGCCCGTTCACCGGGTCGTCACCGCGCCGTCGGGGCTGCGGTCGCAGGTGCGCGCGGCGGTCACCGGACGGCCGCGAAGGGCACGCCGCTGGACTCCAGGCCGAAGCCGTCCGGCACCTGGCCGGGGTCGTCGTCGAGCTCGACGATCCGGTTCTCCGGGTCGACGAAGACGACCGCGGGCGAGTACGTGCGCGCGTCGGCGTCCGACATCGTGCCGTAGGCGATGACGATGACGGTGTCGCCCGGGTGGACCAGGTGCGCGGCCGCGCCGTTGATGCTCACCTGGCGGCCGCCGCGCTCGCCCGGGATGACGTAGGTCGTGAGGCGGGCGCCGTTCGTGACGTCCACCACGTCGACCTGCTGGCCCGGGTAGAGGTCGGCCGCGTCCAGCAGGTCGGCGTCGATGGTGATCGAGCCGACGTAGTGCAGGTCCGCCTGCGTCACCGTGGCGCGGTGGATCTTGCCGATCATCATCGGCCGCTGCAGGGAGGCGGGGCGGTTCGCGTGCTCAGTCACGGGCGTTCTCCTGGGGGTCCTCACGGGTAGCAGGGCCGCTGGCGGGGCTGCCGGCGAGGTCCACGGCCTGGTTGTCGATCAGTCGGGTGGCGCCCACACGGGCCGCCACGAGGAGGAGGGCGGGGCCGCGGAAGTCCGCGGGCACCGGGTCCACGGTAGTCGGGTCGACGAGTGCGAGGTAATCACGTTCAACGCCGGCCCCCGCCCCGAGGATTCCCGACGCCGCCGCCAGCACCGCCTCGGGCCCCTGGTCCGCCGCGTCCGCGCCCGCGCGCATCGCCCTCGAGAGCACCAGGGCGGCGGCCCGCTCGTCGGCGGAGAGGTAGGCGTTGCGCGACGACATCGCGAGACCGTCCGGGTCGCGCACGATCGGGACCCCGAGCACCTCGACGTCGACGTCCAGGTCGCGCACCATGCGGCGCACGGCCAGCAGCTGCTGGGCGTCCTTCTCCCCGAACAGGGCGACGTCGGGGCGGGTGAGGTGCATGAGCTTGAGCACCACCGTGAGCGCGCCGTCGAGGTGCCCGGGGCGCGACTCGCCCTCCAGCACCTCGCCGATCCGGCCCGCCGACACCCGCACGATCGGGTCGCCGTCCGGGTATACGACGTCGGGCGTGGGGGCGAACACCAGGTCCGCGCCCACGCTCGCGAGCTTCGCGACGTCCCCCTCCAGGTCGCGGGGGTACCGGTCCAGGTCCTCCCCCGCCCCGAACTGCAGCGGGTTGACGAAGATCGTCACGATCACCTGGCCGGTGGGGCCGGCGGCCTCCCGGGCCCGTCGCACCAGCTCCAGGTGGCCGTCGTGCAGCGCCCCCATCGTCATCACGACGGCGCGCCGGTCCGTGGGCTCCGGGCCGGACAGCGTCCACGCCGCCAGCGCGTCGTGCAGGTCGGTCCGGGAGCTGACGACGGCGGGCGTGCTCGGGGTGGTGGTCATCGGGGCTCCTGCGGGTCGTCGGGGTGGGACGCGGGCGGCGGGGCGAGCGCGTCGAGCAGCTCGCGGGCCGCGCGGTCGCCGATGCGGTGGGCGGCGAGCGCGCGCTGCGTGGCCCCGCGCGCCAGCTCCGTGTACGACGCGGGCACGTCGGTGGCGCCCGTGTCGGCCGCGAGCGTGCGCAGGGCGTCGAGGTGCGTGCGCACCGTGCCCACGTCGCCGCGCGACACCGGGCCGGTGAGCGCCGTGACCGCGCCGGCGCCGTCGGCCACGTCGGCGGCACGGGTCGCGCCGTCGAGCGCGGCGGACAGGAGCGGCGCGAGGGCACGGCCCGGCTGCTCGACGCCGGCCGCCTCCAGCGCCTGGGCGGCCTGGGCCACCAGCACCACGAGGTGGTTCGCACCGTGGGCGAGGGCCGCGTGATAGAGGCCGCGGGCCTCCTCGGCGACGATCACCGGCTCCCCGCCCACCTCGACGACGAGCGCCTGCCCGATCGGCTGCACGGCCGCCGGGGCGGTGACGGCGAAGGTGCACCCCTCCAGCCGGTGCAGGTCCAGCGACGTGCCCGTGAACGTCATCGCCGGGTGCAGCGCCACCGGGATGGCGCCGGCCTGGCGCGCCGGGTCCAGCACGCCCACGCCGTAGCGGCCCGACGTGTGCACGACGAGCTGTCCGGGCTGCCAGGCGCCGAGCGCGGCGAGGCCGCTGACGACCTCCGCCAACGCGTCGTCGGGCACCGCGAGGAGCACCATCTCCGCGCGCTCCACGACGTCGGTCACCTCGAGGTGCGGCACCCCGGGCAGGAGGGTCGCGATCCGCTCCCGCGACTCCTCGCTCACCCCGCTCGCGCCGACCACCGTGTGCCCCGCGGCGCGCAGGGCGCTGCCGAGGACGGCGCCCACGCGGCCGGCGCCGACCACGCCCACGCCGAGGCGGCCCGGCCTGGCGGACGGGGGCGCCGGGGCCTGGCGGCCGCCGTCGGGCTCGCTCATCTTCGCCCCTCCATCTGCCCCTCCGTCTGCCCCTGCACCTGCCCCTGCACCTGCCCCTGCGTCTGCCCCTGGATCTGACCCTCCATCCAGCGCTCCGGCCCCGCGTGGGCCCGGGCCTCGCGGGCGCGCGCGGACTGCTCGCCGAGCAGGCGCGCCGCCTCGTCCTCGGCGAGGTGATGGACGGCCGGGCTGATCGGCCCGGGCGTCGAGTGCAGCGTGAACGACGCGAGCCCGCGCCGCCGCTGCCACGGCCCCTGCACCAGCCCGAGGGACTGGGTGCGCTCGTGCGGCACCACCTCGAGCGTGCGCACGAAGCGGCCGCCGCGCGCCAGCAGGGCCCGGCCGGTGACCGCGTAGCCGTTGCGCCGCCAGCTCCACGGGTCGAGCAGCCGGGCGCTGCGGGGGCTGGTGACGAACCAGCGGTCCGTGCGGGCGTCGCCGGTGAGCGCCTCGTCGAGCAGCGCCAGCGTGTCGTCGGGGTCGGCGACCTCGAGGTCGGGCAGCACGAGCCACAGCGCCGTGAGCGCCTCCTCGCGCGGGCCGACCGGCAGCAGCACGTGCTGCTGCTCCCCCGCCTGCTCCCCGCCGCCGCCGTAGCCCGCCACGTTGACCTTGACGCGCCACCAGTCGGGCCCGCGCCACAGCGGGCCCTGCGTGAGGGACACCGCCTGCACCCGGCCCGGCGGGATCGTCTGCGCCCGCGTCTCCAGCAGGCCGTGGCGCAGCCGGATGCCGTCCGGCGACAGCGCGGCCCGGAAGCCGAACTCCCCCGCGAACCGCTGGAAGATGTACCCGCCGACGCCCAGGACGGCCGGCAGCGCGGAGAACAGGATGCTCACCTCGCGGGTGACGGCGACCGCCACCCCGACGCCGACCAGCGACAGGACGCCGACCCACACCCCCGGCATCCGCAGCAGCGACAGCAGCAGACGGGTGGCCGGCACCTCGTACACCTGGTGCTCCGGCGCCTCGGGGGCGGCGACCTCCTGCCCGTCGTCCGGGGCGGGGGCCGCTCCGGGGAGCCGGCCGTCCGCCAGGTCCGCGGGCGTCGCCGGGTCGTCGGACGCCGGGCCTACCGTGGTCGGCTGGCCGTCGGACCGGTCGGTGCGGCGGGCGGCTTTGACCCCCGCCGCGCGGGCGAGCAGGTCCGCGCGCAGTCGCTGCGCGTCCGCCTCCTTGAGGAAGCCGATCGCCACCCCCGAGTCGGAACCGCCGGCCACCTCCAGCCGCAGCTCCGCCAGCCCGAACAGCCGCGCGAGCAGCGGCTGGCGCACGTCGATCGCCTGCAGGCGGTCGAGGCGGGCGTGCCGCTGCTGGCGGAACAGGATGCCCTTGCGCAGGCGCACCGCGTCGTCGTCGACGGCATAGGCCGTCATGCGCCACGCCAGGGCGGCGTACCCGAAGATGATCCCGACGAGCACCACCAGCGCGAGGAGCACCACCCACCACAGGCTGCGGATCGAGTCGACCGCCCTGACCGCGTTCGCCACGTCGTCGAGCACCTGCTGGCCACCGATGACCAGGATCGCCACCACCGCCGCCCAGCCCCGCACGAACGGCGTGACCGGGTGCACGCGGCGCCACTCCTGCTCGCTGCGCGCGGGCTCGGGGCTCGGCGCGGGAGCAGGCTCGTGGGCCGGCACCCCGACCGGCTCGGGAGTCGGCGTCGCGGCCGGCTCGGGGATCGGCCCGCTCACAGGCCCGCCAGCCTCGCCTCGCCGCGCGCGGTGAGCCGGTCGCGCAGGCGCTCGGCCTCGTCGGGCACCAGGCCGGGGATGTCCGCGTCCGTGCTCGCCGACGCCGTGTGCAGCTGCACCTTGGCGATGCCGAGCTTGCGGTCGAGCGGACCCGCCTCGACGTCCACGTACTGCATCCGCCCGTAGGGCACGACGACGAGCGTGCGGAACATGATCCCCTTGCGGATCAGCAGGTCGTCGTCACGCTCCGCGTACCCGATCGCGCGGACCTGGCGCGGCACGAGCAGCACGGCCCACACCAGCAGGGCGGCCGGCACCCCGGCCAGGAGCCAGAACCACGGCGAGACGAGGACGGCGAGCACCACGCCCGCGACGATCGGCACGGCCAGGGTCACCGCCGTCGAGACGAGCCGCGCCGGGACGAGCCGGGACGACACGCCCTGCCACGCGACTCCGGGCGGGTCGAAGGGCCCGGACGGCCGCGTGGTCGGCGTCGTCGACGGGTCGGCGCCCGTGGGGATGCTGGTCATGGGTCCATCCTTCCATCGGGCGCCGTCGGCCACATCGTCCGACCGGACCGTGCCCGCCGTCCCGTGTCCGCCGTCCGGACGATGCCGCCGGGTGCCTCGTGCCTGGTGCCGGATGCCGGGTGCCGGGTGCGGGTCAGGACGGCAGCGGGTCCGCGTGCTCCTCGGCGTCCCCGCCGTCGGGGTCGTCGGACGGGGGCAGCTGGCAGAACTTCTCGACGACCAGCCCCACCACGCACAGCACGACCGCGCACGCCGCCGCGATGCCTGCCGCCACCGCCTGGTCGCGGCGCGCCTCGATCTGCAGCTGCCCCAGGACGACGAGCACGCTCGCGACGTAGCGTCCGGCCAGCAGCGCTCCGGTCAGCGCCCCGGCCTTGGCCAGCACGAACGTGCGGGCCGCGCGCAGCGGGTCCAGGTCGGGCCGGTCGCCCTTCTGGTAGGCGCGCACCGCCCAGCCCATCCAGAAGATGATGCCCGCCAGCCCGAGCATCGCGACGTCCTCCACCCACGCGACGGTCGGCAGGTAGATCCCGCGCGACTCCAGCAGGCGGAGCAGCCCGGCGCCGCCGACCGCCACCACGGTGGCGACGGCGGCGAGGAGGCGGACGGAGGTGCGGCGCATCTCAGCGGCCGTCCTCCCCGAACCGCTCCTGGTGGCCGGGCACGCCGGGGTGCGTCTCCGGGAAGGGGGCGAACGGGCCCGGGGCGGCCGCAGGCTCGGCGGCGGGCGCGGGAGCCGGGGGCACCGGCTCGTGCTGCGGGGCCGGCGGCGCGAACGACGACACCGGCGGCGTCGCCGGTCCGGACGGCGCCTCCGGTTGACCGGCGGGCGCGGGGAACGGGCTCGCCGGGGCCGGGGGCACTGGCGCGTGCGGGCTCGGCGGCGGTCCGTCGACGCGGGGCTCCGCGGGGGCCGCGGGCGACCCGACGGGGGCGAACGGCCGCGGCATCACCGGCTGGTCCGCGTCGGACCCGAACGGGTCGGGCACGACGGCGCGCGCGTCCGGGGCGGGCGGGTCCGCGCGCCGCGGCTCCGGGGCGGCCGGCGGCTCCACCACCGGCGGCGCGGGCGTGTACTGGTCCGGCGCGTACTGCTCCGGCGCGTAGGGCTCGACGGCCGGGCTGCCGTCCGACGACGGCGCGGGCGCGGCGTAGCTCTCCTGCGCGTACTGCTCCGGCGCCCAGGCCTCCGGCGGGTACTGCTCCGGCGTGTGCTGCCCCGCGGTCGACGCGTCCGGCGTCGACGACTCGGGGGCGTACTGCTCCGGTTCGTACTGCTCCGGGGCGTACCGCTCAGGGGTGTGCTGCTCGGGGGCGTACTGCTCCGGGGTCGGCGCGGCCGGCGTCGCGGACTCGGTCGCGTACGCCTCGCCCGCCCAGGCCTCCGGGGCGTACGACGCCTGGGCGCCGTCGGCCGCCCCCTGGGACGACTGGTCGGAGGACTGGTGCGGGGGCTCCGCCGGCGCGGACTGCGGCACCGGCGCGGACGGTGCGGCGTCGGCCGCCACGGCGGAGACCTGGCCGGTGGTCTGCGTCGGCCCGGTGAGCCAGTCGAGCGCGAGCCAGCGGATCCCCCCGCGGTCGGGGGCGGTCACGGCGAGCTGGCCCACCGGACCGCCGCCGGGCCCGCCGAGCAGGGCGTCGGGCGCCACCTCGGCCCACGGCACGAGCACGAAGGCCCGCTCCTTCGCGCGGGGGTGCGGCAGCTCGAGGTCCGGCGCGCTCGCGACGAGCGCGCCGTACTGCACGATGTCGACGTCGAGCGTGCGAGGCCCCCAGCGCTCCTCGCGGACACGGCCGTGCTGGGCCTCGACCTGCTGGGTGCTGCGCAGGAGGTCGCGCGGCGACAGCGTGGTGCGCACGACGAGCACGGCGTTGAGGTAGTCCGGCTGCTCCGGCCCGCCGACGGCGGCCGTGCGGGCCAGCGGCGAGACGTCCATGACCTGCACGCCCGGCAGGCGGTCGACGTCCGTCACGGCCTGCCGCAGCGTCACCTGCGCGTCGCCGAGGTTCGCCCCGAGCGCCAGCACGGCGTCGACCGGCTCGGCGGGCGTGACGTCCAGCGGGTCGGCGGGGGGCTGGGGCGCGGGCGCCTCGGCCGGGACGGCCGCGACGGGCGCCGGCGGGACGGGGGCGTGGACCGCCCCGGCAGGCTCGGCCGGGACGTCCGGCTCGGGCGGGACGACGGGCGCCACCGGCGGGGCCGGCACCGCGGTCTCCTCCGGCTCGTCCGCCGGGGCCGCCTCGACCACGGGCGGCCGCGCGCGGTCACGGCGCACGACGATCGCGACGTCGTCGAACGGCACGGGGATGGGGGCCTGCGGCTTGTGCACGCGGACGTCCACGGCCTGCACCGCGTCGTGGCTCAGCACCACGGCGGCGATCCGCTCCGCGACGGTCTCCACGAGGTCGGCCGGGGAGCCCGCGAGCACGTCGTGGACGTCCTGGGCGACGTCGGCGTAGCTCACGGTCCGCCCGAGGTCGTCCGAGGACGCGGCGGCACGGGTGTCCAGGTGCAGCACCACGTCGGCGCTGAAGACCTGACCGTCCGCGCGCTCGTGCGCGAGCACCCCGTGGTGCCCGGTGGCGGTGACCCCGGCGAGGCGGATCTGGTCGAGCGGCTGTCCGTCCGGTCCCGGTACGGCTGCGGCGAACGTCACGAGGGGCCCTCCTCATCAACGGCGGTTCCTGCTCCGCCCACGGCTTCGGTGCGGTGCGCCGGTGCGGTCATCCCGGCATCCTCCACGCCGCGGGACGCCGACGTCCAGGCGTCCGCGACCCGGACGGCGTCCGCGCTGGCGCGCACGGCGTGCACGCGCACCGCCCACGCACCGGCGGCGGCGGACAGCGCGGAGACGGCGGCGGTGGCGTCGTCTCGCTCCAGGGGCGGTGCGGGCCGGTCGGCGGGCAGGCCCCGCGTCCCCTCCAGCAGGTGCCCCAGGAACCGCTTGCGCGACGCCCCCACGAGCACCGGACGGCCGAGCGTGTGCAGCGCGTCCAGGTGCGCGAGGATCGGCCAGTTCAGCACGCCGGCCTTCGAGAAGCCCAGCCCCGGGTCGAGCACCAGCTGCTCCGGGTCCACGCCCACCGCGACGAGCGAGTCCATGCGGGCCGCGAGCTCGTCGCGCACCTCCGCGACGACGTCGTCGTACACCTCGAGGCTGTCCATGACGTCCGCGTGGCCGCGCCAGTGCATCGCGACGTACGCCACGCCGGTGTCCGCGACCACGTGGCCCATGCGCGGGTCGGCGTAGCTGCCCGAGACGTCGTTGACGATCCGGGCGCCCGCCGCGACCGCCGCCTCGGCGACCGACGCCCGGGTCGTGTCCACCGACACGACCGCGCCGTGCGCCGCGAGCCGCTCGATGACGGGAACCACGCGCCGCAGCTCCTCCGCCTCGTCGACACGCGCCGAGCCCGGCCGGGTGGACTCGCCGCCCACGTCGAGGATCTCCGCGCCCTCGGCCATCAGGTCGAGACCGTGCTGCACCCCGGCGTCGGCGTCGAACCAGCGGCCGCCGTCGGAGAAGGAGTCGGGCGTGATGTTCACGACGCCCATGACGAGGCACCGGCCCACACCGGACAGCTCCGGCAGCCCGGCGACCACCGCGTCGCGCGGGTGCACCGTCATGCCCGGGTCACCGTCCCGTGATGAGGCTCATGGCCTCGGCCCGCGTGGACGCGTTCTGCATGATGCCGCGCACCGCGGAGGTCACGGTCCGCGAGCCGGGCTTGCGCACCCCCCGCATCGACATGCACAGGTGCTCGCACTCCACCACGACGAGGACGCCGCGCGGCTCGAGGATGCGCACCAGCGCGTCCGCGACCTGCGTCGTCAGCCGCTCCTGCACCTGCGGGCGGCGGGCGTACACCTCGACGAGCCGGGCCAGCTTCGACAGGCCGGTGATGCGCCCGTCGGTGTTCGGGATGTACCCCACGTGCGCGACGCCGTGGAACGGCACGAGGTGGTGCTCGCACGTCGAGTACACCTCGATGTCGCGCACCAGCACCATCTCCTCGTGGCCGAGGTCGAAGGTGGTGGTCAGGACGTCCTCGGGCTCCTGGCGCAGCCCCGCGAAGATCTCCTGGTAGGCGCGCGCCACGCGGGCCGGCGTCTCCTTGAGACCCTCGCGGTCCGGGTCCTCGCCGACCGCGAGCAGCAGCTCACGGACGGCTGCCTCCGCGCGGACGGCGTCGTACGGCGGCACGTCCGCGGCCGCGCGCATGCCCAGGTCGGTCACCGGGTCGGTCACCGGTTGTCCCCCGCCGCCGGCGGCTCGCTGTCGGTGCCGACGCCCGGGCCGGCCTCCTGGAGGTCGCCCTCGCTGCCCACGATGGCGGCCTCGTCCTGCGGCACGACGGCCTGCCCGTTGCCGTTCGACGCGGCACGCTCGGCATCCGTCATGATCGGCCCGCGCGTGTGCACGGTGCGCTGGTCGCTGGACAGCCACACGTCGCGCGGCTCGCGCTTGACCACGGGGGCGAAGACCTCGGCGAGCTCCGCCTGGTTCAGCGTCTCCTTCTCCAGCAGCCGCAGCACCAGGTCGTCGAGCACGTCGCGGTACTGGGTGAGCACCTCCCACGCCTCGTCGTGCGCCGCCTCGACCAGCTTGCGCACCTCGTGGTCCACGGTGCCGGCGACGGCCTCGGAGTAGTCGCGCTGGTGCCCCATGTCGCGGCCCAGGAACGGCTCGCCGGACCCGCTGCCGAGCTTGATCGCGCCGACCTTCTCGCTCATGCCGTACTCGGTGACCATCTTGCGCGCGGTCGCCGTGGCCTTCTCGATGTCGTTGCTCGCGCCCGTGGTCGGGTCGTGGAAGACGATCTCCTCGGCCACACGACCGCCCATCGCGTACGCGAGCTGGTCGAGCAGCTCGTTGCGGGTGGTGGAGTACTTGTCCTCCATCGGCATCACCATCGTGTAGCCGAGGGCCCGGCCGCGCGGCAGGATCGTCACCTTGGTGACGGGGTCCGTGTAGCGCATCGCCGCCGCGACCAGGGCGTGCCCGCCCTCGTGGTACGCGGTGATCTTCTGCTCCTTGACCTTCATCACGCGGGTGCGCTTCTGCGGGCCGGCGATGACGCGGTCGATCGCCTCGTCCAGCGCGCGGTCGTCGATGAGCTGGGCGCCGCTGCGCGCGGTGAGCAGCGCGGCCTCGTTGAGGACGTTCGCCAGGTCCGCACCCGTGAAGCCGGGCGTGCGGCGCGCGACGACGGCCAGGTCGATGCTCTCGACCATCGGCTTGCCCTGCGCGTGCACCTTGAGGATGTGCTCGCGGCCCTTGAGGTCCGGGGCCTCGACGGCCACCTGGCGGTCGAAGCGGCCGGGCCGCAGCAACGCCGGGTCGAGGATGTCGGGCCGGTTGGTGGCCGCGATGAGGATGACGTTCGTCTTGACGTCGAAGCCGTCCATCTCGACGAGCATCTGGTTCAGGGTCTGCTCGCGCTCGTCGTGCCCGCCGCCCATGCCGGCGCCGCGGTGACGGCCCACGGCGTCGATCTCGTCGACGAAGATGATCGCGGGCGAGTTGTTCTTCGCCTGCTCGAACAGGTCGCGCACGCGGGAGGCACCGACGCCGACGAACATCTCGACGAAGTCCGAGCCGGAGATCGAGTAGAACGGCACCCCGGCCTCGCCGGCGACGGCGCGCGCGAGCAGGGTCTTGCCGGTTCCCGGCGGGCCGTACAGCAGCACGCCCTTGGGGATCTTGGCGCCGACGGCCTGGAACTTGGCCGGGTCCTCGAGGAACTCCTTGATCTCGTGGAGCTCCTCGACCGCCTCGTCCACGCCCGCGACGTCGGCGAACGTCACCTGCGGCATGTCCTTGCTGATCAGCTTGGCCTTGGACTTGCCGAAGCCCATGACGCCGTTGCGGCCGCCGCCCTGCGCCCTCGACAGGATGAACCAGAAGACGACGCCGATGAGCAGGAACGGGATGAGGAACCCGAGGATCGAGCTCCAGAAGCTGGGCTGCGGGTTCTCGGAGTCGAAGCCCTGCGAGGGGTCCGCCTTCTCGACGGCCGTCGCGACGGCGTCGCCCTGCGGCTCGACGTAGAAGAACTCGACCTTCGTGCCGTGGTCCTGCTCGTCGTCGGAGTTCTCACCCGTGACGTACTTCTCGCTCAGCTCGAGCTCGACGCGCTGCTCCCCGTCCACGATCAGGGCGTGGGTCACCGTGTCCCCGGCGAGCAGCTCGAGACCCTGCGAGGTCTCGATCCGCGACACCCGTTCGGTGTTGAAGGCGCTGAAGGCCAGCGACACGAGCAGCAGGCCGACCACGATCCAGATGATCGGGCCGCTCAGGATCTTCTTGATGTTCATCGGCGACGGGGACGGCGCCCCGCTTCCCTTCCGTCGGGCAACGTGTGGTTCACGACGCTACACGCCGAGTGTGGACGAACCGTGGGTGTTCGCCCAGGGCGCGACGGCGTCCTCGGAGCGGCACCTCGGCAGGGAGTCAGCTGTAGACGTGCGGTGCGAGCGTGCCGACGAACGGCAGGTTGCGGTACTTCTCGGCGTAGTCGAGGCCGTAGCCGACGACGAACTCGTTCGGGATGTCGAACCCGACGTAGCGCACGTCGACGTCCACCTTCGCCGCGTCGGGCTTGCGGAGCATGGTCGCGATCTCCACCGACGCCGGGCCGCGGGAGCGCAGGTTCGCGACGAGCCACGAGAGCGTGAGCCCGGAGTCGATGACGTCCTCGACGATGAGCACGTTCCGGTCGGTGAGGTCGGCGTCGAGGTCCTTGAGGATCCGCACGACGCCCGACGACTTGGTGCCCGACCCGTACGACGAGACCGCCATCCAGTCCATCTGCACCGGGTGGTGCAGGCGCCGCGCGAGGTCCGCCATGACCATGACGGCGCCCTTGAGGACGCCGACGAGCAGCAGGTCCTGGCCCGCGTAGTCCGCGTCGATCCGTGCGGCGATCTCGTCGAGCTTGCTGCCGATCTGCTCCTCGGTGAGCAGGATGTTGGCGAGGTCGCCTTCGACGTCCGACTGGTCCACGGTCACTCCTCGAGGGGCGGGGTTGGGGCTGGGGGGTGCGCCGCCCGGGCGGGTTCGGGCTCGGCGGGGCGCAGGTAGAGCCTGCCACACGCGCGGAGCGCTCGGGCGTCGCCCGGCAGGTGGACGGCTCCCTGCCCACGCCACGAGACGACCAGCGCGTCGAGGGCGTCCACGTGCCGTGCCGTCGTCGCGCCGGGCGGGCAGCCGACGGCCAGCGCCGCCGACCGCAGGGCACGCCGGCGCACGGCGGCCGGGGCCGCGGCGAGGGGACCGGCGTCGAGCACCAGCCCGCTGTCAGAAGCCGGGCGTGCCCCGGTGAGCTGGACGTCTGACAGCTCGCCGCGGTCTCTTGTGCTGTCAGACGCAGGTCGTACCCCGGTGGGCTGTGTGTCTGACAGCGCGACGGTGGCGGCGGCGAGCAGCTCGGCGGCCAGGGCGTCGAGCACGTCGGCGTCGTCGCGCAGCTGGTCGGCGGTGCGGGCGAGCGCCTCGACGACGCCCGGCCCGAGCTCCGCCTCCAGCACGGGGACGACGGCGCCCCGCACCCGGGTGCGGGCGGGCACACCGCCCCCGGGGGCGGCGCCGTCGTCGGGCAGCAGGTTGGTGGGGTCGGTCCAGTACGGCACTCCGACGGCGGCGCACACGGCCTCGGTCTGCGCGCGGCGCAGGCCGAGGAACGGCCGGACGTAGCGACCGCGGCGGCGGGGCATCCCCGCCAGCGACCGCGCCCCGCTCCCCCGGGCCAGCCCGAGCAGCACGGACTCCGCCTGGTCGTCGAGCGTGTGGCCGAGCAGGACGGCGACGGCCCCGGTCTCCTCCGCCGCGCCGTCGAGCGCGGCGTACCGCGCGGCGCGGGCGGCACCCTCCGGCCCGGTCGACCCGGGACCGGCGTCGACCCGGACGCCCCGCACGAGCACGGGGTCGAGGCCGAGGTCGCGGCACCGCGCGGCGGCCTGCGCCGCGACGTCGGCCGACCCGGCCTGCATCCCGTGGTCCACGACGACCGCCCCGACCCGCACCGCGAACCCCGGCGCACGCACCGACCGGCCCACGCGGGTCCGCTCGAGCGCGGCCGCGGCCGCGAGCGCGAGGCTGTCCGCTCCCCCGGAGCACGCGACGAGCACCAGGCCCCCCGGCGACAGCTCCCCGCTCCGCGCGAGGTCGCCCAGCTCAGCCCGCACGGCCGCGCGGGCCGCCGCGAGCGCCGGGTCGACGCGCGCCATGTCGTCCGCCCGTCCTCAGCCGTGCACGCGGCGCACCCAGGCGCGCGGGTCGGCGATCTCGCGGGCGGAGGGCAGGTGGCCGGGCTCGGACCAGACGGCGTTGAGGCCGTCGCGCCCCACCCGCTCCTCGACGGCCCGCACGAACGCGGCGCCGTCGCGGTACTGCGCCAGCTTGGCGTCCATGCCGAGCACGCGCCGGAGCACGACGTCGAGCGCGGGGGCGCCCTCGCCGTCGCGCCGCTTCTCGAACCGGGCGCGGATGGTGCGCACCGAGCGCACGACCCGGGGGCCGACGGCGTCCATCATCACGTCGGCGTGCCCCTCCAGCAGGGCCATGACGGCGGTGATCTCCTCCAGCTCGCGGCGCTGCTCGGGGCCGAGGATCCCGTCGAGCGGCGTGACGAGCTCGCCGCGCACCGCGCGCAGCACGGTGCGGCCCACCACGGCGACCTTCTCCCGCAGCGGGGCGCGCGCCATCGCGACCGAGCCGCGGGTGACGCCGCTCATGAGGTCGCCGACGCGCCCCACCAGGTGGTCGGCGAGCCACGGCGCGGCGGCGAACTGGAGGGCGTGCGTCTGCTCGTGCAGGCACACCCACAGCCGGAAGTCACGCGGGCGCAGCCCCAGCGCGCGCTCCACCTGGAGCACGTTGGGGGCCACGAGCAGCAGACGGCCGAACCCCGGCGCGTGGCCGGCGCCGTACGGGTCGAACTGGCCGAGCACCCGTCCCGACAGCAGGGCGAGGAGGCCGCCGACCTCCGCCGCGCCGGCCAGCCGCGCGGCGGCCGACGGGGGCGGCACGTCCGCCGCGATCTCCGCCATCACCGGGTCGGTCATGGCCCGCATCGACTGCGTGTTCGCGCGGGTCCAGCCCGCCCGGTCCACGACGTGGACGTCCCCGAGCAGGCCTGCCGCGCGCGCCGTCACCGGCGTCATGCCCGTGACCTCCAGCACGTGCCCGACGGCGTCGGCGGCCGCGGTGCGCAGCCCGGCGACGAGCGTGTCGAGGTCCTCGCGGGGGGCCGTGGCGCCCGGGCGGGCGAGCCGCGCGGCGATCTGCGCCGCCGCCGTCCAGTCCAGCAGGGGCTCGGCGGGGCCTGTCGTGGTCACGGGACCACGGTAACCACCGTCCGTCGCGCCCCTCGCCGGCACCCGTGCCTGCTACCTGCAGCCGCAGTCGGCCAGGTCGCCGGCGAAGTCGTCGAAGATCACCCTGGCGCCGGCGGACCCGCCCTCGGGGACCCGGTCCGCCAGCGTGACGAACACGAGCAGCCGGTCGTCGGCCGTGACGACGGTGCCGGCCAGGCCGGTGACCTTCGGCAGGCTCCCCGTCTTGCCGTTGACGTACCCGCGACCCGGGTTCGACGCCGGGTAGCGGTCGTGCAGGGTGCCGTTCAGGCCCGCGACGGCGAGCCCGTCGGCGACGTCGCGCAGCTCGGGGTGGTCGGGGTCGACGGCGAGCGTCAGCACCTGGGCGAGCTGGCTCGGCGTCGCCCTCGACCCGCGGCCCAGCCCGGACAGGTCGACGAGCGTCGCGCCGTCCATGTCGACGCCGAGCTCCTCGACCTGCGCGGTCACGGCCCGGATCGCGGCCGCTCCGGTGCCGGGCTCCCCGGCGTCGATCGCCACGATCCGCCCCAGCACCTCCGTGATGGCGTTGTCCGACCGGCGCAGCATGTCCCCGACGACGTCGCGCAGCGGCGCGGACTCGACGCGGCCGACCTCCGTCGCCGACGACGGCGCCTCCTCGCGCGCGACCTCGCCCCGCACGGTGACGCCCCGCTTCTCCAGCGCCGTGACGAACGTGCGGGCGGCGGCGGCCGCAGGGTCCTTCTGCCGCGGCGCGTACTCCTCGTCCGTCGTGCGCGCGACGTCCACCGCGAGGGCGGCGACCGGCGCCGTGTAGCCGTCCTCGACGTCCGCGGCGGGCACGTCGGCGGGCACGGCCGGGCCGGAGAACAGCGTGTCGTCGAGGCCGAGGGTCACCGTGTCCTGCCCGGCGTCCAGCACCTGCGCGGCCACCTGGTCCGCGAGGTCGCCGAGGCCCGCGTGCCCGTTCACCGCGTCGGGGTCGCCCGCGCCGGCCGCGAGCATCATGTCGCCGCCGCCCACGAGCACGAGGTGCGACTCGTCGTCGAGCACCACCGTCGTCGGCAGCGTCGCGTCGCCGCCCGGGCCGGCGAGCGCGGCCGCCGCCGTGAAGAGCTTCTGCGTGGAGGCGGGGACCATCGGCCGGTTCGCGGCGGCCGCGCCGAGCCGCTCCCCGGACGCCCCGTCGACGACGACCGCGCCGACCCGCTTGCCCAGGCGGTCGTCCTCGGCCAGCCCGGTGACGAGCTTGCCGACCGCCGACGCCTCGGGCTCGGGCGCGTCGGAGGGCAGGTCCGGGAGCGACCGCTCGGGGGTCGGGCCGGTGGTGGCGCCGGGCGCCGACGGGAAGGGTGCCGCCGGCGAGGGCGGCGGCGCGGTGGTGAGCATGCCCGGGACGACGTCGAGGGCGTCCGCCACGAGATAGCCGCTGAAGAGCACGACGACCGTCGTGACGGTGGCGCCGACGCTGGCCCGCCACCCCATCTCGTCCTCCCGCGCCCGTGAGCTTCCGTGAGCATCCGTGCCGCCCCGTGAGCGACGTCACAGCCGGGTCCCGTGGCGCGCTCCGTGCGTATCCTCCCACGTCCGCCTGCGGTTCGACGCCGCGGCACGGCACCGGGGACGCGCGCTCACGCATGGCACACTTTGACAGGGCGTCCGCACCGAGCATGCCCGCACCGAGCATGTCCGAAGCATCTCCCGAGCACGTCCCGAGCATGGAGGAACAGTGGAGTTCGACGTCACGATCGAGATCCCGAAGGGCCAGCGGAACAAGTACGAGGTCGACCACGAGACCGGTCGCATCCGCCTCGACCGCATGCTCTTCACCTCGACCCGCTACCCGGACGACTACGGGTTCATCGAGGGCACCCTCGGCGAGGACGGCGACCCGCTGGACGCGCTCGTGCTGCTGGAGGAGCCCACGTTCCCCGGCTGCCTGATCCGCTGCCGCGCGCTCGGCATGTTCCGCATGCGCGACGAGGCCGGCGGCGACGACAAGGTGCTCTGCGTGCCCCTGGGCGACCAGCGCGCCGCGTGGCGCCAGGACATCGACGACGTCTCCGACTTCCACCGCCTCGAGATCCAGCACTTCTTCGAGGTCTACAAGGACCTCGAGCCCGGCAAGTCGGTCGAGGGCGCCCACTGGGTGGGCCGCGCCGACGCCGAGGCGGAGATCGAGCGCTCGTTCCAGCGCGCCAAGGACACGGGCTACTACGACGGCCACTGACACGACAGCTACTGACACGACGGCTACTGGCACGACGGCCGCCCACCCGAGGGCGGCCCTGCCGGAGCCCGGCACGACGACGGCGCCACGCCCCCCGGGGGTGCGGCGCCGTCGTCGTCCCCGCGCGGCACCGGGTCAGGGCGCGATGGCGCGCCCGTAGCGCGCGCCGGGCGCCGCGCCGAGGTCGAGGCGCACCACCGACCCCTCGGCGAGCAGCCCGGTGAGCACGGCGCCCGTGCCGCCGTTCTCCCCCGGCACGCCCACGTCCGGGGCCCGGCCCGCCACGACCTCCGGGTCGGCGCCGAGCGTCGCGCCCATGAGGTCGCCCGCCTCGGCGCCGCCCGGCACCGCCGGCGAGTCCTGCGTCCAGCCCTGCCACGTGCCGAGCGCCTGGACCATGCCGGCGTCCCGGACGGACCCGACGTCCTCCCCCGGCGTCCCGACGACCACCCGCCACGCACCGCGCAGGAAGGCCGCCGAGACGGCGCTGCCGAAGCGGTCGCCGTCCTCCGCCGTGCCCGCCGCGCCGGACGAGTCCTGGTGCCGGCTGCGGAAGTCCAGCAGCGGCTGCGTGAGGCCCGGGTGCACCCGGCCGACCGACACCATGCCGGCGTCGACGTCGGGCCCCAGGTCCTCGCCGGGCGACCCGACCGCGAGGTCGACCACCTGCGGGTCGCCGGCCACGGGGAACACGTGCACGGCAGCGCCGAACCGGTCGCCCGCCTCGGCCTCCCCTGGCACGCGGGCGAGCGCCTGGTGCACGAGCACCGGCGGGTGCTGCGTCCCGGGCTCCGGCGGCGGGCCACCCGGGTCCCCCGGGGGCGCGAACCACAGCGCGACCCCGCCGGCACCGGCCGCGCCCGCCACCCGCAGGCCCGGCGCGCCGGCCGCCATGACCTGCCCCCGCACGCTCAGCGACGAGCCCAGCGCGGCCCCGGCCGCCGCCGACCCTCGCACCCCGACGTCGGCGAGGTCGAACACCTCCCCGCCGCGCGTCGTCGTGTCCGTCGCGCCGACGACGAACGACGTCACCCGGCCGGAGTCCGGGGCGCTCGCCCCGTCGTGCCCGGGCGACCCGACCCACAGCAGCTGCGGCTTCGGGTCGATCGTCTCCTCGGCGGCCGACGCCGAGGCGAGCGCCGCGCCGAACCGTGCGCCCGCCTGCGGGGTGCCGAGCACGCTCTCCGAGTCGGCCGTGATGCGCTCGCGCCGCACGAACGTCCCCGCCGCGGCGTCGTACTCGTACAGGTGGACGGCCCCCGCGCGCGGCATGCCGTACACCGTCTCCTCCGGGCTGCCCACCACCAGCTGGCTGCAGAAGCGGTCGTCGCCCTCCTGCTCGTACGAGCGCAGCTGGGCCACGGCCGTGCCGAACCCGACCGGCCCGCGCAGCACCACCGTGCGCGGCTCGCCGTCGCCGGAGAGGCGGACCTCCACGGTGCCGGGCCGGCCCGTGCCGCCCGGGGCGCCCACGGCGGCGTCCGGCACGCGGTCGCCGTCGAAGTCGTAGCTCGGGCCGAGGCACTCCGGCTCGGCGAACGCGGCCGGCGCGGCCACGACGCCGGCCCCCGCCAGCACCGCGGAGGCCAGGGCGACCGCCGCCGGCCGGCCGATCGACGGACGTCGTCCGGGGGCCGGCGTGCGGGCGGGCTGGGCGTGGCCGGTCATCGTGACCTCCCGGGTGGCCGGCCCGCGCACCGTCGCGCGGGCGGAGTGCTCCGACGGTACGCCCGGGCCGCTCCGCTCGACAGCCCGCCGGCCGCCCCCTGCGGGCGAAACGGGGGCGCGGGGACGTCTACCGTGGCCTCATGCGAGCAGCAGTCATCCACGGGGCC
Organism: Isoptericola sp. NPDC019693; assembly: GCF_044389085.1. Classification (NCBI taxonomy): domain Bacteria; kingdom Bacillati; phylum Actinomycetota; class Actinomycetes; order Micrococcales; family Promicromonosporaceae; genus Isoptericola; species Isoptericola sp. NPDC019693. The sequence continues at coordinate 305,763 of NZ_JBIRXP010000002.1, read as the reverse complement.
CGCGACGTGCGCGTCGAGGACCGTCCGGACCCGAAGATCCTCACCCCCGGCGACGCGGTGGTCCGCGTCGTGGCCGCCTGCGTGTGCGGCTCCGACCTGTGGCCGTACCGCGGCGTCACCGCCGTGAAGAGGCCCCGACCGATCGGTCACGAGCTGGTGGGCGTCGTGGAGGAGCTGGGCGGTGACGTGACCTCGGCGCAGGTCGGCGACTTCGTCGTCCTGCCGTTCACGATGAGCTGCGGCGAGTGCCAGGCGTGCCGGGCCGGCTACCCCGCGGCGTGCGACCTCGTCACCGGCTTCGGCTCCACGGACCGCTGGGGGAACCCGGTGGACGGCGCGCAGGGCGAGCGGGTGCGGATCCCGCTCGCGCAGCACTCCCTGTTCCCGGTGGGCCGGCCCGAGGCCGAGCTCGAGGCCGCGGGCCTCGTCCCGCACCTGCTCACCCTCGCCGACGTCATGTCGACCGGGTACCACGCGGCGTTCTCCGCCGGGGTGTCGCAGGGCGACACGGTGGTCGTGGTCGGCGACGGCGCCGTCGGGCTGTCCGGCGTGATCGGCGCCCGCCTGCTCGGCGCGGAGCGCGTGATCGCGATGAGCCGGCACGAGGACCGCGCGGCGCTGGCCCGCGAGTTCGGCGCCACCGATGTCGTCGCCGAGCGCGGCGAGGAGGGCCTCGCGGCCGTGCGCGACCTGCTCGACGGGGACCTGGCCGACGCCGCGCTCGAGTGCGTCGGCACCAAGCAGTCCATGGACACGGCGCTGGACGTCGTGCGGGGCGGCGGCCGCGTCGGCTTCGTCGGCGTCCCCAACGGCGGGCCCGAGCTGAGCGTGCGGCGCCTGTTCGACCGCAACGTCACCATCGGCGGCGGCATGGCCTCCGCCCGCCGCTACATGGAGACCCTGCTGCCGGACGTGCTGTCCGGGGCGATCGTGCCCGGCAAGGTGTTCGACCTGGAGCTGCCCCTCGACGACGTCGCGGAGGCGTACGCCGCGATGGACGAGCGCCGCGCGACCAAGGTGCTGCTGCGCCCCTGACCTTCCCGGCCCCCTGAGCGTTGTGAGCGCGATTCCGGGGACAATTCGGTCGCGAATTGTCCCCGGAATCGCGCTCACAACGCTCAGGGGCGGCCGGCGTACGGCATGACCTCGTCCCAGCGGACGGGCGTCTCCCGGACGTCGACGCCGGGGCGCGGCGCCTCGACCATCCTCCCGCCGCCGGCGTAGATCGCCACGTGCCGGATGGTCGACGGGTCGGACGTGTCGTTGGCGTAGAAGATGAGGTCGCCCGGGCGCATCTGGTCGTAGGGGACCTTCCCCACCGTGAGGTACTGCGACCGGGACGTGCGGGTGATCCACACGCCCGCGGCGTTCCACGCCCCCGAGGTGAGCCCCGAGCAGTCGTAACCCGGGTCGCCGTCGCCGCCCCACTGGTAGGCGGTGCCGATCTTCGACCGTGCCCACGCCAGCGCCTCGCGGCCCTGCGCGGCGCTGCCCTGGCCGACGCCGCTGACCGGCGGCGGGTCAGGCTTCGGGTCGGGCTCGGGCTCGGGCTCCGGTGCGGGGCGCGGAGCCGGGTCCGGCGCCGGCTCGCGGGTGCGCGTGGGCCGCGGCTCCGGCGCGTCCGCCCGCTCGTCACCGCCGGAGGCCGAGTCGCCGCCGCGCTCACGGTCGTGGGACGCCGCGCCGGACGCCCCCGACCCGGCGCCGGAGCCCTCGCGCGACTCCCCCGGCGTCGGGTCCGCCGACGCCTGGGCCGGCGCGGCGCCCTCGGCGCGCTCCCGCGCGGCGGACTCGCGGGCGGCCGCGGCCTGCGCCTGGCGGTCCGCCTCCCGCCGGCGCTCGAGCTCGACGCTGGTGCTGCGCAGGTCGGCGAGGCGGGTGAACAGCCGGTCCCGCTCGTCCTCGGCCGCGGCGGTGCGGGCGGTGAGCTCGTCCGCCGTGCGCTGCGCGGTGGCGAACGCGGCCTCGGCCGCCGTGCTGGCCTCCTGCTGGGCGGCCCGGGCGGCCTGCCAGCGGGCGTCGGCGTTGCGCGCGGCGGAGCGGACGTCCGCCTGCCGGGCGAGCGCCCCCGCGACCTTCCGGTCCACCGCGCGCTGCGCGGCCTCCGTCGACACGACGTCACCGACGTCGCGCGCCCCGGCCACGACGTCGAGCGGACCGAGACCGTTCTCGTTCGCACGCGCCGTGGTGCGGTACGCCTCGGCGAGCATCCCGCGGGCGTCGTCCTCGGCACGCTGGGCGCGGTCGGCCCGCGCGCTCGCCTCGACCGTCTCGCGCTTCGCCTCCGCGAGCGCCTCCCGGGCCTCGGCGTAGTCCTCGGCGGCGGTCTGGACGGCGGCCTCGGCGCGCCCGAGCTCGACGCGGATCGCGTCCAGCCGCGCCTGGGCACCGGCGACGTCGAGCGCGGCCGCGTCCGCCGCGGCGTGCGCGGCGGTGACGTCGTCGTCGGACGGCGGCTGCGCCCACGCGGTGCCGCCGGCGAGGGCGGGCACGCCGGCGAGCAGCGCGACACCGAGCCACGATGCGGCCCTGCCGGCGCGACGGGTGCGACGCATGGTCTGCTCCTCCCTGGGCTGACGTCCCGGCCGCCGTGCTCCGGGCAACCTCGCCCAGGCTCACCCCACCCGCGCGGGACCGCCACCCGAGAGTCGGATCCGGCAGCGTCCCGCAAGCCGACACGCCGTCCAAATCCTGGTCCCGAATGGCGAGACATGGGTGTCGCGCGCGACGCCGCCGGGCTACGGTCGTCCGCATGACCCGTCGAATGTGCCGCTGACCACCGCGCACGTTCGCCTGCCTGCGGCCGCTCGTCGACCCAGCCATCCGCTCCGCGTGCGCAGCCGACCGCCGCGGCCCGCCCCAGACGCGCAGGCCTCCTGGTTCCCGCCGCGGCCCGATCACCGCCGACCGAGCCCGAACAGCGCCCGACACCGAGCCACCAGGAGCACGTCATGACCTCCAGCTGGACCTTCGAGACCCGCCAGATCCACGCCGGCCAGACCCCCGACCCGACCACCGGGGCCCGCGCGCTGCCGATCTACCAGACCACGTCGTTCGAGTTCCCCAGCGCCGACGTCGCCGCCGACCGGTTCGCGCTGGCCGACCTCGGCCCCATCTACACGCGCATCGGCAACCCCACCCAGGAGGCCGTCGAGGCGCGGGTCGCCGACCTCGAGGGCGGCGTCGGCGCGCTGCTCGTCGCGTCCGGCCAGGCGGCCGAGACGCTCGCGATCCTCAACGTCGCGCAGGCCGGCGACCACGTCGTGGCCAGCCCCAGCCTGTACGGCGGCACCTACAACCTGCTGCGCCACACGCTGCCGAAGCTGGGCATCGAGACCACGTTCGTCGACGACCCGCACGACCCCGCGTCGTGGCGCGCCGCGGCCCGGCCGAACACCAAGGCGTTCTTCGCCGAGACCATCCCCAACCCGCGCGCCGACGTGCTCGACATCGCGGGCGTCGCGGCCGCGGCCCACGAGGTGGGCGTGCCGCTCATCGTGGACAACACGATCGCCACCCCGTACCTCGTGCGCCCGATCGAGCACGGCGCGGACGTCGTGGTGCACTCGGCCACCAAGTACCTCGGCGGGCACGGCGCGGCCATCGGCGGCGTCATCGTCGACGGCGGCACGTTCGACTACGCCGCGCACCCCGACCGCTTCCCCGGCTTCAACCAGCCGGACGACAGCTACCACGGCCTCGTCTACGCCCGTGACCTCGGGGTCGGCTCCGCCCTCGGCGCCAACCTCGCGTTCGTGCTCAAGGCCCGCGTCCAGCTGCTGCGCGACCTCGGCCCCGCCGTCGCCCCGTTCAACGCCTTCCTGCTCGCGCAGGGCCTCGAGACGCTGTCGCTGCGCGTCGAGAGGCACGTCGCCAACGCGCAGCACGTGGCCGAGTGGCTCGAGGAGCGCGCCGACGTGCGCCTCGTGCACTACGCCGGCCTCCCCTCGTCGCCGTGGCACGACAACGCCCGGAAGTACGCGCCGAAGGGCGCCGGCGCGGTCGTCGCGTTCGAGCTCGACGTCGCCGACCCGGAGCTGGCGAACGCCGCCGGCCGCGCCTTCGTCTCCGCGCTGCGGCTGCACTCGCACGTGGCGAACATCGGCGACGTGCGCTCGCTCGTCATCCACCCGGCGTCGACCACGCACTCGCAGCTCACCCCCGAGGCGCAGGCGCAGTCCGGCGTGACCCCCGCCCTGGTGCGGCTCGCGGTCGGCCTCGAGGGGATCCAGGACATCCTCGCCGACCTCGAGCTCGGCTTCACCGCGGCGGCCGACGTCGTGGCGGGCGCGCCGGACGCCTCGACGTCGGACGACGAGGCCGCGGCGTGACCGCGGTGCCCGGCCCGTCCGCACGGTGCGACGGCGGCGTCGCCGCCACCGTGCCGTCGGTGGGCGGGCGCCGCTCCGGCACCGCACCGACCGTCCGCCCGACGCCCGCCTCGCGGGCCCAGGTCAAGCCGCCGGTGCCCGCCACCGGTGCGTGGCGAGAGGGCGACCCGGCCGCGGCGCGGAAGTTCGTCGACGTCGGCGCGGTCGAGCTCGAGGCGGGCGGGGTGCTGCCCGACGTGCGGGTCGCCTACGAGACGTGGGGCGAGCTCGCGCCCGACGGCTCCAACGCCGTCCTCGTGCTGCACGCGCTGACCGGCGACGCGCACGTCACCGGGCCGGCCGGGCCCGGGCAGCCGACCGCCGGCTGGTGGGCGGACATGATCGGCCCCGGCGCGCCGATCGACACCGACCGCTGGTTCGTCGTCGCGCCCAACGTGCTGGGCGGCTGCCAGGGCACCACGGGCCCGGCGTCCGAGGCCCCCGACGGCCGCCCCTGGGGCGCCCGTTTCCCCCGCATCACGACGCGCGACCAGGTCGCCGCCGAGATCGAGCTGGCCCGGCAGCTCGGCGTCGAGCGCTGGTCGCTCGTCGTCGGGGCGTCGATGGGCGGGCTGCGCGTGCTGGAGTGGGCGCTGCTCGGCCCCGAGTCCGGGATCGCGGTGGACGGGATCGCCGCCATCGCGACGACGGCGCAGACGTCGGGCGACCAGATCGCCTGGGCCCACCCGCAGCTCGGCGCCATCCGTGCCGACCCGCGCTGGCGCGGCGGCGACTACTACGACGCGCCCGACGGCGACGGCCCGGGCACGGGGCTCGCCATCGCCCGGCAGATCGCGCACACCACGTACCGCACGGCGGCGGAGCTGGACGTCCGGTTCGGCCGCCTGCCGCAGGGCGGCGAGGACCCGCTGGGGGACGGCCGGTACGCCGTCCAGTCGTACCTCGACCACCACGGGGACAAGCTCGCGCGGCGGTTCGACGCCAACTCGTACCTGGTGCTCACCGAGTCGATGCTCAGCCACGACCTGGGGCGCGACCGGGGCGGCGTCGAGTCGGCCCTGTCGCAGATCACGGCCCGCGCGCTGGTCGTGGCCGTGGACTCCGACCGGCTGTTCCCGCCGGAGCAGGCGAGCCGCATCGCGGCCTGGGTGCCGGGCGCGGAGCCGCTGCGCATCATCACGTCCGACTTCGGGCACGACGGCTTCCTCATCGAGTTCGACCAGCTCGGGCCCATCGTCGAGGAGTTCCTCGCCGACGTGCGGCTCGGGTCGGAGAGCACGCCGGACTGAGGGTCTGGGCACGGTGGGCGGCCTCGCCGCCCGCCCAGCCGCGCGAACCCCGGCGAACCGCTCTAGCGTGGTGCCGTCGCCACCGGTGGCGGCGGCTCCCACCCGCGAGGAGGCGACCGATGGTCCGGCTCAACCCGTATCTCAGCTTCAGGAACCAGGCGGCCGAGGCCCTGGAGTTCTACCGGTCGGTGCTCGGCGGCGAGCTCGACGTCAGCCGGTTCGGCGACATGCCCGCGGACTCCGGCATGCCGATCGAGGACTCCGACCGGGACCTCGTGATGCACGGCCAGCTCGATACGCCGTCCGGCCTCACGCTGATGGCCGCCGACACCGGCTCGATGATGCCGTACGTCGCCCCCACCAGCGGCGTGACCGTCGCGCTGACCGGCGGGCCGGAGGACTACGACTACGTCGCGAGCGCGTACGCGAAGCTGGCCGAGGGCGGCACCGACGCGATGCCCTTCGACAAGGCGCCGTGGGGCGACTTCTACGGCCAGGTGACCGACCGGTACGGCGTCACCTGGATGTTCGACGTCGGCGCGCCCTGACGGTCAACCCACCAGCAGGGACTCCCGCCGGGCGGCGAGCGCGGCCAGCTCCGCGTCGGCGGCGGCGGACCGCTCGGCGAGGCGCTGCCGCACGCCCTCGACGGCGCGGATCGCCGCCGCGACGCGGTCGCGCGCCTCGGCGATCCGGTTCCGCACCGACCAGTCGGTGAAGATGTTGTCGAACCAGACGTCGAGCGTGCGGGTGAGGCCGTCGACGCCGACCCCGCCGACGCCCTGCTCGCCGAGGTCGCCCAGCTCGACGGTGAGGTGCCGCAGCGCGGCGTCGGCCTCCCGCAGCAGGCCCGCGGCGCGGTCCATCCGGTCGTGCTTGGCCATGCTCGCGAGCATGCCGCCATCGAAGAACGTGTCGTAGGTGGACCAGCCGTCGGCGCTGCGCAGCTCGTCCGCCGCCGCACCCAGGGCGCCGAGGGCCTGCTCGGCCGCGGCCTGTGCCTGGGCGACCTCGACCTGCTGGGCGCGCCACCCGCCCGCCTGCTCGGCCACCGTGCCCAGCTCGGCCGCCGCCGGGCCGCCGGCGCCGCGCACCCACTCCTCCTTCGCCGCGAGCGCGGCGTGCCACCGGGCCTGCACGTCGCCCAGGGCGGCCAGTGCAGCGTCGACGACGCGCACCTCGCGCTCCGCGGCGTCGCGGCGTGCCTGCGCCGTCGCGGCGACGTACTCGGCCGCCTGCTGCTCGGCCCGCTCGGCGTCGAGCCGCTGCGCTCGGTCACCACGCAGCCCCGCCCACACCCGCGCGAGGCTCAGGGACTCCAGCCGCGCGACGTCGGCCGTCTCGTCCGCGAGCGCGGCACGGGCCGCCGCGAGGGCCTCCTCGGCGGCCGCGAGCTCGCGCCCCGCGACCTGACGCCGCGCCGCGTGCTGCGCGTGCTCGACGACCGCGGCGCGCGCCGCGGTCAGCTCTTCCTCGACCTCACCGGTGGGCATGGCGGACAACCTAGGGCATCTCCAGGTCCTGCCTCCAGGTCCGTCCGGGAGGCCCGACCACCAGTAGGTTGGGACGCATGCTCGCCGCCACCGTCGCCCGGTTCTCGCCCGACTCCCCCCTCGACGGCCTGGAGGTGGGTGAACGCCCCGAACCAGAGCCCCGCGAGAACTGGACCACGGTGCAGGTGCGTGCCGCGACGCTCAACCACCACGACCTGTGGTCGCTGCGGGGCGTGGGGCTGCGGCCGGAACAGCTCCCGATGATCCTCGGCACCGACGCCGCGGGCACCGCCGCCGACGGCACACCGGTGCTGCTGCACGGCGTGATCGGCGCCGACGGGCACGGCGTCGGGCCCACGGAGCGGCGCACGCTGCTCTCGGAGCACTACCCGGGCACCCTCGCCGAGCACGTCGCGGTGCCGACCCACAACCTGGTGCCCCTGCCCGACGACCTGTCGTTCGAGGAGGCCGCGTGCCTCCCCACGGCCTGGCTCACCGCCTACCGGATGCTGTTCGGGGCGGCCGGTCTCGCCCCCGGCGACCGGGTGCTGGTGCAGGGCGCGGGCGGCGGCGTCGCCTCCGCCGCGATCGTGCTGGGGGCCGCGGCGGGCCTGGAGGTGACGGTGACGTCGCGGTCCGCGGAGCGCCGGGAGCGCGCGCTGGAGCTGGGCGCCGCGCACGCCGTCGAGAGCGGAGGCCGGGTGCCCGCCCGCGTGGACGCCGTGATCGAGTCCGTCGGCCAGGCCACCTGGGCGCACTCCGTGCGCTCCGTGCGGCCGGGCGGCACGATCGTCGTCTGCGGCGCGACGTCGGGCGACGCCCCGCCCGCCGAGCTCACCCGCGTCTTCTTCAACGAGATCCGCGTGCAGGGCGTGACGATGGGCTCCCGCGACGACCTGGCCGCGCTGGTGCGGTTCGTCGCACGCACCGGCGTCCGCCCGGTCATCGACTCCGAGGTGCGGCTCGCGGACGTGCGCGACGGCATGGCGCGCCTCGCCGCGGGCGAGCAGACCGGCAAGATCGTCGTCCGGCCCTGATCGCCCGCGGCGAGGCCGCTCACGACTCGTCGGCGAGCCGGGCGGCCACCTCGGTGGCGGCGCGCTGACCGGAGAGGATGGCGCCGTTCATGGTTCCGGAGGTCTCGTCGGCGGTCTCGGTGCCGGCCCAGTGGATGCGCCCGACGGGCTCGCGCAGGTGTGGGCCGAAGGTGGTCCAGGTCTTCGGGGCGGGGGCCGGGTTGGGTCCGCCGGGGGCGAAGGTGTCGTTGCCCCAGGAGAAGTCGGTGTAGTCGGTGGCCTGACCGGCGCGCTGCCCGAAGAGATGGACGAGGTGCTTGAGGACACGTCGGCGGCGCTCCTCGGGGTCGTAGGCGTCGAAGCCGCGGGCGTCGCAGAAGACCATCAGGATGCCGGGGCCGTCGGGGTGGGGGCTGACGTCGAAGGTGAGGAAGACGGTCTCGTCGTCCGACACACCCTCTCCGGAGAGGCCCTCGTGCCGCCAGAAGGGCCGGTCGTAGGCGACGAACGCCTTGCTCAGCGCGCCGAGCCGCCAGGCGCGGGCGAGTCCGTAGTGATGGTCCGGCAGGGCCGGCGTGAACTCGATGGTCGAGCGGTGGGGCGGCGCCGCGGTGACGATGACGTAGCGCGCGTCGACGACGTGGGTGGAGGTCTCGACGGTGACGCGGTCGCCGGCGGTGGCGATCCGTTCGACGGGTGAGCCCAGGAGCACCCGGTGCTCGAGGGTGTCGGCGAGCCTGGTGACGAGGGTGTGGGTCGTGTCCAGCAGCCGGTCCTGCTGGTCCCCGCCCTCGACGGAGAGCATGTGCTCGATTCCGCCCAGGGTCCTGATGTAGCGCATGACGTTGAACAGGGAGACGTCCCCGACGGGTGCGCCCCAGTGCACCAGGCTGAACATGTTCATGAACTTCCGGGTGTCCTTGAGCGCGCACTTGGAGGTGAGCCACTCACCGAACGACATGGCGTCCAGTCGCGCCGCGTGCGGGTGGGTCCAGGGCTCGGAGACGGGCAGGTCGTCGACCATCTTCTGCAGGGTGTTCATGATGCGCGCGAGGTCGGCCATCGCCCAGGGCGTCATGGCGGTGATGCTCTCGACCTTGCGTCGCCCACCGAAGGAGATGACGCCCTTGCCCTGGTGGAACTGGGGCACGAGCTCGCAGCCGAGGCGGGCAGCGAGTTCGCGGACGGCGGCGTGGCCCGGTGCCACCCAGGTGGCTCCGGCGTCGACGGCCACGCCTGCGACCTCAGCCTGACGGATCCGGCCGCCGACGCGGTCGCGCCCTTCCAGCACGACGACGTCGTGGCCGGCCCGCGTGAGCTCGTCGGCCGCGGTGAGGCCTGCCAGGCCCGCTCCGACGACGACGACGTCCGCGGTCCGGGTGGTGCGGGTGGCGGTCTTGGCACTCTTCATCTGGCGCTCCGTTCACGTGTGGCCTGCCGGGCCGGGTGTCCCACTTGGCAACTGTACTGACTCGTCAGTACAGTATCAGGAGTTCGGGGGACTCCCCGGGAACGGACGATGCGGAGAACCCATGACGAAGATCGACCAGAGGACCAGCCTGTCGCCCGCGGCGGGCATGTCGTCGCGGCGGCGGTGGACGGCCGTCGCGGTGCTGAGCGCGAGCCTGCTGATGCTCACGATGGACATGACGATCCTCAACATCGCGCTGCCCGAGATGGCCGCGGAGCTGCACCCCACCTCGGACCAGCAGCTGTGGATCGTGGACGTGTACTCCCTGGTGCTGGCCGGTCTGCTGGTGTCGTTCGCGGCGATCGGTGACCGTTGGGGCCGCAAGCGGATGCTCCTGCTCGGCTACGGGATCTTCGGGGCGGCGTCGCTGATGGTCCTGTTCACGACCAGCGCCGAGGCGGTCATCGCGATCCGTGCGCTCCTCGGTCTGGGCGGCGCGATGATCATGCCGACCACGCTGTCGCTGATCCGCGTCATCTTCACCGACCCCGCCGAGCGCGCCAAGGCACTGAGCATCTGGGCCGCGGTCTCCGGGCTCGGGGCCGCCGTCGGGCCGCTCGTGGGCGGCGTGCTGCTCGAGCACTTCTCCTGGCACGCCGCGTTCCTGATCAACGTGCCCCTGATCGCGATCGCCATCGCCGCGGGCCTGGCCATCCTGCCCGAGTCGCGCGTGCGCGTCGCCGGGCGCTGGGACGCGCTGGCCGCCGTGCTGTCCCTGGTCGGGATGACGGCGCTGGTCTGGGGCATCAAGCATTTCGGCAAGGAGGCCACGCTGGCCCTGCCCGAGGCCTGGGCCGCCCTCGCCCTGGCCGCCGCCACCCTCACCTGGTTCGCGGTCCGCAGCATCCGCAGCAAGCACCCCCTGCTGGAGCTTCGCCTGTTCCGCAACCGCACGTTCTCCGCCGGGATGGTCGCCGCCCTCGGCACGACCTTCTCGATGGTCGCCGCCCTGCTCCTGCTCGCGCAGTGGCTCCAGCTCGTGCGCGGCGTCTCCCCCATCCAGGCCGGGCTGCTGCTGACCCCCGAGGCCCTCGCCGCGGCCGTCGCCGCGATCGCCGCGCCACCGCTGTCCAGGGTCTTCGGCGCCCGGGCCGTGCTCGCCACCGGCCTCGCCACCGCCGGCGTCGGCATGCTCCTGCTCGGCCTGGGGCCGGGCGGCGAGCTCGGCCTGCCCCTCGTGATCACCGTGCTCGTCCTGGTGGGCGCCGGCACCGGCTCGCTGGCCATCGGGTCCGCCATGATCATGCTCGGCTCCCCGGAGGACAAGGCGGGCAACGCCGGCGCCCTCGAGGAGACCTCCTACGAACTCGGCGCCGTGCTCGGCGTCGCCATCCTGGGCAGCATCTCCGCGCTGATCTACCGCGCCCAGTACGCCACCGACCCCGCGCTGCAGGCCATCGACCCCACCCTGGCCGCCCAGGCGGAGGAGTCCCTCGGCGCCGCCGTCGCGATCTCCGACCAGCTCGCCCTCCCCGAGCTCGCCAGCGCCGCCAGCGCCGCGTTCACCCACTCCATGCAGGTCGCCAGCCTCGCCGGGGGCGTGATCATGCTCGCCGTCGCCACCCTCGTGTTCCTCATGACCCCCAAGGGCACGAGCATCACCGGCGCCTCGCACTAGACCCCGGGGCGCCCAGCCCCTCACGAAGGTCCCCGACGACCAGCCCCGGTACGACGCACAGCAACCTCAACGACCGTCCTTGGACAGGAGCACGACGTGCCGCTCTTCCCGTTCTCGTTCTTCGCGGTCGACCGCCTGCGCCAGCAGGTCGGACGGGCCCTGAAGTACCTGACCAGCACTGTCGACGCCGGCGAGCACGACGTGCACCGAGGCCTGGAGGGGGTCGGTCCACGGCTGTGGGTCGCGTCGCTCGCCGGAGAGGCGCTGTGGCTCGGCAGCTACCAGAGCACCTACGACCTCAGCGACGCCCAGTGGTCCGCCGTCGCCGCCCATCTCAGCGGCTACGGGAACCTGCCTCTGATGCGGCCCCTCGACGTCGCCCCCTCCCAGCGCGCCGACGACGCACGACTGCGCGACGATCGGCCCCTCGTCGACGCCGTCCTGCAGCTCTCACAGCGCCGCCGGATCGACGACCTCACCCTCGACGACGTCGCTGCCGCCAGCGGGTGCACCACCACCCATCTGCGGGCCACGTTCGGCGACATCGACCAGGTGCTCATCGCCGTCGTGCGCCAGGTCCACGACGACGGCGCCGCCGAGGCCTCTCCCCTGCAGCTGCACCTCGACCGGCACACCCTGACCATGTCGCTGCAGGGCCTGGAGGACGAACGCACGATCACCGCGGTCCAACGCCTCTACGCGCTCGCGGGCGTCTCGCCCCTCCCCCGCCCGGACGTCCGCGCCCGAGCACGTGCCCTGCGCGGGATCAACCCTCGCTCCTTCGACCACCTCGAGCTCGCGACGGCGGCCCTCGCCCTGGACGGCTGGCACGGCGCGCGGGACGTGCCGGCGTTCTACCCGCGGTCCCTGCCCCGCGCCGTGGTGCGGGAGCTGGGGCGCGTGGCGCGCGTCCCCTCGTCCTGACCTTCGCGTCGTCCGGGCGGAACGCCCCCCGCGGGTGCCCCGCGCAACCGTCCACGGATGTCGCGCAGTCGCAGGAACCCCTGCCACGAGACGGGGAGGAGCGTCGCCGAGGCGGCGAACTCGAACACGTAGAGCACGACCGAGAGCATCGTCCCGTCGTCCATGCCCGCTCGCGCGCAAGCCACGATCGCGAATACCTGCAACGCGACGGTGAGGACCATCGACAGGGCGTAGTTGATCGCGTCCAGGTCGGACAGTCTGGTCAGCCAGGTGTTGAGCAGGCCGAGGTGTCGGCGCGTCAGGGCGCCGTCGCCTCGTCGCAGGACGTCGACCTGGCGTTCGTACTCGTCGTTGTAGCCGCGATTGGCCGCCATGGTCTGCCGGGTCGAGGCCGCATAGATCGTCACGACCAGGGCCGCCATCACCAGGGCGCCGGTGAACACGGGCACCGACAGGGCAGCGAGGAACGCCAGGATGCCGACGAACGCGAGCACGCCCCCGACGACCTCGGGCACGGTGTGCTCGAGGAAGTCGACCGCCTCGCGCAGCAGGTTCAGGCGCCCGGCCTGCTGCGAGAGGCCGGCACCCGGCGCCGGCACGCTCGCACCGACGCGCTCGTAGAGCCGGGAGTACAGCCGGGCGTCGTGCAGCCGGCGGGCCGTGGACACCATCACTGTCGCCAGGCCGACCCCGACCAGCCAGGCCAGCCCGCGGATCGATCCGTCGAGGTAGTCGTCCACGGCGACGCCGATCACGAACGGCACGACGACCACCCCGGCGCTCTCCGCGACGACGAGGAGTACCGAGAGCGCGATCCGGGCGCGGTAGCCGCCCATCAGCGAGGCCATGCAAGCATCCTGCGCCGGGCGCCCCCGTGGCGCGCGTGCTCCGAGGAGCTACCGGTCGGTGGCAGTGAGGTTCTCCAGCTCGGTGCGCAGGGCAAGAAGCTCGTCACGTTCGGGCTTGAGCCCCCACCCGGTCATCAGGCCTGCCCCGTCGACGGCATTGAGAATGACGGTGCGGGCACCCACCGACAGCCCGTCCTCGGCGATCTCCGCCTTCCAGCGGGCCCCGTCCTCGGCCACGAGCTCGGCCACCCCGGGGGCGGCCGCGAGCGCCGACAGGAGGAAGAGGCGCTGCCCGACGCCGTCGATGTTGTCCCCCTCCAGCGAGGCGCGGACGAACGCCCGGGCCAGGCGCCCGGGCGCGTCGCCGCCCTCCAGGAGGCCCTCCACGTCCCGGCGGAACTGGTCCGTCACGTCATGCGCCAGCGCCAGCCACAGCGCGTTCTTCGAGCTGTAGTGGTAGATGACCGCCCCGCGCGTCAGCCCGGCGGCGACCGCGACGTCGTCCAGGGTCGCGCGGGCGCCCTGCTCCACGACGACCCCCTTCGCGGCGTCCAGGATCAACCTCTTGGTGTCCTCGGGCCCTCGACCTGCTGTGCGTCCCATCGATCTCTCTCTCACGTGCGGGTGGCGGCATCGCTCGGCGACCAGTGTGCCCGGTCACCGCACGACCCGGTGACCGGCCACGACGGGGCCGCGTTCTACCGGGCGGCGCTCATGGCCTGGCTCCGGCGATCGCCCTGGCGCGCCGGCGGACGGCGGACCGCGTCAGCGTGGCCGGGACGGTGGCGAGCAGGTCGCCCGCCATCCCTGCCACCGACGCTGCTCGGCTGCGCCCCTGGGTACCGGTGCTGAACTCCACGGCCCGCGCGGTGATGGTCTGCGCCGTCCGGGCGAAGGGCCGCATCTCGGCCTCGAACCGGGCGAACGCGGCCGTGACGTCGTCGGTGTCCCGCAGCGCCTCGGCGAGCGCCTTCGCGCCGGGCAGCGACGCGTGCGCACCCATCCCCGACAGCGGGTCGATGCAGTGCGCGGCGTCACCGAGGAGCACCACGCGCCGGGTGTACCAGCGCGGCAGGCGGGTCTGGGAGAACCGGGTCAGCTTCGTGTCCTCGGACTTGCGCGCCGCCACCGCGACCGCCCGCATCTCCGGACCGAGTCGCTCGACGGCGTCGCACACCCGATCCTTCAGCATCCCCATGTCCGGCCGGGCCGCCCCGGGCACGGGAACGGCCGCGCAGATCGATGTCTGGTCGGTGTCCAGGAAGGGGTAGATCAGCATCAGCATCCCCTCGCGGGCCGCGATCACCGCCCGCCCGTCGGGCAGCGGCACGTCGGCGTTGATCCACACGTGGGACAGGCCGTTGCGGTACACGCTCTGCTCCTCGGACGCCAGCGTCAGCCGGCGCACCGTCGAGTGCAGCCCGTCCGCCCCGACCACGATGTCGAAGGACCCGCTCGACCCGTCGGCGAACCTGGCCTGCACGTCCTCGCTCCGGTGCTCCAGCGCCTCGAGTTCCATGCCCATCCGCACCTCGACGGCGGCGGGCACGTGCTCGAACAACCGCGACAGCAGGACGGAACGACGGGCAAGCCGCCACCCCTCGCCCATGTCGAACCGGACCTCGCGGACCTTGCGCGTGCCCCACCGCAACGACGTCTCCGGCGCGGCATAGGTCGCCTCGTCCAGGATCTGCTGCCCGCCCATCAACCGCAGCACCCGGATGGCTTCGGCGTCCAGCTGGATCAGGTAGCTGCTCGGGAAGGGTTCGACCTTCTTGTCGACGAGGACGACCTCCCACCCCTCGCGATCCAGCCACCACGCCGCCGCGCACCCCGCCATCCCCGAACCCACCACCAGGGCTCGCCGCCGCACCGACCCGACCGCCGTTCCCACCATCTCGGCCCGCCTCCCACAAACTAGTCTGACTCGTCAGTACAGTATTGATGCGACGACTGGGCCTGTCAAAGCGCGCCGTGCGGCGCGAGGACGCGAGTCAGCCGGGGCGCGCTAGCCCCGCGCGGCCGGCACCGCTCAGGCGAAGCGGTGCCGGAAGGCGTCCAGCAGCGTGGGCCCCTCGGCGCCGAGGCGCCAGACGCTCCAGCCGTCGGCGGTGGGCGAGCCCGAGGCGGCGGACGCCGCGTGGTCGGGGTGCCAGTAGCGGGAACCGTCGGCGAGCTGGATGGCGCCGTCCTGGTGCAGCACGGCCTCGAAGTACTGGCGGCGACGCGGGCGCGACCACACGATCGTCGTCGGGTGCACCAGCGTGCCGGCCAGCGCGACGAGGTCCGGGTCCACCTCGTCGTCGGTCGCGGCGGGCGGCGGCGCCCACGGCGCGGGAGCCGCGAACGGCTCCGGCGGGGGCGGGACGGGCGAGGTCAGCGGGTCGTAACCGTGGTCGTGCGGCGCGGGCGTCCAGCGCGGCTCCAGCGGGTCGTCCGGCGGGGTGCGCAGGCGCGGCGGCTCGAGCGGCGGCACCTGCAGGCGGGGCAGGTCGTCCTCGACCCCGGACCAGCGCGGCTCCGGCACCGGCAGGTCGAACGCGGGCGCCGCGGCCTGCGCGAACGCGTCCCCGTAGCCCGCCGGGCGCTCGGGCTCCGGCGCCGCAGCGTCGAGCTCCGGCCGCGACGTGAAGCGGTCCGACCGCGAGCGGCGGCGCGGGGCCGACCCGGGCAGCGGCGGCCGCTCGCGGGTCAGGTCGAGGTCGTCGTCGAGCCCGGCGGCAGGGCTCGGGAGCGGTGTGGGCCTCGGCGCGGGGGCCGGCGGCGCCGGCACCGGCGGGACGGGCAGCCCCCCGTCCGGACCCGCCCCCGCGGACGGGCCGTCGCCGTCGGTCCGCGGGCGAGCGGCACGGCGCCGGGTCCGCGACGGCGGGGCCGACTCCGCCCGCTCGCGGGGCGCCTGCACGGAGGCTGGCATCTTGCCGCCCAGCGCGAGGCCGACGGCGACGCCCTCCGCGAAGGTCTCGGGGTCCACGCCGTCGCGCGCGCCCGGCGAGGGCTCGTCGCCGTCGGCGATCGTGTCGCGCGACAGCGCCGGGGCCGCGGCGGGCGCGGACAGGCTCGGGGCCGACGGCGCGGACGCCGGGTGGATCACCAGCGGCGAGACGTCCACGAACCGGCGCCCGTCGGCGCTGTGCACGACGCCCATCTTCAGCACCTCGACGGGCATGGTGGGCTGGCGCAGGAAGTCGACGGCGTTGAGGATCTCCTCGCTCGCCTCCTGGCAGATGACGATCAGGCGCGCGCTGCTGCGACCCGGCTGCGAGCGGGTGATCGGCACGCTGTCGTAGAACGCGGCGACGTCGCGATGGAACGCCGCAGGGCCGCCGTGGTACCGCTCGGCCAGGGCGCCGCGCGTCAGCCGGCCCGCCGCGCCGGCGTGGTCGAGCGCCCGCGTGAGGGCGGCGCGGTCCAGGTCGGCGACCAGCTCGACGACGACCGGCGACCCGGTGGCGTCGAGGGCCAGCAGGTGCGGCTCGTCCGGGCCGGTGCCGGGACTGACCGGGAAGATCTGCTCGCCGAGCAGACCGTCGATGTGACTGTCCACCACCCGGTGGGCGGTGGTCCCGACGCCGGGGGCGCTTGCCGCGGGCGACCGGTCGGACTGGACGAGGAGGGGCCTCTGGGCATCGACCTCGAACAGGGGCATTGCACACCACTCCTGGATCGGATCCGACCCCGGCGGCCGGATCCCGGGGCAAGCCTACGGCCCCCGCGCCGTGGCGTGTACCACAGCGGGCTCCCAGCCGCGCGCCGGAGCGTGAGGCCGCCCGCGGCGAGGTCCGGCGAGGTCTCGCGGGGCGCCGCGAGGCTACGCGTGCCCGGTGCCGCCGTCGTCGGCGAGGCGCTCCTCGACCCGTGCCACCTTCGCGTCGAGCTGGCCGGTGTAGCCGGGGCGGATGTCCGCCTTGAGCACCAGCGACACGCGGTGCCCGCCGGCGCCCACGGCCTCCGTGGCGCGCTGGATCACCGGCATCACCTCGTCCCAGTCCCCCTCGATCTCGGTAAACATGGCGGTGGTCCGGGTCGGGAGCCCCGACTCGCGGACGATGCGGACGGCGGCGGCGACGGAGTCCGCCACGGACTCGCCTGCGCCGAGCGGGGCGACGGAGAAAGCGAAGACGGCCATGTGCTCATTCTGCGTGCCGAACAGGCGGTTGACACCGTTATCGCGGCCGTGCTGCCGCGATAACGGTGTCAACCGCCTGTTCGGCGCCTCGGGGTGGGTGGCGAGGACCGTAGGCTCGTCGGGTGAGCACACGCGTCACCCTTCTCGCCGGCGGGGTCGGCGGCGCCCGCCTGGCGCACGGCTTCGCCCTCGCCCTGCCCGACGACGGCGCCCCGGCGCCCGACGGCGGCCTCACCGTCGTCGTCAACGTCGGCGACGACACCGAGCGGCACGGCCTGCTGGTCTCCCCCGACCTCGACACGGTCATGTACACGCTCGCCGGGCTGAACGACGAGACCCGCGGCTGGGGGCTGACCGACGAGACGTACACGACCCTCGACCAGCTCGCCCGGCTCGGCGAGGACACGTGGTTCACGCTGGGCGACCGGGACCTGGCGACCCACGTCGTGCGGACGGCCGCGCTGCGCGAGGGGCAGCCGCTGCACGCGGTGACGGCGCGGCTCGCGACGTCGCTCGGCGTGCGGGCCCGCCTGCTGCCGGTGACCGACGACCGGCTGCGCACGCTCGTCGACACGCCGTCCGGGCGGGTCGCGTTCCAGGAGTACTTCGTGCGCCGGCAGCACGCCGACGCCGTGCTGGGGATCGAGCTCGACGGCGTCACCGCCGCCCGGCCCGCGCCCGGCGTGCTCGACGCCGTCGCGGGCGCCGACCTGCTCGTCGTCGCGCCGTCCAACCCGTTCCTGTCGGTGGAGCCGGTGCTGGCCGTGCCCGGGGTGCGGGACGCCGTGCTCGCGTCGCCGGCGCGGCGCGTGGCGGTGAGCCCGATCGTCGGCGGGCAGGCGATCAAGGGCCCGGCGGCGCAGATCCTGGAGACGCTGGGGCACGAGGTGTCCGCGCTGGGCGTCGCCCGCCTCTACGCGGACCTCGTGGACGTCATGGTCGTGGACGACGCCGACGCCGCCCTCGCCGGCCCGATCCGCGACCTCGGCCTCGAGGTGGTCGTCACCGACACGATCATGGGCGGCGCCGCCGGACGCGAGCGCCTGGCCCGCGACCTGCTCGCCCTCGGATGAGCGCACCGGGTCGCGACGTCGGCGGGACCGTCGCGCTGGTGCCCCTGCGCGACGGCGTCTCGGGCAAGTCGCGGCTGGCGTCCTCCCTCGACCCGGCCGCGCGACGGCGGCTGGTCGCGGCGCTCGCCCGGCATGTCGTCGCCGTCCTCCTCGCGTCGGACGGCGTGGACCGCGTGCTCGTGGTGACCGCCGACGTGCCGTTCGCCGCCGAGACCCTCGGCTCCCGCGCTCACGACGGCAGTTCGGGCTCGGGGCGGCAGTCCGAACTGCCGGTCCGAACCCGAACTGCCGCGCCGAGCGTCGAGGTGATCGCGCAGCCGCCGGACCGCCCGGGACTGAACGCGGCGCTGGACGTCGGCCGGGAGGCCGCGCTCGCGCGCGGTGCGGGACGGCTGCTCGTCGCGCACGCGGACCTGCCGCTCCTCGCGCCCGACGACGTCGCGGCCCTGCTCGCCGCGGGGACCAGCGCGACGGCCGACGACGCGCCGCCCGTCGTCGTCGCGACCGACCGGCACCTGGCGGGCACGAACCTGCTGGTGCTGCCCGCCAGCGTGCCGTTCGTGTTCCGCTTCGGCGAGGGGTCGCGCGCGGCGCACGTCGGCGAGGCCCAGCGCACCGGACTGCGGCCGGTCGTCGTGCACCGGTCGGGCACCGCCGTCGATCTCGACACGGTCGACGACTGGGGCGAGCTGCCCCGCGGCGTCCGCGACCGGCTGCGGCACGGGCTCGACCTGCCCCTCCCCTGAGGTCCCGGACCGCTCAGGAGCGCGCGTCGGCCTCGGCGATCACCGTGTCCAGGCGGGCGATCGCCGCGGCGAGGTCGTCCATCCGGTCCCGGAGCAGCGCGCGCTGCTGGTGCAGCATCGCGCGCTGCTCGTGGTCGGTGTGACCCGAGTCGACGCAGGGCAGCAGCTGGGCGATGTTGCCGCTGGTCAGGCCGGCCGCATAGAGCTGCTGGTAGAACCGGACCCGCTCGACGGCCGTCTCGTCGTAGAGGCGGTGCCCGGCGGAGGAGCGCACCGTCTCCAGCAGCCCCTGCTCCTCGTAGTAGCGCAGCGCGCGCACGCTCACGCCGGCGCGTCGCGCGACCTCGCCGATCTTCAGCACACCGTCGTCAACGACGCTCCCGGCGCTCCGCATCCCGGCGGCCCGTCGATCAGTGCTGACCCGCCGGCTGGGGCGCCGCCTGCGGGTACAGCGCCTCGGCCGGCTCGCCGAGCCGGGACCGCCACTCGCGGGTCAGCTCGTCGCCGAGCACCTCGAAGGCGCCGGCCTCGAAGCCGTCGAGCGCCTGGCGCACGATGTCGCCCGGCTCGGCGAGCTCCCAGGTGCCCTCCGCCCTGGCCCAGTCCGACATGTCCGTGTCGACGAGAGCCATGGCCAGCCCGGTGACCTGCGTGCCCTGGCCGGCCAGCTCGAGCCGGGCACCGTTGGTCAGCTGCCAGGCCGCGGCCTTCGCCGCCCCGTAGGTGTCCGCGAACCCGAACGCCCGGAAGGCGCTCTGGGACAGGACGTCGAGGATCCCGCCGCCGCCGTTGCGCCCGAGGACCGGCGCGAACGCACGGACCATCCGCAGCGCGCCCCAGTAGTTGACCTCCATCTCCTGGCGGGCGCCCGCGAGGTCCCCGCCGAGGAACGGGCTGAGCGTCGCCACCCCCGCGTTGTTGACGAGGATCGTGACGTCCTGCGCGCGCTCGGCGACCGCGGCCACCGAGGCGTCGTCGGTCACGTCCAGGCGCAGCGGCGTCGCGCCCGGGACGTCGACCTCCTCCGGCCGTCGTGCCGCGGCGTAGACCTTCGCGGCCCCACGCTCCAGCAGCTCGGTGACGAAGTGGCGGCCCAGCCCCCTGTTGGCCCCGGTGACCAGGGCGATCTGATCGGTGATCTCCATGAGCTGGACGCTAGGACCTGACGCCGGCGTCAGGGTCAAGGGCGGCGCGTGCACGCCGCCGGTCACACGCCGCCGGTCACACGGAGTCGGTCACACGGAGTCGAGGCGCGCCCGCAGCTCGTCGTCGAGGTCGAGCTCGGCGGCGCCGAGGATCTCCTCGAGCTGGGCGAGGCTGCCGGCCCCGACGACCGGGACCACCGGCACCGGGCCGCCCAGCAGCCAGGCGAGCACCACCTGGTTCGGCGTGGCGCCGACCTCGTCCGCGACCTCGCGCAGCACGCGCAGCCGCTCGTGCGTCGTCGGGTGGTCGAAGCCGTCCCACAGCGGCCGGTCGTCGCGCACCAGCGCCCCCTGCATGAGCGGGGAGTACGCGACGACGGCGAGCGGGCTGCCCGCCTCGGACGACGCGCGGGCGTAGTCCAGCAGCTCGTACGACGCCCAGTTGTGCCGGCCGACGTCGGGCCGCGGGTAGGGGTAGGTGAGCTGCTGCTGCACCAGGCCGTACGGCGCGACGCCCTGGCGGCGGGCCTCCTCGCGCGCCTCGACCACGCGGTGCAGGGCCACGTTGGAGATGCCGGTGATCCCGACCAGGCCCTCGGCCTGGAGCTTGCCGAACGCGCCGACCGTCTCGGCGAGCGGGGTGTCGTAGTCGTCGACGTGGCCGTAGTAGGCGTCGACGTGGTCGACGCCGAGGTGCCGGAGGCTCTCGCGCGCCTCCCACGCGATCGTCTCGGCGCCGAGGCCCTGGTAGTTCGTGGGCGGCACCTGCTGCAGCGGCAGGTTCGGGTCCTTCTTGGCGGCGCCCACCTTGGTGGCGAGGCGCACCTGGTCGCGGCTGCCCCGGGAAGCGAGCCAGCGTCCGAGGACGTCCTCGCTGTCGCGGCCGGTGCCGCCGATCCACGAGCTGTAGTTGTTGGCGGTGTCGAGGAAGGTGCCGCCGGCCTCGACGAAGCGGTCGAGGATCGCGAAGGACGTCTCCTCGTCCGTCCGGGTGCCGAACCACATGGTGCCGAGGCACAGCGTGCTGACCTCGAAGGACGTGGTGCCGTCGCCGATCGTGCGGTAGCGCATGGGTGCTCCTGTCCGGGTTTCCGGTCGTGCGGGGCGGGACGCCCGCCGACACCCACGACGCTACGAACGGATCGGCCCGGGTGTACCGTCCAATTCCATGGCACCGGCCCAGACCAATCCCGTCTTGGCGTGGGACACCGTGCTCGACCTCGGGGACGACGACGCCCCGCTGGTCGCGCGGCTCGAGCGGGCCGTCCGGGACGCCGTGCACGCCGGACGTGTCCCGGGCGGTGCCGCGCTCCCGCCGTCGCGCGCCCTCGCGGAGACGCTCGGGGTGTCACGGTGGGTCGTGACGGAGGTGTACGGCCAGCTCGTCGCCGAGGGGTTCTGCGAGGCCCGCGTCGGGTCCGGCACGCGGATCGCCGCCGGGGCGGCCGCGCACGCCACGCCGAAGCACGCGACGTCGCACCCGACGTCCGGCGCGACCCCCGCGCGCCGCGCCCACCTGGACCTCGCGCCCGGCGTCCCCGACCTGCGGCACGTCCCGCGGGCGGCCTGGCTGCGGGCGCTCCGCGACGCGCTGGCCGACACCCCCGACGCCGAGCTGGGCGCCCCCGACCCCGCGGGCCACCTCGGGGCACGCACCGCCGTCGTCGAGTACCTGGCGCGCGCCCGGTCCACGTGCGCCGGCCCCGACGACGTCCTCGTGACCCACGGGGCCACCGACGGGATGGCACGCCTGGCCCGCGCGCTGCGGTCCGCCGGCCACCGCACGCTCCTGGTGGAGGACCCGAGCTGGGGGCGGCTGCGGGACGTCGCCCGCGACGCCGGACTGGTCGCCGTGCCGGTGCCCGTGGACGGCCGCGGGGTGGACGTCGACGCGCTCGCCGCGGCGGCCGCACGGACCGGCGCCAGGGCGGCGCTGGTGGCGCCGGCGCACCAGTTCCCCACTGGCGTGGCCCTCGCGCCCGCGCGGCGCGACGCGCTCGTGTCGTGGGCGCGCGCCGTCGACGGCCTCGTGGTGGAGGACGACTACGACGCCGAGTTCCGCTACGACCGCCGCCCGGTCGCGGCGCTCCAGGGTCACGACCCCGGCCGCGTGGCCCTGCTCGGCTCGCTCAGCAAGACGGTCTCCCCCGCCTTCGGCCTGGGCTGGCTGGTGCTGCCGCCGCGCTGGCGGGAGCGGCTGGGCGCGGACGCGGGCGGTCCCGCCCCGTCGACGCTCGACCAGCTCGCGCTCGCCCGGTTCCTCACCGACGGCGGCTACGAGCGGCACCTGCGCGCCTCCCGGGGCCGGTTCCGCCACCGTCGTGCGGCGCTGCTCGACGCCCTCGGCACCGCGCTGCCCGACCTGCCCGTGAGCGGGCTCGCGGCGGGGCTGCACGTGGTGCTCGGGCTGCCCGACGGCGTGCCCGCCGCCGCGGTCGTCCGCGCGGCCGCCGCGCGCGACGTCGGCGTCGCGGACCTCCGCCGCTACCGCGTGTCGGCCGCGGCGACGGGAGCAGAGGCCCTCGTCGTCGGGTACGGCAACCTCGCCGACGCGCGGGTGGACGACGCGGTGGCGGCGCTCGCCGCAGCGGTGCGCTCCGTCAGCGCATGACCGGTGAGGGTCACCACCGCCCGCGGTGCACGACGTCCTCCAGCGGCTTGCGGCGACGGCGCGTCGGGGAGCCCTTCGCCCCGCCGTCGGCGGGGTGCCCGACGGCGACGACGCCCGTCTGCACCCACGTGTCGGGGATGCCGAAGGCCTCGCGGAAGGCCGGCATCTCGCCCGCGCCGATCCCGAAGAAGCAGGCGCCGAGCCCCTCGTCGACCGCCGTCTGCAGCATGAGCAGGGACGCCATGCCCGCGTCGACGTGCCAGTACGGCACCGGCCAGCGCGCCTCGTCGCGGTCGGTCCACCCCTTGTCCGCCTCGGCGTACCGCCCGAGGTAGGCGTCCTTCGAGCACAGCGCGACGACGAGCACCGGCGCGGTGCGCATGCCCGTGAGCCAGGCCGACATGTCGCGCTCGGAGGCGGCCGGCGTCGCCGCCGTCCAGAACCGCTCGCGGTCCTCCGGCTCGGTCAGCACGAGGAAGGACCACCCCTGCGAGAACCCCGCGCTGGGCGCGCGCACCGCGTTGCGCACCAGCCGGTCCACCGTCTCGGGCGGCACGGGCTCGTCCGTGAACCGCCGCACCATCCGCCGTCTGCGCACCACGTCCTGGAACTCCACGGGCCCATCCTGCCGCCTTGCCGAACAGGCGGTTGACACCGTTATCGCGTGCTCGGGACCGCGATAACGGTGTCAACCGCCTGTTCGGCGGGCCCGTGAAGAGGTCAGAGGACGAGCTCCGGCTGCAGCTTGGTCACGGTCCACACCCGCTGCCTGCGGGCCGCGAGCGTGGTGAGCGCCAGCGCGACGACGAGCACGCCGAGCAGCACGGTGACGTCACGCACGACGGTGGCGAGGTTGCCGCCGTACAGGAGCTGGCGCAGCCCCTCGACGGCGTACGTCATCGGCATGAACTGGTGCATCGCCTTGAGCGGCTGCGGGATCGTCTGCCACGGGAACGTGCCGCCCGCGGTGACGAGCTGCACCAGCATCAGCACCAGGCCCAGGAACTGGCCCGCCGCGCCCAGCCAGACGTTCAACGCCTGGAGGATCGCGACGAACGTGCCCGACACGAGGACGAGGAACAGCGCCGTGAACAGCCCGTACGACGGTTGGATGTCGAGCGCGAACTTCGTCACCGCGAACATCGCCGCCACCTGCACGACGCCGATCGCGGCCGGCGTCGCCCACCCGCCCAGCGCCGTGGCGAACGCCGAGCGGCCCGCCGCCAGCGCCCGCGTCGACAGCGGCCGCACCAGCAGGAACAGCACGTACGCGCCGATCCACGTGGCCAGCGACAGGAAGAACGGGGCGAGGCCCGCACCGTAGGTGCCCGCCGACGACAGGGCGTCGTTGCGCACCTCCAGCGGGTTGCCGATGGTCGACGCCGTGTCCTCGCGCGTCTGGTCGTCGAGATCGGGGACCTTGCCGAGGCCCTCGGCGAGCCCGTCGTGCAGCTCCTGCACGCCGTTCTTCAGCTCCCCCGAGCCGTCCGCGAGCTTCGCCGTGCCGGAGGCGAGCGTCGTGGCCCCGTCCGAGACCTGACCGGTGCCGTCGGCGAGCCGGTGCACGCCGTCGACCAGCGCGGGCGTGGCGGCGGCGAGCTGACCCGTGCCGTCGGCGAGGCGGTCCGCGCCGTCCGCCGCCGACGCGATGCCGGCGGTGAGCTGCGGCGTCGCGCCGGCGAGCGTGGCGGCACCGTCGGCCACCTGCCGGGAGCCGTCGGCGAGCTGGTCGAGCTTCTCGGACGCGCCCTCGACCGTCGTCACCGCCGACTGCACGTCCTTGCGCTGCGTGTCGAGGGCGCCGTCGACGTCGGCGCGCGTGGCGTCGAGGCGGTCGAGCGCCTGCGTGCGCAGGTCGGCGCACTGCGCGGCGAGGTCTGCGGCGTCGTCCGGCACCTGCGCGCAGAGGTCGGCGAGCTGCTGGTCCAGTTCCGCGCGCCCCTGGTCCAGGGCGTCGGCGGCGTCGGAGCGCGCGGCGTCGAGGGTCGGCAGCACCTGCCCCGCCGCGTCCGCGGCCTCCTGCCCGTACTGCGCCACCTGCGCGTTGCCGTCGGCGACCTGGGCCGCGCCGTCGGCGAGCTTCTGCGTCTGGGCGGGCAGGTCCGCCGTCCTGTCCTCCAGCGTGCCGAGCCCGGACGCGAGCTCGCCCGCGCCGTCGTCGAGCTGACCGACCGCCGACGCCAGCGTGCCGACCTTGCCGTCCAGGGTGGCGGCGCCGTCGGCCGCCTGCGCCGCGCCGTCGGCGAGGGTGTGCGCGCCGTCGTCCGCGTCCGCGAGGCCGTCGTCGAGCGACGTCGCCCCCTTCAGCAGCTTCTTCGCACCGTCCACCGCGTCCGCGAGGTTGGTGTGGATCGACGCGAACCCGCGCAGGAACGTGTCGGCCGCCTCCGTGCCGACCTCCTCCGCGATGGAGTCGCGCACCTTGCCCACGATCGTGTCCGAGATCGTGCGCGCGAGGTAGTTGTTCGCGTCGTTCGTGATGAGCGTGAGGCTGGCCTGCTGCGGCTCGAACTCGCCCGCCGAGGCCAGGTCGGCCGAGAACGTCGGGCCGATGACCAGCGCGGCGTCGTAGCGCCCAGAGCGCACGCCCGCCTCGGCGTCGGCCTGGCTGGTCTCGACCCAGCCGAACCCGCCGTCGTCGAGCAGCTGGTCGGCGACCTTCCGCCCGAAGTCCCGCTCCGTCGTCTCCCCGGTCTCGGCGTCGGTCGTCGTCGTGCCCTCGTCCTGCACGACGACGGCGGCCGGCACCTGCTCGAGCTGCCCGTACGGGTCGTGGTTGGCGAAGAGGTACAGCCCTGCGTACAGCGTGGGGATCAGGGCCATGGCGAGGATCGCGAGCTTGGGGAGGCGCCCGGCGGCGAGGCGCCTGAGCTCCGAGAGGGCGAGCCGGACCGCGGTCATCGGGCCTCCTCCTGCAGGTCGTCGGCCGGTGTCGCGGCCAGGCTGTCGTGGATCGGGGTGTCGTGCACCGGGGTGTGGTCCGCACCGTCGGCCGGGACGTCGGACGAGCTGTCGGCCGGGCCGTCGGACGGACTGCCCTCGGGGGGAGCGGCGTCGAGCGGGTCGAGCTCCTCCTCGGCGCGGGCCTCGGGTTCAGGTGACGGGTCCAGCTCGTCCTCGATCTCCAGCCCGTCCTCGGCCTCGGGACCCGGCTCGGGCGCGGCGGCCACGGCCACCGGTACGGGATCCTGGTCGGTCGGCCGCTCGGGCTCCGTCGCCGGGGGTCCGGACGGCACCGCGACCGGGAGGACGGCGGTCGCGCCCGTCTCCTCGACGGGCGCGCCGGGCTGCTCGCGCCGCACCACCTGCGGCGGCTCGTGCAGGGTGGCGCCGCGCGCCGGCGGCAGGTCGACGCCCAGGTCGCGCGCGGACGACCGCGTGGACTGCACGAGGACGCCGAGCCCGGACGCCGCCAGCGTGCGCGCCGTCTCCCACCAGCCGGACGGCTCGCCGCCGTGCCGGTCGGGCAGCGTCAGCACGACGAACCGCACGTCCGGGTTCTCCGTGGCCAGCGCGGCCAGCACGGCGGTCCGCACGACGCCGGGCAGCTGGTCCACCCGGCGCCCGCGCTCGTCGGTGAGCGACCGCTCCTCGAGCCACCGCGACACGTCGCGCGGCAGCGACCGCCGTCCGGCCAGGGCCAGCCCCTCCGCGACGATGTCGGCGAGGGACAGCGCGTCGTCGGGCTCGCTGATGCCGGGCACGTCGACGACGGCGGTGCGGGCGCGCAGCGCGGACGGGGGCACGACCGCGCCGTCGAGCCGCACCGTGCCGGACGACGGGACGAAGCGCCCGGTCGCGACGAGGGCGAGGGCGGTGTGCCCGTGCCCGGGCTCACCCGCGACGAGAAGGCACTCCCCCGTCGACCAGGTGAGGTCCGTGGACTCCAGCATCGGGTCGCGACGTCCCTCGACCCGCACCCCGCTCAGCGTGATCTGCACCCTGCCCCCGTCCCCCGACGTCCTGTTGACTTGCGGTCAACGACTCTACGACCGGTGTTGACTGGTGGTCAATAAAGCCGTAGAACGGTCCCCATGACCTCCGCCACGCCCCGCCCCCGCACGCGCCACGAGCCGTCGGACCGGCGTCGCCAGCTCCTCGAGGCGGCCGTCGCCGAGGCGGAGACGGCGGGCCTGGAGGCGCTGACGCCGGCGACGGCCGCCGCCCGCGCGGGGGCGTCGAAGGCGCTCGTCTTCCACTACTTCGGCTCCACCACCGCGCTGCGCCGCACGGTCGCCCTCGAGGCGGTGTCCGACCTGGAGCAGACTCTGCTGGCACCCGACGATCGTCCCCTCGCCGACCGTCCGGCGCACGCGATGTCGCAGTTCCTGGGCTCCGTCACGGCCCACCGCCGCGTCTGGGAGGACGTCTGGCGCGGTGCGCTCGCCGGCGACGACGCCACCGAGGAGGCGCTGCAGCGCGTGCGGACGGCGCTCGTGGGGCGGATGACCGCCACGGCGGGGCTGATCGGCTTCACCCCGAGCAGCCGGCTGCAGCTCCTGGCGCGCGGGTGGGTGGCGCTCGTCGAGAACGTCACCGCGGCCTGGCTCGGCGGCAGCGGCATCTCGCGCGACGAGCTGGAGCAGCTGCTCCTCGAGTCGCTCGTCGTCCTCGTGCCGGAGCTCCCCGAGCCCGCCCGCTCCGGCGTGCTCGCCCTCGTCCGCCGCCCCGCGAGGTAGTCCAGATCTCCGCGAGGTAGTCCGAAAATTGCCGAGGTAGTTCGAAAATCGGTGAGGTAGTTCACTACCTCACGAGATCTCGAACTACCTCGGCAATTCTCGGACTACCTCGCGGGTTCGGGGACTACCTCGCGGGTTCGGGGACTACCTCGCGGTGTCGAGGCGCTCGGCGATGACCTCCACGAGCGCCTTGCCCTGCGTGCCCTCCAGCTGCACGGCCTGGGTGCGGCACGAGAAGCCGTCGGCGATGTACTCCGTGCCCTCGGCCCGCTCGCGCAGCGCGGGCAGCAGCGCGTTCTCGGCCACGGCGACCGACACGTCGTAGTGCCCCTTCTGCATGCCAAAGTTGCCGGCGAGCCCGCAGCAGCCCGCCAGCACCTTGATCTCGGCGCCCGCGGCGCGCAGCAGGGCCTCGTCGGCGTCGAAGCCCATCACCGAGTGCTGGTGGCAGTGCGGCTGCACGACGGCGGTGAGGTCCGACAGGTCCGGCATCTCCCAGCCCGACCCTGCGGCCGGGGCGGTCTCGGGCGAGGTGAGCAGCTCCGCGAGCGTGCGGGTCGCGTCGGCGACCGCCTGGGCGCGCGGGTCGTCGGGGAACAGGTCCAGCAGGTCCGAGCGCAGCACCGCCGTGCACGACGGCTCCAGCCCGAGGATCGGGATGCCGTTGACGGCGTACGGGCCGAGCACGGACAACAGCTGCGACAGCCTCCGCCGCGCGCCGTCGAGCTGACCGGTCGAGATCCAGGTGAGGCCGCAGCACGCCTGCTGGTCGGGCACGACGACGTCGTACCCGGCCTCCGTGAGCACCTTCACCGCGGCCTGCGGCACGGACGGCGCGAGCGCGTCGCTGAACGAGTCCGCCCACAGCACGACCTTCGGCCGCTCCCCGGCGGGGCGGTCGTGCGGCGTCTTGCCCGCACCCAGACCGGGCACGCCGTGCGACGCCCAGCCCCGCTTCCACCAGGTGCGGAACGGGATCTCGGCGAACTGCGGCATCTGGCGGCGGGTGTCCATGCCGCCCGCCCACAGCACCGCCTTGGCAATCCACCGCACGCCGAGCACCTTGTTGACGAACCGCGGCATCCCGCCCGCGAGCCGCGCCCAGCGGGGCAGCCAGCCGAGGGCGTAGTGGTCGACGGGGCGCAGCTTCCCCTTGTAGGTACGGTGCAGCACCTCGGACTTGTACTGCGCCATGTCGACGCCCGCCGGGCAGTCGGACGAGCATGCCTTGCAGCTGAGGCACAGGTCGAGCGACTCGCGCACCTCCGGTGCCGTGAGCCCGCCCACGAGGGTGCCGTTGACGGCCTCCTGCAGCACGCGCGCCCGCCCGCGGGTCACGTCCTTCTCGTCCTTCGTCGCCTGGTAGCTGGGGCACATGAACCCGCCGGAGGCGTGGTTGTCGGCCCGGCACTTGCCGACGCCGACGCAGCGGTGCACGGCGGTCGTGAGGTCGTGGTGGTCGTGCGCGAAGGAGAAGCCGGAGTGTCCCGCCTTCTTCGCGATGCCGCGCAACGAGCCCGAGCCCACGAGCCCCCGGTCCCCCACGGGCAGGGTCGAGAGCACGGCCTTCGCCGCGGGACGGCGCAGGTCGGCGTCGACGGCCGCGGGGCGCACGACGACGCCGGGGTTGAGCAGGTCGTCCGGGTCGAAGAGCGCCTTGAACTGCTCCATGAGCCGGATCGCCTCCGGCGAGTACATCAGCGGCAGCAGCTCGGAGCGGGCGCGGCCGTCGCCGTGCTCCCCCGACAGCGAGCCGCCGTGGTACGCCACCAGCCGGGCGGCGTCGGTCATGAAGGTGCGCAGCACCGAGCCCGACGTCTCCATCGGGATGTCGATCCGCAGGTGCACGCACCCGTCGCCGAAGTGCCCGTAGGGCAGCCCGTCGACGCCGTAGCGCTCCATGAGCTGCTCGAGGTCGCGCAGGTACGCGCCCAGGCGCTCGGGCGGGACGGCGGAGTCCTCCCAGCCCGGCCACGCCTGCTCGCCCGCGGGCGTGCGGCCCGCGAGCCCCGCGCCGTCGGCGCGGATCTGCCACATCTTGGTGGCGTCCGGCCCCGCGGGCAGCACCAGCGAGGACAGGGCGGACGACGACGTCACGATCGCCTCGGCGCGCGCGCTCGCCTCGTCCTGGCTCGCGCCGCCGACCTCGATCATCAGCCAGCCCGCGCCGTCGGGCAGGGCCGGTACGGACGCCTCGCCCTTGGCCTTGCGCACGACGTCGACCAGGCGGGCGTCGAGGCCCTCGATCGCGAGCGGCTGGTGGCCGAGCAGGTGCGGGACGTCGTCGGCCGCCGCCGGCATGTCCGGGTAGCCGAGGACGACCAGCGTGGGCGCCGTCGGCACCGGCACCATGCGCAGCGTGGCGCCGAGCACGGTGACGAGCGTGCCCTCGGTGCCGACCAGCGCCTTGGCCAGGTCGGAGCCGTTCTCCGGCAGCAGGTGCTCCAGCGAGTAGCCCGAGACCTGGCGGCCGAACCGGCCGAACTGCGTGCGGATCAGCGCGAGGTTCTCGCGCACGAGCTCCGCCAGGCCCGGCACGGCGGCGAACGTCGCGTCGCCGCGGCCGGCGGTGAAGCGCCTGCCGCGCCCGTCGACGACGTCGAGCTCCACCACGTTGTCGGCCGTGCGCCCGTAGGCCACGGCGTGCGGGCCGCACGCGTTGTTGCCGATCATCCCGCCGAGCGTGGCGCGGTTCTGGGTGGACGGGTCCGGGCCGAAGCGCAGGCCGTGGGCGGCGCCCGCGCGCTGCAGGGACGACATCACGGTGCCCGGCTCGACGACCGCCGTCCCGGCCTCCGCGTCGACCGAGACCACCTGGTTCAGGTGGCGGGAGAAGTCGAGCACCACGCCCGGCCCCACGGCGTTGCCGGCCACCGAGGTGCCGGCACCTCGGGCCGTCACCGGGATCTTGAGCTCCCGCAGCACCTCGAGGCCGCGGACCACGTCGCGCGAGCTGCGCGGGAAGGCCACGACGTCGGGCACGACACGGTAGTTCGAGGCGTCGGTGGAGTACTCCGCGCGCCGCCGCGAGGAGGAGTCGACGTCGCCCGCGATCACGGTCCGCAGCGCGGAGACGACGGCCGCGCGGGCCTCGTCGGCGGCCCGCCTGGCCGCGCTCTCCGCCTCGACGCGGGTGGGCGCGAGGTCCACGTCACCGTCCGGGGTCGGGGTGGTCGGTGTCTGGGCTGGCACGCGCCGATTCTGCCATTCACCCCCGCGGGCCGCCGACGCGTCCACGCCACCGGCGCCCCGCCCACGCTCGTCCAGCAGGCGATCTGTCGCGGGAACCGGGGGTTTCCCGCGGAAGATCGCCTGCTCGAAGGGTCAGCGGTCGCGCCCGGCCCGCTCCCGCGCCGCCCGCACGGCCTCGGCCTCCGCCTTGCGCGCCTCGCGCAGCGCCTTCTCCCGCTCGCGCAGCCTCTTCTGCTCCTCGCGGAGCCCCCGCTCGGCGTCCTTGCGCCTGCCGGCGGCCTTCTTCACCTTGGGGTCGGAGGCGTACCGCTGCGCGACGGCGAGCGCCTCGGCCACGTCGACGTCCGCCGGGGCGTCGCCGGGCGTCTCCGCGGCGGACCCACCGGCGGGCTCACCGGCGGACTCACCGGCCGGCCCCCGCGCGGCGACGTACGCGGCGACGCCGTCGAGGGTGCGCTCGAGGCCCCACGCGACGTCGTGGGTGTCGTCCAGCTCGGGGACCTCGGGCACGTACGTCCCCCGTTCCACGAGCGGCCGCAGGTAGGGGAACCGCACCTCGTCGACGAGCGAGCGCAGGGTGCCGGTGATGCCGTCCGCGTCGTAGGCGCCGTCGTTCTGGTCCGCCGCACGTTGCAGGTCGCGGCCGAGCTGGGCGGAGTTCCGGGTGTACCCGTTCACGAGCAGGATCGTGGCGACCTTCTCGGTGTCGCCGAGCGGCGCCGAGCGCAGGGCCCGCAGCCCCGCGTCCGCCGCGCGCAGGTTGCTGGGCGTCATGGGAGCACCCGTGATCGGGATGTCCAGCACCCACGAGTGCCGGCGGTACATCTCCAGCGTCATGAGGGCCCACTCGCGCAGCTCGGCCCGCCAGTCGGCGGGCTCGTGGGCCGGCGGGAACTCGACGTCGAAGGCGGCCTCCTGCATGAGCAGCAGCAGGTCGTCCTTGCTGGTGACGTACCGGTACAGCGACATCGTGGTGAAGCCGAGGCTCTTGGCGACGCGCGCCATGGACACGCCGGTGAGCCCCTCGGCGTCGGCGATCTCGACGGCGGCCTCGACGATCCGCTCGATGCTCAGCTCGCGGCGGGGCACGCGCTCCGGCCGCTCGGCGACGCCCCACGCGAGCGCGAGGCGCGGCGGGAGCTCCGGCACGTCGGGCCCGGGCGGGTCGGTCTCCGGCAGGTCCTTCTCCGGCGTGTCCGTCATGGTGTCATCATCCCTGATCGCCCCCGGCTCGTGGTGAGCGGGCGTTCGGCCCTTCTCGCGGGGAGAACAGGGCCGGACGCCCGCTCACAGCAGGGTCCGGAGGGTCAGCGGGCGGTGCGACGGCGGTACAGGACGCCGCCGACGACGATGCTCGCCGCGAGGAAGCCCACCAGCCACACGCACGCCGTGACGATCGTGCCGGCGTCGGGCGCTCCGGCGAGGAGACCGCGCACCGACTCGATGATCGGGGTGAACGGCTGGTGCTCGGCGAAGCCGTGCAGCCAGTCCGGCATGGTGTCGACCGGCACGAAGCCCGAGCTGAGGTAGGGGACGAAGAGGAAGATCATGCTCACGGACATCGACGCCTCGACGCTCAGCACCAGCCCGAGCACGACGCAGAGCCAGGTGAAGGTCACCACGGCGAGCACCGCGAACCCCACGAAGCCGAGCCACTGGCCGAGGTCGGCGTCGGGCCGGAACCCGTACGCGAGCGACACCAGCATCACCACGACCACGGAGGCGAGGTTGCGCACGACGCTCGCGATGACGTGCCCCCACAGCGCCGACGAGGAGAAGATGGGCAGCGTCTTGAAGCGGTCGATCGTGCCCGTGGTCATGTCCTGGGCCACGCCCGTGGCGGCCGTGGCCGAGTTCATGCCCAGGCACATGACGAGCACGCCGGGCACGACGTAGTCGATGTACTCGCCCCCGGTGCCGCCGGAGATGGCGCCGCCGAAGACGATCACGAACGCCGACATGATGAGCACGGGCAGCGCGAACGCGGTGATGAGCCCGTCGATCGAGCGCAGGGAGCGGCGCGCCTCGCGCCGGGTCATGGTGGCGACGTCGCGCAGGGGCGCGTGGACGGACGCGGGGCGGACCGCGCCGTGCGCGGTGCGCGCGGGCGGGGCCAGGGTGGTGGTCATCGCAGGGCCTCCTCAGGGGTGGTCTGGTCGGTGGTGCCGGACGTGCTGGGGGTGGCGGCGCTGCCGGTGAGCGCCAGGAAGACGTCGTCGAGGGTCGGCTTGACCACGCTCACGCCCGCGACGGCGAGGCCGCGCGACTCGGCGCGGTCGAGGACGTCCCGGATGGCGCGGACGGGCTCGGCGCTCGGGAAGGTCAGCGCGAGCGCCCGGAGGTCCTCCTCCGCGGCGTCGAGGCCGGCGACGCCGAGCCCGCGGGCGGTGGCGAGGCTCGCGGCGTCGTCGAAGGTGACGCGCACGTGGTCCCCGGCGACGAGCGCCTTGAGCTCCTCGGCGGTGCCGCGCGCCGCGATGGCCCCCTCGGCGAGGACGGCGATCGTGTCGGCGAGGCGGTCGGCCTCCTCCAGGTACTGGGTGGTGAGGAGGATGGTGGTGCCGTCCGCGGCGAGCCCGCGCACCACCTCCCACAGCTGGGAGCGGGACGCCGGGTCGAGGCCCGTGGTGGGCTCGTCGAGCACGAGCACGTCCGGGTCGGCGACGAGGCTGATCGCCAGGTCGAGGCGCCGGCGCATGCCCCCGGAGTAGGTGGCGACCCGGCGGCGGGCGGCGTGGGTGAGGTCGAAGCGCTCCAGGAGCTCGTGGGCCCGCCGGCGCACGGCGCGCTTCGGCAGGTGCGCGAGGTCGGCCATCATGACGAGGTTCTCCTCGCCCGTCTGGAACTCGTCGACGCTCGCGTACTGGCCGGTGAGCGCGATGCTGCGCCGCACCACGGCGGGCTGCTTCACGACGTCGGCGCCGGCGATGGTCGCCGTGCCGCCGTCGGGGTGGATCAGCGTGGTGAGGATGTTGACGGTGGTGGTCTTGCCCGCGCCGTTCGGCCCGAGCAGCGCGAAGATCTCGCCGCGCCGGACGGTGAGGTCGACGCCGCGCAGCACGGCGGTGCGTCCGTAGGACTTGCGCAGCCCCCGTACCGCGATCATCGGGTCGTTCATGGCCGTTCCCCTCGGTCGTCTGTGTATGGCATACACGAGCGTACGGCATACACACCGTGTTGGCTATACACCTGGTGTGCGCACTACACGCCCGGGCTCCCCGCGCGGCCCGCGACGCACCCGGCTACGGTCGGACCGTGCGCGTCGTCGTCGTGGGAGCCAGCGGAAACGTCGGGACGGCCGTGCTCGGCGCACTGGCCCGCGAACCGGCCGTCACCTCGGTCGTCGGGGTCGCCCGCCGGGTGCCCCGGGCCGACGGCAGCAGCACCGTCGCCTTCCCGCACAGCGCCGCCGAGTGGGTCCGCGTCGACCTCACCGACACCGCGGACGCCGTCGTGCGCGGCCTCGACCGGGCCTTCCTCGGGGCGGACGCCGTCATCCACCTCGCCTGGGCGCCGCCGTCGGCCCGCAACTCCGGCCAGGCCCGACGCCTCAACCTCGACGGCTCACGAGCCGTCGCCGACGCTGTGGTGCGCGGCGGCGTGCCCCACCTCGTGCTCGGCTCGACCTCGGGCGTCTACTCCCCCGGCCCCGCGGGCGGCGGCCTCGTGCGCGAGGACTGGCCGCGGCGCGGTGTGCGGACGTCGTCGTACTCCGTACAGAAGACCGCCGTCGAGCGGATGCTCGACGAGATCGCCGAGCGCCACCCCCGGCTGGTCGTCACGCGGGTGCGGCCCGCCCTCATGCTGCAGCGGGAGGCGGGCGCGGAGCTCGGACGCTACTTCCTCGGGCCGCTCGGCACCCGCGCGCTGCGGCTCGCCGCCAAGCGCGCCCCCGAGGGGGCGCTCCTGCCGGTCGTGCCCGCGCTGCCCGGGCTCCGCCTGCAGGTGATGCACGTCGACGACGCCGCCGACGCCTACCGCGCCGTCGTCGTCGGCCGCCACCCCGGGGCATTCAACCTCGCCCCCGAGGGATGGCTGACGTCGGCGGACCTCGCGGACACGCTCTCCGGGGGCCGCAGCGTCGAGGTCTCGCCCGACCTCGCGCGGACCGGCCTGTCGGTCGCCTCCCGACTGCGCCTGACGCCGATCGACGTGGGCTGGTTCGACATGGCCCGCGCCGACGTCGTCCTCGACGCGAC
Organism: Isoptericola sp. NPDC019693; assembly: GCF_044389085.1. NCBI lineage: Bacteria > Bacillati > Actinomycetota > Actinomycetes > Micrococcales > Promicromonosporaceae > Isoptericola > Isoptericola sp. NPDC019693. Next base: position 270,999 of record NZ_JBIRXP010000002.1, on the reverse strand, counting down.
GCGCGCCCGCGAGCTGCTGCGCTGGGCCCCCGCCCACGACCCGCGCGACGTGCTGCGCGAGACCGTCGAGGGCGTCATCGCCGGCACCGGCGCCGGCTCACCGCCCCTGCTGAGCTGACACCTCCGCCCGGCCGTCGGGCAGCGGCCCGCAGCCGGTGCCGCCGGCACGCTCGCCGCACGCGAGCGCCGGGTCGATCGTCCGCACGACGACGTCGGCGGCGGCGCCGAGCGCCTCGAGCTGGCCGTCGCTCAGCGCGTCCACCACCAGGCGCCGCACCTCCCGGACGTGCCCCGGGGCGGCGGCGGCAAGCTTGTCCCACCCCGCGTCGGTGAGGCGCGCCTCCATCCGCCGGCGACCTTCCGAGCAGGCGCTGCGCTCCACCAGGCCGGAGCGCTCGAGGCGCCCGACGGCGTGCGACAGGCGGGAGAGCGAGCCGCGGGACAGCGCCGCCAGGTCGGACATGCCGAGGGTGCGGCCGGGAGCCTCCCCGAGGGCGACGAGCACGTGGTACTCGAAGAGGTTGAGGCCGGCGTCGGTACGCAGCTGCGCGTCCAGGGTGGCCGGCAGGGTCATGAGCATCGCGGCCACGGACGACCAGCTGCGCTGCTGGTCGTCGGTGAGCCACGCCGGTGCGTCGGTCTGTGCGGACGGCATACCTCATCGTAGGCGGCTTGAACGATCAAGTTCGCGACGGTACGTTCGTGTTGAACGTTCAAGACGACCGTCGCCCGTGCCCGGCGGCGCCGCCCCCCACACCGGAGGATCACCACCCCATGACGCTTCTTCGCCTCGACGCCAGCATCCAGGGCGACCTGTCCGCCAGCTCCGCCCTCGCGGACACGGTCGTGGCCGAGCTCACGGCCGTCCGGCCCGACACGACCGTCGTGACGCGGCACCTGGGTCAGGCCCCGCTGCCCGCCGACGCGTGGGCGCTCGCGACCTCGGCGGGCTTCGTCGCGGACGCGGAGCGCACCGCCGAGCAGCGCGCCGCCCTCGACCTCGCCGTCGCGCTGGCCGACGAGATCCGCGCCGCCGACGCTCTGGTGCTCGCCCTGCCCCTGTACAACTACGGGGTGTCGCAGCACGCGAAGGCGTGGATCGACCTCGTCACCGTCGGTTTCGGCACCGGGGTGCCGGCGCTCGAGGGCAAGCCCACCGTGCTCGTCACGACGCGCGGCGGCGCCTTCGGCGAGGGCACGCCGCGCGAGGGCTGGGACCACAACACCGCCTACCTGCGCCGCATCCTCGCCGACCTCTGGCTGGCCGACCTCACCGTCGTCGAGCGCGAGTTCACCCTGGTCGGCGTCAACCCCGCGCTCGACCAGTTCGCCGACCTGGCCGCCGTCATGGCCAAGCAGGCCGAGGAGGACGCCGTCGCGGCCGGGCGGGCGCTCGCCGCGCGCTGACCGCCCACCCGAACATGCAACGTGCGTGCTGACTTGTTCCTCAAACCCGAGGTTTGAGGAACAAGTCGGCACGCACGTTGCCGCCTGAGGGTCAGCCCTCGAAGGTGACGTCCAGCGTGATCTCGCCGACGCCCGCGAGCGCCTTCGAGACCGGGCAGCCGGCCTTCGCGGCCTCGGCGGCGGCGCGGTACGCGTCCGCGTCGATGCCCTCGGCCGAGCCGACGACGGTGAGCTTGATGGTCGAGATCTCGAAGCCACCGCCGGCGGCCGGGCGCAGCGTGACGTCGGCGGTCACGTCCGTCTTGCCCGGCGTGCCGCCCGCGTTCGCGACCTCGAGCGAGAACGCCATCGCGAAGCAGGACGAGTGCGCCGCCGCGATGAGCTCCTCCGGGCTGGTGACGCCCTCGGCCTCGTCGGCGGCGCGGCGCGGGAACGAGACGTCGAACGCCGCGGCGCCCGAGCTGGCGAGCTCGACCCGGCCGGAGCCCTGCTGGATGTCGCCGTTCCAGGCGGTGCGTGCGGTACGGGTGGGCATGGGAGTTCTCCTTCGTGCTCCGGGACAGGTCACGACGACCGTAACCCGCACCCGCACCTCGCGTCAGGGACCGCCCGCGTGGTGGCCGTCACGTCCACGCCCGACGTCAGCCGTAGCCCTCACGCGGCCCCGGGGTCGTGCGGTCGAGCACCGCGGCGAGGTCAGCGGCCGACCGGCCGGCCATGGCGTCCTCGAACGAGTGCTGGAGGTCGTCCGCCGGCACCCGCAGCGGCTCGGCGCGCACCGAGCCCTCGAGCTCGCCGACGCCGATCGTGCCCTCGTCGTAGGGCAGCAGGGCGTCCGAGCCGAGCCAGGTCCAGTGCGCCGGCGACGGCGTGGTCGGGTCCTCGACCGCGGGGCTCCGGACGAGCGCGACCACGTAGGTGTGCCCCACCTCGACGCGCGGCGTGTCCTCGATCGCGACGCGCGTGCGCACGTCGTCCCGGGCGATCGTCCGGGGCGCCGGCAGGACGAACGTCTCGGCCGGGGCCGCGTGCCGCGGGTCGGCGGACGACCACACCAGCTCGTCCACCCGCAGCGTCACGTCGCGGCCGAACGACCGCATGCCCGGCGGGTCCCCCTCCTCCACCGGGAGCAGGGTCTCCACCTCGTCGACGGCGCTCGCGACCACCACGTGGTCGGCCCAGGTCACCCAGTCCCGGGCGGTCCGGCTCGGGAACGTCTCCTCCGCCATCGCGACCACCACCTCCCCGGGTGCGGCGACGTCGTGCGGCGAGGCGCAGGCGGCGAGCACCGCCACCGCCAGGGCGCCGGCGACGGCACCGCCCCGCACGCCCGAGCGCCTCATCGGGGCGCCGAGAAATCCATCGCGTCGTCCGCGACGGCGACGACGGACCACGCGTTGCCGTCGGCGTCGGACAGCTCGTACGCGGGCACGAGGACGACGGAGCCGTCGCCCTGCGTCTGTTGCGCCAGGCCGAGCCGGGCACCGGTGATCTCGACGTCGGAGACCGGCCAGTCGATCGGGTCGCCGGCCGCGGGCGGCGCAGGGGCCTTCGTCGGCTCGTCCGCCTCGGGCTCGGACGCGGCCCACATCCCCTCGTCGTCGGCGTACACGACCGGCCAGGCGGACCCGGAGAACCGTGGGTCCTCGAGCCGTTCCACCGCCTCGGCCGGGCTGATCACGGGGTACTCGCCGAGGTCGACCGTGCTGGCGAGGAAGCCGTCGAGCCAGGCGATGCCCTCGTCGTCCACGGTCGCGCTCCACTGCGCGCCCGTGCGGCTGCCGCCGACCACCTGAAAGGCGGTCACCCAGCGGCTCGGGTCGCCCTTCGTCTTCTCGGCCACCTCGATGTCGAAGGTGTCCGGGTCGACGCCGAGGCTCCGCATGGCGTCGGCCAGCATCCGCCGCGCCTCGCGGTCGCCGACCGTCGAGGTGCCCGGGTCCTCGCAGACGGCCTCCTCCCCGCTGCCCTCCTGGACGGCGCGTCCCTCGGCGTCCGTGCAGCGCCACGGGTCGTGGTTCGGGTCGCTGTAGCTGAACGAGGCGCTGCCGTCGGCAGACAACCAGACGTGCGGGCCGCTGCCGTCCTGGGGGCCCACGGACCAGCCGTACTCCCAGCGTGCCTTCCCCTCGACGCCGAGCGCCCGTGCGAGACGACCGGCCCCGTCGCGCGTCACGGCGCCCGTGGCGTCGAGGGCGTACGCCGACGCCGCGCCTCCCTCGGTGGACAGCCCCGCCGCGTGGAACGACGCCCGGCCGGAGGTGAACCAGCTCGGCAGGGCGGACAGGCTCGCCGACGACCCGGCGGCATCGCCCGCCCTCGCGCTGTCCTCCGCGGCGCCCAACGCCGCTCCGCCGGCGGCGTCGTCGCCGGCCGCCCCGCCCCGAACCCCGCTGTTCAGGACGACCGGGGCGTCGGCGGCGCCCGTGGTGCCCTCCGACGCCGCCCCGCCCAGCGCGTACCCGCCCCCTCCCACGACCGCGAGGGCCGCAACGCTCGCGGCGAGGAGCCACGGCCGGCGACGCCGGCGGGCCGCGAGGTCGTCGCCGGCGTCCTCCTCGACACCGACCTCGTCGACCGCGGGTCTCTCCCCCGCCGCCGGGAGGCCGTCCCCGGCCAGCCTTGCGTCGACCCGCGCCCGAAGCCCCGCACCGATGGCGTCGACCCCTGCGGCCGGGTCCGCCGCCCGGAGGCGGGCGAACGCCTCGTCGTCACGCTCGGCACGCGGCGCGCCCGGGCTGGCGGGCTCCCCCTCCGGCGCGGCGTCGTGCCCTTCGTCCCGGCCCTCGTCCCGGCTCATGCTGCCCTCCCGGCCCCGCGGCCCGCCGGCCCGGCGGGCGTCTCGCACCCCGTCTGTGTCCTCACCGTGCGCCCGCTTGCGCCGCGGCGTCGTCCTCGCCCGCGCTCGCCCCGCCTCCGGTCACGTCGCCGTGCCTCGTCTCGGAGTCCCACGCGGCGCGCAGCCGCGCCCGGGCGCGGGACAGCGCGGCATCGGCTCCCCCGCGGGAGATGCCGAGCACCTGCGCCAGCGCGTCGCCGCCGAGGCCGTCCCACGCGACGAGGAGGAGCACCTGCCGATCGCGTGACGAGAGCCGGCCGAGGACGGTGCACACGCGGTCGTCGTCGACGGCGACCGCCGCCGGGTCGACGTCGTCGGGCACCTCCGGCACCACGGCGACCGGTGTCGGACGGGCCTTGCGCCGGTGGTTGGCCAGGACGAAGCCGGCCGTCCGGTAGAGCCACGGCAGCTCGGCGCCGCGCGGCACGTCCGCCCGACGGCGCCACGCCGTGGCCAGGACGTCCGCGGCCAGGTCCTCCGCCTCCGCCCCGCCCGCGGGCAGGCGCCGCACGAGATAGCGGTGCACGGCCCCTGCGTGCTGGGCGAACAGCTCGTCGAACCACGCCGCGTCGTCGCCGTCGTCGCCGTCGGCACGCGCCGTCTCGTCCGGGTCCACCGGGCCTCCTGCGGTCCTGGGCGCGCGAGGGCGCGCGCCACCCCTCGACGCGACTGTGTCGCCGCGCCCCGTCCTCTTGCACCCGTGCGCGCCGACATCACCCGCACATTCATCCCTCCGACCTGCCCGGACGGACCTACCGTGCGGGCATGACCGTCGACACGGGCGCCGCGCCCGCCCGCACCACCCCCGTGGCGGCGCCCCGCCGTCGACGCCGGTGGCGGTGGGTGCTGCTCGGCACGCTCGCGGCCCTGGTCGTGGTCGCCGTCTGCGCGGTGCTGCTGGTCCGCGACGCGCTCGTCGCGCGCGGCGCCCTCACACGGGCCGCCGCCCAGGTGCCCGCGGTGACGGAGGAGCTGCGCGCGGGCGCCCGGTCCGACGGCGTGACCTCCGCGACGCTCGCGTCCTCCCCCGCGCTGGCCGAGCTGCGCCACCAGACGACGGTGGCCCGCGACGCCACCGACGGCCCGCTGTGGTGGCTCGCCGCCCGCGCGCCGGTGATCGGCCCGTCGGCGGGAGCGGCCGCCGACGTCGCCGTCGTCCTGGACGACGTCACCGACGAGGTGCTGCCCGCCCTCGCGGACCTGGCCGACGCCGTCGCCGCCACGGGCCGCACCCCGGACGGCGGGCTCGACCTCGCACCGCTGCGCTCGGCCGCCCCGGGGATGGCGTCGGCGCAGGCGGCCGTGGACGCGTCCCGCGCCCGCCTCGACGCCCTCGACCCGGACGCCCTGCTGCCCCAGCTCTCCGGACCGGTCGCGATGCTGCGGGACAGGGTCGACGAGATCGCCGGCGCCGTCGCGACCGGCGACCGTGCGGCCGCGCTCGGCCCCGCGATGCTCGGTGCGGACGGGCCGCGCACCTACCTCGTGCTCGGCATGAGCAGCGCGGAGCTGCGCCAGGGCGGCGGGATCCCGGGCGCGCTGCTCCTGCTGCGCGTCGACGCGGGGCGGGTCGAGGTGGTGCGTCAGGTCGCGTCCTCCCAGGTCGGGCCGTTCCGCTCGCCCGTGCTCCCGCTGACGGCCGACGACGACGCCGCGTACACGGGGCGGCTCGGCATGTTCGTGCAGGACGTGACGGGCACGCCCGACTTCCCGACCTCCGCAACGCTGGCCGCCGAGATGTGGGCCCGTGCGCAGGGCGAGCAGGTCGACGGCGTCCTGGCCACCGACCCGGTCGCGCTCTCCCAGCTCCTCGCCGCGACGGGCCCCGTCCAGGTGCCCGTCTCCCCGCCGGTGGCCGCCGCCCTGGGCCGCGACACCGTCGAGCTGACCGCCGAGAACGCCGTCGACGTCCTGCTGCGCCGCGCCTACGACGTGCTGGACCCCGAGACCGCGGACCGGTTCTTCGCCGAGGCCGCCGCCGCGGTCCTCGGCCGGGCGACGTCCCAGGACGTCCCCCCGGCCGCGCTGCTCGCCGGGCTCCAGCGCGCCGCCGGCGAGCACCGGGTGCGCGTCTGGTCGGCCGACCCCGCCGAGGAGGCCCGGCTGGAGGGCACGCTGATCGCCGGCTCGTGGGCCACCGCCCCGCGGGCCGCGGACGCCGTCGGCGTGTTCCTCGCGGACCACGTGGCCGGGAAGATGTCGGCCTACCTCGCCTCGTCGCTGCAGGTCGTGGGCAGCGAGTGCACCCCGGGAGGCCGGGTGGACACGCTCGAGCTGACCCTCGCGTCCACGGCGCCCGCCGACGCCGCCACGTCGCTGCCCTGGTACGTCGCCGGGCTGCCCGGTCGGGCGCACCCGCCGGGCACGCTCAGCCTCGGCGTGACGGTCTCGGGGCCCCGGGACGCCGCGGCGCCCCGCGTCGAACGGGACGGGTCCGCCGTGGGCGGTGACGCCCGCAGCACGCACGAACGGCCCACCCAGACGGTCACGGTGGTGCTGGCCCCGGGCGAGAGCACCACGCTGCGGCTCGTGGTCCCCGCCGCCGCGACCCCCGCCGCGGACAGCACTCCGGCCGGACGGCTCGAGCTCTGGTCGACGCCCACGACGACGGCCGGCGGCCTGCTCGACGCCGAGGTGCCGTCCTGCGGGTGAAGATGCCCCGCGGCCTGCGCTTTCACCCGGGTGAGACGGGCCCCCGGGACGGCACGCGCGGCTAGCGTGAGGCCCCCAGGCAGCACCCAGGACGCACGGCGAGCACCGCCCCCCGAGGAGTCGAGATGGCCCACGCACGCACCGCCGCCGGCATCACCGTCGGCCTGCTCCTGAGCGGCGCCGTCGCGCTCGCGGCCGCCGTTCCCGCGGCCGCCGACACGGACCCGACCGGCAGCCCGAGCCCGAGCAGCAGCCCGAGCGGCACCGAGTACCCGCCGCCGGAGGTCCCCACGCTCACCGCGCAGATCTTCCAGCCCGAGTGCGACGGCGACGTGCCCTACCTCCGCTACGCGGTCACCGCCACGGGCACCGAGAACGACACCGTGACCATCACGTGGCTCAACCCGTCCGGCGACGACGTCGTGCAGGCGGGCCTGCCCATGAGCGGCCGGGTGCTGTGGCCGGGGGCCGCGGTCGACGCGTCGGGCACCCCGACCGACTGGCCCGGCTGGCGCCTCGAGGACGGCGTCTGGGTGGAGGGCGACGAGTTCGACTGGGTGCGCCCGTCCGTCGACGTGAAGCTCCAGGTGAACCCCGAGCTCACCCTCACCGCGGCCTACCCGCCGTCCTCCCCGAGCTGCGCGACGAACCCGCCCGGCACCGTACCGCCCGAGGAGCCCGGCGAGCCGGACCCCGGCACCACCGAGCCAGCCGCCGTGCCCGCGGACGGCGCACCGCCCGCGGCCGCGCCGCCGGCGTCGGGCTTCCTGCCGCAGACCGGGGCCGGCGTCGCGGGGCTCGCCGTCGCGGCCGCCGCGCTCGTGGCCGCCGGCGGCCTCGCCGTCGGGGCGGCTCGCAGGCGTCGCGCCGACGGCTGACCCGGTCGCCGCCCGGCTCTCGACCGGCCGGCGGTGCCGCGCGAACGCGCGGCGGCGGCCCGTCAGGTCTCGACGAGGAGGGTGACGGGGCCGTCGTTCACCAGCGCGACCTCCATGTCGGCCCCGAACCTGCCGGTCGCGACCTCGAGCCCTCGGGCCCTCAGGTCGGCGACCACCGCCTCCACGAGCGGCTCGGCCACCGGTCCCGGCGCGGCCGCGCTCCAGGTCGGCCGGCGGCCCTTGCGCGCGTCCCCGTAGAGGGTGAACTGGCTGACCACCAGCACCGGGGCCCCGGCGTCGGTGACCGACCGCTCGTCGCGCAGGATCCGCAGCTCGGCGATCTTGCGGGCCACGGTCGCGACCTCGGCCGGGCCGTCGTCGTGCGTCACCCCGACGAGCGCGAGCACGCCGGGCCGGTCGATCGCGCCCACGACCTCGCCGTCCACGCTCACGCTGGCCCGCGTGACGCGCTGCAGCACGGCCCTCATGCGACGTCCGCCGCGAAGGCCGCCCGCACCGCTCCGACCGGGGCGCCGCCGCCGAGCACCGGCGTGACGCCCACGGCGTCGAGCGCCGCGCCGTCCGCCCCCGCGACGCCGGCCGCCCCCGCGGCGCGCATCGCGGCGGCGAGGATCGCGGGGCGCGGCCGGTCGCCGCCGTCGAGGATCTTGAACGCCACCGCCGAGCCGTCGGGCAGGCCTGCGGCGCACACGCCGTCGGCGCCGATCTTGGCGATCGCCCCGGGCACGGCGGCCATGACGAGGGTGTCCTCGCGTCCGCGCCCCGCCACCATCTCGGGGTGGCCGGCCATCGCCCGCGCCACGCGGCCGCCGTCGTCGGTGCCGGCGGCACCGGCCGCCGCGAGCCGCCCGAACGCACGGGCCAGGCCGAGCACGGTGGTGGAGACCAGCGGGGCGCCGCAGCCGTCCACGGTGACGTGCGGGTCCGCGTCGCCCGTGACCTCGACGACGACGGCGCGCACCGCGCGCTGCAGCGGGTGGTCGACGTCGAGGTAGGTCGCGGTGTCCCAGCCGGCCGCGACGCAGGTCGCGAGCATCGCGGCGTGCTTGCCCGAGCAGTTCTGCGCGACCCGCTCCGGCCCGTGTCCCGCCCCCTGCCACGCGAGCGCCTCGGCGCGGCCGAGCGGCAGGTCGGGCGTGTTGCGCAGCGCGGACTCGTCGAGCCCGGCGCCCGCGAGGATCTCGCGCACGCCGGCGAGGTGCTCCGGGGCGCCGCTGTGGCTGGCCGCCGCCAGCGCGAGCAGCCGGCCGGGCAGGTCGAGACCGGAGCGCAGCATGGCCAGCGCCTGCAGCGGCTTGACCGACGAGCGGGGCCAGATCGTCGTCGTCGGGTCCCCCAGGGCGAGGCGCACGGCGCCGTCCGGCCCGAGCACGACGAGGTGCCCCAGGTGCACCGACTCGACGAGGTCGCCGCGCACCACCTCGGCCAGCGGGACCGCTCCCCGGGCCACGGGCGCGGCGGGCGCCTGCGAGGGCTCCGCGGTCAGCTCGCCCGCCACGTCACCAGCCGCCCGTCGGGCCCTGGGGACGACGCCCCCCGCCCGTCCCGTACGGCTGGATCCGGGGGCGCACGTCCACCCAGTAGATGATCGCGGGCGCCACCGCGATGACGTTGAAGAACGACCCGGCCGTCATCATCATGGGCGGCAGGCCGAACAGCCCGATGAGCCCTGCGACGCCGAGGATGATCAGCCAGATGTTCTTCTTCAGCTTCCCCTCGGACACGTAGGCGTTCGCCGGCCGGCGGGCGGCGTCGAGGAACGCGACGAGCTGCACCACGAACACCACGACGGCGAGCACGACGAGCACGATGTACTGGAAGGATCCGAAGGCGGCGGAGATCACCCGCCAGAGCCTACGGGAGGACGCGCAGGCGGCGGGAGCGTGCGGCGCCCGCGACGTGCTCGTCCCACGCGGCGACGAGGGTGTCCTCGTGCGCGACGGCGAGGGCGCTCGCGACGTGCAGCGCGTCGGCGCCGCGCAGCGGGACGGGGCACGACGCGACCAGCTCGGCGGCTCGCCGCGACACCTCCGGCGTCACCTCGAGCGTGTGCAGCCCGGCGCTCAGCTCGTCCCAGAGCGCCGTCCCGCGGCGGCGCGCCAGCGGGTCGAGGACGCCCGCCCGCTCGCCGGCGGCGAGCGCCGCCCGCACCTCGGCGTCGGCGATGCGCGACGTGACGACGACGTCGGCGCGGTTCCACAGCGCGCTCGCCAGGGCCGAGCCGGGCTCGGGCACGCACAGCTTCACCAGGGCGCTGGCGTCGAAGTAGACGAGGGCCATCCTGCTCCGTTCTCGATGACGGCGGTCGGGCGGGTCGAGAACGGCGTCAGCGCCGGATGCGCCGCACCAGGTCGGACATGCGCGACGCCGGGCGTGCGGCGGGGCGCGCGACCGGTCGTGCGCCGGTGGCGTCGTCGTCGGGCACCGCGTGCACCGGGCGCTCCGTCGCCGCGGGCGTGAGCAGGCCGTCGCGCACCAGCCCGGCGAGGAGATCCGCCGTCTGCACCCCGGACAGGCGGGCGACCGGCACCCCCCGCTCGGTGATGACGACCTCCTCGCCCGCCCGCGCCTTCTCGATCCACGACTTGAGCTCGGCGCGCAGCGCGCTGACGGAGACCTCCATGACCGACGACCGTACCGTCCGCAGCCCGGCCGGAACAGACGCCCCGTGCCGGGGCCCCCACCGCCGAGGTAGTTCAAGATCTGCCGAGGTAGTTCAAGACCGGCCGAGGTAGTTCAAGACCGGCCGAGGTAGTTCAAGACCGGCCGAGGTAGTTCTGAACCTCGTGAGGTAGTTCTGAATCGCGCGAGGTAGTCCGAAACCCCGCGAGGTAGTCCGGAACGTGCCGAGGTCAGCTCCCGCGACCGTGGTCGCCCAGGACCGCTCTCGTCTCAGTGCCGCGGTGAGTCCGTGTCGTCGTCCTTCCGCTCGCCGAAGAGCATCTTCGCCAGCAGCAGCATGAAGACGATCCAGCCGCCCACGAGAGCGAGCCACGACCACGCCCAGCCGACCGCGAAGCCCAGGACGGCGAAGACGACGAACGACGTCGTCCAGATCACCGTCGTGAAGATGCCGAACCGCGCCGCCGCGTCCGGGTCGCGGTCGAACCGGTCGCCGACGGCGCCGTGCTCGCGGGCGACCTCGCGGAACCACGCCTTCTTCCGGTTCGTCTGCGTGACGCCGAGGCCGACGAACGCGAGCCCGCCGGCGATGCCGAGAGCGCCCGCGACGGCGTAGACCCACGGCTCGAACGTGCCGAACGCCGTGAAGATCGCCAGCAGGACGCCGAACAGGGCCAGGCCCGTGGCGAGGTAGTAGCCGCCGGCGCGGCGCGACGGCACCGGGTGGTTCGTCGTCGTCTCCCGCGAGAGCGAGCTGCCGACGACGAAGCCGACGGCGCTGGACGCGGTCAGCAGGATTCCCGCGGTCGCGATCGGGGGCAGCGTGAGCACCCCTGCCGCACCGAGGCCCGCGACGACGACCAGCGCGACGAAGAGCAGCGCCGCGATCACGACCCCGAGCACGAAGCGGGGCCGGGGGCGCACCTTGTTCGCGAGCACGGCCTCGGCGGTCGACACGTACCCGACAGGGGCTGTGCCTCCGGCCGCCCGCCCCGGCCGCGGCGAGCCTGCGGCGTCGTCGACGAGCGCACTCAGGTCCCCGAGCTCGTCGAACGCACGGCGGGCGGCATGGTCGGGGGTGGCACCGCCGGCCTGCAGCTCGGCGGCGCGGGCCTCGAGGTTCGCCCGGATCTCCTCCTTGAGGTCCTGGACCTCGGGGGACGGCTCGACGCCGGCGAACGCGGCGTCGAGGAGGCGGTGGACCGTGGTCATCGGGAGGTGTCCTTGTCTGTGCTGGGGTGCGTGCCGGCGCCGTCGGTACGCAGGAGGGAGTCGATGACGTCGCGGGTGGCGACCCACGCGGCGACGTTGCGCCGGAACACGGCCCGCCCGGCGTCCGTGATCCGGTAGTACTTGCGGCGCCCGCCCTGGGACTCGTCGCCCCAGTAGGCCTCGACCAGCCCGTCCTTGGTGAGACGGCGGTACGTCGCGTAGAGCGTGGCCTCCTTGATCTCGTGCGCGCCGCCCGTGGCGTCGCGGATCGCCTTGTAGATCTCGAAGCCGTAGCGGTCCCCGCGACGCAGCGTCGCGAGCACGATCGTGTCGGTGTGACCGCGCAGCAGGTCGGCGGAGAACGCGTCGTCCGCCGTCGAGGATTCATCTCGCTGCATCACGACAAGTACTGTATGTCATCCACTACTGGACGACAACAACCCCGCGAGGTAGTTCGCCGCGCCGTCGGCGAGAGACCGTGCCAGCCTGCGAAGCGGGACGCTCCACCGCACGGACGTCGTCGTCCGACCGAGACAGGAGGCACGGGATGGCTGCCCCACCGACCGGCGAGGCACTGCCCCAGCGCCGGGTCCTGGCGATCTTCGGCGGGCTCATGCTCGCGATGCTGCTCGCCGCGCTCGACCAGACCATCGTCGCGACGGCGCTGCCCACCATCGTGTCCGACCTCGGCGGCGCGGAGCACCTGTCGTGGGTCGTGACGGCGTACATGCTGGCGAGCACGGCCACCACGGTGCTGTGGGGCAAGCTCGGCGACCTCTACGGGCGCAAGGCGCTGTTCATCGCCTGCATCGTCATCTTCCTCGTCGGGTCGGTCCTGTCCGGCACGTCCCAGACGATGGCGCAGCTCATCGCGTGGCGCGCCGTGCAGGGCGTGGGCGGCGGCGGGCTCATGGTGCTGTCGCAGGCGATCATCGGCGACGTCGTCCCGCCGCGGGAGCGCGGCAAGTATCAGGGCTTCTTCGGCGCCGTCTTCGGTGTCTCGTCGGTCGCGGGCCCGCTGCTGGGCGGCTTCTTCGTGGACAACCTCGACTGGCGCTGGGTCTTCTACATCAACGTCCCCATCGGGATCGTCGCGCTGCTCGTCGTCGCCTCCGTGCTGCCGCACATCGACGCCGGCAAGAAGCCCCGCATCGACTACGCCGGCATCATCCTGCTGGGCCTGCTCTCCACGTCCGTCGTGCTGGTCACCAGCCTGGGCGGCACCACCTGGGAGTGGGCCTCCTGGCCCGTCTACGGGATGATCGCGCTCGCCGTCGTGTCGCTGGTGGCGTTCGTCCTGGTCGAGCAGCGCACCCCCGAGCCCGTGCTGCCCCTGCACCTGTTCCGCAGCAAGGTGTTCTCCGTCGCCGCCGGCGTCGGGTTCGTCGTCGGGTTCGCGATGTTCGGCGCCATCACCTACCTGCCGCTGTACCTGCAGACCGTCAAGGGGTCCACGCCCACCGAGTCGGGGCTCGAGATGACGCCGATGATGCTCGGCATGCTGCTCACGTCCATCGGGTCGGGGCAGCTCATCTCCCGCACCGGGCGGTACAAGGTCTACCCCGTCGTCGGCACGGCGATCACGGCCTGCGGGCTGTACCTGCTGTCGCTCATGGGCCGGGACACGACGACGCTCCAGGCAGGGCTCAGCATGTTCGTGCTCGGCGCCGGGCTGGGCATGGTCACCCAGGTGCTCGTCATCGCCGTGCAGAACGCCGTCAGCTACAAGGACCTGGGCACCGCGACGTCGGGCGCCACGTACTTCCGCACCATCGGCTCGTCCGTGGGGGTCGCCGTCTTCGGCACGGTCTTCGCGAACCGCCTCGCCCAGGAGCTCGTGGCCGGCGTCCCGGCGACGGCCCAGGGACCGTGCGAGCCCGGGGCGCTGGCGGCCTCGACCCAGACCCTCGCGCAGTGCCCGCCCGAGGTGCAGGACTGGTTCCTCGACGCGTACGCGGGCGCCCTGCACGTCGTCTTCCTGTGGGCGGTGCCGGTCGCCGTGCTCGCCTTCGCGCTCACGTGGCTGCTGCCGGAGGTCGAGCTGCGCTCCGCCACGCGCGGCGACGCCGCCACCACCGCCGGGCAGGCGGCCGGCGAGTCGTTCGCGCTCGGTTCCGCCCGCACGTCGCTCGACGAGCTGCGCCTCATCCTGTGGCGCCGCGTCGGCAGGCTGGACCCGCTCAAGGTGTACGGCACGATCGCGCGCGACGACGACCTCGCCGCCGAGGAGGCGTGGATGGTCACCCGCGTCTCGCTCAAGCGGAGGCGCTCGGTGCAGCTCATGGCCGAGCGCACGGAGGTCTCCCCCGACCGGGTGCGGCAGGTCGCCCAGTCCTTGGAGGCGCGCGGCCTCGTCGAGGTGGACGGCGACGCCGTCCTGGCCACGCCCGACGGCGACGCCGCGGCCGAGCGGATCCGCGAGGCGGAGCGGCAGCGCCTGCGCCGGTACGTCGCCGAGTGGCCCGGCGGGGACGAGCCCGAGGTCGACCAGCTCGTGGAGCAGCTCACGCACCAGCTCCTCGCCGACGACACGGACGTCGTCGAGCACCGCTGACCCGAACTACCTCGGCACGATCCGGACTACCTCGGCACGGCCCGAACTACCTCGGCACGACCCGAACTACCTTGGCGTCACATCTCCGGGAGGGCGCCGCGGGCCTCGTCGGGCGGCAGGCCCGCGGCCTCGAGCAGGTCGACGACGGGCGAGCGCAGCAGCAGCACCAGCGACTGCACCTGCCAGTGCCCCTCGCCGACGGTGCGCGGGTCGACGTCGCGCGCGACGTCGAGGAGGGCGTCGCGCGCCTGCGCCAGTCCGGTGCCCGAGCCGAGGGCGGCGGCGAGCAGCCGCACGCCGTGCCCGAGCCGGACGACGAGGTCCGCCACCGGGTCGGCCGTCGGGTCGACCTCGGGCGGAGGGGGCAGCCCGCCCGACAGCGGTGCCGCGGTCACCCCGCGCCCGCCCTCCTCGGCGAGCTCGCCGAGCGAGCGGAGCGTGGCGGGCGCGCGCCGGGCCAGCACGCGCACGCTGCGCATCGCCCGGTCGACCAGCACCGCCTGGGCGGTCAGCCGCGTGATCTCCGAGCGCAGCACGCGGTTCACGCTCACCCGGGCGATCTCGCCCGACTTCGTCGCGACGTCGTGCCACTCCTCGAGCGTCTTCTCGGCGGCGCGTCCGCGGACCAGGGCGGCGGCGAGCTCGTCGGCGTCGCCGTCGCGCAGGCCCAGCGCGACGGACTCGAGCGTGAGGGCCAGCTCCCGGGTGGCGTTCTGCGCCAGGTCGCGGATGCGACGTCGCGGGTCGCCGGGGGTGAGGAGGGCGACGACCAGCGCGACGCCGCCCCCGATCAGCGCGTCCGTCCACCGGCCGAACGCCCCGTTCGTCGCGACCGACGCGGGCAGGCCGACGACGACGCCCGCCTGCACACCGGCCTGGATGGTGACGAGGGCTCCCCGGTCGATGAACCGCGCGACGAGGGCGGAGAGGCCCATGACGAGCGCGATCTGCCACCAGCCCGACCCGATGAGGTGCACCATGACGTCGCCGAGCGCGACGCCGAGCGCCACGCCCGCGGCCACCTCGGCCACCTTGCGCAGCTCGCGGTCGAAGCTGAACCCGAGGCACACCCATGCCGCGATCGCCGCGAAGAACGGCTGCGTGTGCCCGAGCACCACGACCGCCAGCCCGTAGGCCACGCCCGCGGCCAGCGCCGCCTGCACGATCGGCCAGAAGGACACCCGCACGCGCGCGATGCCCTGCCGCAGCCGGATGCGGCGGGGCAGGGTGCGCAGGGCGGCGCGTGCGGCAGCGCCCGCGCGCCGGGACATCTCGCCCGCGGGACGGGCCGCCGGCTCGTCGCTCACGGGCGCCCGCTCACAGCAGGCCCCTCACAGCAGACTCTGCGGGGCGTCGGGCCCGCGCGGGGTGAGGCCCCGGGTCAGCGGCCCGTGCGCCTCGGGGCGGTCGGCCGAGACGCCGTCGCCCGGCACCACGACCTCCTGCGCCGCCGCGACCTGCAGCTCCTGGCCCCCGACGTCGCCCACCACGGTGAGCTCGGCGTCCTCGGGCGTGGAGCGCTTGACCACCGCGAGGGCGACCGGCCCGAGCTCGTGGTGCCGCGCGACCGTGGTCACGGTGCCGACGGCGCGACCCTCCGCCCCGCCCACGAACACCTGCGCCCCCGCCTCGGGCACCACGTGCTGGGAGCCGTCGAGGTGCAGCATCACCAGGCGCCGCGGCGGACGGCCCAGGTTGTGCACGCGCGCGATCGTCTCCTGGCCGCGGTAGCAGCCCTTGTGCAGGTGGACGGCGGTGCGCAGCCAGTCCAGCTCGTGCGGCACGCTGCGGTGGTCGACCTCGTGCGCCAGCCGGGGACGCCACGCCTCGACCCGCAGCGCCTCGGTGGCCCACGTGCCCGCGAGGCGCCAGCCGGCCGCCTCGCGCTCGGCGACGGCCTGCTCCAGCTCGGCGCGCGGCACGAGCACCAGCCGCCAGGGGCGGTCCGCCCCGGGGTGCTCCGTCTCGGGCAGGCCGTACCGGGTGCCGCCCTGCGCGACGCGCGGCCAGGTGTCCCACCAGGTCACGGGCTCGCCCTCGGCGCCCTCCGCGGCGACGGGCTCCCCGATCGCGGCGTACTCGGCGGAGACGTCGTCGATCTCGACGCGCATCATGAACTTCATGCGCTCGAGCCAGGCGGCGAGCGGCGCGGCGTGGTCCCCCTCGGTGATCAGCCAGGTGGCCTCGCCGTCGTCGACGACGCCCGCGGCGTGCTCGACGTGACCCTGCGGGGAGAGCACGAACAGCTCGCTGGAGGTGCGCGGCGCCAGCGCCTGCACGTCCTGCGAGGTGATCGAGTGGAGCCACGACAGCCGGTCCGGGCCGGCGACGCGCACGACGCCGAGGTGCGACTGGTCGACGACGCCACCGCCGCGCGCGAGCGCACGCTGCTCGGCCACCGGGTCGCCGTAGTGCCAGGCCACGCCCGCGTCGGCGCCCGTGGCGGCCACGGCACCCTGTCGGGTCAGGAGCGGCGAGTCCATCGGGGTCCCCTCAGTCGTTGTCGACGCGGTCGAGCTGGGCGGAGGCGTAGGAGCCGAGCGGGTGCCCGAACGCGGCGAGCTCCTCGACCCACATCAGGCGCCCCTCGACCAGGCCGTACAGGCGCTTGGCCGCGGTGACCTCCGCGGCGGTCGACGTGCGGGCCACGAAGTCCGTGGCCAGGTCGATGCGGCCGTTGCCCGCGACGCCGAGGAACAGCGACAGCCGGCCCGACGCGTCGGTGACGAGGACCTCGAGCGCGTGGCGGTCGTCCTCGAGCCCGTCAGGCCGGTCGGTGGACACGCGCCAGTACCCGGTCTCCGTCGACCAGACGGTGTCGGGGGCGTCACCCGCCTCGTCGGTGCCCTCTCCGTCGGCGGCCGCGGCCGAGCGCACGCGCAGCGTGGACTCGAAGCGCAGGTAGGGGCCGCCGTCGTGGTCGAAGACGAGGTCGTGCACGAACGGCGTCTCGTCGACGCCGGTGTACTCGATCACGCCCTCGCCCCGCCAGCGGCCCACGAGCCACGCGAGCGGGTAGACCTCGGGCGCGAGGCCCTCGGGGAAGGCGAAGGGCATCAGCGCTGACCCTGGAACAGCTTGTAGACGACGTACCCGGCGAACCAGAGGATCGTGATCGACACGACGACCAGCAGACCGGTGAACACTGCCTCGAGAGCATGGATCGACATGCCGCGATCCTACCCAGGCACCCGGGAGTCGTTCAGCGTGGGTGCCGGCGCGGGCCCTCCGCGTGAGTAAGGTCGCCGCCCATGAGCACCCCCCACGCGGCGCCCGCGCGCTCGCTCGTGATCAAGACCACGTCCGGGACGGACCGGGCCGAGGCCGCCAACCAGGCCCTCACCGTCGCTGCCGCGGCCGTCGCGGCGGGCGCAGAGGTCAGCCTCTGGCTCACGGGCGAGGCGGCGTGGTTCGCCGTCCCCGGGCGCGTGGCGGAGCTCGACCTCGAGCACGCGGCGCCCGCGACCGACCTGCTCGACGCCGTCCTCGCGGCCGGGTCGGTCACCCTCTGCACGCAGTGCGCCGCGCGGCGCGGCCTCGGGCCCGACGACGTGCTGCCGGGCGTCCGCATCGCCGGCGCGGCCGTCTTCGCCGAGGAGGTGCTGCGGCCGGGCGCCCAGGCGCTCGTCTACTGACGCCTCCGGTGCCGCGCACGCCCTCCCGCGCCGTCTTCCACCCTGCTGTGAGGCACGCCACCCGCCTGCGGCACCCCCTCCCGCCGGGCACCCCCCGTGCCGTAGATTGAACGTTGAAGCATCCGTGCCCGGCACGGAGCACCTCCCCCGCACCTTCCCCGCCGTCGGGCGGGCGCCCGTCCACCGCCGTCCTGATCCCGGAGAACGCCCCATGACCTCGCCCACGCGGACCTGGAACGACCTCGTCATCCCGGCGGCGGGGACGTATCTGCTCGACGAGGCGCACAAGCGGCTGGGCTTCCTCGCGATGCACATGATGGTCAGCCCCGTCCGCGGGGAGTTCCCGGTGGGCACCGCGACGATCCACGTCGGCGAGGACCCCCTGCAGTCGGCGGTGGCGGCCACCCTGGAGACCGCGACCCTCACCACGCACAACCCGGACCGCGACACCCACCTGCGCAGCCCCGACTTCCTCGACGTCGAGAACTACCCGACCATCGAGTTCCGCAGCACCGGCGTGGACTGGCGCACGCAGGAGGACCCGATGTTCTCCTGGGCCCGGCTCAAGGGCCGCACCCCCGGTCGCGCCCCTGCCCCGCAGCAGGCCATGCGGACGTCCGCGAAGTTCGTGCTGCACGGCGAGCTCACGATCCGCGGCATCACCCACCCGATCGCGCTCGACGCCGAGTTCGGCGGGGCGCGCCGCGACCCGTACGGCAACGACATCTTCGGCTTCAACGCCACGGCGGAGTTCGAGCGTGAGAAGTACGGGCTCACCTGGAACGTCGCGCTCGAGGCGGGCGGCGTGCTCGTCGCCAAGACCGTGCGGATCGAGCTCGCGGGCGAGGCCATCCGGCAGTCGGTCCCCGAGCCCGCGCCCGCCTACTGAACCCGCGCTACGCGAGGACCAGGCGCCCGACGACGAACACCAGGATGCCGCCGACGGCGACCGGTGCCGTCACCGCGGCCAGCACCGCCCGGCGTCCGGTGAGGGCGGGCTGACGCTCGAACAGCAGCCGCAGGACGGCGACCACCAGGCCGGTCACGGCGCCTGCGACCAGGCCGCTCACCGGGTCGAGCGACGGCAGGAGCGTCGCCACCCCGCCCGCCGCGACGGCGCCCAGCGCCACGCCCACGAGGGACCCCGCCCAGCCGCGTGCGACCGGCGTCGCCGACACCGCCGCCGCGACCGCGAGCCCGAGCGCGCTCACGACCACGAGCGACGCACCCGCCTCCGAGCGCCCCGCGGCCACCCAGCCGGAGCAGCACACCGCGACGACCGCACCGGTCACCGTGCCGCTCACGGACTCCACGAGCCGGGGCCGCCCGCCGCGGCGCAGCATCTCCGCGACGAACGCGAGCACCAGCGCCATCGCGAGCACGAGCGGCACGTGGCGCAGCACCGGCTCGCCCTGCGTGGCCCCGGCCACGGCGACGGCACCCAGCCCGGCGACCGCCACGACGACCGTCGTGCCGCCCTGGGCCGGCAGCCGCAGCAGCGGCGCCCAGCCGGCCGCGACGAGCAGCGCGAGCACACCGGCCACGGCGGTCAGGGGCAGGGTCCCGTAGGCGTCGAGGGCGGCGGCCGCCGCGACGACGGCGGAGAGGACGGCCGTCCAGACGGCACGGGTGGTCACGGTCACGACGACGAGTGTCGCAGACGGCGGCCCCTCGCCCGCCGCCCCCGGGCACGCCCGTCACAGTCCGGTCGTCGATCGGAAACGCGCCCGCAACACGGTTCGGGGCAGACTGCGGGGACCGGTCGCACGGCCGGGACGAGTGCGGTGTGATCCACGCCGCACCGCGGTACGTTGGCGGACGCACCTGTCGGACGCTGTCGAACGGACCGTCCGACGACCGGGAGGAGGTGCCGGTGGCCGAGCTGCTCATCCTCACGCCCGCGTCCGGCGGGTCGGTCGAGGTGCTGCCCGCACTGGGCCTGCTGAACCACCGGATCCGGGTGCTGCCCATGGAGCCGTCCGCCCTGGTGGACGCCCCGGACTCCGACGTGGTGCTGCTCGACGCGCGCCGGGACCTCGTCGCCGCCCGCACCACGTGCCGGCTGCTGCACGCCACCGGCCTCACGGTGCCGCTCGTGCTCGTGCTCACCGAGGGCGGCCTCACCGTCGTCACGCACGAGTGGGGCGCCGACGACCTGCTGCTCGAGAACGCGTCACCCGCCGAGGTCGAGGCGCGCCTGCGCCTCGTCGTCGAGCGGTCCGAGCGGGGCCCCGTCGACGACGGCCCGCAGGAGATCTCGGCGGGCGACCTCGCGATCGACGCCGGCGGGTACACCGCACGGCTGCGCGGGCGCCCCATCGACCTCACCTACAAGGAGTTCGAGCTCCTCAAGTACCTCGTGCAGCACCCGGGCCGCGTCTTCACGCGGGCTCAGCTGCTGCAGGAGGTGTGGGGCTACGACTACTACGGCGGCACCCGCACCGTGGACGTGCACGTGCGGCGCCTGCGCGCGAAGCTCGGCCCCGAGCACGAGCAGCTCATCGGCACCGTCCGCAACGTCGGCTACCGGTTCGACCCGCCCAAGGAGCCCCGCCCCGTCGAGGGCGAGGACCCGGACGCCGCGACGGCCGACGGCCCGAGCGCGGCCGGCCGGCCGGCGCCCACCCGCTGACCCGCGCGCCCTCGCGGGCCGCGGCGCACCGCAACGGGTAGGTTCGACCGGTGACCGCGATGTCGGACTCCAGCGACTTCTCCAGCGCCCTGGTCGACGGACCCTGGCGGCACGAGCTCGTGCCCGCGAACGGCGCCCGCTTCCACGTCGCGCTGGCCGGGCCCGACCGGACGAACGGCGGCCGCAGCCCGCTCGTCGTGCTGCTGCACGGCTTCCCGCAGTTCTGGTGGGCGTGGCGCCACCAGGTCGAGCAGCTCGCCGACGCCGGGTACCGCGTCGCGGCGATGGACCTGCGCGGCGTCGGCGCCTCCGACAAGCCCCCGTCCGGCTACGACGTCCCCACCGGCACCCAGGACGTCGCCGGGGTGGTGCGCTCCCTCGGCCACGACCGCGCCGTCGTCGTCGGGCACGGCACCGGCGGCATCACCGCCTGGTCGATGGCGCGGCTGCAACCCGCCGTGACCGCGGCCGTGGCCGCCGTCGCGGCACCGCACCCGGCCCGCCTGCACGTCTCGGGCCGCCAGCTGCTCACCCCGCTGGCGCGTCGCCAGCTCGCCGCCTACCAGCTGCCGACGCTGCCCGAGCGCCGGCTGACCGACGGCGACCAGGTCGCGCGCGTGCTGCGCGACGGCGCCGTCCGCCCGCTCGGCACCGACGCCTACGACCTGTACCGCACCGTCATGCGGATCCCGTTCGCCGCGCACACCGTCATGGAGTCGCTGCGCTGGATGGTCCGCTCGACGCCGCGACCCGACGGCCGCCGCTTCCTCGCCGCGCTGCGGGAGCCCGTGGACGTCCCCGTGCTGCAGGTGCAGGGCGAGCTGGACGGCTTCCTCGACCCGCGGTACGCCCCCGTCGACGGCGCCGCCCTCGCGCGCGACTTCCGCTACGAGACCGTCGACGGCGCCGGCCACTTCCTGCCCGAGGAGGCCCCCGACGAGGTGGGCAAGCTGCTCGTCGACTGGCTCCAGCACGTGCACGCCGCACGCTGAGCCGGACCGGGCCGGCTCAGCCCCGCGGCCCCGGCTTCACCAGCTTGGCGGCGGCGACCGGGTCCGTCTCCCCGACGCCGAACGACGGGCACCAGCGCGCCACCGGGCACGCCCCGCACGCCGGCCGCCGCGCGTGGCACCGCCGCCGTCCGTGCCACACCAGGTGGTGGCTCAGCATGGTCCAGTCCTTCTTCGGGAACAGCGCCCCCACCTCGTGCTCGACCTTGACCGGGTCCTCCTGGTCGGTCCAGCCGAACCGGCGCGCCAGCCGGCCGAAGTGCGTGTCCACCGTGATCCCCGGGACGCCGAACGCGTTGCCCAGCACCACGTTCGCCGTCTTGCGGCCCACGCCCGGCAGCGTCACCAGGTCGTCGAGCCGGCCGGGCACCTCGCCGTCGAACCGCTCGACCAGCGCCTGCCCCAGCCCGATGATCGAGCGCGTCTTGGCCCGGAAGAAGCCCAGCGGCTTGAACAGCTCCTCCATCTCCGCGGGGTCCGCGCCCGCGTACGCCGCCGCGTCGGGGTACCGCGCGAAGATCGCCGGCGTCGTCGCGTTCACCCGCACGTCCGTGGTCTGCGCCGACAGCACCGTCGCCACCAGCAGCTCCAGCGGCGTCGTGAAGTCCAGCTCCGCGCGCGCGTCCGGGTAGGTCGACGCCAGCTCACGGTCGATGCGACGCGCACGCCGCACCAGCGCGACGCGCGACTCCCCCGTGGGGGTCTCGTCGGACGAACGAGCGGTCGAGGAGGCAGGCGTCGTCGGCACGATGCGAGCGTAGCCACGCCCGCCCACACGAGCGCGGTCACCGCCCCACGGCGCTTCGTCGCGCCGCGATTTGGTGGGGTGAGGCAGACTGAGAACCGGAACACACCCTCTTGACAACCTCCGGACGGCCGCACCCGACCCGGGACGGCCGCCCCCGAACCAGGTGAGGAATCCTGTGGACGACACCGTCGTGCTCTCCGCCCCTCTCTTCGCGGACATGGAATCCGAGGAGACGAAGGCGCTCTTCGAGTCCATGGTCCCGGTCGAGCTGACCCGCGGGGACGTCCTCTTCCGCGAGGGCGAGCCCGGCGACCGGCTCTACGTCATCGCCCAGGGCAAGATCAAGCTCGGCCGCCGGTCGAGCGACGGCCGGGAGAACCTGCTGTCGATCCTCGGCCCCGGCGAGATGTTCGGCGAGCTGTCCCTGTTCGACCCGGGCCCCCGCACCGCGACGGCCTCGTCCGTGTCCGACGCGCTCGTCTACGAGCTGCGCCACCAGGCCCTCGTGCAGTGGATCGCCGCGCACCCCAGCGTCGCCACCACCCTGCTCGGCGCCCTGGCCCGCCGCCTGCGCCGCACCAACGAGACCCTCGCCGACCTCGTCTTCTCCGACGTCCCCGGCCGCGTCGCCAAGGCCCTCCTCGACCTGTCCGCCCGCTTCGGCGAGCCCAACGACGACGGCATCCGCGTGGCGCACGACCTCACGCAGGAGGAGCTCGCCCAGCTCGTCGGCGCCTCGCGCGAGACTGTCAACAAGGCGCTGGCGGACTTCGCGACGCGCGGTTGGGTGCGCCGGGAGGGTCGCGCGGTCGTCCTGCTCGACATCGACCGTCTGGAGCGGCGGGCTCGCTAGTTCCTTGCGGCCGCGTGGGTTGCGGCCGTCACCTCGCTCGCTTCCGTCACCAGCTTGCTGACGCAGGCGGGAGGGGCATTCTTCGCCGGGTCGCGTTCACGGGCGCCAGGGCGCCCTCCACTTCGGGACTTCTTACGACCCGGCGAAGAACGCCCCTCCCGCCTGCTCTGCTGTCGTCTCACCGCCTCTTTTGCACGACGGCGGTACTTGCGTCGCCTGCACGCCTCTCCCGCGCCACGTGGCCTGGCCTGCGCGACGTCGCGCATGGCCGGTGGGCGGCGCGCTCGCTCGCCGTGGGGGGTCTGCCGGTGCTGTACCCCGGCCGGGAGCCGTGCCCGACACGAGCCGCCCCCGGAGCCGAAGTGTGCGCGGTGAGCCTCCGCCTGGCCACCTCACCCTCGCGCCTCTGGGCCGCGGCACGCCGCGAGCCGACCCTGGTGCGGAGGCGCCGCGGTCTTCGCTGCGCGACTCGGGCCGTTCGTCGCGCGACGGCCGCAAGTACCGACGTCGAGCGCGATCGAGACGAAGCGCGCGAGCCGGTGCAGGAGCGGGTGGGGACGAGGTCCTTCGCCAGGTCGTAGAAGTCCCGAAGTGGAGGGCCCCCTGGGGCCCGTGAACGCGACCTGGCGAAGGACCTCGTCCCCACCCGCGTCCGCAACCAGAAGCAGCGGACCGAAACTCAAGAAAGCTCGACGACCAGCTCCACCTCGACCGGAGAGTCGAGCGGAAGCACCGCGACCCCCACGGCAGAGCGCGCGTGCACGCCCGCGTCGCCGAAGATCTCGCCGAGGACGTTCGACGCGCCGTTGATGACGCCGGGCTGGCCGGTGAACGACGGGTCGGAGGCGACGAAGCCCGTCACCTTGACGATCCGCGCGCCGTCGAGCGTGCCCACGAGGGAGCGCACGGCGGCGAGGGCGTTGAGGGCGCAGGTGCGCGCCAGGTCGGCGGCGGTGTCGGGGGCGACGAGGCCGTCACCCTCCCCCACCTTGCCGGTCACCGGCAGCGCGCCGTCGACGAACGGCAGCTGGCCGGCCGTGTAGACGTAGCTCCCGGAGCGGACGGCGGGAACGTAGGCCGCGACGGGCGCTGCGACGTCGGGGAGGGAGATGCCGAGCTCGGCGAGGCGGGCCTCGGGCGAGGCACCGCCGGTCGTGCTCATCACTGGCCGCCGGAGGGGCGCTTGAGGTAGGCGACCAGGTTGGTGCTGTCGGGGCCGGGGACGACCTGGACGAGCTCCCACCCGTCGGCCCCCCATTGGTCGAGGATCGCCTTGGTGTTGTGGATCAGCAGGGGGATGGTCGCGTACTCCCACGTGGTAGCCATGCCGCGATCGTAACCAGCGACCGCGCCCGCCGCCGACGTCCCGGCGCTCCCACGACGGGTCCACACGATCTGCACAGCGCGGCCGGCGTCGTGGCCGTGCCGCCTCGGGTGCAGCCCGTACCCTGGTGGGCATGGCCAAATCCGACCCTCGCCGCATCACGCGCACGATGCCGGCGACGCAGCTCGTCGCCCTGCTGCTCGCGTTCGTCCTCGCGGCCGGTGTCGGCGGCGTGCTCGCCGCCGGGCTGGTCATCCCCGCGGTCGCGGGCGTGAACGCAGCCGCGGACAGCACCGTCGAGATCTACGACGAGGTGCCGGCGGAGCTGGAGCCGCGGCCGATGTCGCAGCAGTCGCGCATCTATGCCGCGAACGGGAAGCTGCTCGCCACGTTCTACGCGCAGAACCGCATCGTGGTGCCGCTGGACGAGATCTCCGAGCCGATGCAGCACGCCGTGATCTCCATCGAGGACGAGCGCTTCTACGAGCACGGCGGCATCGACGTGCAGGGCATGACGCGAGCGCTGGCCAACAACGTGGCCGGCCACGCCACGCAGGGCGCGTCCACGCTGACGCAGCAGTACGTGAAGAACATGCTCATCGACCAGGCGCTGCAGGACGGCGACCAGTTCGCCGTCATCAAGGCCAGCGAGGACTCGGTCGCCCGCAAGCTCACCGAGGCGAAGATGGCCATCTCCCTCGAGAAGACGATGAGCAAGGACGAGGTACTGCAGGGCTACCTCAACGCCGCCCAGTTCGGCTCGCGGAGCATCTACGGCGTCGAGGCCGCGGCCCGCTACTACTTCGACAAGCACGCCTCCGAGCTCAGCATCGTCGAGGCGGCCACGATCGCCGGCATCACGAAGTCGCCGAGCCGCTTCGACCCCACGGTGAACCCGGAGGAGGCGAAGGCGCGCCGCGACCTCGTGCTGCAGAACATGTGGAAGCTCGGCTACATCTCCACCGAGGAGCGCGACGAGGCGAAGGCGACGTCGATCAAGAAGTCGCTCGACGTCAACCCGACCGAGATCGGGTGCGCCGCCGCCGGCGACTCCGCGTTCTTCTGCGACTACGTCACCAAGGAGATCGTCACCAACCCGGTGTTCGGCGAGACGAAGGCCGAGCGGCAGCAGCTGCTGTACCGCGGCGGCCTCGAGATCCACACCACGCTGGACCCGAAGAAGCAGAAGGCTGCGGCGGCTGCCGCCAAGAACGCCGTGAACCCCGGCGACTCCAGCGGTCTGCAGTCCGCGATCGCGTCGGTCGAGCCCGGCACGGGCAAGATCCTGGCGATGGCGCAGAACATCCCGTACACCCCGTCCGAGGGCGGCGAGAACACCACCCGCGTGAACTACTCGGCGGACCCGACGCACGGCGCGTCCGGCGGCTTCCAGGTCGGCTCGAACTTCAAGCCGTTCGTGCTGGCCGAGTGGCTGAAGGAGGGCCACACGCTGAGCGAGCGGGTGAACGCCACGAAGACCGCGCGCTGGCCCCAGGACTTCCAGACCCCCTGCGTCGGCAACCTCGCGGCCGCGGAGCCGTGGGCGCCCGCGAACTCCGAGGGCGTCGAGGTGGGGTACATCTCCGCCCTCGAGGCCACGTACGAGTCGGTCAACACCGCGTACGCGGCGATGGGCTACCAGCTCGACCTGTGCAAGCTGCGCAGCACGGCGTGGGACATCGGCTTCCGCCCCACGCGGTCCGTCCAGGACGGCGGGCGTGTCGTGACCGCCCCCAAGGAGTCGGACATCGACATCCAGGCGCCGATGATCATCGGCACGCAGGAGTCGACGCCGCTGTACCAGGCTGCCGCCTACGCGACGCTGGCCAGCGGTGGTACCTACTGCTCGCCGATCGCCATGACGAGCATCACCGGCCCCGGGGGCAAGGAGTACGACGTCCCCGACGCGGAGTGCAACAAGGACGCCCTGCCGGAGGACGTGGCCAACACCGTCGTGTACGCCATGGAGCGGGTGTTCTCGGGCACCGGTACGGCACGTGCCCTCGGCGGGCTCTCCGACGGCCGCCCGGTGGCGGGCAAGACGGGTACCTCCCAGCTGTCCGCGCAGACCTGGTTCACCGGCTTCACGCCCAACCTGTCCACGTCCGTGTGGGTCGGAAACGCCGACCGGCCGAACGAGGACCACACCAGCGGCAACGTCGTGAACGGTCAGTACCACCGCATCCTGTACGGCTCGACGATCGCCGCGCCGGCCTGGAAGGAGTACATGGACCAGGCCGTCGCCGACCTGGAGGTCAAGGACTTCGGCAGCCCGGACCCCGACATGATCGGGGTCGGCGCGATCCGGCCGTCCACGCCCGACGACGGCGGGGACAGCTCCGCCGACGAGGGTGACGGCGGCAGTGACGACGGCGGCGGCGAGGCGCCCCAGGGCGACGAGGGCAACGACCGGGGCCGGAACGGCAACGGGAACGGCAACGGGAACGGCAACGGGAACGGCAACGGGAACGGGAACGGCAACGGCAACGCCGCGGCCGCCTGGGACGCCGTCCAGGACGGCGACTGGGAGTCGCTCGGCGACGCGTGGGGCGACAACTGACCGCCGGCTGGCAGGTCGCGGGCGGGCTCGTCGCCGCCGGCGTCGCGGGTCTCGGCTACGCCCACCTGGAGACCAAGCTCTTCACGGTGCGCCGGGCGACCGTCCCGGTGCTGCCCGCGGGCGAGCCCGACCTGCGCGTGCTGCACGTGTCGGACCTGCACCTCACGCCGTCGCAGAGCCGCAAGATCGCCTGGGTGCAGTCGCTGGCCGAGTACGAGCCGCACCTGGTGGTGAACACCGGGGACAACCTGGCGCACCGCGACGCACTCGGGCCGCTGCTGGAGGCGCTCACCCCCCTGCTCACCACCGCGCCCGGCGCGTTCGTCATGGGCTCGAACGACTACTACGCGCCCGTGCCGAAGAACCCCGCGCGGTACCTACGGCGCGACACCCGGATCGTGCACACACGACCGGCCGAGCTGCCGTCCGAGGAGCTGGCCGGCGCAATGGTCGCCGCGGGCTGGCGGGACCTCACCAACCGTCGTGACACGGTCGAGGCCGACGGGCGTCTGCTGTCCCTCGTGGGCGTGGACGACCCGCACCTGGACCGCGACGACTTCCCGCCGGCGTCGGCGACGACCGACGAAGCGCAGGCGGACGCCGACAGCGCTGTGCTGCACCTCGGCGTCACGCACGCCCCGTACCGGCGCGTGCTCGACCGGATGCACGCCGACGGCGCGGACGTCGTCCTCGCCGGCCACACGCACGGCGGCCAGCTACGGCTGCCCGGATTCGGCGCGCTCGTCACCAACTGCGACATCGACCGCCGACGGGCCAGCGGCCTGCACGGATGGCCCGGTCCGCGCCCCGACGAGACGGGCGGCGGGGGCTCCGCGTGGCTGCACGTGTCGGCCGGTGCGGGCACCTCGCCGTACGCCCCGGTGCGCTTCGCGTGCCGCCCGGAGGCGACGTTGCTCACGTTCACCGCCCGGTAGCCGGATCTCGTTTTCGTCCAGGCGCGATCGTCGGCTATTCTGGGCAGGCTTCCGCACGAGGACGTAGGTCCCGAGGCGTGGGAGCAAGTCCTTCGGGGTGTGGCGCAGCTTGGTAGCGCGCTTCGTTCGGGACGAAGAGGTCGCAGGTTCAAATCCTGTCACCCCGACCAGCCGAGAGGCCCTCTGAACAGCGGAAACGCTGATCAGAGGGCCTCTTGCTTTGCCCGCTGGCACCCCGGAACGGCCGCTGGGGGCTTAACTGGGGGCTTACGCCTGCGAAGTACGTCCGTCTCCCGGCATCTTGAACAGCGGTTCCATGTGCCAGTCGGGGGCGACGACCTCGATGGTGGCGAACGAGTTCATGAACGTCGCGCCGTCCTGGATCACAGGTCGCAGCTCGTGCCGGTAGATCCGTTCCGTGGTCGACGTGTCCGAG
The DNA here is from genome assembly GCF_044389085.1 of Isoptericola sp. NPDC019693. Taxonomy (NCBI): domain Bacteria; kingdom Bacillati; phylum Actinomycetota; class Actinomycetes; order Micrococcales; family Promicromonosporaceae; genus Isoptericola; species Isoptericola sp. NPDC019693. The sequence goes on along the minus strand of NZ_JBIRXP010000002.1, from coordinate 242,681 downwards.
TGCCCGACGACGTCGGAGATCTTCTCGACCGCCGCGCCGCCCAGAGACATCAGCGAGACGAACGAGTGCCGTAGCTCGCGCGGCGTCCACTCGGCAGGGTCGATCCCGGGCACCAGCTTGAGAGCTGACCGGAACCCACGGCGCACGTTGGCTGCGTCCAGCGCTGTGCCGAGTGTCGTCGTGAACACGAGGCCGTGCTCCGTCCACGAGCTTCCAGCCTTCACCTTGTCGGCAGCTTGGTCGCGATGTCGCCGACGGAGGACGTCGGCAACGAGCTCGGGCATCGCGAGGGTGCGCCGCGACTTCTCTGTCTTCGTGTCTCCGGACTTCCGCACCGAGCGCCAGGCGGCGATTGTCGGCGGCTCACCCTCGAGGTCGACCCGGTCCCACGTCAGCGCGCGCATCTCCTCGGTCCGGATCCCGACGAGCATCGAGACGACGATGTACGGGTACATCCAATGACCCTTGGTGAGCATGAGGACGTCGAGCGCCTGTCTGTCGGAAAGAGACTTCGACTTCCTGCCGGTCACACCCCGGGGCGTCACCACGAGCTCGACGACGTTCCGCTCCAGGAGGTCGCGCGCCATCGCCCGCTTCACGACGGCGTTGAGGCACGCCTTCACGTCAGTGATGGTCCGGGTCGAGTGGGTCGCGACCAGAGACTCCAGCAGCTTCTCGACGTGCTTGGCCGTGAGCTTGCGGAGGAGGACATCGCCGATTCCTGCCTCGATGTGCGCACACATGTACTCGTGCTTCCTGACGGTCGCGTCGTCGACCTGGCCCTGCCCGTAGAGCAGCCAGTCCTTGACGGAGTCTGCGACGGTCAGCCTGTCCGACCCGGCAGCGAGCCCAGCTTCGTAGTCTCGGACCCGACGCTTGAGCGCCTCCGTCGCGGCCGACCGGGACTTGCCCGAGCCCTTCCTCCGGATCTCCTTGCCGCGGTCGTCGTAGCCGACGATCCGGGTCGCGACGAACCGCTGCAGCCGCTTGTCCCAGTAGACGGTGCCTTCCCCGCGCGCCCGTCTCGGCTTCTTCTCCTCCGGCTCGGTCATGTCGCACCGTCCAGGCTCGCCACGTACTCGGCCACGGCCTCCACCGGCACCAGACGCCGCGTGCCGACTTTCACCGTGCGGAGCCTGCCGCAGCGGATCAGCTCGTAGACGACGGTCCGGCCGATCCTCAGTGCCTCAGCCGCTTCCTCCACCCGGTAGAGCACCGGGGCGATCTCGCTCATGACGAGCGTCTCGTGCTTGGTCATCGCTCCCCCTCGAGTCCTCGGTTGGCCGGCGATCAGGCCGGGCGGTCGTTGCGCTGGTCGGCTCGCCACGTGGCGTACTCGCGGGCCCGGGCGGCAGCGGCGTCGGCGAGTGCCTTGTCCCCCGTGCGAGGCCAGCCTGACCCCTCGTAGGCCCAGCTACCGATCACGATGGTGGCCTCCTCGTCGTCGGCCATGAGCTGTTCCTCGAGCTCGCGGACGTCGAGCACGTCTCCCGTATGGGGCTGCTCCGCCGTCATGCGCTGGAAGCGGCGACGAGCACGTCGCAGCGCCCCGAGGGTGACGGAGTAGCGACGCGACTTGGTCGAGAAGTGACCACGGAACCCGAGCATGAGCGCCCAGCGGCCGAGCAGGGCGTACGGGTTCCGGGAGCAGTCCCCACAGATACTCGCGTTACGGTCGTTGACCCGCTCGCCGCACTCGAACTCGCAGCCGGCGAGGGCTCGGGTCGCGAGAGCTCTGCAGGTGTCGATGATCCGCTCGAGGTGCGGGGCCGGGCGTCGGGGATCGACACCGGTCGACTTGGTCGAGTACTTCGCGAGGTACGCGGCAACCTGCTCGGTAGTGATCTGCTCCCTCGCCGCAGGTCCGTCCCGCACGACCCGTACGTCGGTCTGGGTGCCGAAGCACAGGAGACGCTCGACGTCGACGTCGTCGACCGGCGGGGCAGGGCAGGAGACGCCGGCCGCAGCCTCACGGATCGCGTCCTGCAACCCGGAGGCACCCACGGGAGCCGGGGATCCTGGACCATCAGGTCCGTCGATCCGCACGAGCGCATGGAAGTGGACCAGGCCGCGTGCCTGGAACTCGGCGACCTTGGCGTACTCGAGCCGCGCATGGTCCTTCAGGTCGCGTTCCCTCACGCCGAGCTCCACGGCGAGCTGCCGCCGCAGCGCGATGGTGAATCGGCGCCACAGCTCGGGCGCGTGCCACTGCCAGACGGCGGCAGTCTCGACGTCGTAGCAGTCCCGGCACAACGGGGCACCGACACTAGGCTCGCCGGCGTCGTGGTGGGCCCAGCAGGTCAACGGGAGACCGTGCGGGCACACGCCGTGGCGAGCACGGGGGCGGCAGGGCTGCTTGCCGTCGCGGGCACGGTGCACGGCCCCGAACGACGGTGCGGTCAGAGTCACGAACAGCAGCGGGTTGCTTCTGACTTCTGTCGGGACGCCCTTGCCGCCGTGCAGGCCGGTCGAGATGAGCTCGAAGGTGTCTCGCGCGTAGATGCGCGAGCACGAGGGGCACACCTCCTCGCGCCGGTTGCCGCAGGGCTTGAACAGCATCCCCATCGGTTCGTCGGCCGACCGAAAGGTGCTGAGCTCGCCCGTCCGAGTGTCGACGGTGTCCGAGCTGCCGACGAGGCGGACGGGATGGGCGCAGTTGCCGACCTTGGCGAGCGTGGCGGCGAGGGCGGGCATAGTGCCGTCGGCGAGGCGGCCCACGATGGACTCCGCATCGGCCAGAGCGAGGTCGCCCAGGTCGAGTGGTGCCTCCGGCCCGAAGCCGGGGAAGCCTGCCGCCGCCGTCATCACGCCGCCTCAGGATCCCTGGGGCCACGCGGCGTGCGGGGTGAGGGGCGGTCAGAAGGCGGTTCGACGATCGAGACGAGCTCCCCCATTTCCTGTGCCTCATCAGCCTCAGAGCCCGCTTGTTCCTGGTCCTCCGACGCACGCTCGACCACAGCCGGGAAGGTGCCCGCGACCAGCCGGATGACGTCGTCGGGCCAGAAGTCGGCGCGCACCCGCTCGACTTCACCGTCGTTGCGCACGACGTAGCCGACCCCGGGCATGGTCCGGTCGATGCGGTGCGCCGGTGCGAGGTCGCCGTACCCGTCACCGAGGACCATGCGGGTCTCCGACGTCGAGGCGAGCCGCAGGGCGATCGTCTGGGTGAAGAGCTCGCGCATGCCCACGGTCTCCTTGCGCGGGTCCTGCACGAAGGCCACGACCATCACGCCGAGTGCGCGTCCCTGGGTGAGGATCCGTTTGAGCAGCGTCGTCGCCTCGTTGACGACGTCACGCGAGGCGTAGCCGGTCAGCACTGCGAGCTCGTCGATCAGCAGCACATGCGCCGGGTCGCCCGATGACGGCTCGAACTGCCGAGTTCGCCCGCGCATGGTCGCCTGCCGTTCGCCGATCACACCGTGCAGCGAGTTGAGGAGCTCGAGCGCCGCCCGTTCGTCCATCGCGACGGAAGTGAACATCCCCGCGCCCACCGCGACCTCGACGCCGCCCTTGAGATCGATCCCCCAGAGCCGGACCAGGCCAGCGTTCGCCGCTGGAGCGAGGTTCCCGGCGATGCCCCAGAAGATCGAGCCCTTGCCTGCACCGGAACGTCCGACGACGAGGGTGTGCCGCCCTGCGAGCTCGAGCCGCCACGGCGAACCGTCCGAACGCCGGCCCAGCGTGACGGCACCGGTCTCGATGCTCTCGGGAAGGGAAGGTGTTGACGGCTCGTGCAGCAGCTCCCGCATCATCAGCACGATCTCGACGACACCCGGAGCGATCCGGCGCGATTCAGCCGACTCCGCCTCGAACGCGGTAGCGATCGCCTCGACAGCTCCGTCGACGTCCTCGACGGTCTGCCCGACGGCGGCGCGAACCCGAAGTGTCAGCGTGTTCCCGCTCGTGCGGACGTCGAGCAGGCGAGGAACACGTTGCGATTCGTCGTTCTCCCACGGCCAAGCGAGCCCGCACCGCTCGGCGACCCGAGCCCACTCCCTGCGGACCCGACGGCGCCAGGCTCGACGACGCACCGGCCCGCCGAGGACCGCCTCGTAGGTCAACGGGCTAATGGCGTCCCAGGCCGCCCGGAGGGTGCTCCACACCGGGACGAGCAGGAGCACCGCGATCCCGATTGCCTCGTGGTCGGCAATCATCAGAAGGTCACCGACCACGAGGCAGACGAGGATCACCCGCCACGACTGAACCGTCCAGGTCACGGAGCTCCAGAACGCGTGACCGACCCGTCCGAGCACGAGACCGGTGACGCCCACGCCGGACATCACGTCGCACCGTTCACGATGGCGGTGTCCGCGGAGGTGCGACCTTCACCTCGTGGGAAGGCTCGCAAGGGCCGTACCGGCTCGGCGTCGCAGAACACGCGGAAATGCGCCTCAGGCCACCGGCCGCCCTTCCACACCGCGAAGACGTGGTCAGCGTGGGAGGTTGCGAGGTCGAGCACCTGGTCCAGTCCGAGGCGCCACGCGAGGTACTCCGCGGCGGTCTGGGAGGCGACGTGCAACAGGACTCCTCCGTGGCCCACCTGGACGGTGGTGACCCCGCCATCGACCATTCCGACGATGTCCGCCGCCATGGTCAGCAGTTCCGGGACAGTCGGCCCGATCTCGACCGATGTGTCGAGGGCCTGCCCGACGCCTCCCGTGGACATCAGGCAGCCGCCTTCTGGTCTCCGGGCTTGGCCTGCTCCTGTCCTGCCGGTGCGAAGCCCTGTGCGCGGAATGACCACGCGATCCGGGGCCGGTTCCCGGAGTCGTCAACGTACGGGAGCGCCGTCAGCCCCACGAACGTCACCGGGGTCCACGGCATCGGCGAGGTGTTCTTCGGCGGCACTGGCTGAACCTGGGCGGCGAACTTGATCGACACGCCGAGCTCACGCCGGTTGGCGTCGTCATCGCCGTCGATGACCGTGCACTGCCACAGCAGGAGGCCGGTCTCCTTGTCGCGCTGCTGGGGCCGCGAGCCGTCCGGCCGCTTCTCGGCCTGAAAGTCGGCGACGGGCTCCACATCCCCGCGCAGGTAGGCGCCCTGGGGGAACACCGCCTCGTGCGCGATCTCGAACCGCTTGGCGATTGCCATGATCTCGTCTCCTTGGTGGTTCCGTGTTCATTCCAGTTCGGGCTGGATGCCCACTCACCACGAGACCGGCTACAGCGGGGACGACACCACCACCTAGCGGGACGTCTTGGGACGTCCTACGATGAGCAAGACGTCCCGCAACGCCCCTCGCAGTGCACGGCTACTCCTCGCCTCTGGAGGCGTCATGACGAACGAACGACTGCGCGCAGCCATCACCGACGCCGGCTTCTCGCTCCAGGAGTTCAGCGACCAGCTCGGTGTCGATCCCAAGACCGTCGAACGCTGGATCACCAAGGACCGGATGCCGTACCTGTCCCACCGCATGAACGCGGCGCGGATCGTCGGCAAGACGCCCGGGTATCTCTGGCCATCGACCGAGGCCGATCCACGAACGAAGTCAGCCACCCGCGCAGAGCTCGTCGACGTCTACCCGAGTCGCGGCGCCCTCCCCATCTCCATGTGGGAGGAGCTCATCGACACCGCCACCGAGGCGATCGATATCCTCGCGTTCGCCGGGTCCTTCCTGCACGACGGGATCCCCGAGTTCGGTGAACGCATCGAGACGCGCGCCGCGGCCGGTGTACGAATCCGGCTGCTGTTCGGCGACCCGGACAGCCGAGCAGTCGAGCTACGCGGCAAGGAGGAGGGCATCGGCGACCTCATGGCTGCCCGGTGCCGACTGACCTGGAACTACCTTGCACCACTTCTCGACGGAGTCGCGGGCATTCAAGCGCGCCAGCACGACAGCACCGTCTACGCCTCGCTCTTCCGGTTCGATAACACGCTCCTGGTCAACCCGCACGCCCTCGGCGCCCCAGCCGGACACTCACCGATCCTGCACCTTCAGCGCATTGCTGGAGGCAAGCTCTTCGACCATTACTTGGAGTCGTTCGACCGCACGTGGCATTCGTCAAGTCCGGGAACGGGCTGACCTAGTCGACAAGCTCTTGCCGCCGCACCAGCAGTGCGATCGATGCAATGAGAGCACCTGAAGCGACGAAACCGTGCGTAGCCACCACCGCCGCCTCTTATGGTTGAGCTCATTGGCCCCAGGCTGATCGCGATTGTGGCCCAACGCCGTCGATCTTCCGTACCGAAGGTCCTTCGCCATTTAGGCAGCAACCATGGCCTGGAACATCCGTCGAACTGACCACTAGTCGTGGACCAGATGATCGAGTTGCCGTGATCCTGGATCGATCAGCAACGCCTGAATGACCTCGGTGATGGTCTCACCCATGAGCCCGTAATTCGCGTCGAAGCCACCCCAGAAGGCGCCAGACTCGTCAATGACAAGGGTCATGTGTGAGTACTCGCCAACTGGCGTCACTGCTCGGCCAATACCTTCCGCATACGCCTCGCACCAATCAGGATCTGCATGGAGCGCAGCTTTGTTCCCGTCGATGCGCAGAGCACTTCGACCTTCCTGATACGCGATAACGAGCCCTGAGAACTCGGCGAGGAACACCCTAGCCGTCGGGATCACGAGGTGACCCGCCGCTTTCAACTTCGCGGCCATGCCTTCCACATCAACGTGTCGGTTAGGCGTCCATCCGGAGCGAAGTAGCAAATCCTGCGCGCTCGTCATTGCCCCGGCACCCAGGTTGCGCAGTTACCACATGGCGGGAAGAACTCACCCGTCTTTGTGCGAACCGTGTAGATCTGCAAGCGATCAAGCATCGCAGCCTGCTCTCCAATTTCGGTGATTCCCTCAAGCATCCGCGTACAGGCGGCGGCCTCAGCGCAGTTGTTCACAGCCCACGGTTCCAAAGACGGATCTGGCAAACGGGAGTTCAACGCAGCCGGCGGTGCCAGCTTCTCTCCAGAGAACCCTACCGCGACGCGACCGGTCACTGGATCAACCGCCACCGCGGTAGCCGTCGGAATCCGACGACCACCCGCAGCGACACGTGCGGCCGCGGCCGCCTCTGCCGTCGACTTCGCGGTATTTGCGGCACTAATGACAGCGCTAGTGCCCTTGAAAGTATACTTCCCCACCATGGCCACGTCGCCGACTATCGGGATCGCGGCCCCGCAGGAGAATGCCGCGTTCCCCGCGTCTCCACTGGCCCCGTACCAGGCGCAGTTGACCAGGTCAGGTACGAAGCCCAGCGCGGGGATCAAGCCTAGAGCGTCAAGACCGACGTGACCAGCATCAGCAATGCTGAACTTACTCGATTCCGCGGGTTCCGCGGTCGCGCCCGGAGAACTGCTAGATCCATTCCCTCCAGTGGAACCGGCACTTGTACTGACGCCTGGGTTGGGCGGGCCATACTTGACGGGCGGCAGGGAACCCCAACCGCCACCCTTGGTGGTATGGGCGACCGCTTTTTTGGCATCTTCCGATGAGTCGTTGTTCAACCCGTCATTCGCAACCTCGCGCAGACCACTGGGGTCTGACCAGGTTGTCGGGTTGTTGGAGGAGTAGGCGTACCCGTGCCATTGCTGAGTTTTGGCCAGGTCCATGATCGGGTCAACGCTGACGAATGCGCCGAGGACCGGATCATAGTAGCGAGCACCAACCTGCGTTAGTCCGGAAGTGTCTTGTGGTTTGTCAAGGAACCCGTGGTCGCCAACCCAGGTTGTCTCGGTTCCGCTGGTTTCGTCGTGGGTGCCGGCTGCGCTGGCGCGGTCGGCTCCGAACGGATCTTGGTATCGCCGCAAGACCGTTCCCGAGACATTCCGCACCTGCAGGGCACCCGTGTTCTGCGGATCGGCGATCACTGACCACACGTCGTCGAACCATGATCCCGTCCGTACGGCGACCGTTCGCCCGGCGAAGGTGTAGTACCGCGTCGCGGACACGGTCCCGGCGGCCGAGACAGTGAGTTCCTGTCCCGGCAGGTACACCGTGGTTGTGCCGCCCTGATGACGCACCAGCCGGTCGCCATCGGCGGAGTACAGGTACTCGTCCGACTCGGCGGGCTCGACTGTGCCGTCGGTGTCCTGGTCCGCCGCGACGCTGGCTAGCTCGCCCTCGGCGTCCCAAGTCAGGGTCTGCGGTGCTTCGCCGGCGACGGTGCGGCCGGTCATGTTGCCGGCCGGGTCGTAGGTGAAGGACGAGGTCCCCAGGGTCTGGTCGGTCGTCTTGGCGGTGACCGAGGTGACTGCGTGCGGGCGGGTCGAGGAGTCGCCGGAGGCCGGCCGGGTGTAGGTGCTGGTCAGGTCGCCGCCGGCGGATGTCGGGCGGTGCAGGACGGTGCTGGTGCGGTTACCGATCACGTCGTAGCTGTACGACTTCCAGTACGCCTGCGCGCCACCCAACCCGGCGACTGACGGTGCCGCAGTGCAGTCTCCGTTTGCGGGCGTCCACGCGTCGGTCAGGCGGCGTGTCCAGTCGTAGTCGAAGCACTGCTGATCGGTCGGCTGTCCACCCAGTTCAGGCGTGTCCTTCACCGACAGGACGTTCCCTGCGTCGTCGTAGGAGTACGCCAGGTGCTGCAGCTCGTGCAGCTGGTCGTCGGGGTTTCCGGTCTCCTGGGTCGTCGTCACCCCGGTGAGGCGCCGGGTTCCGGTCTGGTAATACATTGCCTGTTGGTAGGCGTATGTGGTGCCCAGGTCGAGGTAGGACACCTCGCCGGTGGGCAGGTAGTCCGCCTCAGCCACGTAGACGCCGAAGTCCGCACCACCGGACAAGCCGCTGGCCGCGTTGGTGCCCGCAACAGCTGAGTAGTAGACGGTCATCCTCTCTTCCTTCAAACCGCCAGCTGCGGGAATGGACTGGCCACGCAGGCGGCCGTCCTGCGTGTAGATGAACTGACTGGTGTAGGTCCCCGAGACCGCGCCCAGCGATGCGGGCAGCGTCACGGTCTGCGAGGTCGGGAGGTACTGGTCGTTGTACCCGCCGATCGTCGTCGTGTACTCGTCTGTGCTGTCTACACGGGTGCTGGAGGTCAGCTGCCCCTTGGCCTTTGTGTCGTACACCCACCGGGAACGCACCGTCCCGGTGGCGCTGGAGTCGCGCAGGGTGGTCTTCCGGCCCAGTGCGTCGTAGGTGTAGGCGAGGGTCTTGCCCCGCGCGTCGGTGGTGGTGACGACGTTCCCCAGGTCGTCATATGTGCTGGTCGAGTCACCCTTGTCGGGGTCGGAGGCGCCGATCTGGCGCCCGCGCAGGTCGTAGGTGTAGGTCCAGGCGTTGCCCTTGGGGTCGCTGACCGACGTCAGCCGATCGGCGGTGTCGTACCGGTAGGTCGTGACATGGTTGGTGCCGCTTGGCGCCGACCCGGTGTACTGGCGCAGCTCGGTCGTGTTCCCGCGCGCGTCGCTGATCGTGGTTGTCGGCGTCCCGCCGGCTGGGGGGTCGACGTGCACGCGGTCGCCCTCATATGCCGTGCTGGTGGACCACTTGGGCAGGTAGCTGGTGTTGTCGTCGGGCTTCTCACCGCCGCCGACCTGGAATGTCTCCTTGATCGGTCGTCCGGCACCGTCGTACTGGGTGACGGTGCGTGAGTCGACGGCCCCGTTGGCGATGACGAGACTCGCGCCCGCTGCTCCGGTGGTCGCCCATCCGTCCCGCACGACCGTCGCTAGTCCGCGCGCGTCGTACATGGTGTCGGTGATGACCCTGCCCGCGGCTGACGCAGACGCAGACGGGGCCTGGGTCTGGCGGGAACGAAGGAGCCCGTCGTAGATCACCGACGAGCTCACGTACGCCGAGGCGTCCCAATTCTGTGTCTTGGTCACCACAGCGTTAGCACCGCTGCTCGACACCGTGTACGCGTACGTGGTGGTAGCCGTGTGCGTGCCCTGGACTCGGCCCGGTTCCCACACGGCGGTCAGGCGGCCGAGGCCGTCGTAGGTGCCGGTGGTGATCTTGCCGTTGGCGTCGGTGACCTTGGTCGGCACGCTGAGCACGGGGTCCAGGACCGTGGTGGTCACATGTGCGGTCAGGGAGCCTGTACCGTCCGGGTCGGGACTGGTGGTCTTGACCGCAGTCGTCAGACCCTCCGTCGTGGTGTATGCGGTGCTGGTGGTTCCACCCATCGCGTCGACCGAGGTGAGCTGCTGGCCATAGGCGTTGTACGTCGATCTCTCGACGTTCACATACCGCGGTGCCCCGGACACGTAGGTGCCGACCTCCTGACGCAATGTTGCGCGGCCGATCGTAGGTGCGGTGCCGACTGCCGCGCCGTCGTACCCGAACCGTTGGTCAGAAACGACATCGTCGGGCTTGGTCGCGCTGGCGCTGTCGGCGCAGCTGGCCGCGAGGGTCTCGACGCGCTGAACGGTGGTAAGGATGTTCTTGCCGGTGTTGCGGAGGTACGTCGTTGTGGTGCAACGCTCGTCGCCCGACCTGGCCGTGTCGCCTGCGTCAGAGACCTTGATGGGCATGCCGTAGGAGTCGAATTCGGTGGTCACCTTGGTGGTGCGCTGCCCACCGGGCAGGGCGGGCGCTGCGGTGCGGGTCACCATCTCCTGGATACCGATGTGGAACGCCTTGCGGTCCGCGTCTTCAGGATCGGTCGCGGTGACATCTGAGCGCCATGGAGTCGACGTTGTTGACGACACTTCGACGCTGCCGTCGAACGTGATCTCCTCTCGCAGCGACCCAGCGAACTGATCGAGATCGTTGATGCCGTCGACCTGCACCGAACGCGTGCCGCCAGAGCCGTTCTTGTCCCCGTGCAGGCCGCGGAAGTAGCGGTATTGCGAGTGCAGCCGCGGCGCCTCAGCGTTGCCTGTCTCGCCGGTGCGCACGTCCACAGTCGAGTACCCGCGCAGCTGCCCCCAGGTGCGGTACTTCGGGCGCACCAGCGGGTTATCGTCGTAGTGCCACGCAGGCCCACCTGTGTAGGTGTACTGGGTCTCGATGGGGGCGGTGTTCGCTAGGCGCGGGTCCTCAACCACGGACGCGACGCGGTAATGGTGGAAATACTCCAGGGTCGGTCCAGCGTCGCCCCGCGGGGACCAGTAGACCGGCTGGCAGCGCATCGTGTTCGTCTCTGGCGCGGACGGCAGGTTTGAAGGGCTGCACTCGCGCCCCGAATACGCCACCGTGGTGCGGGCGCCGGACTCTGACAGGACCGTGGTCAGCCTGTACCGGTTCATCGCCGGCCCGAGATCGGTGCTGCTGTTGACCCGGTTCTCATACTGGTCGTACCCGAACGTCACCGCCGGCAAAGCCTTGTCGGCCACTGCACCGTTGCGGCCCGTGTGCAGAACCTGTTCCAGGCGCACCGTCGCGTTGGACCCGTCCCCAGGGTCTGGCATGGACTGAGTCAGGTCCCACGTGTCCGCGTTGACATATGCCCCGCCGACACGCACCTGGGTGGTGACGTTCGTCAGTCGCTTGCGGTCGAAGAAGACGGGCGAGGTCACGTTCGCGCACGACGTGCTCGAGGTACAGAGCAGGTCCTGGGGGACGTCCGGCCAGTGCGCCGCGTTCGTCGCGGTCAGCTTGGAGTCCGCGCAGTCGAACGAGCTCGTGGGGAGGCACCGTTCGGCATAGCCAAAGGTGACCTTAGCCGGCGCAGCCGTGGTCAGGTCTCCGGCCCGGGTGCCGTACTCGATCGACGACAGCCATCCGCTACGGGTATAGGCGACCGCGCCGGTGTTGTTGTTGTAGCCATAGTTGTTGTTCTGCTTGGAGTACCGGTAGGTCATCGTGTTTCCTGAGGTGTCTTCGACGTAGTCGAGGTTCCACCGCCAGGTCTGCTTGCACGCGGATGCAGCGAACGTGGCCTGGTAGCACGGTTCGCCGGGATGGTTGCCGTACACCTGCGTCACCCATGACGAGCCGAGGGCCGTGTCAGAGGCGCTGCGCTTGTCCCGGCCGAACCAGTACTTGGTCCCGTCAGTGGTGGTCAGCGTCCAGTACTCGGTGTCGTTGTCGGTGTTCCAGCCGCCAGTGGCGTGGGTGACGATCGAGTTGTTGTCGTTCTTCGGGCGCCACGTTTCCGTGTTGCCGTCACGCACGAGCTCGGTCGAGCTGCCGTTGAAGACCAGGGTTGCGTTGTTCGACTTCCAGCACAGGTCCCCGGAATCGTGGCTCGCGTTGTTGGCGGCCTTCCCGTCGACGGCCGCCTGGTCGTCCGCACACGGGACGTACTTTCGCTCGATGTACCCGGAGAAGCTGCCCTCCCAACCGTCGCCGATCAACGAGGACTGGTTGTTCGTGGTTGCCACCCGCCCGTCCAGCGAGGCGCTGTTGTACGAGAGTGACAGGTCCGGGGACAGGCCGCCTGGGACGGAGGGGGTGCGCATCGGGTACGCCCAAGAGAAGGCCCCGGTCTGTGTGGAGACGTTCCAGCTCGACGACGGCGCGAGCGAGGTCGCACCCCAATCTCCGGTCTTGCCGGCGGTGTCGGCGACGACCGCCACCACCAGGCTTGCTTCGCTGGCCTGCGAGCTGGCCACACTGATGTCGGAGGCCTTCTCGATCCCTGCATCAGCATCGCCGGCCACCGGTGCGGTGGCGGGCAGGGTCACCTTGCCCGAGATCGTCAGCGTCTCGGGGTCATACTGCACGTCGCGTGCCAGGGTGCCCGTCTGACACGAGCCCTGCTGGTCCCGTGTGGCTTTGTCGGTGCTGACGCCCGGCCCCTCGGTGTTGGTTGTGCAACCCGGGAACGTCGTGAGCGTTGCGCGCTGCAGCAGGTCCCCAGCACCAGCCAAGTGCGAAACATCGATCGACACCTCTACCGACCCGCCCGTGCCGGTCTCAGGTACGGGTGCCGCACCCGCATCACTGGTCGCGCTGCCCCGCGTCGCCGCAGACTCCCCCGAACGGGCGCCTGTCCCGGGCTCGCCCGACTCCGGTACGAGCTCGACCACCGGGCCGACCGCTCCGAGGCGATCGGCTGCGCCCCGATCCAGGTGATGCACCTTCACCTGCCCCTGCGCGGCGTCCTTCCCGACTGCGCGCAGGGCGACCGGCAACCCACCGGCCTTCCCCGACACCGCCGCGGACTTGCCGGTAGCGAGCTCCATCACGGTCGTCCCCGGCGCCGGTTCCTCGACGGGCTCAGCCGTGGACGAGGCGTCCACCACTGCATCGGCTGTGTTCTCTGTCGGGCGAGCACCTGTCGACTCGTGTGACGGCGTCAGGTCGACTTCCTGAGACTCAATGCCCAGCGTGTCGCGGTACTTGCGCATCTCGTCGATCGACCACGACTGTCGTTCTTCGACGCTGGGGACTTCGTCCGCCCAGGCCGGGGCCGCTGTCGGCCCCACCAGCGTCAGGACCACCCCTAGTCCGACGATGCGCTTGCCTCGCCGAGACCACCCACCCGCGGACTCGCCCCGTCGTCGAAATGTCAGCACACTCGTGCCCTTCGTATAGACCGGAAACTGGCGCCGATTGCGGGCGACTCCGCCCTGGGCACGTGTCACGAGATCGGAGCTTCGCTGCACAGCCGCGTCATGTCCGCAGCGTCGATCACTTGGCCCTTGTAAACGCGGACCTCGTCAATTGCGCCTTCGAAGGGCCACTTCGGGTTCCCGTTATGGTCGATACCCGAGCCAAGGCGCAGCGGGCCAGCCGCAGTCCATGGCTTCCAGTCCGGGTCGGTGTCAGCGATCTTGACCTGGGTGCTGGCCTGCGGATCTTCTGGCCAAGCGTCCAGGGAGCATGCGAAGACCTGAAGCGTGGAGTTCTTACCGTCTCCAGCCTTGGCACCGTCCTGGAAGCGGTACACGCCGACTACACGCACCCATTGGCCAGCAACGGCCGGGATGACGCTTCGCGCGATGGCATTGTCCGGGCCGTCGTCCTCGGACAGCACGTGCCAGAAGGCCCAGCACGGAGCCACGTCCTCGGTAGGGCAGTCAGCGCTCGCGCTGAGCCCGAGGTGGAAGCTGGAGTACACGTTCCCATCCGCGGTCGTGGCGCCAGGAGTTGGCTCCTGCGACACAGCGGCCGACGAATGGCTCACGTCGTCCGCATTGAGCACGGCCGTCACGGTGAACGACTCTGAGCCGTCCACGGCGGCAGCGGCCGCGCGGGCCACACCGGTACCGGTCGCCGGGAAGTGGAGCGCCCCGTTCGGCACCACGGGATCGCCGTATCCGGGCGAGCGGCTGGGCTCCCACGTCACCCCACCCGACAACGTCAACGGCCCCGTCTTGGCGCCTGCAACGGTGTTGGCGGCACTCGTGAGCCCTCCGTTCTGCCAGCCGGTGTCGTTGAACTGCCAATGTCCGTCCGCGAAGGGGAAACCGACGTAGAACTCGTACCGGGTCACATCGGACACCAGGTTCACGCGGTCCCTGGAGCGCACCAAGACATAGTTCAGGCCGGCGCGAGTGACAGGAATCGTCACGGACGCGGCCCCGTTCGAGGCAGCGACGGGCTTGTAGCTCGTGTTGTTGTACGCGTACTCGAACTTCTCGACGTCAGAGGACCCGTTCGCACCAAAGCTGAGCTTGATCGCTGTGCCCACGGCCCCGGCCACCTGGCGCGACGGATAGTTCGAGCTCGTCACCGTCGGCGGGTTCGGGTACGTCGTGTCAACGCCGAAGTAGCAGGTCGGAGAGTCTCCCCACTCCGTGGTCAACGCCTTGCCCGTGACCGAGTCCGTCGAACTGACCTGAACCTGCCACCGGTAGGCCTTGCTGGACTGCAGGCTCTCGGTGACGGTCCGCTGGCCCGATGTGCTCGCGCTGGCCGCGGTCGTCCACGTCGAGTACCAGATCGCAGCACCGCTCGAGTGTTCCAGGACGCGGAAGCGCAGCCGTACCTGCGAGGTGCCATCCGGCTCTGTGCCGCGGGCACGCAGGATCGGCCGGGCGGTATCCACGATCACCCGAGCGGCATACGAGGTCGGACAAGTCGTCTTGGGGACATCGGCCCCCGTGATGTTTGTGTATGAGCTGGTCGGAGGAAGCGGCGGCCGGTCGAAAATGATACTCAGCTTCGCCGTGCTTGAGTCGTACCGCTTCCACCACGTCATTGAGCTCTCGCTGCCAGCCCGCATGCCCAGCGAAATGTTCGACACGTCGGCGTTAGCTGCAGTCTGCACGCGTGTGGTCACGTCAAACTTGATGTACCTGCGGTTGTCGCAGTCAGCCTTGTGCGAAACTGCCTGGGTGTCCTGAAGGGACCGCCACCCGGGCTGGTCATTCCACGAGACCGTCTCCACCAGCTCGTAGGTGCCATATACGTCGACATCCCGGGCGGAGCAATCCCACGAGTGAGCGCCGTAGACGCTGAACGTCGCGTCCTTGATGTCCGACCCCTTCAGGTCCTCGAGGTACACCCCGTCGGAGCCCTGCCGCAGCAATCGGAAGTGCCAGAACAGTCGGTCGGTGGTGTCTCCCCCGCACTCGGCGGCCCGAGAGACATCACAGAAGCCCACCGCCTGCGACCCGCTCGGCTTCCAATAGGTGCTTGACGCCCACCTTGAGCGCACCGTCGCCCATCGAGCCGGTGCACTCGACCCGATGCTGGGGTCCAGATGCAACGGGTACTCAAGTTCGGGATCGGCCAGCACTTGCGGGTCCGGGGCGACAGTCACTACGTCATCGGCAACGGACACATCCATCAGGTGCACTGCGTCACCCACAACCGGTGCCGCCAGCCGATCCGCGGCCACACCCTCGCCGGCGGGAGCACCGCCAGTCTCCGCGTCCCCACTCGCCGCGCGCGCCATTGCGGTATCGCCGCCCCCAGGACCAACTTTGTCCCAGTTCAAAACATCGGCGGAGGAGTCCCACATCTGTACTGGTCCGGACTCGAAAACCGCCTGACCATCGGCATCCCTGACCTGAAACCCGACCTCAGTAGGCGCCACCCGGAGACCGACCGAGACATCCAAGGGGAAGGACAACCGCAGCGCCGTGGGCGCGACGGCACCGGCGGACAAAAGGTCATTGCGCAGATACTCCAGGGCGGCCTCGTCCTCGACACGCACCACGGGCGTCACCATCGACCCCTCGGCGTTGACCGTGACGACCATCGTCACGCCGCCACCCAAGTCGTACGAGACACGCTCGTCCTCGATCGTCACCGGACCAGTGACCGGGAGCGACTGCGAGTACATCGTGACCCGCTCGCTACTGCCCCCCATGACCGCCAGCGGAAGAGATGCGCCCTCCTCACCACCCGGGTTCAGCCAGATCGGTTCCACCCCACCAGTCACCGCATGCATCCCCGCAGGCACACCATCCACGACATCCGTCGTCGGCACGTCCGAGACCGCGACGTCCACGGCACCCCACTGGCCGTCACCGTCAGAGTCCTGACGCACCGCCGTCGCCGTGTAGTCGACCTGGAGGTCTCCCGACGCGGTGACGTAGGAGGTCGACCACTCCGTCAACTCGGCCGCAACCAGCGTTTCCTGATCGCACGCAACGGAGACCTCCGCGGCCTCGTCGACCGTCTCCGCCTCGGACACACAGTCCACCTGCGCACCTGCAAGGCCCCCGGCACTCTCCACAGGGTCTGCCGACGCCGGCACTAGATTTGAGACCAAGACCAGCGACAACGCCAGCCCGCAGCCAAGCGTCCGTACCCGCACCGCACTGCGCGTCACGCCAACCTCGATTCGTTTGCCAAAACAACTGGCAGAAATCTCCACGGAACCTGGAACCTCGGCAAGCGCTCTCACGATTCGTTATCAAAACGTCACCTAGAAGCGGTTTGGTTCGTAGCCCTAAAGTGCTAAAAGCGCAATAATCGGCGCGGGTGAAATCTTGCGAGCCGCGACTGACAGCGCGGCTCGCATGGTCCCTTGAGCAGTCGAAGGCGCGGTGTCCCCGTCATCGCGCACCCCAGCGGAGAAGCCCCCGTAGGCTGGAGGACATGGCCCGCATCGACTACATCGATGACCCCAACGCTCCCGCGATCAACGCCGTGGTGCCCTCAGTTGTCGCGATCGTCCAGGACGACCTGGGACGCGTACTGATGATCCACAAGACCGACAACGACAGGTGGGCCCTCCCCGGTGGCGGTCACGAGCTGGGCGAGAGCATCGCCGACACCGTGATCCGCGAGGTCAAGGAAGAGACGGGCTACGACGTCGAGGTCGAAGCGATCACCGGGACCTACACCAACCCGAAACACGTCATGCAGTACGACGACGGTGAGGTACGCCAGCAGTTCTCGATCGCGTTCCGCGCGCGACTCACTGGTGGTGAGCGACAGACGAGCTCCGAGAGCGATGAGGTCGAGTGGCTCACGCCTGAGCAGATCGCGGACCTGGACCTGCACCCGTCGATGCGGCTACGACTTGAGCACGCTCTCAGCAGGTCCAGCGGGCCATTCATCGGCTAGCCCGAGTCGCTCGCGCGCGCGCCTGGCGGACACAAGGAGAGAGTCCCGCGAGCGGGCGACTGCGCGATGAACCGGACTAAATGTCGGATACCTGCTCAGGATCTCCGCGACCCTGGTCTCTGGGTCGGTCGCGGTCCCGTCCGGTGCGGTGACGAGGTCCAACAGGGTGAGCACGTCGAGCTCGTCCAGATCTGGCACAGGCAGCTCCGCGAGACGCCCACTCAGCCCGCGCTCGACTGCCTCATAGTCGGCACCCGTGTGGTGGGCGACGAGGGCCACGATCTCCGCTGGAACGCCCTCGGTCATGAGAAAGGTCGCTCCATCGAGCGGGTGCAAACCTGTCGTCGAGAGCTCCTCGGCGTATCCCAGGTCATGCAACCAAGCCGCCGCAACCACGTCAGGCGAGACCGTGCCGGCTGCCGCGAGGCCCTCAGCAAGTCGCCCTACAGCCTGGACGTGGTCCCAGCGACGGCCGAGAACCGACAGATACTCGGACGCCAGTTTCGGCGCTACCTCTGCGCTCCACATGGTCCCATCGTGCCCCTGCCCGGCCACATCGCCTAGTTCGTCCCCGACAGTCAGTTTCGAGGTCCGATCAGCGCCAATGGGTGCCGGAGCGCGCCGCAGATCGCCGCTTGGTGGCCGAACTGTGGGCCATCCGACGCCGCTTCCTGAAGGCGGAGGCAACCACGACGAATATGGCGAGAAGTAGCACAACGAGGACGCCAACACCGACGACGTCCGCCTGGTCGAGCCGGCCGACCACCGGCAGATCAGCGACCTCACCTGACTGGATCTCGCCCCATACCTGCTCGAACCAGGGCCGCAGCTTCGCGGTCCACAGCTGCCTGATTGCGACGAGGCTCACGAGGGCGAGGACCCAGTAGAAGACCTGCTGAATCTCACCTTCACCTTGACGGTCGTTGCTCACGGCTCCCCCCTAGACGTAGGCGAACAGACGATGCAGCGGGATCGTCCGGACCTTGTCCTGCAGCTCCGGGTAGTAGCCCACCTGGTGGAGCCACCAGTGGGACTGCGGGACGGCGCGGACGCAGAAGTCGCCGTCGACGTCGAGCGGCTCGGAGACGCCGACGAACCAGAACCACTCCCCCTCCGCGTTGCGGGAGCGCAGTGTCCGCCCAGTGAGGGCGCCGGCCTCCCTGGCGCCGATCGGCTTGAGCACCGGAGGCTGCTTCAGGTCGGCACGCACGCGGTCCAACCACGACGGCGCCTCCGTCGTGGGCTCGTCAGTCACCGAGCGCCCCGACCTCTCCGCAGGCAGCGCATCCCGGTAGAGCCACGCGTGCTCGATCGGCCACCACTGCATCACCGGGTTTCGGCTCGGCGCGACCCGCCAGGTCCAGTAGTGCATCGGCGCACAGACGGCCAGCGCCTCGTGCAGCTCGCCGTCGTCGGGGAACTCGACGCTCGACCGTTCCGTTCGCAGCAGGATCTGGCCGTCGATGAAGTAGCGGCCCGGGATACCGATCGTCAGTTCGGACCCGACATCGAGGTCACGCACGAACGCAGCCGGGATCGGGTGGCGGGACGGTGGAGGCACCGTCTGCCACGTCATGTCCTCGAACGCGAAGAACTCGGCGTCCATCATGACCAGGCTCGCAGGTTGACTCCGTGCTGGCGCATGAAGGACTCCGGGTCGACGGGCTCTCCGTCGACGTGCACCTCGAAGTGGTAGTGCGCGCCCGTGCCGACACCACTGTCGCCGGACAGGGCGATGGTCTGCCCTCCCTGGACCTCCTCACCCGGCTTCACGAGCGCCTCGGACAGGTGCAGGTGGCGCGTCGTCACGCCACCGGCGTGCTCGATGGCCACGTTCAGCCCTCCGCCCGAGCTCCATCCCACCGACTCGACCACCCCCGTCGTTGGCGAGGCGATCGGCGTCCCGACGACGGCGTGAAAGTCGGTGCCGGCATGCAGCCGCGCCTCGTGGTAGATCGGGTGGAATCGCGTGCCGAACGGCGAGGTGACCTTCGAGTGGATCGGCGCTGTCCACTCCCCTGTCGGGATGAGCTGACCCGACGCCGCTGCGACCGGGCTCTTGGCCGACGCCAGCTCGAATTCGCTCGAGCAGAAGCTGTCGATGTCGACGCCGCTCGCACGGTAGTCGGCAGCCGACACGACGGCTTGCTGGCTGTCGCTCGTCTGGTCGCCCTCCGAGGATGCCGTGGCGATCGGTGCCGTCGAGGCCGCGTCGCCCGCGAGGGCGTCGACGATCACGATGGCGCGCTCTTCGTGCTTGGCATACGCGCTCGGGAAAGCAGAACGCTGAACGCTCTGCGCGGCGACGGTAATCGGCAGGTCGGCCCAGCCCGACACTTCGAGGAGTCCACCGGGCGATGCTCTCCCCGACTTGGCGTCGAAGTGCGGCGACGTCCGGCCACCGAAGAAGGCGAGGGCAGCAAACTTCGGGTCGCGAACTTGCTTCTCGCGCCCCCACCCCTGCGACGGACGCTGCTGGAACAGGCCGAGGGAGTCGCGATCGCCGTAGTCGACGTTCTCGAGCCCAGACTCCTGTAGCGCGGTAGCGATCGCGACGATCATGCCTCGCCGTCCGACGCCGGCCGCAGCACCGGCCGCGATGATCACCTGGGCGCTGGCAATCTTGGCGTCGTCGCCGGGGCCGAAGCCGGGGACCGAACCACCCGCAGGGATGCTCGGGGCCCGGTCGAGCGGCGGCGGCTGGTACGCAGCCTGATCGACGGCGTACCCCAGCTCGGTGCAGGCGTTCGCTGCTTCGGTGACCTGTCCGTTGCTCGAGACCAGGCTCACCGCGGTCACCGCCAGGAAGGTTGCGACGCCGACAAGGGCGAGACCAGCCGCGACGAGCTTGCCCCAGTTGCGGGCCAGCCAGCCGATCGCCTGGGTCTTGGCCCACAGGACGAGCGCGGCGATGGCGGCTTCCATCGGGTCCTCACCATCCTCAGCTCACGGGCTCGACACGGGAGACGAGCCAGGTCGCGTCGTCCGGGCTGGGGACGACGCGAACGCGGACCCAGTCGCCCGTCGTCGGGACGTCGAAGACTGCCTCCTCGGCGTTGATCGCGACCTGGCGAGGTTCCCCACGCACGGTGACTTCGGGCGTACTCGCCGGGTCGGTCATGCTCAGAGCGGTGGACCAGAGGTCCGACGTCGCGAGTGGGCGGACGTTACTGGCCCACGTGTCGCTGTCGAGGTTTGGCCGGGCCCAGGCGGCCACGAAAGCGGCGGCAACGTCGGCAGCGGCTGCGGCGGGATCATCGGCGGCCGGGTCGGCACTCAGGTCGTCAGACGCTCCGACAGACGCCGCATCGCCCGTCGCCATGCTCGAGCTCGAGGTCTCGTCAGGGGTAGGGGCCGAGGAGAGTAAGCCGTCGACGGACTCGGGCGAGGCCGACTGAACGACGGCGGCGGATGACGCGCCTTCCTCGTCGTTGATCTCCCCGGCGAAGAACACGGCCACCAGAGCGATCACCACGACCCCGACGAATCGCAGGGGCGAGTAGAGGGGCCAGCGGACGATCGGAGCAAGCATCTCCCACATCAGCGGTACTCCTCCCGCTCGTCGTTCGCGTCCGCCGTGGTCGGTGGACGCCAGATCTCGAAGACGGCATTGCCTTCTGAGTCGTAGGTCGTGCCCGCCTCGACGACGCCGGCCGGCAGGGTGGTCGAGCCGCCGATGACCTCACCGCGCGGGGCGTTCTTGTCGACCGGCCCGGACAGGTCGACGTCGGCATCGTCTGGACGGGTTGGCGAAGACTTGCGCCACTCGGCGACCGGATTCTCGCGAACGGAACCGATGATTGACGTTCCCGCCGCCGTGGTCTGCGTGTCGACGGCACCCAGCTCAGGCGCGGACGCTTCATGTGATCCCGACGCGGAGTTGCTCGCCGCAGTCCCGGCGATGGCAGCAGCGCTGGCACCCGCTGCCAGTTCCCCGCGGGTGCGACGAGACAGTGTTCGGCGATCGGCCGGCCGAGCCCCAGGGATCTCGTTCGTCCGATCTCGATGCCGACCTCGATTCGTCACGCCCGGTGCCTCAGGCAGCTCCCGCCCCGAGGCGGACTGCCGACCGGGGCCGAGCTCCCGCGGCGGTCCGTTCCCGGCGGGCAGCGCCCTGGTGCTCCCAACTGCTACCGGAGCGCTCTTGGCGTAGCCATGGCGGTAGACGCTGGGCTCGCGCCCATGCTTCTTCTCGTCGGTCTGCTCGCCGTCGCTCTTCTTCGAGTCCTCGACACCGCCCCGGACCGCCTGACGGGTGACGAACGCGTTGAGCAGCGTCCCCATCCCCGACCGAGCCATGCGCCGTGCTGCCCTAGAGCCCGGAACTGCGCGCCCAGGACGCAGCAGCTTGAACAGGATGAACGGCACTGCGGCCACGATGACGAGCTTGAGGCCGAACGCCAGGTCGGAGTCGAGTACGGCTGTGGCTAGCAGGAGGTTCGCCAGAGCCGCGACGAAGAACGCCGGCCCGAGGATGATGAGTCGGCCCACCTGCTTGAGCACCCCGATCACCCAGTCCTGGGTGACGTACAGCAGCCCAAGAACGCCGAACGCAGGCGCGAGCGGGACGAACACGCGCGTGGCCACGTATGCGACGACGATGAAGACCGCGGCGACCGCCAGGAAGGGCATCATCACGGCGACCCTGAGCACGACCGTTCCGGCGGCGTCCCACCGGCCGTTGTTCCCCGTGAGCTGCTGATAGGCGCCGGAGTCCTCGCGCTCGACGGCGGCAGCGGTCTTGACCCACAGCTCCTTCTTGGCATCGACGATCGCCTGGCCGGCGTCGGGGTCGTTCTTCACCGTCTCGGCCTCGCTCCAAGTCAGGTGCGAGGCTCGGAACAGGTTCGGCCCGTGCTCGCGAGCAACCGCGCTGTCGTTGGATCCGAGCGTGCCTTCGAGCCAGGCGTCGTAGAACAGGTCGCGGTTGATCGTGTCGAACATGTCGTCCAGCGCGGCCTGAGCCTCGTTCGGGCTCTCCTTGCCTTCGTTCCCCGGGACCGGCGGGCCGTAGGTCTCGTTCGCCACACCCACTCCGCGAGCCGACGTCGTGATCGTCTGCTGCACCAGCTCGTCGACGGCCCGTGCCGACGACACCGGATAGCTCATGACGTAGGTCGCCCCAACGAGGACCAGCAGCGCCCAACCGACGGTCGTGACCGTCGAGGACACGTCGGCGCGCATCGCCGTGACCAGGACTCCCACCGTGACGAGGATGAGGATCACCGTGACCCACGGGTCCCAGAACCCGCCCTTGACCGCGGAGGTCGCACTCGTCAGGACGTCGTCGAGCGGTGCCAAGAAGTCGGGCGTCACCACCAGGCTGAACAGGTTGTGCGTGAACGCCGAGACAGACGCGCTGCTGGACAGAAGGAAGTTCGCCATGCCTGTCTGCGCGTTCGGGAGCACGTCCGAGCCGGGGACGCAGCCGTTGTCGTAGTTCGCCCAGCGGTACGAGTAGCCGTAGACGTCCGCCAGCTTGACGTCCTGATTGGTGAACGGGTCGGCGTTGCTCGCCGTGGCCGGCTTGCCGTAGAGCTTGCCCGGTAGCCCGGCCAACGGCGACGCCGGCTCGGGAGCAGACGCGCACGCCTTCGCTGCGACCCCACCCGCGGCCGAGACCACCGTCGTCCCCCCGGGTGCGGCGGCAGCACCCAACGCTGGCCCAGCGCCCAGAAGGCCGAGGGCGAGCAGGGCGACGACGACGGCCCGGCGGATCATGCTGCGCCTTCCTCGGCGCTCCCCTGGTCGACGAGCTCGAGGGCTCGGCGCTTGGTCGGGTCCGCGGTGGTGTTCAGCGCCGCGGTGAGCCGTTCATGGTTGGAGTAGTCGACGCGGATCTTCTCGACGCCGCCCTTGCCGTCCTCCCCGCCCATGCCGTCACGGAAGATGAACTCGCGTGGAGCGCCCGTCGTCTCCGAGCGACGTGACCGCCGCGAGAGCTTCGAGAACTCCGCCTCGTAGCCGACGCCCGTGGGCAGGCCAAGCAGCCGGCAGTTGTGCTCCTGCGCCTCCTCGTCTGTCGTCTTGCCCACGAAGGCGGCGCCGACGAAGTTGTT
The DNA here is from genome assembly GCF_044389085.1 of Isoptericola sp. NPDC019693. Lineage (NCBI taxonomy): Bacteria > Bacillati > Actinomycetota > Actinomycetes > Micrococcales > Promicromonosporaceae > Isoptericola > Isoptericola sp. NPDC019693. The sequence continues at coordinate 219,320 of NZ_JBIRXP010000002.1, read as the reverse complement.
GATGTTCTGGCCGATGACGTTCGCCGCGTTCTGGGTCGAGACCAGGGCCGCGATGTCGTGCTTGCGCGTGTCGGTGGCGACCTTCTGCACGAGGGTCCGGCCCGTCGAGACCGCGGTGATCTCGTGGACCTCGTCGAGGAACATGCCCTTGCGCTCGTGGAAGTCGGCCCGGTAGACCGACCGCAGCGCGGACCACGCAGCCAGCGACATCACGGGTCGGCTCATCAGCTCGTCGTACGACCACTCACCTTTGGGCTTGTTCTCGTCGATCTGCGCGAGGCCCTTGAGGCTGAAGAACGTCATGCGGCGGCTGCTCAGCGCGTCCCCGTGGTTGCCGCCTGACGGCGAAGCGAAGAACAGGCGCGAGATCTCCCGCTCAGACGCCTCCCGCAGCCTGCGCTGGATCCGCGCCGCTAGCTCGCCGTCGTCGTGGTGTTGGAGTGCCATGAGGACGCCGTGCGCGGTGGAGTACGGCAATGCCTCCGCGCGTGCCACGGCGTCACGCAGGATCGACATGGCTGCCTTGTCGTCCTGGTCCTCGGCGGGAAGGCACCAACGCAGCGTGTCGGTCACCAGGTCGCGCCGCTGCGCCTTGGCGGCGGACTTCGCCAGGGCGAGCGCCTGCTCCGGGTCCGGCTCGTCGCGGAACCACGCCTCCTGCGGCTCCGGAACGAGCGCATAGGGATTCAGCGCTCCAGGCTCGGACTCCAACAGATTGATCGCCGTCGCGACGACCCGGAACTCGGGAAGCTCCGCGAGGGATCCGAGCCGGCCGGAGGGATCGAGGACGGTCCAGGGCACACCTTGAGCACCGGTCTTGTAGACGATGCCCCCGGCGAAGAAGCTCTTGCCCGCGCCCAGCCCGCCTACGATCGGCACCAGGCCGGAGCCCTCGACGACCTCGGGCCCGTACCAGGGATCCCAGGTAACCGGCCGCTCCGCGAAGCCGCTCGTGTAGCCGATGAGGACGCCACGCTTGTCGCCGACTTCCGCCGTGGCGGCGGGGACGCCTGCCGCGAGCTTGAGGATCGGCAGGTGCCTGGTGTGTCCGCTGTTGGCGAGCGGCTCCATCGGCACGAACTCGCGCGCGAGGCGGAACTGGTCGAGCTCGCGCTCGATCTTGATCGCCGGCTTGTAGACCTTCTGCACCACCTTGGCCCGCGCCAGCGCCTCTTCCTGGGTCGGCGCGGCGACGGCGATCCGATACCAGCCACGGGTCCGGGTCGCCAGGCCATCGAAGCCGGAGCGCTGTTCGTCCTCGACAGCGGAGGCCCGTTCGGACTGCCTGGCGAGCTGGCGCGGAGGCTGCTTGCCGTGGTCCTCGAGGTAGTGGTCACGCTGCGCGAGGACGCGGTCGGAGAGCTTGTTCATCTCCTTCGACGTCTCGTCCGGCGAGCGCACGTCGACACGGAAGGACCACTCCACCGGGAAGGGCAGCTTGTCAGTCTTGGCGATCCACGGCTCGTCGACCTCGGGGATGTGCAGCTCCCCCATGCGTCCGACGGTCAGGACGACGACGCACCGCGTGATCGGCTGCTCCCCCATCGTGGTGTCGATGCGCACTGACTGCGCCAAGGGCTCAGCGCTCCAGAACGTCGAGCCCGTGAACTCGTGGAGGTCTTCCTTCGACCAGTGCGTCTCCTCGATGGTGTCCTGGTTCGGAGCCGGGCAACCAAGCGCGAACGACCGAGCCAGCAACCACGCCATGTCGTTGCCGACCGCGGGGATCGCGTCGACGCCGGCGCCCGCCATGATCTCGTCGACCTCGTCCAGGCGATGCTGCACCGCCGCGAGCTCTCGGCGGGCGATGTCGGGCAGGACTCGCGCGGTCAGGTCGACGGCCGACGACCGAGAACCGAGGTCGACCCCGAAGTACACGAGCTTGTCCGACTGCATCCGGGACGCGAGCTGCTGCTGGTCGCGCACGAGGATGGCTTCGAAGCCCTCGCTCGGGCTCGGCGAGTTCTGCCATGCAGCCTGTGCCCAGGTCTGGACCGGGTAGGGGCGGGTAGTGATACGGCAGTAGACCGTGCGCCCGACCAGCTCGGCGATCTGCGACGCGTGCGCCTCGATCAGCGCCTCGCCGTCCGCCACGGTGCGGAAGCTCCACCGCTGCGGGTCGAGCAGGTACCAGGCGACCATGCGCTTGTCCGAGAACGTGACGTTGTTGGCCACCCGCGACAGGGCCCACTTCATGGCGCTGATCATCTTCGGCGTATCCGGGTACCGGCCCCGGCCCTTCGCCGGCTTGGTCGGGCGGGCGGTCTCGACGTGCTCCTCGACCGGGTCGTAGGTGATCGCGACGTCGTCGTCTTCGTCGTCGTCAGGCTTGCGGCGACCAAGAAGAGACCTGAGGTTGAGCTGCATCATTCCCCCTCGCGCCCAGCCGCGCGGGCGGCGGCATGCCGGTTCGCGTACGACCGCCACCGCCGTCGTCCCGTCATCAGCCGGTGGTCAGCGCCGATGGACGTTGCTCGACGGCGGAATGCTGCGGGCTGGCGGCCCCGCTGCCCCCGCACCGGCATGCGGGTGGCGGTGAGCTCGTGCCAGAACGTGGCGACCAGCACGCCGATCGGTCGTTCGTGCGTCGTCCTGTCGACGATCCACTGCGACAGCCGCAAGGCAACGAGGACGGTCAGCGCGACGGACAGGAGTGTGAACCCGATGCCGGTCTTGAGCAAGAAGGCCAGCCCGAGCAGGACCATCACCGGTGTGACTGCGATCATCCGATAGCGCAGGCGACCGATGTAGTACCCCGGCGGGCCAAGGTACGTCTGGTCGACGTCGTAGATCTCGTCGTCGTCCGGGAGTCGCATGATCAGGCCGTCTGGAAGAGCCCGAGGAGCCACTGCCCGACCTCGTCGAACGAGCCGGTCACGACCATCGCCAGGAACGCCACTCCGACGAGGGTCACGCCGACCTTGGTCACGGCCTTCGAGATGTTGCCGGCGTTGCCGGCCCACAGGACGCCGATCGCGATGACGATCAGGATGAGCGGAACCACGTTGTCCTGGATCCACTGAGCGATGCCGCCGGTACCAAACATGATGGAGTCTCCTTCGATGCTGGATCGTGCAACGCATTACACGCTACACGCACGGGCCGACAGTTGCTAGGAAGCGGTTCGGAGATTCGTCGCGAGGGTGTTGTCAGGGAGCCAGCTCGTGGTCGATGGCCACGAGCGGTTCGGCGCAGAGCCGATCTAGGGTCGTCCCGCGGGGCTGTCGACCGCGCTTCGCACGCGCTGCGATGCGCACCCCGGCGCCTCCAGTGTTAGCCGCGGGCGACGGAGCGCAGTGGCGACGCGCCGGAGGTGATGTGCTCGAAGGTGAACTCTTGGTTACGCGTCGTGCTGCTCGAGGTAGGCGCGAGCCTTCTCCGCGTTGTCGAAGTTCGCGCGGGCAGTGCGGTCAATGTAGGCGACCATGCTCTTCGAGAGCCCGACGTCGGCAGCCACGGCCCCGAGCGAGGCGCCTGGCGTCGCGAGCATGGCCAGCACCTCGGCGTCGCGGACGGCCCGAGCTTCGCGCTCGAGCTCGGCGGCCTCCTTCTGGCGAGCGATCGCCTTGCGAGCAAGGTCCCGGTGAAGGCCGTACGGTGTGCGACTTTCAGCGACCATGGCTCGACCATACCCCCGAACGTGCAACACGCTGCACAGCCCCAACTATCCATATCCCCGATCAACATTTCACCCACCGGCGTGCATCACCGCACCTGCACAAGGTGCCATGCTGAGACCGCATTAACCCCGAGGGGCGGGATCGCTGTGGCGCTCCGAAATCGGAGTGAGTCCGACCCGACACGCTCAACACATCAGCGCAACAAGAAGCCCCGAACCTTAATATCGTAAGGAATCCGATCACCATGCCAACTGAGCTCCCTGAGCAATCCGGACCCTCCTCTTCGGTAGCGGAATTCATCCGACGAGCCGACGCCGCAGGGATCGGCTATAAGCGCGACGGTGATGAGATCGAAATCTTGGGCGACGGACTTCTGGTGGAATTTCCTCGAGGCCGCGAAACCCGCGAGCTTTACCTAGGCACCGAACAAGTCAATGCTCTTCTTGCCACCAACTTTGAGGAAATCAGATTCCTCGGCGACTATGCCGCGATCGCGAGCCCAGAGAACCAGACGATAGAGGCATTCGTCACCTCGCAGCAATTTCCCATCTCGACACTTTCCAGGCGTATCCGCGGCCTTCCGCGGAATAGCAATCAGTCCTCAGCCGCGGATCAGTTTGACTCTGCCGAGGAGCCCCTTCAGGACGCATCGATTCGCGTCGAGGAGGGGGAAAATTGGCTCGAATTGTCAGCACCGAGTCCAACCATGCGGGCCTTATTCCCATATAGACGCTTCACCCTTAAGCTCCCGGCGAATGCTGCCATGAACTCAGCAGAGTCGATCGCGACTCTCGAATCTCTCTCAGGCGCATTCTTCTTCGATCTCGACGTCCGCTACGGTGTCGCGCTCCAACTCCAGCGTCTACGCACGCGGCGCCTCGTGGCAGAGGAACGAAGGCACCCGGCGCCTCCAGAGTATCCGCAAAATGTTTATCCACAGGAGGCCCTTGAACTTTATCGCTACGGGCGGAGCGCGCGCGGGCTCCCTCTTCTCGAATTTCTCGCATACTACCAGGCGATGGAGTTCTTCTTCCCGTACTTCTCGGAACAGGCCACCATCGCCTCGATAAAGACCGAGCTAATGGACCCGGGATTCAACCGACTTGACGACGCATACCTACGGCGCCTGATATCTCTAGCGAGGCCGTCCAGCCGAGGCGGCCCGTCTGAGCGGGGACAACTTCGAGCAACAATTGAGGGATGCATTGACGGTGAACTTCTCACGAATTTTATTAGTTCCAGCCAGGAGGTCAGAGACCACTTCTGTGCAAACAAGCAGCACATCCCGGGACTGAGCAAGATCCAGATGGGGTCCGACCAGGACCTGCGCCACCAGATCGCCGACCGCATTTATGCGTTGCGATGCCGAATCGTACACACCAAGTCAGACGGTGGTGAGTCACGGGCTGAGCCCGAGCTACTCCTCCCCTCGAGCGATGAGGTGCAGTGGCTAAATCCCGAGATCGAGCTTGCTAAGTTGGTGGCCCAACGTGTCATCGTCGCGCGCAGTGCCCGCGCGCTTCGTCCCTAATGTGTTGCGATCAGGTGCGGGCCCGGTACACACCGGCTCGGCTGGGTTGAACGTGCCGCCAATTACTGGCGCTGCGCACGCACGCGGCGCTAGCGTTGCCGCATGGCGAAGGTCCGCAGCGTTGGCCTTCGGCGCGATACGCCTTGCCTGAGCGACCGTCCACGCTGGTGTCGGGCGCGCAGTCTACGACGACAGCCTCATTCATCACCACGAGCAGATTGCAGGTTCCCTTGATCGCCCGATGCCCCCGTGAGCGCGACGCAGATGACCACCGTTAGCCCGGCCCAGGATTACTGGTGGGCCGGAAATCCCGATGAGCGGTACTGGATGGAGATTCGCCGGAGGGCCGGTATCGGGATTGACCTCTGGTCGCCCGACCGGAACGAGAATGGCGGAGTGGATCCCTGGTACGAGCTGCTCGCGAGCGTCCGCGCCGGCGAGGTCGTGTATCACTACAGCGCTCGGGAGCAGCGAATCGTGGGCCGCAGCGTCGCAGCACGCGATGCCGAGCATCGCGCCCACGACCACTCGTACAGGGTCGCGCTGAAGAACTTCGAGCCCATCGACGGCGCGGTGAATCTTGACGCGTTCCGATCTCACGCCGATGAGCTGTACGACCTCCGCGACAAGTTCCGTCAGTCATACAGCGGGCCTCTCTACTTGCCCTTCCAGTTCACAACGGACCGTACGCAGTTCCGGCCCATGTCAAACTACTTCACGAAGCTGCCCCAGGCTTTCCTTCAAGTCCTCTTTCCTGAATCCAATGGCGGCTCCGAGACGACGCCAATCGGTCAGGGCGAGGAGCCACTCGATGAAGCGCCAACCCAAACCCCTCCGGGCGTCGCGTTCCTTGACCCGTTTAAGCCCAAGGCCGACACGGACTACGTCGTTGAGATCGCGAAAGCGAAGCGAACTTCAACACGACGCCACGAAACGCTCGTTAACAACTTCGCTTCTTGGCTCATTCGGCATGGATTCGAACCTGGGAAAAACGCCGCGATCGACCTCGGGCTGCTCGATCCGCCCGTGATCTTCGAGGCAAAGACAGTCGGCAATTCCTGGGCCGATGCGATCCGTCAAGCCGTCAGCCAGCTCTACGAATATCGATACTTCAAGGTTGGCATGCCAGAGGCGGAACTGATCTTTCTTAGCGAAAAGCCCTTACCCGCCGAATGGTTGATGTACCTCGAAAAGGACCGGTCCATCGGCGCCGTCTGGCCGGTCGGCGCGGCTTGGCACTTTAGTCCACGAGCCTCAGCGGCACTTGGCAACCCGTAGCCGCACCAACGACGAGTCACCCCGACAAATGACGCCGGCGCGTGAACCATCAAGCGGAACATGCGCAATGTGTCATGCCTTGACGCGGGACCTGCTTGACACATCTGTCTCAGGACATGCTTGACTGCCCTGGCTTGGCGACTGATGCTTCGACCCAGCGTGGCGCTAGCCGATGCACCTCATCGAAAGGGAGGCGCGTGATGCCCTGGCGACCCGACAGGAGCGCGTTCGATCGCGATCCCAGTCTCGACATCTTCCGAGGCAGCGTGGCCCAGGTCTTCGATGACTCGACGACCGGGTTCGTCGTCTTCCGAGTCGAGCCGAGGTGGACCCGGACCGGCGGGTTCCTCTGGTGGACCAGATGGGCGCGCGGCGTGGAGCATGTTGAGTTCATCGAGACTCTCTGGCTGAACGCTGCCGACGCACCCGACCCTGACAAGGTGGTCAGCGAGGCTGGGTGGGCCGAATCGCCTTCCGGGTGGCTTGATGAACTGAGGAACGGTTCGTACGGCTTCTACGAGAACTCTGGTGACGCGGAGCACCCCGAGCAGGAGCGGATGCTGCGGGTTCGGTGGCTCGTGGGGGCCGAACGCGCGAAGGCAATGGACGAGTGGGGCGTTGGGGCGGCCTGACTCTCGAACGTCACCAGCTCGTCCGATGCGACGCAGGCCCGATCCGCAGCCAGGCGTCAAGCATGTCCTGAGACAGATGCGTCAGGCAGGTCCCGAGACAGGACACAGGCGTCCAGCACGCCGCGTGAGAACTTTCCTTACTGACTCAAGCGCGCGGCTCCGCCGCGCGGGTCGGCCTACCGGGCGGGGCCCCGCGCTCCGCTCGCAGGCTCGCTCCGCGCACCCCACCCGTCCGGCCCCCCCCCACATGACAAAGGCGACCTCGAGGTGCTCCCGAGGCCAACTCACCATCCGGCACCGCACCGACCGCCGAGCATCCGGCTGCCTCCGGCCCGCGTCAAGGGCGCCTTCGGCGTCGCACGCGATGACCTGCGGCCACCCCTGACCCGGACCTCCGTCAGCCTCCCGTGCTCCGCTATCGGTTCAGCGCCTTCCAGTGTCCCCACCTGCACGAGTCGTCGCGCTGGGGGCGCTACTGGGGGCTTACTGCCGCGACTACCGGCGGACTCCGGCGAACGACAACCCACAGAACCACAGCGAACCGAGGGCGACGCGTGGTGTCGGATTGCCTTCGGGACGAAGAGGTCGCAGGTTCAAATCCTGTCACCCCGACCAGCCGAGAGGCCCTCTGAACAGCGGAAACGCTGATCAGAGGGCCTCTCGCTCTGTCCGGGAGCTCGCGCCGGGCCGCGGTCGCCGCATGGCCGCCCCGACCACCGCGCACAGCGCTCCGGGAGCGAAGACGAGGCCGATCGAGAACCCTCCGAGGACGACGTAGACCACGAGGCAGACCGCCGAGAGCACCGACAGCACCGTCCACGCCCGGCCACGAACGAGCATCGGCAGCACGGCGAGTGGGATCGGCGCGGCGACCCACGCGACGTACGACCAGGCCCGGGCGGCGAGCAGCGACGTCGGAGGGTCGCAGGTGCTCCACTCCGAGAGCTCGCCAGAGGGCGAGACGGATCCGCCCCCGGAGCACGCGGACTGGGCCTCGTAGATCGGTGCGGTGAGCAGGTAGGTCGAGCCCACCACGACCAGCCCGAGCGCGACGACCTGCCAGGCCCGCTTCGTGTTCCACCACCCGGCTCGGCCCATGGTCCCCTCGCCCCTCCGTCGGCGACATGGCCAACAAACCATACACACGTATGACTGGCAACAGGTCTACCCTGGCGACCGTGACCCACGACCGCGCCGAGGCCACCCGCAGGCGCCTGCTCGACGCCACCGTCGCCGCCCTGCGCGCCCACGGGACCGCCGGGCTGACCTCGCGGGAGATCACCCGCGCCGCCGGGGTGAACCTGCAGGCCATCACCTACCACTTCGGGTCCAAGGACGAGCTGGTCGCGCAGGCCCTGACCGGCCTCGTGACCGAGCGGATCGCGCCCGTCCGCGCGGCCCTCGACACCGACGGCGACCCGGCGGAGCGCCTGTTCGCCGCGCTCCGCACCATCGGCGGCACGTTCGTCGTCGCCCGCGACGACCTGGCCGCCTACGCGAGCGCGGTGGCGGCGGCATCGTCGAACCCGACTCTGGCGGCCGCCCTGCGCGACCTGCACGCCGAGCTCGTGGACTACCTCGCCACCCTCATGGCGCAGATGCAGGCCGACGGCTACATCCAGTCCTGGGTCCGGCCGCGCGCCATGGCCGAGGTGCTGATCTCGATCGGCGACGGCGTCGCCATGCAGGCCCACTACGGCGAGCCCGACGTCGACGGCGTGCTCGACCAGGTCGCGCTGCTCCTCCTCGCGGCGCGCGACCAGCGGTCGCGGGTCTGGCCGGCGGCCGCGCGGGCGCTCCTCAAGCAGGCACGGAAGGGATGACGATGCGCGGACGTGCGGTGGTCGCCGGCTGGAACGGCTTCATCGGTGACCGGCTGGTGGCCGACCTGGCGGAGCGCGGGTACGGCGTCGTGCGCGTGGGACGCACGGGCCCCGACGCTCGCTGGGGGGACGCCGCCGCGCTGGCCGCCGCCGTCGACGGCGCCGAGCTGGTCGTGAACCTCGCGGGCAAGAGCGTCGGCTGCCGGTACACCGAGGCGAACCGCGACGAGATCCTGCGCTCGCGCGTCGAGACCACGCGGGCGCTGCGCCAGGCCGTCGAGGCCGCCGCGACCCCGCCGCGGCTGTGGCTCAACGCCAGCACCGCCACCATCTACCGGTACGCGGCGGACCGCCCGCAGACCGAGTCCGACGGCGAGCTCGGCACGGGCTTCTCCGTGGACGTCGCCCGCAGCTGGGAGCGCGAGCTGTTCGCCGGCGACCTGCCCGGAACGCGCCGGGTGGCGCTGCGCATGGCGATCGTGCTCGGCGGGCCGGCGTCCGACCTGCTGGCCCGGATCGCGCGGCTCGGCGTGGGCGGGCCGCAGCACGACGGCTGGTGGTTCCCGCACCGCCGCTACCGCGGCATCGGCAACGAGCCGTCCGGCGGCCCGGTGCCGGTCCACCGCTCGGGCGGCCGGCAGAAGTTCTCGTGGATCCACGTCGACGACGTGCTCGCCGCGATCCGGTTCCTCGAGTCGCACGACGAGCTCGCCGGACCGGTCAACCTGTCCGCACCGCACCCGAGCGACAACCGCACCCTCATGGCCGAGCTGCGCCGTGCGGTCGGCATGCCGGTGGGCATCCCCACCCCGCGCTGGCTGCTCGAGCCGGCGCTGTGGGCGCTCCGCAACGAGTCCGAGCTGGTGCTCAAGAGCCGCTGGGTGCTCCCGGAGCGACTGACCGCCGCCGGTTTCGACTTCGCCTGGCCGGAGATGGGGCCCGCGATCGACGACGCCGTCCGGCGCCACTGACGCCCCCGCGGAGGGTCGCCAGCAGCGCGGAACTGTGGCACCGTCGGCCTCGGCAGCCCTCGTCCCCGCTGGTCAGGAGTCACCATGCCTGCGTCGTCCACCGCACCTGTCGTCGTCGTCGGAGGGGGGCTGGCGGCAGCCCGGGCCGTCGAGGCCGTGCGAGAGCAGGACCCGGACGTCGACCTCGTCGTCGTCACCTCCGAGGGCCACCGGCCGTACGAGCGCCCGCCGCTGTCGAAGGACTACCTGCGGGGGCAGGCGGAGCCCGACGTCATCTACCCGCTGCGGGCCGGCTGGTGGGACGACCACGGCATCGACCTGCGCACGCTCTCCACGGTCGTGGACCTCGCCCCCGGGGACCACGAGGTGACGTTCGCCGACGGCTCGACCCTCGGCTACTCGAAGCTGCTGCTCGCGACCGGCTCCACGCCCCGCGCGCTCCAGGTGGTCGGGCGGAGCCTCATCGGCGTGCACACCCTGCGCACGGTCGACGACGCGGACCTGCTCGCCGGGCTCCTGCTGCCCGCGTCGCTCGAGGGCGAGGGCAAGGTCGTCGTCGTCGGCGACGGCTGGATCGGCACCGAGGTGGCGGCGTCGGCGCGGATGCTCGGCCTCGACGTGTGCCTCGTGGGCCAGACCGAGCACCCCCTGCAGGCCACGCTGGGCCCGGAGCTCGGGGCCCTGTACGGGCGGCTGCACGACGACCGGGGCGTGCTGCGCCACCGTGGCGACGTCGTCGCGTTCACGGGCGAGTCCGGCCGGGTCAAGGGGGTGGAGCTGGCCGACGGCACCCGCCTCGAGGCCGACTTCGTCGTGATGGGCGTGGGGGTGACGCCCAACGTCGGCATCGCGTCGGCCGCCGGGATCGAGCTGCGCTCGCGCGACCTCGGCGGCGGGATCGCGGTGGACGGCACCCTGCGCACCTCCGCCCCCGACGTCTTCGCCGCCGGCGACATCGCCTCCGTCCCGTCGCCGCACTACGGCCGCCCGCTGCGCGTGGAGCACTGGGCCGTCGCGCAGGACACCGGCGCGCACGCCGGCCGCGCGATGCTCGGCGACGACGCCACCTACGACGTCCTCCCGTACTTCTTCAGCGACCAGTACGACGTCGGCATGGAGTACAAGGGCTTCGTCGACCCGCGCGCCGGCGACACCGAGGTGGTGATCTCCGGCTCCACCGCCGACCGCGAGCTCGTCGCGTTCTGGCTGCGTGACGGCGAGGTGCAGGCCGGAATGGCCGTCAACGTCTGGGACCGCATGGACGATGTCGAGGAGCTCATCCGCTCCCGCCGCCAGGTGCCCCGCGCCGAGCTGGAGGCGTTCACGGGCTGACCGCCGGACCGACGGCGGGGCGGCCGAGGGCACGCACCCGCCACCCGGCGGCGACCCACCGGTCGACGTCGAGCGCGTTGCGGCCGTCGACGACGACGCGGCGCGCAGGCTCGAGCGCCGCCGGGTCGAGGTCGCGGAACTCCTGCCACTCGGTGAGGTGCAGCACCAGGTCGGCGCCGGTGACGGCGTCCTCGACGGTGTCCGCGTAGCCGAGCGTGGGGAACGTCCGCGCCGCGGTGGCGTTGGCGCGCGGGTCGTGCACGCGCACGTGCGCGCCCTGCAGCTGCAGCTGGGCGGCGACGTTGAGCGCGGGCGAGTCGCGCACGTCGTCGGTGCCCGGCTTGAACGCCGCACCCAGGACGGCGATGCGCCGCCCCAGCACGCTGCCGCCGCACTCCTCCACCGCCAGCGCGACGGCCCGCGACCGGCGCCGCATGTTGATGGCGTCGACCTCGCGCAGGAACGTCAGCGCCTGGTCGACGCCGAGCTCGCCGGCGCGGGCCATGAGCGCGCGGATGTCCTTGGGCAGGCAGCCGCCGCCGAAGCCGAGGCCGGCGTTGAGGAACTGGTGCCCGATGCGGGCGTCGTACCCGATGGCGCCGGTGAGCGCGACGACGTCGCCGCCGGCCGCGTCGCACAGCTCGGCGATCGCGTTGGCGAACGAGATCTTCGTGGCGAGGAACGCGTTCGCGGCCACCTTGACCAGCTCGGACGTGGCGAGGTCGGTGACGAGGAACGGCACACCGGCGTCGACCACGGGGGCGTACAGCTCACGGAGCGCCTTCTCGTGCCGCGGGTCCGTGACGCCGACGACGATCCGGTCGGGGCGCAGCGTGTCCTCGACCGCGCGCCCCTCGCGCAGGAACTCCGGGTTCCACGCGACGCCCACCTCGACGCCGGCGGGCGCGAGGCCGTCCGCGAGCGCCTGGAGCCCGGCGGCGGTGCCCACAGGGACCGTGGACTTGCCGACGAGCAGCGCGTCCCCGCGCAGGTGCGGCACGAGCGCGGCCACCGCGGCGGTGACGTGGCCCGTGTCCGCCGCCATCGAGTCCCGGCGCTGCGGCGTCCCGACGCACACGAAGTGCAGGTCGGCGAACCCGGCCGCCTCGGCCGGGTCGGTCGTGAACCGCAGCCGCCCGGAGGCCGTGTGGCGCTCGACGAGCTCCGCCAGCCCCGGCTCGTAGAACGGCAGGCGGCCCGCCGCGAGGTCGGCGATCTTCGCGGGGTCGGTGTCCAGGCCGAGCACGTCGTAGCCCAGCTCGGCCAGGCACGCGGCGTGCGTGGCGCCCAGGTAGCCCGTGCCGATCACGGTCACCCGGGTGGTCGCGGACGCGCCCGGCGCGGTGGCCGGCTCGACGGCGACGTCGGGGACGGCGGTGTTGACGGTGGCGGCGGTGGTGGTCGGGGCGGGGTGCGTCATCGGTCCTCCAGGGTGAGCAGGGTGGGCTCGAACGGCAGGGGCCGGTCGAGGTCGGTCAGGAGCGCGCCGGGCACGTCCCGGGGCGCCGGCCGGAACGCGTACACCGCGGCCAGGCGCGCGCGGGCGGCGACGGCGAAGGCGTGGAGCGCCGCGCCGTCGGGCTCGGGGCGGTAGCCGTCGACGACGGCGGACGCCACCAGGGCGGCACGCTCGGGCGGGCACACGCCCTGGTGCGCACGCAGCTCGAGGTGCACGATCAGGTTGGCCAGGTCGAGCGCGGGGTGCGCGAGGGCGGCGAGGTCCAGGTCGAGCAGGCCCGCTCGGACGCCGTCGCCGTCCCCGGCGTGACCCTCGACGTGCACGAGCAGCTGCTTGTCGTGCAGGTCGCGGTGCGTGAGCACGGCGGGCGCCGCGGGGGCGGCGGCGAGCGCGACGCGCACCCGCCGGACGACGGCCTCCGCGTCCGCCGCGGACGTCGCGCCGTGCGCGACGGCGAGCCCCCACCAGCGGGCGACGACACCGACCTCGGCCGCGGCGTCGTGCTCCGCGACGTCCGGGGGCGGTGCCGCCTGGAGCCGCCGCAGCCCGCGGCCGATGGTCTCTCCCGCGGCGGCGAGCAGGGTGTCCGGCGTGGCCGGGTCGCGCAGCAGCTCGTGCAGCGTGCGCCCGGGCAGCGGCACGGTGGTGACGAACCCCTCGCCGCGGTCCTGGACCTCCGGGGTGGCGAACGCCGCCGGCGGCACGGCGACGTCCGCGGGCTCGCGGCCGGGGCGCGTCACCTTGGTGTAGGTGCCGGCAGGTTCGCGGACGACGCCGCGCCGGCCGGAGCGGTGCGCGACGAGCGTCGCTCCCGCGCGGACGCGGGCGGCCAGGCCGGGCAGACGCGGGTCCGCGCCGTCGGGCTGGAGCACGAGGGCTCCGCCCGCGACCGGCACGGGCCCGCGTGCGTGGGCGGGGTCCCCGCCGGTGCGCACCCCCGCCCCGCGGGCGGGTGGCGTGACCGGCCCGGCGTCCCAGCGCCCGGCCAGCACGGCGCCGTCGCGGTCGGTGCCGACCACCAGCAGCCGGTCGGCCGTCCGCGGCAGCACGGCGCGCAGGGCATGCCCCTGGGCCGCGAGCGCGTCGGCCAGCGCCTCGGCGACGGGCGCGGTGCGGATCCGGGGGCCGTCGGGGACCGCGGGCTCCCCCAGGGCGGACGGCGCCCGCGACCGTCCGGGCCGGACCGCGGCGAGCGGGATGCCGCGGCGCCGTCCGGCCGTCATCGCGGCTCCCAGCGCGCCGCCCCGGCCGTCGGCGAGGTCGTCGGCGAGCTCCCGGAGCGCGGCGGACGTCGCCGCCCAGCCGTCCTCCAGCCGCCGGAACGGCTCGCCGGCACGGCGCCGCAGGTGCTCGACGACGGCGGCGCGCAGCTCGGCCTCCGCGACCGGCCCCGCCCCGGCCCCGGCGTACCCGTCCAGCACCGCCGCCAGCCGTGCCGCGGCGGCGTCGACCTCGCCGTGCGCCCGCACGAGCGCGCCCGCGAGCGACCCGAGGTCGTCGGCGGGTCGGCCCCAGCGGGCGGCGTCGCCGTCGACGAGGGCGAGCCCGCCGCCCGGGGTCCGCACGAGCTGGTCCAGAGACAGGTCGCCGTGCACGGGGACGGCGCCGTCCGGGCGCGGGGGGATGCCTGCTCCCGCGGGGCGCGCACCGTGCAGCGCAGCCGCGAGCGCGCCGACCTCGCGGAGCGCAGCGTCGTCGAGCGTGCCCGCCGCGTCGAGCCGGTCGAGCGAACGGCCCGGCACCCAGTCGGTGACGACGACGCCCCGGTCGGCGTCGACGGCGCGCAGCCGCGGCGCGGAGAGGTGGTTCCCGTCCGCCACCGCCCCCAGCAGCACGTACCCCCGGACGGCGGGCGCGACGGCGTCCGGCCGCACCAGCCGCAGCAAGGCCTCGCCGCGCGGGCCGCGGGCGTACAGCACCGCGCGACGCTCGGGGTTGTGCCGCAGCAGCCGCGGGTCGGCGGGCCGGCCCACGACGTCGGCCGCGAGGTCCGCGGCGTCGCGCGCCGCGGGGAGCTGCCGGTCAGCGGCCCAGTCGGTGACGACCAGCCCGGCCTCCCGGTCGAGCAGCAGCACCTCGCCCGGCCGGCGCGGGTCGAGGCCCTTGTCCAGCTTGCCGCGCGACCCGGCGGCGTAGGCGCGCACCAGGAGGTCGCGCGGGCGGCCGGCGACCCCGCCCGTCCACCGGCACGACAGCACGACGCTGGTGCCGGGCTTGTACCGCAGGTACGGCAGCGAGACGGTGCCCGGTGCTCCCGTGGCGTCCGCGAGGCGCGCCGTCAGCCGGTCGAGGTCGAGGACGTCGCCCAGCGCGGGGATCGCGGGGTCGGCGGCCGCGACCTGGCGCGCGGTCGCCGGGCGGGCACGGTCGAGCGTCAGGTCAGGCGCCACGGGACGCCACCTCCTCCGGGGTGCGCGGCGCCGCGGGCGCCGGGGGCAGGTCGGGGCCGTCGCCGAGCACGACCGACGGCGGGCCGGACGCGACCACGCGGCCGCCGTCGAGCCGCACCACGCGCTCGCAGTCGCGTGCGGCGTCCAGGTCGTGGGTGATGACGAACGTGGTGCGGCCGCGGGTCAGTCGGCCGAGGGCGTCGACGACCTCGTGCTCCGTCTGCTCGTCCAGGCCGGTGAGGGCCTCGTCGAGCACCACCACGGGGGCGTCGAGCATCGCCGCGCGGGCGATGGCGATCCGCTGGCGCTGACCGCCGGACAGGGTGCCGCCCCGCTCCCCCACGACGGTGTCGTAACCGTCCGGCAGCGCGAGGACGAAGTCGTGCGCCCCCGCCACGCGTGCGGCACGCTCCACCTGCTCGTCCGTGGCGTCGGGCACGGCGGCGGTGATGTTCTCCCGGACCGTGCCGTGGAACAGCACGCTCTCCTGCAGCACGACGGCGACAGAGCGGCGCACGCTGTCGAGCGTGAGGTTGCGCAGGTCGTGACCGTCGATCCGGACCACGCCCGCGTCGGGGTCGCGCAGGCGGGAGATCAGCGAGACCAGGCTCGACTTCCCGGCCCCCGACGCGCCCACGACCGCGACCCGCTCCCCCGGCCGCACGGCCAGGTCGAGCCCTCGCAGCACGGGATGGCCCGGCACGTAGGCGAACCAGACGCCCTCGAACCGCACGTCTCCCAGCGCCCGCCCGATCGGCCGCGCCCAGCTCGCATCGGTCACCTCGGGCCGGCTCTCCAGCACCTCGACGACCCGCTCCCCCGACGCCCCGGCCTGCGCGATGCGGCCGGTGTACTTCGCGATGTCCCGCATCGGCTTGAACGCCGCCTTGAGGTACGTGAGGAACACGGTGAGCTCGCCCGGGGTCAGCGCGCCGTCGAGCACCCGCTGTGCGCCGACGAACAGCACGACGGCGGTGGCGATGCCCACGAGCACGTCGGTGGAGCGCTCCAGCCCGGCGGACAGCCGCTTGGCCCGCACCCCCTCGCGCAGCGACGACGAGTTGGAGCGCGCGAACCGCCCGCCCATCCGGTCCTCCAGCGCGTACGCCTGCACGACCTTCACGGCGCCCAGCGTCTCCGTGGCGAGCGACGCGAGGTGCCCCTCGGCCTTGCGCTGGTCGCGCGACACCTTCCGGATGGTGCGGGACAGCCGCGCGCTGGTGAGCAGGAAGACGGGAAGCACGATCACCATGACGAGCGCCAGCAGCGGGTCGAGCACCGCGACCACGACCACCATGCCCACGAGCGTCACGACGTTGCCGATCATGGGCAGCATCGCCGTCACCGACACCTCCTTGAGGCGCGTGACGTCGCTGGTGAGCCGGGTGACGAGGTCGCCCGTCGTCGACCCGTCGTGGAAGCGCAGGGACAGCCGCTGCAGGTGCGCGAACACGTCCGCGCGCACCCCCGTGAGCACGCGGTTGCCCGCCAGGGAGAAGCAGACGGTGGACGCGTACGCCGCACCGGCGCGCAGCAGCACGATCACGAGCAGCGACCCCGACGCGAGCAGGATCAGTGCGGGCAGGTTCGCGGGCTCCGGGCCGGCCGCCGTCGACCCCGTGGCGGCCACGATGCCGTCCACCACGTACTTCAGCGGCCACGGCTCCAGCAGCCGCATCCCCACCTCGGCGAGCATCGCCAGGCTGCCCAGCACGAACAGCCGGCGCTCGGGCCGCACGTGGTGGCGCAGGTGCGGCCAGAAGCGGCGGAACGAGCGCCCGGCCTCACGCACCGAGCGCGGCTTGTAGCGGTTCCCGGCGCCGACGCCCGCCGTCGTGTCAGCCATGACGGGCCCCCGCGTGCTCGGGCAGCCGCACCCCGGCGAACCCGAGCGCCCGCCGTACCACCACGGACCAGTCGTGCCGCTCGACGGCGACCTCCCGCGCCCGCGCGGCGAGCGCGGCGCGGCGGTCGTCGTCGTGCGCGAGGGCGACGAGCGCGTCGGCCAGCGCGGCGGCGTCCCCGGGCGGCACGAGCGCGCCAGCGGCCCCGTGCTCCAGCGCGTCGGGCAGCTCCCCGACGGCACTCGCGACGACGGGCAGCCCGGCCGCGAGGTACTCGTAGACCTTCAGCGGCGAGAAGTAGAAGTCGTCGAGCGGCGGGTAGGGCGCCACGGCGACGTCGGCGCGGTGCAGCAGCGCCGGCACGTCGGACGGCGCCACGGCGCCCGCGTGCTCCACGGCGTCGGCCACCCCGAGGGCCTCCGCCCGGGCGAGGACGGCCTCGCGCTCGGGGCCGTCGCCGACCAGCAGCAGCCGCGCGTCGGGGACTCGGCCCCGGACCACGGCGAACGCGTCGACGAGCACGTCCAGCCCGTGCCACGGCTTGAGGGTGCCGACGAACAGCACCGTCAACGGCGTCGCGTCCTGTCGGACTCTTCGCGCGGACGTATCCCTCCCGAAGTGGAGGGCGCCCTGGCGCCCGTGAACGCGTCCGCGCGAAGAGTCCGACAGGTCGCGACGGCCCCCGCACCGGTCCGCGGCCGGGACGATCCGCCCGGTGTCCACTCCGTTCGACAGCACGTGGACCTTCTCCGGGTGCGCGCCGGCGCGGTCGGCCGCCCAGGCGGCGACCGGCCCGCTCACCGCGACGACCGCCGTCGCCGCGCCGACGGCCGCGCGGGCGCAGCGCTCGGCACCGGCCTCGTCGGCCAGCTCACGGTGGGTGCGCTGCTCGGCGACGAGGGGCGCGTTCACCTCCAGCACGCTCGGCACGCCCGCGTCGCGTGACCAGGCGGTGGCCGCCGTCCCCCAGAGGGAGTAGCGCTCGTAGACCAGGTCGACCCCGGCCCTCCCGTGCAGCGCGTCCAGGACGTCGGCGACCAGGGCGTCCGCGTCCTGCAGGGCACGCTCGCGTCCCGCGGTGGAGCCCGTCGGCGCCACCGGGAGGCGGTGCACGACGACGTCGGCGAGGTCGGCGGGCACGTCGCCGCCGGGGCGCGTCGTGACGACGTGCACCTCGGCGCCGGCGCGCACCAGCTCGCGCAGCACGGCCTGCACGTGCACGGACGAGCCCTTGCGGCCGAACACCGGGACGCCCGGGTCGGAGCTCACGTACGCGACCCTCATGCCGCCCTCCTCTCCGCGGCGGGGGCCGCCGCGGTCTCCAGCACGTCCAGCAGGCGCCGGGACGTGCCGACGACGTCGAACTCGGCCTCGATCAGCGCGCGGGCGCCGTCGGCGAGGCGGCGCGCCTCGTCCGGGTCGTCGAGCAGCGCGCGGAGCGCCGCGGCGAGCGCCGGGGCGTCGCCGGGCGGCACGAGCCGGCCGGTCTCGCCGTCGCGCACCGCCTCGGGGATGCCCGTGACGGGCGTCGAGACGACGGGGGTGCCGAGGGCCATCGCCTCCAGCAGGACCGTGGGCAGGCCGTCGCGGTTGCCGTCCGCGCCGAGCACGCACGGCGCGGCGAAGACGGCGGCGCGGGCGACGACGTCCCGCACCCGGTCCTGCGGCAGCGGGCCGTGGAACGTCACGTGCTCCGCGCCCTCCCGCAGCAGGCCGAGCGCGGCGGCGCGGTCGCGCAGCTCCGCCTCCTGCGGCCCGGAGCCGACGAGGTCGAGGTGCACGTCGCGGCCGTCGGCCACGAGGAGGGCGAGCGCGTCCAGGAGGTCGCCGAAGCCCTTCTTCTCCACGAGCCGCCCGACGGCGCACACGTGACGGGGCCGCCGCGGCGTCGACGCGCGGGCGTACTCGTCCAGGTCGAGGCCGTTGTACACGCGCACCACGGCGTCCGCGGCCGGCCCGTAGGTGTCGCGCAGGTAGGCGAGGTTGTGGTCGCTCACGGTCACGACGGCGCGCGCGTCGGCGAGCTTGACCCGCAGGTCGGCGGGGTCCACGGACTCGTGGAAGATGTCCTTCGCATGGGCGGTGAACGTGTAGCCGATGCCGAGGACAGCGGCGGCGAGTTGCGCGACCGTCGTCGCGACGGACCCGAAGTGCGCGTGCAGGTGGGTGAGCCCGGCGTCGTGCGCGGCGGTCGCGACCCACAGCGCCTGGACGGCGTCCTCCGGGTCGGCGCCGAGCAGGTCCGCGAGGGTGGCGGCGGGCAGCGCGCGCAGGTCGAGCCGGTCGTGGGCGGCCGCGAGGGCCGACCACGCGTCGGCCGCACGGGGTGCGCGGGGCACGTACCGCACCGGCGCGGCGACGTCCGCCAACGCCGCGTGGAACCGCGTGTCGACGGGGGCGCGGAGCGAGAAGATCTCGATCTCGACGCCGCGCCGCTCCAGGCCGCGCACCTCGTTGACGATGAACGTCTCCGAGAACCGCGGGTACATCTTGGTGACGTAGCCGACGCGCGGGGTCGGTGTCGTCGAGGGAGTCATGGGGGTGGTCTCAGGCCGTGGCACGGTGCTCCTCCTCCTGCTGGTCCTGCGGGCACGGGGTGGTCGCCGTCGGACGGGCGGCCGTGTGGACGAGCCGGTCGACGAGCTCCGGGACGCGCGCCAGGCCGTCGAGGTCGACGTCGACCTCGGAGCGCCGGAGCGTCTCGCCGGCGGCGGCGCGGGCGAGCCAGGCGCCCACCCGCTCGGGGGTGATGGCGCCGACGAGCACGTCGAGCAGCCCGAGGTCGGCGAGCCGACAGGCCCGCACGAGCTGCTCGGCGCGCGGGTGCGTGCGCGGCACGACGAGGCCGGGCCGGCCCGACGCCAGCAGCTCGCACACGGAGTTGTAGCCGCCCATGGTCACGACCGCCGCGGAGCCCTCGACCAGCGGGACGACGTCGGGCACGAACGCGTGCACCTCGAGGTCGTCGCGGCCGACGGCCCCGGCGTGCAGCCGGTCGCGCGTCGCCTCCGGCAGGTACGGCCCGGTGACGAGCACGCCCCGGTGGCCCGCGGGCAGGGGCGCGGCCGCGAACGCCTCCGCGAGCGCCGCGCCGTCCTGCCCGCCGCCGACCAGGCAGAGGACGTACGGCACGTCCCCCGCCACGACCGGCGACACCGTCGTGCGACCGCGACCGAGGTAGCCGGTGAACACCGTGCGGGCGGCCACGTGGCCGGGCAGCGCGTACTCGGTGAGCGGGTCGTAGACGCGCGCGTCGCCGTACACCCAGACCTCGTCGAAGAACCGCTCGATCACGGACGTGCTGCGCTGCTCGCGCCACTCGCGGACGGCGACCTCGGGGGTGTCGAGCACGTCGCGCAGCCCGAGCACGCACGCGGTGCCGCCCTGCGCGCGCAGCCGGCGCAGGGCGGGCAGCAGCTCGCCGCCGACGCCGAGCGGCACCTTGTCGACGACCAGCACGTCGGGCCGGAAGGCGGCGAGCGCGCCGTCGAGCACCCCCGCGCGGACGCCGACCACGTCGTCGAGCGTCCCGCCCCACGTGCGCGGCCCGTAGCCGTGCTCGGGGTGCTTGCCGACGCGCGGCAGGGTGACGACCTCGGTCCGCTCCGGCAGCGGCAGGCTCGTCGCCTCCCGTGCCCCGGACAGGAGGAGGACGTCGACGTCGGGGTCCGCCCCCACCACCGCCCGCGCCAGCAGCGAGGTGCGCCGCACGTGGCCGAGGCCCTGGGTGTCGTGGGAGTAGAACGCGACCCGGCGGCGGGCCGGTCTCTCGACGGCTGCTGTGTGTCTCACCCTGGCAACCCTGCGGAGGTTGCCTGAGTCACGGATGAGGCGACCATGAGGGGGCTCTCATGCGGGAGGGCGCAGCATCTGCACCAAGCACGCCCAGGTCCGCCGCTCGTCCCGGCCGCGCGTCTGGCACGCTCCCGTCGTGACCCGAGGACGCGTGTTCGCGCTGGTGACCGCCCTGGCCGTGACCGCGGCGCTCGCGACCCTCGTCGTCCTGTGGCGGCCGTGGGACCCCGTACCGGACGCGCTGCGGGCGGCGGCGCACGAGGCCGCGGACGTGCCCGGCGTCGTCTCCGCCGAGGTGGTCGGCTACGAGGTCACGCTCCGCGACGCGAAGGACGGCGACGCCGCCCACGTGAGCGTCGACGTGGTGCTCGACGACGCCCTCACCCCCGGGGAGGCGAGCGCGGCCGCCGCCCGGGCGGACGACGTGGTCGCGGCGGCGCGGGTCGACGGGGTGCGCACGCTGACCCGCACCACGACGGTGCACGCCGGCGAGCCGCGGGCCGTGGGGGGCGTCGAGGTCTACCCCCTCACGGCGCGGGTGGCCGAGGACGGCGACGCGTCGTCCGTCGCGGACGCCGTCGTCCTCCGCGACGCGGGCGCGACGACGGTGAGCGGCGCCAGCGCGGACGCGGCCGACGGGGAGGGGCTGGTGCGGGTGGCACGGCCCGCCGCCGAGCAGGAGATCGCCGCGTCGCTGCGCACGACCGACGGCACCCTGCAGTACGACACCTCCGGCCGGGTGCCCGACCCCGCGGTGGCGCGACTCTCGGCCGAGACAGCCGAGCGGCCGGGGGTCGCGTCGGTGTCCGTGAGCGCTCAGGTACCCCAGGACGTGGTCGTGCCAGGCGGCGTCGTCCTGGGCCTCCAGGTCCGGCTGGCCGGGCCCGTGACGTCGCCCGAGTCGGACGCCCTCACCCGCTGGCTCGACGACGACGCCCGGCGCACGACGGACGAGGCGACCATCGCGTACACGCTGTGGGAGCCCGGCTACGCCGAGCGCGTCGACGGCTGGGTCGCGGCGGCGGCGCCACCCGCGCCCGAGGAGCACACCGTGCCGCTGCCCGCCGGTGTCGACCCCTGGCCGGCCGACGCCGGCGCCCCGGCCTGCACGGGCGCCGACCTGCGTCTCACGCTCGGCACCCCCGACGCCGCGGCCGGCGGCCGGTTCCTCGCCGTGCACGCGGAGAACGTCTCCGACCGCCCGTGCGCCCTGGACGGCGTCCCCGACCTGACGTTCCGCGACGCCGGCGGTGAGCCGCAGGACGACGTCACGACCGAGCCGTCCGCGCCCGGCGTCGTCGCGGGCCGCGTCGTCGTCCCGGCGGGCGAGCGAGCGCTCGCCACCGTGCAGTGGCGCGCCATGTCGACGGCGAACGACCCGGACGTGACCACGACGGTGGACGTCGTCGCCGTCCCGGGCGCCGAGCCCGTGCCCCTCACGCCCGAGTACCCGGACGCCGGCCCCGCCGAGCTGGACGTGCTCGACGGCGCCGAGGTGCGCGTCGGCCCGTGGGTGCAGGCCGCCGACGGCTGGTCGTGAGCGGCATCCGCCGTCGACGTAGTTTCTGGTGACGGTTCCCGGCGCTGAACCATCACCAGGAACTACGTCGGCACCAGAGCTACGCCGACGCCACTGTCAGGCCTCGCGCCGCGCGCGCACGGCGGCGGCGAGGGTGCCGAGCAGCTCGGCCGTCGTGTCCCAGTCGAGGCACTTGTCGGTGACGGACTGGCCGTAGACGAGCCCCTCGAGCGGGCCCGGCTTCTGCGCGCCCGCCACGAGGAAGCTCTCCATCATCAGACCGGTGACGTCCCGGTCGCCCTCGGCGACCCGCTCCGCGAGCTCGCGCACGACCTCGGCCTGGCGCACGTGGTCCTTGCCGGAGTTGCCGTGCGAGGCGTCCACCACGACGCCGGCCTCCACGGCCCCGCCGAGGCCGGACGTGCGCGCCACCGCCAGGGCGTCCGCCACGTCCTTCTCGGAGTAGTTCGGGCCGCCGCGCCCGCCGCGCAGGATGACGTGGCAGTCGGGGTTGCCGGTCGTCTCGACCGCGGCCGCGCGCCCCTGCGCGTCCGCCCCGAAGAAGGTGTGCTCGCTCGCCGCCGTGATGCACCCGTCCACGGCGATCTGCACGTCGCCGTCCGTCGCGTTCTTGAACCCCACCGGCATCGACAGCCCCGACGCGAGCTGGCGGTGCACCTGCGACTCCGCGTTGCGCGCGCCGATCGCGCCCCACGTCACCGCGTCGGCGATGTACTGCGGGCTGGTGGGCTCGAGGAACTCGCACGCGGCGGGCACGCCCGCGTCGAGCACGCCCAGCAGCACCTCGCGCGCCAGGCGCAGGCCGTGGTGCACGTCGTGGGAGCCGTCCAGGTGCGGGTCGTTGATGAGGCCCTTCCAGCCCACCGTGGTGCGCGGCTTCTCGAAGTACACCCGCATCACGACGACCAGGTCGTCGGACAGCTCGCGCGCCACCGGCGCCAGGCGGCGGGCGTAGTCGAGCGCGGCCGCCGGGTCGTGCACGGAGCACGGGCCGACGATGACGAGCAGCCGGTCGTCCTCGCCGCGCAGCACGTCACGCACCTCGCGGCGCGACGTCGTGACGAGGTCGCTGCGGGGGGTGCCGAGCGGCAGCTCCGCCCGCATGACACCGGGGGCGGGCAGCGGGTCGAGCGCGCGGACCCGCAGGTCGGAGGTCTCTGCCATCAGGTCAGTATGCGGCCGGCCGGGTTCGGACGGCGCGGCGGTGTCGGTACGGCCGGAGGCGGTGGCGCTGGTGGCGGTGCTCATCGTGGGGCTCCTGGGGTGTCGGCGGCGGGGCGGTCGGGAGGCGGGGCTCGGCGTCGTCGTCGCGGCGTCTGCTCGAACCGTGGTCCATGCCCGACCGGAGCGGCCCGTCTGACGACGAAGGGCCCGGACGCGCGGTGCGTCCCAGGCCCTGTGCTGGCTCCGGTGGAAGTGGTGTCGGTCAGGCGTCAGCCCGCCGAGCCCCTACCGGAGCCGGCGTAAAGCGCCAATACCAACGGATGTCCACGGCGACGACGGTACGTCGCACCTCCCCCGTCCGTCCACCCGCGTCCACCATCCGGTCGGGCGGCACACCGCCCGGCCCCCGCGCCACGACCGCCGCGCGAGCATCCCGGCCCGTCCCTAACGTCAGGGACGGTCGGACGGTCGAGCACCGAGGGGTGGGGACGATGCAGGGTCTCGAGGGCAAGGTCGCGCTGGTCACGGGCGCGGGGTCGGGGATCGGGCGCGCGACGGCGGTGCTCCTCGCCCGCGAGGGAGCCACCGTGGTCGCGCTGGGGCACCGGCAGGAGAGCGCCGAGGACGTGGCCGACGAGATCCGGCGCGACGGCGGCGCGGTGCTGCCCGTGTCGGCCGACGTCGCGGACGCGCGTGCGGTGCACGACGTGGTGGCCCGGATCGAACGGGAGCTCGGCCGGCTGGACGTCGTCGTGGCCAACGCCGGCGTGAACGGCGTCTGGGCCCCGCTCGAGGAGCTGACGCCGCAGGAGTGGTCCGACACGATCGCCACCAACCTCACCGGCACGTTCCACACCGTGCGGTTCGCGGTGCCGCTGCTCGTGCGGCAGGGCGGCGCCGTCGTCGTGGTCTCGTCGATCAACGGGACCCGCACGTTCAGCAACTCCGGCGCCTCGGCCTACGCGACCAGCAAGGCCGGCCAGGTGGCGTTCGCCCGCATGGCCGCCGTCGAGCTCGGGCCGCGCGGGGTGCGCGTCAACTCCGTGTGCCCGGGCGCGATCGACACCGAGATCGACGACAACACCGAGCAGCGCCACACCGAGGGACTCGGCGTGCCCGCCGAGTTCCCCGCGGGGCAGATCCCGCTCACGGGCGAGGAGCCGGGCGTGGCCGCGCAGGTCGCGGCGACCATCGCCTACCTCGTGTCGGACGCCGCGAGCCACGTGACCGGCACCGAGGTGTTCGTCGACGGCGGCCAGTCGCTCGTCGCCTGACCACGCCCACGCCACGGCCCTGGGCGGCGGGCGGCGGTCCGCCGTAGGGTCGGCGTCATGCCGGTCCCCGACTTCGTCGCCGCCCTGCGCGCCCACGTGGGCCACGACCTGCTGTGGCTGCCGGGCGTCTCCGCCGTCGTGCTCGACGACGACGGCCGGCTGCTCCTCGGCCGCCGGGCGGACAACGGCCTGTGGGCCGTGGTGTCCGGCATCCTCGAGCCGGGCGAGGACCCGGCCGTCGGGCTGGCCCGCGAGGTGCTCGAGGAGACCGGCGTCGACGTCGTGGTCGACGCGCTCGTGGCGGTCACCGTCACCCCGCCGGTCGACTACCCGAACGGGGACCGCTCGCAGTACCTCGACCTGTGCTTCCTGTGCCGGGCCGCGAACCCGGCCGCCGTCGCACGGGCGCACGTCGCCGACGACGAGTCCACGGACGTCGCGTGGTTCGCCCCGGACGACGTCCCGACGGATCTCGCGCCCTCGTCCGCGGAGCGCCTGGGCCACGCGCTCGGCTGGTTGGCGGCCGGCTCCGGAGCCCCGTACTTCGTGCGCTGACCCCCGTTCCTCCCGTTCCTCCTGGTCGGCGGCACGTGCTCTGTTCGTCTCGCGGGTGAAACCTGGAAGTGGTTATGTGTGCCCCGCCACAGTTTGCCCCGGCGCACCGACGCGCCCCGGCACGACGGTGCCCGGCCCCCACGGCCGGGTCGCTCCGACACCCATGGAGGAAAACCGTGAGAGCACGCACCACCAGCGCGTTCGGCGTAGCGGGAGCCCTGCTGACCGCCGCCGTCCTCGCGCCCGGCCTCGCCGCGTCGGCGTCCTCGGCGCCCGCGTCCG
Organism: Isoptericola sp. NPDC019693; assembly: GCF_044389085.1. Classification (NCBI taxonomy): domain Bacteria; kingdom Bacillati; phylum Actinomycetota; class Actinomycetes; order Micrococcales; family Promicromonosporaceae; genus Isoptericola; species Isoptericola sp. NPDC019693. Next base: position 193,830 of record NZ_JBIRXP010000002.1, on the reverse strand, counting down.
ACGCCCCACCGAACGACCCGGCCGCGCACGTCAAGAAGGACGACCGTCCCGACCCGCTGGCCGAGAAGCGCACCGCGCTCAAGCAGGAGGCCGTCGACCGCGTCGCCATGGGTGACGCCACCGTGCAGACGCGGGGCAAGGGCGCCCACACGTCGAAGTCGGTCAAGGTCGGCAAGAACCAGTGGGTCGAGTACGAGACGGAGCAGACGGCCCAGCTCCTGACCTTCCTCGTCGACTTCGGGGACAAGACCGACTCCCGCTTCCCCGACGCACCGGCCACCGGCCCGGTGCACAACGAGATCCCCGAGCCGACCCGCAGCGACAACTCCACCTACTGGGAGCCCGACTTCTCGCAGGAGCACTACGAGGAGATGTTCTTCACCGGGCTGGAGGACCAGAACGGCGAGTCGTTCGCCGGCGTCTACGACGAGATGTCCTCGGGGCGCTTCGACCTGCAGGGCGACGTGTCCGACTGGGTGACCGTGCCGTTCAACTCGGCGTCGTACGGCCAGACCGAGTCGAACGACGACATGACGCGGTTCGTGCAGGACGCCGCCGACGCGTGGTACGCCGACCAGGTCGCCCAGGGGAAGTCCGCCGCGGAGATCGACGAGTACCTGAAGTCGTTCGACGTCTGGGACCGCTACGACATCGACGGTGACGGGATCTTCGACGAGCCCGACGGCTACATCGACCACTTCCAGGCGATCCACGCCGGGGAGGGCGAGGAGGCCGGTGCGCCGGAGTCGGCCATCTGGTCGCACCGGTGGGCGGTCAACCCGCTCGGCACGAACGGCCCCGCCGGGTTCCCCAAGGTCGGCGGCATCAAGATCGGCGACTCCGACCTGTGGATCCGCGACTACACGACGGAGCCGGAGAACGGCGGGCTCGGCGTCTTCGCGCACGAGTTCGGTCACGACCTCGGCCTGCCCGACTACTACGACACCACCAACAAGGGTGAGAACGGCACCGGGTTCTGGAACCTCATGAGCTCGGGCTCCTGGCTCGGCCACGGCGACGGCACCATCGGCACCACGCCGAACCACATGGGCGCCACGGAGAAGATGTTCCTCGGCTGGCTGGACTACGAGACGGTCGACCAGGGCGAGCGCGCCACGGTCAAGCTCGGCCCGTCCTATCACGCGACGACGAACTCGCAGGCCGTCGTGGTCAACCTGCCCGACGGGGTGAAGGACGTCGACCTCGGCGTCGAGCCCCACGACGGCCAGTTCGCCTACTCCGGCACGGGCAGCAACGCGAACTACACGCTCGCGTCGCCGTCGTTCACCGTGCCCGACGGCGCCTCGCTGACCGCCAAGGTGCAGTACGCGATCGAGCCGGGCTACGACCACGCCTTCGCCGACATCTCGACCGACGGCGGCTCCACGTGGACGCCGCTCACGACGAACCTCTCGGACGAGGACGCGAACGGCGGCATCTCCGGCGACTCGGGCAAGGCGTGGGTCGACCTCACCGCCGACCTCGCCGACTACGCCGGCCAGGACGCCCAGCTCCGGTTCCGCTACCAGAGCGACGGCGGGCTGAACCTGCTCGGGTTCCTGGTCGACGACGTCGCCGTGGGTGACGCCCTCGACGAGGACTTCTCCGACGGGTTCGAGGGCTGGACGAGCGACGGCTTCAGCGTCATCAAGGCCGACGGCACGCACGAGGTCGAGTTCTCGCACTACTACGTGGCGGAGAACCGGCAGTACGCCGGCTACGACGAGACCCTGCAGACGGGCCCGTACAACTTCGGCTGGGCCACCTCGAAGCCGAACACCGTGGAGCACTACCCCTACCAGGACGGCCTACTGGTCTGGTACGTCAACACGTTCTACGGCGACAACAACACCTCGGACCACCCGGGCGGCGGGCAGGCCCTGCCCGTCGACGCGAACGCGCAGGCGCTGCGCTGGTCGGACGGCACCCTCGCGCGCAACCGCATCCAGGCGTTCGACGCGACGTTCGGCCTCGGCAAGTCCGACGCGTTCACCCTGCACCGGGAGACCGCGGCGGGCATGACGACGCTGCGCACGTGGTCGCAGAAGGCGGAGAACGTCTTCGACGACACCGACCCGAACGCCTACTACGACGAGGCCAACCCGACCGGGTCGGTGGTCGTCGCCGGCTCGGGCACGAAGATCAAGGTCAAGGCCGTCAACGGCAAGAACGGTGTGATGACGGTGGACGTCACCACGCCCCGCACGAAGGGCTGACCTGTCAGGGTGAGCGCCCGGTCGACCGCGCGCTCACCCTGACAGCCTTCTGAGCCCGCAACCTGTCAGGCCCTGCGCACGGAAGACCGTGCGCAGGGCTGACAGGTGCTCGGGGCGGTCAGCGGGCGTAGCGGGTCACGAAGTTCCGCAGGAGGCGCATGGGCTCGGTGACGCGGTGCTCGCGCGAGCGCGCGACGATGCGGTCGCCCTCCTCGGGCGGGAAGTACCCGTAGGTGCGGTACACCTCGACCCGCTGCTCGATGCCGGCCAGGTCCAGCTCGGGGTGGAACTGGGTGGCGTACAGGTTCTGGCGCACGCGGAACATCTGCACGGGGGCGTCGGCGGAACGGGCGAGCAGGGTGGCCGACGGCGGCAGCTCCCGCACCGCCTCCTTGTGGCCCAGGTAGGCGGTGAACCGGGCGGGCACCCCCGCCAGCAACGGGTCGGCGAGCCCCTCGGGGGTCAGCTCGATCTCGGCGGGCCCTACGGGCTCGGAGTACGTGCGGTCGACGACGCCGCCCTGGTGCGTGCCGAGCGTCCCGACGCCGTAGCAGGCGCCGAGGAACGGGAAGTCGCGGTCCACCAGCTCGTCGAGCAGGGCCGCCATCTCCCGCTCCACGCGGTGCTGCACGGCGGACTTCTCGTCCTCCGGATCCGAGGAGTTGAACGGCCCTCCCCCGACGATCACGCCGGAGAGCCCCTCGAGGTCGACGGGCGGCAAGGGCTCCCGCTCGAGCCGGACCCGGCGCAGGGACGCGGCGGTCAGCCCGGAGTAGCGCAGCACCGCGTCGTACTCCCCGTCGGCGGCGACGTCCTCGGCTCGGGTGCCGAGGAAGAGGAACGGCTTCACGGGTGCAGGCTAGGCGCGTCCTCGGCAGCCCGCCGGTCGTCCGTCGCCACGGGACGGCGCGCCCAGAACGACGCCAGGATCGACCCGGACACGTTGTGCCAGACCGAGAACAGGGCCGCGGGAAGGGCGGCCGCGGGCGTGAAGTAGTCGGTGGCGAGGCTGGCCGCCAGGCCGGAGTTCTGCATCCCGACCTCGACGCTCACCGCGCGGCGAGAGCCCTCGTCCAGCCGCGCCAGGCTCGCGGCGCCGTAGCCGAGCAGCAGGCCGAGGGCGTTGTGCAGGATGACGGCGAGGGCGACCAGGATGCCCGTGCTCAGCACGGCGTCGGCGTTCGCGGCCACGATCCCGGCGACGATGACGACGATCCCCGCGACGGAGACGAGCGGCAGGTACGGCAGCAGGTACCGCTCCACGATCCTGCCGGCGAACGCCCGCACCAGCAGGCCCGCCAGCACCGGGAAGAGCACGATCTGCACGATGGAGGTGACGAGCGCGCCGTAGGTGACGTCGAGCTGCGAGCCCGCCAGCCACAGCACCAGGGCCGGGGTGAGCAGCGGGGCCAGCAACGTGGACACCGACGTCAGCGTCACCGACAGGGCGGTGTCGCCCTTGGCCAGGTAGACGATGACGTTGGACGCCGTGCCCCCGGGCGCGGCGCCGACGAGGATCATGCCGATCATCGCCTCGCCCTCGAGCCCGAACAGGTGCCCGATCCCCCAGGCGAGCAGCGGCATGATCGTGAACTGCGCGACCACGCCGAGCAGCACCGCCCACGGCCGCCGCGCGACGAGCCCGAAGTCGGAGCCCCGCAGCGTGAGCCCCATCCCGAACATGATGATCCCGAGGAACAACGGCGTCTGCTCCGCGACGGGGGCGAGGGCGGTCGGGGCCAGCAGCCCCGCCACCCCGCCCAGCACCACGAGCACCGCGAACCACTTCCCGGCGAGCTCAGCCACTCTGCGCATGGGGTGGGACCTTACTCCCGTACGCACGTCGAGCCGGCCGGGACCCGCAGGCCCCGGCAGGCTCGACCGGTCGTCACGTCCAGCGGAAGAGCCGGGCCGCGAGGGGGAGCAGCACGGCCGTCCACACGACCATGACGACCACCTGGAGCAGCGGGAACCCCTCGCCGAACCAGCCCGTGTCCATCGCCTGCGCCGCGGCGCCCATCGGGCTGAACTGGCCGATCTGCCGGATGAAGTCCGGCATGATCGGGCCCGGCGTCCACAGGCCCGCGAGGAACAGCAGCGGGAAGTAGACCAGCGACCCGACCGCGTTGGCCGTCGAGGGCTTGTTCACCACGGCGGACAGCAGCATGCCGAGGGAGAACATCGACAGCATCCCCAGCACGAACGCGAGGGCGACGACGCCGAGCTGGGTGGGGCGCACGATGCCGAACGCGAGCTGCGCCACCACGAGGGCGAGGGCCGCACCGACGAGCGTGGTGACGACGTTGATGACCAGGTGCACCACGATGAGGCTCTGCGGGCGCATGGGCGTCGTGGACAGCCGCCGCAGCACCCCCTTGTCGCGGAAGGTCGCGAACGTGACGGGCAGCGACATGACCGCGAGCGTGCCGACGGACATGGCGAGCACGGTGGGCAGGAAGGTCGCGATCGCCGACACCCCGTACCAGAGCGAGTCCGGCGGGGCGTCCGTGATCGGGTCCCGCATCCCGGGGATGGCGAACCCGACGCCGAGCAGGATGACCGACGGGAAGAGGATCCCGAAGAACACCGACCCGAAGTCGCGCAGCCACACGGTGGTCTCGATGCGCAGCAGGGGCCCGAACCCGCTCCAGCGACTGCGGGCCGTCCGCACGGGGGCGGTGGCGACGGCGGTGGTCATGACGGCACTCCTTCGGTGACGAGGTGGTTCGAGGACTCGGGGTCGTAGCTGCGCCCGGTGACGGCGAGGAACACGTCCTCGAGCGACCGGGAGACGGTGCGGACGTCGTCCGGCACCAGGTCGGCGGCGGCGAGCGCCGGGACGAGGGAGAACAGCACCCGGCGGGTGCCCGTGACCGCGAGCTCGACGTCGGACCCGTCGACGTCGGCCATGCCCTCGACCTCGGGGTCCCGGTCGACCAGCACGGCGAGCTCGCGGCGCCCGCGCTCGACGTCCCGCGGCGCGAACCGCACGACGACGGTGCGCCCGCCCTCCAGCCCGTCGATCAGCTCGGCGGGGGTCCCCTCGGCGACGACCCGGCCGGCGTCGATGACGACGAGCCGGTCGCACAGCCGCTCCGCCTCCTCCATGAAGTGCGTGACCAGCAGGATCGTCACGCCGGTGGCGCGCACGCGCTCCACGAGCTCCCAGGTGGCGCGGCGGGCCTGCGGGTCGAGCCCGGTGGTGAGCTCGTCGAGGATGGCGATCTCCGGGTTGCCGACGAGCGCGAGCGCGATGGACAGCCGTTGCTTCTGGCCGCCCGACAGCTTCGCGAACTGCCTGTCGGCGTGCTCGGTGAGGTCGAGCAGTCGGAGGAGCTCGTCCGGGTCGGCCGGGTCGCTGTAGAAGCCGGCGAACAACCGCAGCGCCTCCCCCACCGTGATCTTGTCGTGCAGGGTGGCCTCCTGGAGCTGGACGCCCAGGAGGTCCTTGACGGCCACCGGGTCGCGCTGCGTGTCGATGCCGCGCACGCGCACGGTGCCGCCGTCCGCCTGCCGCAGGCCGGCCAGCGTCTCGACGGTCGTGGTCTTCCCCGCCCCGTTGGGGCCGAGGATGCCGAAGATCTCGCCGGGCCGGACGGCGAACGACACGTCGTCCACGGCCACCTTCTCGCCGTACGTCTTGCGAAGGTGGGATACCTCCACGATGGGATCGGCCATGGCAGGCCTCCAATCTGGTCGGGTGGTGCCTGGTGGTCGGGTGGCTAGGGACGGAGGGGGACGTCGCGCAGCAGGCGGTGCGCGACGACGGCCGCGAGGGCCGCCGCGGCGAGGCCGCCCACCACGGTTCCGACGGCGCCGACGAGGACGGTCTCGTACCCGCCGCGCAACGGGATGCCGAACAGGCCGGTACGGGTCGCGAGGTCCGCGATCGCGCACGGGACGAGCAGCGGCAGGACGAGCAGCGGCGGGAAGAAGAGCACCCAGCGCACGTGGATGAACCGCCGGAACCCGGCGACCACGGCGACGCCGGCGAGCGCGTACGTCACGACGACGAGCGCCTCGCCCACGACCGTCACGACGACCCCCGCGGCGGTGTCGAGCGGGAGCGGTGTGGCTCCGCCCTTCCAGTGGAGGTCGAGCGCGGCGTAGACGCGCTCCTCGCCGAGGGTGAGCAGCACGGTCATCACCCCGAAGGCCGGGCCGACCAGTGCGGCGGCCCGCAGTACGCCGTCGACGACCGAGGCGCGCGTCCCGCCCGCGGCGACGTGCAGGCGCAGCATGCTGCCCGACACGATCGCGCCGACGGCGAACGCCACCCAGCGGGACGGTGCGCCCGCCAGGTCGTAGGTGAGGTCCGGCATCTCGCCGCCCCAGCGGTCCACCGCCGCCGGCACCCCGGCGACGAACACCGTCCAGATCGCCCAGAACCAGGCGCCGGAGAGGAGCAGCGAGCGCACGACCCGGCGTCGGGCGACCCGGACCGCGGGGCGGTGCGACGCCTGCGCCCGCTCGGTCGCGGGGAGCTCTCGGATCGGGGAGGTGGTCATGGCGCTCACCTCGCCGGCCGCAGCGTGACGGTGCGCAGCTGCCACCAGAACCAGCCGGCGGCCAGGGCGAGGACGACCAGCGCCGCGCCGAACCCGACCGCGGGTGACGTCGGCATGGCGTCGCCCAGCAACGCGGTGAGCGCGTCGTCGCCTGCACCGGTGCGGGTGGTCGCGTCCGCGAGCATCAGCAGCACGAGCCCGGGCAGGACGAGGAGCGTGCCGCGCCAGACCCCGGCGGTGTAGTAGCCCGCCGCCACGGCCATCCCGACCAGCGAGTAGACGACGACCGCGAGGGCCTCGGCGGCGGCGGTCACCAGGATCCAGGTGTTGTGCGTCCCGAGGGCGCTGCCCAGCTGGTCCCACTGCCAGCCCATCGCGCCGAAGATCGCCTGCTCCACCATCAGCAGTGCGCTGGCGGCGGCGCCGAAGACGACCCCGGTGACCGCCGCGGCACGGATCGAGCCGCTCAGCAGTGCCCGCCGGGTGCCGCCTGCGGCGAGGTGGTTCACGACCAGGGCCGTGATCATGACGATGCCCAACGAGAAGGCGAACCACCGTGACGCGTACTCGTTTCCCGTCATGGCCCCGCCGCCGAGCACGCCGCCGGAGGCGTTCACGACCAGCGGCAGCGCCACCGTGATCAGGGCGTACACGCCCCAGAACATCGAGCCGACGAAGAGCATGGCGACGGCCACGGTGCGGGTGACCCGCCGCACGGCGGCGGCGTGCGCGTGGGCGGCGAACGCGTCGCGCTCGCGGCGGCCGATCGTGGTCCTGGCGGTCATCGTCCCGCCTCCGCCCCACCGACGGACCGCTCCGCGACCGGGCTCGTGCCTTCGTCGGTGCCGCCGGGCTGTGTGAGCCGGACGAACAGGTCCTGCAGAGGCAGCGAGCCGATCTCGACGCCGGCTGCTCGTGCCGCTGCCGCCTCACCGTCGGCGGGCGCGCCCTCGATCGTGACCTGCACCGTGGCACCGAGCTGCTGACGGTGCAGCACCCGGCGTCCGCCGACGATCTTCTCCACGGCCCGCACGGAGCCGGTGAGGCTGAAGCCGCGCGCCTGCATCTGCTCCGCGGGCTCGGCCAGCAGAACCTTGCCCCGGTGCAGCACGACGACGTCCTCGAAGAGGCGTTCGACCTCCTCGACCAGGTGGCTGGACAGCAGGATGGTGCGCGGGTGCTCGGCGTAGTCCGTGAGGATCTCGTCGTAGAACGCGTACCGCGTCGGCGCGTCCATGCCGAGGTAGACCTCGTCGAGGATGGTCAACGGAGCGCGAGCCGCCAGGCCGATGGTGGCGCCGACGGCCGAGCGCTTGCCGCGGGAGAGAGCGGAGGGCTTCTTGCGCGGGTCGACCTCGAACAGGTCGAGCAGGCGCCCGGCGAGCTCGGCGTCCCAGTACGGGCGCAGGTCGGCGTAGTACTTCAGCGAGTCGGAGACCTTCTCCTCGTCCTGCAGGTCGCCGCTCTCGCGCACCAGCTGGACGTTCGACGTGACCCAGGGGTTCTCCCACGGGTTCTCCCACAGCTCGCCCGAGCCCTCGGGCCCGACACGCACCGTACCGCTCGTGGGGCGGTTGAACGCCGCGAGCAGCGACAGGAGGGTCGACTTGCCGGCGCCGTTGCGGCCCAGCAGGCCGGTGATCACGCCCGGGCGGATCTGCAGGCTCGCCCCGTCCAGGGCGGTCGAGGCGTCGTCCTTGAACGTGGCGCCGGCCGCCGTCATCCGGCGCTGGCTGCCGAACCGGACGACGACGTCGTCGAGACGGGCGCCGAAGGGTGCGGGGGTCATGGCTCCTCCGTGGTGGTCGTGGGGCCGCCGGGCTTCCGGCGGCCGGTGCCGAGGACGTACGCGACGAGGTCGTCGGTCGGGATGCCGAGCAGGTCGGCCTGCGCGAGCGCCGGGCCGAGCACGTCGTCGAAATACGCCTTGCGGTGCTGGTCCAGCAGCCGCTCGCGCGCCCCGGGGGCGACGAACATCCCCAGGCCGCGCCGCTTGTACAGGACGCCCTCGTCCACCAGGCCGGCGAAGGCCTTGGCGGCGGTGGCGGGGTTGATGCGGAACGTCGTGGCGAACTGAGTGGTCGACATGACCTGCTCCTCCTCCGCGAGCTCACCGGCGAGCACCTGCGCGCGGATCATCTGGGCGATCTGCACGTAGATGGGTTCGGGACCGTCGAACACGCGGGCCTCCTCACGCAAGCTTCTTTGGTTATGGGGTTCATTACTCGACTAATGAACCATAGACCCGCCCCGGCGCGCAACCCCTCCCGCCGAGGTAGTCCCGAACCCAGCGAGGTGGTTCGGATCCTGGCGAGGTAGTTCGGCCAAGAACGGTGGGGTGCCGCACCCTCACCCGAGCGCCCGACGACGCTCGGAGCGGCGCCTCGCGGCGTCGTGCGCCTCGCTCAGCAGGTCCAGGACCAGCGGCGTCGTCCGCCCGGCCGGGTTCAGCACGCACACCCAGCCCAGGTCGCCGTACACCGGGTGCGGGAGCAGGACGTCGGGGACGACGACGGCGGCCGGCTCGCGGCCGGGCACGAGCACACGCGCCCGGGCGCGACCGACGTGCACGTTGACCCGCCAGCGGCCGGGACGGTCGAGGTCGAAGGCGACGTCGTCCGGGTAGTTCTTGGTGACGACGGTGCCGAAGGGCTGCTCGGACGTCGGGACCTCGCCGTCGGGCGCGTGGTAGAAGAACGCGTCGCCCCACGCGATCTCGGGGGTCCCGTCCCCAGCCCGGGGTTCGAGGACGAGGGCCCCGTCGAGGCGCCGCACCGTGTCGAGGATCTGTTCCATACTCGTCATGGTTCAAGCGTGACCTTGAAGTGCTGGTGTGGGGTGAGGAGGGACCGTCCGCTGCGTACCGTCGACGTCGCCCGCGCCACCGGCTACTCCGTGCAGCAGGTGCGTGACCTCGAGCGCCTCGGGGTGCTGCCTCCCGCCCGCCGCGAGCCGAACGGCTACCGCGCCTACGCCGCCCGCCACGTCCGCGCCACCCGGGCCTATCGCGGCCTGGCCACCGCCGTCGGGCCCGTCGTCGCACGCCGGACGATGGTCACGCTCCAGGGGGCGTCCCTCGCCGACGCCGCCGCGGCGATCACGGAGCTGCACGCGGGCCTCGCCTCCGAGCGTGCCCAGACCCTCCAGGCGCTCGCCGGACTCGACGCGATCCGTGCGGAGCCCGCGGGCCCCGCACGCGGGAGCATCCTGACGATCACCGAGCTCGCCGACGCGCTCGGCGTGCGCACGTCCACGCTGCGGCACTGGGAGGCCGAGGGGCTGCTGCGGCCCGAGCGGGTGGGGTCGTTCCGCGCCCGCGCCTACGGCGACCCTGCGGTCACCACGGCCCGCGTGGTCGCCGCCCTCCGCTCCGCGGGGTACGGCATCCCCGCGCTGCGCGAGGTCGTGGCCCCGCTGCACGGCCTCGGGGGCACGGCCGAGGCGGAGGCCGCGCTGCGGTCCCGGTCAGAGTCGATCGCGGCACGGTCGGTGGCGCTCCTGCGAGCCGGGGCGGACCTGGCCGCCGTCCTCGACGACGTCGCGCACGACGAGGGGCCGCGGTGAGCGATGCTCACCACGGCCCCTCGAACTACCTCGGCACGTCTCGCACTACCTCGGCAGCCTTCGAACTACCTCGGCACGTCTCGCACTACCTCGCGAGCGTCAGGCCGGGGTGGCCTCCGCGGCGTCGACGTCGTCGAGCGCGGCCAGCTCGGCCAGGTCGGCGGCGACGATCTCCGCGATCTGCACGGCGTTGAGCGCCGCACCCTTGCGCAGGTTGTCGTTCGAGACGAACAGCACGAGGCCGCGCCCGCCGGGCACGGACTGGTCGGTGCGGATGCGCCCGACGAACGACGGGTCGGCGCCCGCCGCCTGCAGGGGCGTCGGGACGTCCGCCAGCTCGACGCCCGGAGCCGCCGCCAGCAGCTCCCGCGCCCGCTCCGGGGTGATCGCGGCGCCGAACTCGGCGTGGATCGCCAGCGAGTGCCCGGTGAACACCGGCACGCGCACGCAGGTGCCCGCGACGGCCAGGTCGGGCAGGCCGAGGATCTTGCGGGACTCGTTGCGGAGCTTCTGCTCCTCGTCCGTCTCGCCGGAACCGTCGTCCACGAGGTTGCCCGCCAGCGGCAGCACGTCGAACGCGATGGGCGCGACGTACTTCTCGGGCTCCGGGAACGACACGGCCCCGCCCGAGTGCGCCAGCCCCTCGAGGCCCCCGGCGACGGCGGCGCGCGCCTGGTCGGCGAGCTCCTTCACCCCGCCGAGCCCCGAGCCCGACACCGCCTGGTAGGTCGCGACGCGCAGCCGCTCCAGCCCGGCCTCGTCGGCCAGCGGCTTGAGCACCGGCATCGCGGCCATCGTGGTGCAGTTCGGGTTCGCGACGATGCCCTTGGCGGCGTCGGCGATCGCCTCCGGGTTCACCTCGGAGACGACCAGCGGCACCTCGGGGTCGAGCCGCCACGCGGACGAGTTGTCGATGACGACGGCGCCCGCCTCGGCGAACCGCGGCGCGTGCTCGCGCGACGTGCCGCCGCCGGCCGAGAAGATCGCGACGTCGACGTCCGCGAGGTCGTCGGTGGCCGTGGCCGCGACGTCCTCGACGACGACGTCCACGCCCTCGAACGGCAGCGTGCTGCCCGCCGAGCGCGCCGAGGCGAAGAACCGCAGCTCCTTGACCGGGAAGGCGCGCTCCGCGAGCAGGCGACGCAGGACGCCGCCGACCTGGCCGGTGGCGCCGACGACGGCGACGTTGATCCCGGAGGTGTTGATCTGGACCATCAGCGCGTCACCGCCCCGAGCCGGCGTAGACGACGGCCTCGCCGTCGGCGGAGTCCAGGTCGAACGCGGTGTGGATGGCGCGCACGGCGTCGTCCAGGGCGTCCTCCCGGGTGACCACCGAGATGCGGATCTCCGAGGTGGAGATCATCTCGATGTTGATGCCGGCGTCGCGCAGGGCGCCGAACAGGCGCGCCGAGACGCCGGGGTGCGACTTCATGCCCGCGCCGACCAGCGACAGCTTGCCGATCTGGTCGTCGTACTGCAGCGACGCGAAGCCGAGCTCGTCCTGCAGCGCGTTGAGCGCGGCCAGGGTGCTGGGGCTGTCGGCGTGCGGCAGCGTGAACGAGATGTCCGTCAGCCCGGTGTGGGCGGCCGACACGTTCTGCACGATCATGTCGATGTTCGCGCCGGCGCCGGCGACGACCTCGAAGATGCGGGCCGCGGTGCCGGGCTTGTCCGGCACGCCGACGACGGTGATCTTGGCCTCGCTGCGGTCGTGCGCGACGCCGGAGATGATCGGGGCTTCCATCTGGTTTTCCTCCTCGGCCGCCGGGGCGTTCGGGTCGATCGCGTCGCCGTGCGTGCCGGTGACGAGGGTGCCGGTGGTGCTGCTGAACGAGCTGCGCACGTGCACGGGCACGTCGTAGCGGCGCGCGTACTCGACGGCGCGCAGGGCCAGGACCTTCGCGCCGGACGCCGCGAGCTCGAGCATCTCCTCGTAGGTGACGCGGTCGATCTTGCGGGCGCTCGGGACGATGCGCGGGTCGGCGGTGAAGACGCCGTCGACGTCGGTGTAGATCTCGCAGACGTCGGCGTCCAGGCCCGCCGCGAGCGCGACCGCCGTCGTGTCCGAGCCGCCGCGGCCGAGCGTCGTCACGTCGTTCGTGGAGCTGACGCCCTGGAAGCCCGCGACGATCGCGACCTGCCCCTTCTCGACCGTCTCGCGGATGCGGTGCGGCACCACGTCCACGAGCCGGGCGCGGCCGTGCACCGCGTCGGTCATGAGGCCGGCCTGCTGGCCGGTGAAGGACTTCGCCCTGACCCCGAGGTTCGTGATCGCCATCGCGAGCAGGGACATCGAGATGCGCTCACCCGAGGTGAGGAGGATGTCCAGCTCGCGCTGCGGAGGGAGGGGGGTGATCTGCCCGGCCAGGTCGAGGAGCTCGTCGGTGGTGTCGCCCATGGCGCTCACCACCACGACGACGTCGTTCCCCGCACGCTTGGTCGCGGCGATCCGCTTCGCCACACGCTTGATGCTGTGGGCGTCGGAGACGGATGATCCGCCGTATTTCTGCACGACAAGTGCCATGTCACAACCTTCGGTCGCCGGCCTCCGTCTCTCTCAACGGCCCGCCGGGTTCGTGTGCTTGCCCGTCGATGGTACGCGGCGGTCCGGCGGGCACCCCGGCTGCGTCTCGCGATGTGGCACGAGCCGGTCTATGTTGGCGAGGTCCACCTGTCGCCCCTGCCAAAGGTCCGACCGATGACAGCACATCGCCCGAGAGCTGCTGCCGCCACCGCCGTGGTCCTGGCACTCGTCGCCACCGCAGCCCCCGCGGCCGTCGCCTCGCCGGGCTCCCCGGCGCACTCCGCGACGACGCCCGCCGCAGGCACCACCGAACGCACCGCCGAACGCACGACCGGCAATGACCCGTCCGCCGTCCCGGCCACCGTGGAGACGACCCCGGTCGAGGCCCCGGCTGCTGCCAACACGCTCCGCTCCGGCCGGTCGCAGGACCCGACCGGCGACGACGTGGTCACCGCCGCGTCAGACGTCAGCGGGTTCGCGACCGTCGGCGTCACCTGGACCGGCTCCCCCGACGCCGACCTCACCGTCGAGGCCCGCACCTCGGCCGACGACGGGGCCACGTGGTCGGCATGGACCTCGGTGAGCGTCGAGGCGCTCGACCCCGACGCGACCACGGGCGGGACGGCCCCGCTCGCCGTCGGCGACGTGGACCAGGTCGAGGTGACGGTCGAGGGCGTGGCCGCCGCGGACGTGCACGACGTCGAGCTCGTCACGATCGACCCGGGCCAGGGCGCGGTGGACCGGGCCGCCGCGGACATCGCGTCCGCTAACGGCGCGGCCGCCGATGTCGACGCCCCCTTCGGGATGGGACCGGGTGCGGCAGTACAGGTTCCCGCCGCCGTGGCGACCGGGGACCAGCACGACGGCCCCGCCATCCGCTCCCGCGCCGACTGGGGCGCCGACGAGTCCCTCATGACCTGGACGCCCCGGCAGGGGCAGGTCAAGGGCGCGGTCATCCACCACACCGCCGGGACCAACAGCTACACGGCCTCCCAGGTGCCGTCGATCATCCGCGGCATCTACACGTACCACGCGAAGACCCGCGGCTGGGGCGACATCGGCTACAACTTCCTCGTCGACAAGTGGGGCCGCATCTGGGAGGGGCGCACCGGCGGCGTCGAGCTCGAGATCATCGGGGCGCACGCCCTGGGCGTGAACGACGAGACCGTCGGCGTCTCCGTCCTCGGCAACTACGACCAGGCCACCGTCAGCAACGCGGCCGTCCGCGGCGTCATCGACCTCCTGGCCTGGAAGCTCGCGCTGCACGGGGTCCCCGCCCGCGGCTACACCACCCTCGACGGGTCGCGCGAGGCCAGGATCTCCGGTCATCGCGACGTCGGCAGCACCGCGTGCCCCGGCGCCTCGATCTACCAGCGGATGGGCGAGATCCGCCGCAAGGTCGAGAACGACCAGGCCGCGTGGAAGCACCTGTGGAACAAGAGCACCGGCTACCTCATCGAGTACCGGCCCCACGTCTCGCGCGACCAGGTTTGGTTCGTCTCCGGCGGCACCCGCCACCTCATCACCAGCACCGAGGCCCGCGCGGCGCTGGCCAAGCGGCTCGGCCGCGCCTCGTACGCGAGCTACACCTTCCTGACCAGCCTGGAGCGAGGCACCGACTTCGACTCCCGCTGGGCCCGCGTGCCGTCCGGCCGCTACGTCATGCTCGACACCAACGGCGACCTCATGTGGGCGACCTCCTGCGGCACCGTGCGCCACTGGGGCGGAGACTGCACCGACCCGCGGATCCCCGACCGGGCCAAGAACGCCTTCGACGTCGAGCACATCTCGTACTTCGCGCGGTCCGAGCACACGGGCTACCTGTACCGGATCTACGACGGCAGGAGGGAACGGGTCTACACGAGGGACGCCTGGTGGCGGCTCACGCGGGCGCTCGGGTGGAGCGAGCTACGGGACGTGAAGGTGACGTCGGCCCTGCTGAACGAGTTCCCCGCCGGCCCCTCCCACCGCTAGGCCGCACCGTCAGGCACCCGTCACGACGTCGTAGCCGAGCTTCACGATCAGCGCGCCCACGACGACGACGAAGATGACGCGCACGAACGCGCTGCCCTTGGCCACGGCCATCCGCGCCCCGATGTACGCGCCCACGAGGTTGGCCGCGCCGATCATCAGCCCCAGCCCCCACAGCACGGCGCCGTGCGGCACGAAGAACAGCAGCGCGCCGAGGTTGGTGGCGAAGTTGGTGATCTTCGCGAGCGCCGACGCCGGCAGGAACGCGTAACCCAGCACGCTGACCAGCGCGATGACGAGGAACGTGCCGGTGCCCGGGCCGAGCAGCCCGTCGTAGGCGCCGATGACGAGGCCGATGCCGGCGGCCGTCCAGCGGTGCCGGTTGCCCTCCCAGCGCAGGTTGTCGTGCGCGCCGAGCTTCGGCTTCAGCACCGTGTAGACCGCCACCCCGATGAGCACGACGAGGATGATCGGCTTGAACAGGTCGGCGGGGATGCGGCTCGCGAGCGCGGCGCCGCCGAACGCCCCGACCAGCGCGGCGACCGCCATCGGGCCCGCTGTCGTGAGGTCCGGGCCGACCCGCCGGTAGTAGGTGATCGCGCTGGTGGACGTGCCCATGATCGAGCCCAGCTTGTTCGTGGCGAGCGCCTGCACCGGCGAGATGCCCGGCACCAGCAGCAGCGCGGGGAGCTGGATCAGGCCGCCTCCGCCCACGACGGCGTCGACCCAGCCGGCGGTGAGCCCGGCCAGCACGAGCAGCACGATGGTGAGGGTGTCGAGGTCGGGCACGCCGAAGATCCTCGCACGCGCCCGCGCGCGACCTCGTTCGGCAGTGCGGTACGTCGTCGGTCCCTGCAGGTGCCGAACACCTGCCAGGGTGCCGAACGAAGCCTGGGGTCAGGAGTGCAGGGCGTCGTACTCCGCCTCGGCGGCGACATCGTCCGCGACGTCGAGCCGCAGGTGGCCCAGCACGCCCTGGAGCACGCGCAGCGCCGACGACGCCCGCTCGCCCCAGACCGACAGGTAGCTGAACTGCCACCACCACAGGCCCTCGAGCTCGTGGCCGTCGTCGAAGTGCTGCAGGCCCTTGGCGATCTCCTCGGCGACGCAGGCCAGGTCGCCGGACAGGGTCGCGGGGGCGACGTCGGCGCTCAGCGCAGGGTCGGACACCTCGACGTAGTCGTCGAAGCCGTCGAACATCTTGGCGAGCGCGTCGCGCAGCGGGTCGACGTCGGTCTCCGGGCCGGCGTCGGGCTCCCACCGCTCGGCGGGGACGACGTCGACGATGGCGGCGAGGCGGGCGCCCGCGGACAGCAGGTCGGACGTCGCGAGGATGAGCAGCGCGATCTCCGCGCCCGGGGCCGCGCCGGACGCGACCTGCGTCGTCGTCGACAGGAACACGCGCGCCTGCGCGGACATCTGCTCGGCGACGTCCCGGAACTCTGATCCGGCCTCGATCTCTCCCACGGTCCTGCCCCCTCCCGCCGCGGTGACGGCGTCGGTGCTGCTGGTCGGCGCCCGTCGCGGGCGTCGTGGCGGGTCAGCCGCCGACGACCCGCCGGCCCTCGAAAGCGCGCCCGAGGGTCACCTCGTCCGCGTACTCCAAGTCTCCCCCGACGGGCAGACCCGACGCGAGGCGGGAGACGGTGACGCCCATGGGCGCGATGAGCCGCGACAGGTACGTGGCCGTGGCCTCGCCCTCGATGTTCGGGTCGGTCGCGAGGATGACCTCAGTGACGGTGCCGTCGGCCAGGCGGGTCATGAGCTGGCTGATGCGCAGGTCGTCGGGGCCGACGTTCTCGATCGGGTTGATGGCGCCGCCGAGCACGTGGTACCTGCCGCGGAACTCGCGGGTGCGCTCGATCGCGACGACGTCCTTGGGCTCCTCGACCACGCAGATCACGTCGTCGGCGCGGCGCGGGTCCGCGCAGATGCGGCACTTCTCCGACTCGGCGACGTTGCCGCACGTCTCGCAGAACTGCACGCGCGCCTTGACCTCGGTGAGCGCGTCGGCGAGCCGGCGCACGTCGGCCGCGTCCGCCGCGAGCAGGTGGAACGCGATGCGCTGCGCGCTCTTGGGCCCGACGCCGGGAAGGCGGCCGAGCTCGTCGATCAGGTCCTGGACTGCGCCCTCGTACACAAGGGTCCAGCCTACGGGCTGGCGGGGACGCTGCGGCCGCTCCGACCCCGCTCAGGCCCGGTCAGACCCACCCCTGGGCGCGGGCCAGCCTCGCCGCCTCGTGCCGGTTGGTGACGCCGAGCTTGGCCACCGCCGACGACAGGTAGTTGCGCACCGTGCCCGGAGCGAGGGCCGCGCGCTCGGCGATCTCCTCGACGGGCGCGCCGTCGGCGGCCAGCTCGAGCACGTCCGCCTCGCGCGCGGTCAGCGGCGAGTCCCCCGCGGCGATGGCGTCGGCGGCCAGCTCCGGGTCCACGTACCGCCCGCCGCCGGCCACCTGCCGGACGGCCGCCGCCAGCACGGCCGCGGACGCCGTCTTGGGGAGAAACCCGCGCACGCCCGCCGCGAGCGCCTTCTTGAGGTGGCCCGGCCGGCCGTGGCTCGTCACGACGACGACGCCGCACCCCGGCACCGTGGACCGCACCCGTTCGGCGACGTCGATGCCGTCGAAGCCCGGCATCTGCAGGTCGAGCACCGCGACGTCGGGCCGGTGCCGGTCGATCGTCGCGACGGCCTCCGGGCCGCTGCCGGCCACCGCCACGACCTCCAGGTCGGCCTCGAGGTCGAGCAGCTGGGCGACCGCGTCGCGGATCAGGGTCTCGTCATCGGCGAGCACGACGCGGATCATGCGGCGGCCTCTCTGGTCGGGCCGGTGGGCGTCGAGGTGGGCGTCGAGGTGGGAGTCGAGGTGGGGCCGGGGGCGGGCACCCGGGCGCTGAGCACGAACCGGTCGCCGCGGGCCGCGGCGTCGAGGGCACCGCCGACGGCGGCCAGCCGCTCGCGCAGGCCGACGAGCCCGGAGCCGCCCCCGGTGTCCGCGGCGGCGCCACCGACGCCGTCGTTGGTGACGGTGAGCGCCAGCTCGCGCGTGCCGCGGCCGGCGTCCACGAGGAGGTCGGTGAGCTCGATGCGGGCCTCGTGCGCGTCGGAGTGCCGCACGATGTTCGTGACGCCCTCGCGCACCACCCAGGCGAGCGCCTCGACCTGCGGGGCTGCGAGGTCGGGCACGTCGCCGACGACCCGCACGGTCACGCCGGCGGCCCGCAGCACCGACCGGGCGCCGTCGAGCTCCGTGGCGAGGTCGGCGCCCCGGTACCCGGCGACGACGCCGCGCACCTCGCGCAGCGACTCCTGCGCGAGGGTGCGCACCTCGTCCATCTGGTCCGCGCCCCGCGGGTCGCCGCGCCGGGCGAGGGCGGCGGCGAGCTCGGACTTCACGGCGACGGCGGACAGCGCCCGCCCGACGACGTCGTGCATGTCCCGTGCGATGCGCAGCCGCTCCTCCGCGACGGCGAGCCGGGCCGCGACCTCGCGCGCCTCGTCGAGCTGGCGCACCACCTCGACGATCCACATGGACATCCGCGCGGTGCCGGACCAGAACAGGACCAGGACGGTACAGGTCAGGCCCAGCAGCACGGCGTCGAGGGCCGTCCCGGCACCGGCGGCCAGGCGGGCGGCGACGACCACCACCGGCACCGCGAGCCCCGCGAGCGCCACCGGCCGGAACCGGATCGCGACCGCCAGTGCCCCGCAGGTCGCGGCGCCCACCACCCCGACGACGATCGTGCGGGGGTCCTGGAGCAGGTTCGGGCCCTCCGGGGGCGGCAGCACGGCGAAGGAGGTCGCCACGACCGCCACCGCGGACGCCAGCATGGCCACGACCACGGGCCGCGGGCGCCCCCGGGACACGAGCGGGCCGTCGAACCCGGCGTGGACGGTCGCGAGGCACAGCGCCGTGTGCGCCAGGGCGACGACGGCCAGGAGCCCCGCGGCCAGGGGGGCCGGCGGCCCGGCGTCCATGGTCGACAGGGCCGAGATCGCGTAGAGCAGGAAGAACGGCTCCAGCAGGACGAACAGGTAGAGGCTGACGCGGGTGTACACCTCGACCCCGCGCGCACCACCGACGCCGGAGACGGGCAGCCGACGACGTGAGCTCACGCCGTCAGCCTCCCACGTGCGGCGCGGGGCGGTCGTCACCGCCGCGGCTCCCAGCGCATCCACCGCCGGGCGGCGAGGGCCCCGACCACGGTCCACGCGACGAGCACGGCCACGGGAAGCGCGGCCGCGCCGAACGTCTCGGTGAACGTCAGCACCTGGCCGTCCCTGTCGATCCCTCCGGCGCCGAGCAGCATGAGGTCCGTGATCGGGCGCAGCGGGGTGAACGTGCCGATCGTGTCGAGCACGCCGGACCCGGCGCCGGGCCAGCCGAAGAGGCCGGCGAACGGGATCGCGACGACGAGCAGCGGCAGGGTGGTGAGCTGTGCGGACTCCACGGTGCGCGACAGCCCTGAGGTCGCGGCCGCCAGCAGGGTGAGCATCGTCGCGCCGCCGAGCACCGCCACCACCATCAGCACCGGGTTGACGAACGCCGGCGGCTCCAGGAACACGGAGACGGCCACGATGCCCAGCACCGCCTGGGCGAGCGCCACCGCGAGCGCCGGCACGGCCGCGCCCGTGAGGATCTCCGCCCGCGTGGACTCGCCCACGAGGTACCGCTTGAGCACGAGCTCCTCGCGGCGGGCCACGTACGCCACGGTGAGGTTGTAGTAGACGACGAACGCGAGCGACATGAACACGAGCAGGTTGAGCAGCACCGTGCCGGACGCCTCCCCCGCCCCCTCGCCCAGACCCCCGACGGCGCTGAACAGCGCCACCGTGAGGGGCGGCAGGGCGAGGGCGTTGAACAGGGCGGTGCGGTTGCGCACGAGCAGCTGCAGCTCGGCGCGGGCGAGGGCGGCGATGCGCCGGGCGCTGCTGCCGCGCGAGCCCGCCGCGGACGGTCGCCGGCGAGCGGGGGTGGTCGTCGTGGTGGTCATGCCGCTGCCTCCGTGTCGGTCGTGCGGGGGGTGCCGGGCGCGCCGTGGGCGTCCCCGTCGGTGTCGTCGAGGGCGAGGAACGCCTGCTCGAGCGACGCCGCCCGGGCGTCGAGGTCGTCGAGCCGCAGGCGCCGGGCGTCGGCCCACTGCAGCAGGGTGAGCAGGTCGTCCTGCAGGCGGGTGGTGCGCAGCCGCAGGCGGCCCGTGCGGTCGATGTCCGGGACGCCGACGACACCGGCCAGGGCGGGCAGGTCCGCGGCGGCGGGCGTCACGGCCCGGCCGCCGTCGTTGCGCACCACGGCCTCGACGCGGGCGGGCTCGGCGGCGACGACGTCGGCGACCGACCCCGTCCGCACCACCCGGCCGGCCTGCATGATCGCGATGCGGTCGGCGAGCTGCTCCGCCTCCTCGAGGTAGTGGGTGGTGAGCAGCACCGTGGTGCCGGCGTCGAGCATGCCCTGGACCAGCGCCCAGGTGGCGCGCCGGCTCTCGGGGTCGAGGCCGGTCGTGGGCTCGTCGAGGAACAGCAGCTCCGGGTCGCCCATCGTCGCGAGGGCCAGGTCGAGGCGACGCTTCTCGCCGCCGGACAGGCTGGCGACCCGCACGTCGGCGCGATGGTCCAGCCCGACGGCCGTGAGGACGTCGGCCACGGGGCGCGGGCGGGTGAGCGTCCCGGCCCAGGTGCGCGCCGTCTCCGCGACGGTGAGGTCGCCGGAGAACCCGGCGCTCTGCAGCATGATGCCGAGCGAGCCGACGATCTGCCGCCGCTCGCGGTACGGGTCCCGGCCGAGCACGCGGACCGTGCCACCGGAGGCCGGCGCGAGACCCTCGACGAGCTCGACGAACGACGTCTTGCCCGCGCCGTTGGTGCCGAGCAGGGCCACGAGCTCCCCGCGGTGGACGTCGAGGTCGACCCCGCGCACGGCCTCGAACGTGCCGTAGCGGCGGCGTGCCCCGCGGACGTGGACGATGGGTTCCGAAGTCATGCCTCCACTCTCGGGGCGGCGCGTCGCCGCAGGTAGTGCCGCCCCTCACCGGGTTCCGTGAGGCGCGCACCGGTGCGCCATGACATCTGTCATGCCGTGGCCGCGTGCGGCAGGATGCTCGCATGGACGGGTCCGCTGACGAGGTCGTGACCCTGTACGACGAGGCGTGGAGGCCGTGCGGCACCGCGCCCCGCACGCGGGTGCGGGCGGAGAACCTGCGGCACGCGGCGACGGCCGTCGTGGTGCGCAACGGCGCCGGTGACGTCTACGTGCACCGCCGCACCGACACCAAGGACCTGTACCCCGGTCGGTACGACTTCTGCGCGGGCGGCGTGCTGCGCGCCGGCGAGGAGCCGCTCGCCTCCGCGCGCCGCGAGCTGGCCGAGGAGCTGGGCGTCACCGGGGTGGAGCTGGTGCCCCTCGGCACCGCCGACTACGCCGACGAGCGCACCCGCATGCGCGAGTTCCTCTACGAGTGCACCTACGACGGCCCGGTCACCTGGCAGCCCGAGGAGGTCGCGTGGGGCGCATGGGTGTCCCCCGCCCGGCTGCTGCGGATGCTCGACGAGGTGCCGTTCATGCCCGACTCGGTGGCCAACCTCGCGGGCTGGCTGGACGACCTGCGCGCCGCCCTGCCGAGGTAGTCCGAGAACCCGCGAGGTAGTCCGGATTCCCGCGAGGTAGTCCGGATTCCCGCGAGGTAGTCCGAGAACCGGCGAGGTAGTTCGTCCGGGGCGGGTCAGCCGACGACGAGCTCGACCTCGTAGCCGTCCGCATCTTCGAGGTACGCGGCGCGGTGGTCGGGCCCGCCGGCGAAGGGGTGCCGCTCGGGGAACAGCAGCGCCCAGCCGTGCGCGGGCGCGGCGGCGACGAGGGCGTCGAGCTGGTCCGCGGTCCCGGCGTGGAACGCCAGGTGGTTGAGTCCAGGCCGGAGGCGGTCGTGGTCGCCCGCGGCGAGGGCCGGGCTCTGCTCGACGACGACGTACGTGTCGCCGAGCAGCCACGACCGGCCGTGCTCCCACGACTGGTGGGGGCGGTAGCCGATCTCGCCCAGCAGCCAGCCCCAGGAGCGCTCGGCGCGGGCGAGGTCGGGCACCCACAGCTCGACGTGGTGAACGGCGCCGCGACGCGGGGGCGGTGCGACGCCGGGGTGGTCGGTCATCGTCGCCCGCTCAGGTCTGTGCGGCGACGTCGGCCATGAGGTCGGCGGACAGGGGCGCGAGGGGGTGCGGCGCGACGGGCGCCGCCGGGTCGACCCAGACGTGCTCGGCGAGCTCGGCACGCGTCTCGACGTCGAAGCCGGCGGGCAGCGCGACCTCGAAGACGTGCGCGTCGACCACGTGGTCGGGCTCGTTGGCGGCGACGGCCGTCCGTCGCGGGAGGGGGCGGACGGCGGCCGGGTCGACGACGAGGCCGATCTCCTCGGCGCACTCGCGCACGAGCGCGGCGACCGGGTCCTCGCCGGGCTCGATCTTGCCGCCCACCTGCATGAACGCCATCGTGCCGCGCTTGCGCACGAGCAGCGCGCGGCCGTCGTCGCGCACGATGACGGCCGCGACGATGTGCAGCGTGGTGGTGCCTTCGGCGGTGGGGTGTCCGGTCATGTCAGGGCTGCTCCGCGATCTCCTCGATGACCTTGCCGTCGAGCACCTGCACCACGAGCTGCACGCCCACGAGGCCCGACGACGTGATGTCGGGGTCGTCGGCCGACGGCTCGTCGTCCGCGGGGTTCCCCCCGGACGCGGGTGCCCAGGACGACCGGCCTTCCGACTGCTGCGCCTCGCGCACCCGGCGCTCAGCGGCCTGGCGCGGGGTCTCGCGCGCCGGCGGGGCGGCCGGGGCGGGCGCGGACGACACTGCCGTGGCAGGCGCGGGCACGCTCGCGACGGGTGCGCTCGGCGATGCCTCCGGCTCGGGCACCGGCGACGCGACGGGCCGTCCGACCGGCGCCGCGGGCGGCTCGTCGAGCGGCGGCTCGGGCTCGTCGTCGGGCGGGGGCTCGTGCAGGGAGACGCCGGCGAGCCACGCCGCGTCGGCCTCGTCGACCGAGGCGACCTGCCTCGCCTGCGGCTGCGGCCGCTGGGTCCGCTGCGGGGCGTCCTGCGCCGCGCGGCGGACGGGCGGCTCGACGACCGCGACGGCGGTGTCCGGGCGCGGACCGCTCGCCGCGACCGTGGTGGCGGACGCGCGCGGGCCACCTCCCCGACCGTCGGCCTCGCCGCTGGTCCCCGCGTCGGCCTGCGTCTCGACAGGCGGGGGGCCGTCGTGCCGGTCGGAGCGGTCCGGCTCCTCGGCGGGCTCTCCGCCCGGCTCGGACGGGGCGGACGAGCTGCCGGTCTCCCGGGGGCGCGAGCCGGCGTCGACCTCGACGATCTCGATCCGCACCGCGATGCCGAGCGCCTGGTAGACGGCGTCCGAGATGGTCTCCGGCCGCCCCTGCCGCGCCAGCGCGACGACGGCCGGCGCGAACCCGAGGGTCAGCAGGTCACCCTCGAGGTGGAGCACCTGGGCGTTCTCGCCGAGGAACGCGGCGGCGCGCGGGCTGGGGATGGCGGCCAGGACCTCGCGCCAGCGCCGCCGGACCACCTCGGAGGTGACGGCGCTCTCGGGAGCGGTCGGCGCGGGCTCGGGGGTCGGCTCGGCCGTCGGGGCGGCCTCGACGGCCTCGCCCGCCGGCTCCTGGTGCGGCCCGGGCTCCGCGCCAGCCGCAGGCTCGGCAGCCGACTCAGACTCGGCAAACGGCTCGGGCTCGGCAGTCGGCTCGGGCTCGTCAACTGGCTCGCGCTCGGCCACCGGCTCGCGCTCGGCCACCGGCTCGCGCTCGGCCACTGGCTCGCGCTCGGCCACTGGCTCAGGCTCAACAGCCGGCTCGGGCTCCGGGCCCGGCTCGGGCTCGGCCACCGGCTCAGGCTCCGCGACCATCGCAGGCTCGACAGCCGGCTCGGGCTCGGCGGCAGGCTCAGAGTTCACGACGGGCTCAGGGCTCGGGACGGGCTCAGGGCTCGGGACGGGCTCAGGGCTCGGGACGGGCTCAGGCTCGGCAGCCGGACGCCGACTCGCCTGCAGGGCGGCCCGCGCAGCGGCGGCACCGCTCAGACTGCCGCCTCCGCCCGCGGAGGACTGCGGCGCTGGCGTCGAGACGACGTCCGCGTCGGTGTGCGCCGCGGACGGCGCGGACGTGCCGCCGGCCGCGATCCGGCCCCGCTCGAGCCGTTCGATGCGTGCGGCGAGCCCCTCCACGCCGTCGTCGGCGCCGGGCAGCAGCAGCCGTGCGCAGAGCAGCTCCAGGTGCAGCCGCGGCGAGGTGGCACCGGTCATCTCGGTGAGCGCGGCGTTGACGAGGTCGGCGGCGCGCGAGAGCTCGGCCACCCCGAGCCGGCCCGCCTGGACACGCATCCGCTCGAGCTGGTCGGCGGGCAGTCCGCGCAGCACGGCCTCGGCCGCGTCGCCGGAGACGGCGATGACGATGAGGTCGCGCAGCCGCTCCAGCACGTCCTCGACGAACCGCCGCGGCTCGTGACCGGTGGCGATCACCTGGTCGACGACGCGGAAGATCGAGGCGCCGTCGCCCGCGGCGAGGGCGTCGACGACGTCGTCGAGCAGCGTGGCGTGCGTGAAGCCCAGCAGGCCGACGGCCGTGTCGTACTCGACGACCCCGCCCGTGGCGCCCGCGATGAGCTGGTCGAGCACGGAGAGGCTGTCGCGCACGGAGCCGCCGCCCGCACGGGTCACCAGCGGCACGACGCCGCCGCCCAGCTCGATCCCCTCGGCCGCGGTGAGCTGCTCGAGGTACGGACCGAGCACGTCCGGCGGCACGAGCCGGAACGGGTAGTGGTGGGTGCGCGACCGGATAGTGCCGATCACCTTGTCCGGCTCCGTCGTCGCGAAGACGAACTTCACGTGCGGCGGCGGCTCCTCGACGATCTTCAGCAGCGCGTTGAAGCCCTGCGGCGTCACCATGTGCGCCTCGTCGAGGATGAAGATCTTGTACCGGTCGCGCGCGGGCGCGAACGTGGCGCGCTCGCGCAGGTCGCGGGCGTCGTCGACGCCGTTGTGGCTGGCCGCGTCGATCTCCACGACGTCGAGCGAACCGGGGCCGCCGCGCGCCAGCTCGACGCACGACGGGCACTCGCCGCACGGGGTGTCGAGCGGGCTCTCGGGGGTGTTGCGCGCGCAGTTGAGCGTGCGCGCGAGGATGCGGGCGGACGTCGTCTTGCCGCAGCCGCGCGGCCCGGAGAACAGGTAGGCGTGGTTGACGCGCCCGCTGCGCAGGGCCTGCATGAGCGGTGCGGTGACGTGCTCCTGGCCGATCACCTCGGCGAACGTCTCGGGCCGGTAGCGGCGGTACAGGGCTGTCGTCACCCGGCCAACCCTAGACGCCGCGGCCGACACCGACGAGGCCGCTGCTCAGGCCGGTCCGCGACTGCTCGTCGACGTAGTACCCGATGACGGTTCACGACGACGAACCGTCACCAGGTACTACGTCGACGGCGTCAGCGGTGCAGGACCTTGCGCGCCAGGCGGTTGCCGACCCACTGCACCACCTGCACGATGACGACGATCACCGCGACGGTCACCAGCACGACCATCCAGTTGTAGCGCTGGTAGCCGTACCGCAGGGCGAAGTCACCGAGCCCGCCGCCGCCGATGAGGCCGGCGATCGCGGACATGTCGAGGACCGCGATGAACAGGAACGTGTAGCCGAGGATCAGCGGGGCGAGCGCCTCCGGCACGAGGACGGTCGTGATGATGCGCCACGACGACGCCCCCATCGCACGGGCCGCCTCCACGACGCCGGGGTCGATCCCCACGAGGTTCTGCTCCACGATGCGCGACGTGCCGAACGCCGTCATGACCGACAGCGGGAAGATGAACGCCTCCGTGCCGAGCGTCGTGCCCACGACCTGCAGCGTCACGGGCCCGAGCAGCGTCACGAAGATGATGAACGGGATCGGGCGCACGATGTTGACGACCACGTTGAGGACGCCGAACACGGCCCGGTTGGCCAGCAGGTTGCCCGGCCGCGTCACGTAGAGCGCGAGCCCCAGCGCCAGGCCGGCGACGCCGCCCGTGAGCAGCGCGATCGTGACCATCTGCAGGGTCTGGCCGAACGCCTCCCACAGCAGCGGCCACAGGGTGGACCAGTCCTTGTTCATCACGCGCCTCCGAAGTTGCGCAGGTGGCCGCCCCGAAGGACGTCGTCGCGGGCGGCCCCGTACGGGTCGTCGAGGTCGTCACCGGGGTCGGGCCGCTCGCCCTGCGGGTCGCGCTCGGCCCGCACGGCGCGCGGGTCGTCGACAGGCCGCTCGGCGGTGCCGAGGTCCACGACCTCGGCGTGCTCGCGCAGGGCCGCCAGGAAGGTCGCGATGCGCTCGTCCGGCGCGACGAGCTCGACGGTGATCGACCCGAACGGTCGCTGGCCGACCTCGCTGATGCCGCCGAAGACGACGGACCCGTCGACCTCGTGCTCGCGCAGCAGGCGGAAGAGCTCGGTGCCGGAGCTCGCGCCCTCCCGCACGCCGACGGTGACGAGGCGGCCGGGGTGGCGCTCGCGCAGGCGGGCGAGCGCGTCGGGCGAGGGCCGGTCGTGCATGGACGTGCCGACGAACCGCTGGGCGGCGTCGGCGCTGGGCGCGGAGAAGACGTCGTAGACGTCGCCGACCTCGACCACCTTGCCGTGCTCCATGACGGCGACGCGGTCGCACAGGGAGCGCACGACGTCCATCTCGTGGGTGATGACGACGATGGTGAGCCCGAGCTCCGCGTTGACGCGGCGCAGCAGGGCCAGGACGTCGCGGGTGGTCTCGGGGTCGAGGGCCGACGTCGCCTCGTCGGCCAGCAGGATGGTGGGCGACGTCGCGAGGGCGCGCGCGATGCCGACGCGCTGCTTCTGCCCGCCGGAGAGCTGGCGGGGGTACGCGCGCGCCTTGTCGGACAGGCCGACGAACTCGAGCAGCTCCGCGACGCGGGCCGCGCGCTCCTCCTTGGGCCAGCGCGCCACCTTGAGCGGGTAGGCGACGTTGCCCGCGACGGTGCGCGAGCTCAGCAGGTTGAACTGCTGGAAGATCATGCCGATGCGCGCGCGGATGCCGCGGACCTTGCGCTCCGGCAGCCCCGTGAGGTCGGTGCCCTCGACGATCACGGACCCCGAGGTCACCGTCTCCAGCGCGTTGACGAGCCGCACCAGCGTGGACTTGCCCGCGCCGGAGTAGCCGATGACGCCGAAGATCTCGCCCGCGCGCACCGTGAGGGACACGTCGTCGACGGCGCGCACGGCGCGGTCTCCCTCGCCGAACGTCTTCGACACCCCGCGCAGCTCGATCGCCGGCGTCCCGGGGGCCGGTCCGGCCGTGTTGTCGCTCACCTGTTCGTCCTCACTGTGCGCTCGTCGTCCGCTCGACCGCTCGTGCTGCCCATCGTGCCCAGCACGGCGGCCGGGGCGCGCGGGCTGGCCCGCGCGTCCCGGCCGTCGGCGGGTCAGGAGGCGTTGCGGATGTCGTCCTCGAGCCCGGACAGGATCTCCTGCAGCTCCTCGGGCGAGTTGTCCTTGATGACGGCGGTGCCGCCCGAGGCCTTCTGCTCGGCCGCGACGACCTCGTCGGAGTGCGAGATCTCCGCGAGCTTGAGCAGGTCGGGGTCGTCCTTGTCCTCGGCCCGGGCCACCCACACGTTGATGTACGGGGCGGCGGCGTCGGAGTCGGGGTCGTCCTGGAAGAGCGCGTCGTCCGGCGACAGGCCGGCGTCCTCGACGAAGTCGTTGTTGACGACGGACGCGTCCACGGACTTGAGCTGGATCGGCGTCTGCTCGGCCGCGACCGGCGTCACGGTGACCTTGGAGCTGGGCAGCACGTCGGCCTCGGTGGAGACGGCGCTGCCGCCGTCCTTGAGCTCGATGAGGCCGGCCTCCTGCAGCACGAGGAGGGCGCGGGCGAGGTTGGTCGGGTCGTTCGGGACGGCGACCTCGCCGCCGGCGGGGATCTGCTCGAGCGAGGTGTGCTTCTCCGAGTAGAGGCCCAGCGGGTAGACGGCGGTGGCGCCGATCGGCGTCAGGTCGTCGTCGGCGTCGACGTTGTAGCCGGCGAGGAACTGCAGGTGCTGGAACTGGTTCGCGTCCAGCTCGCCCTGCGACAGGGAGGGGTTGGCCTGCGTGTAGTCCTGCAGGTCGACCAGCTCGATCGTGAGGCCCTCCGCCTCGGCCTGCTCCTGGAAGACCGCCCACTTGTCGTCGGCGGCACCGACGACGCCGATGCGGAGCGTGCCGTCGCCCTCGGCGTTGCCGGAGCCACCGCCGCAGGCGGACAGGGCGAGGGTGGACGCGGCCGCGATCGCGGTGACCGCGAGGAGGCGGGTGCGGGTGCTGTTCCGGGACATGGTGGTCCTTCCGGGCAGGCGCCGGGTACGGCGCCGGTGAGCGGGGTGGGGTGTGCGGCGGCCTCGGCCATCAGCGCGAGGCGGCGGGAGAGCGGGGTCTCCCCGGCGGGCCGGGGAGGGGACGACGACGTCGTCGGGTGCGATGCCGTGAGGCCTCAGCCGAGCTCGCACATTCGACACGTGGTCGTCCGGCCCGTCGTCATCGCGGCACGGCACATCTCGCCGCGACGGCGTGCGCGCGCGGTCGAGGTGGCTGCGGATGCGATGCGGGACATGCCCTCAGAGTGACCACCCGGGGCCCGGTTCACCAAGCCGACCACCCGGAAATCTCATGCAGTGGACTATTTGCCGTCCGCATCGTGGATCCTGTGATCCGGCGCACTCTCGCGACGCTGCGGAGGCCGGGTCCGGACGTGAAGGACCCCCCGCACACCCACCAGAGCTCACTTACCCTTGCTGCCTTCCGGCCCTGGGGGAGTTCGGCGAGATGGTGCCGCACGAGGGGTCTGCCCGACAGCCTAACCGAGACCGGCCCCCGGCCCGAAACTGGCGGCGGCGACAGGACAGAGACAGCCGTCACCCGCGCAGGATTCGGAGCCGGGGCGGGGTGTCGGCTATTCTTCTGGGGCTGCCCGCGCAGGATGCGGGTCGCACTCTGAGGAGGATTCGCCTAGCGGCCTATGGCGCACGCTTGGAAAGCGTGTTGGGTTCACGCCCTCGGGGGTTCGAATCCCCCATCCTCCGCCGACCGACGGGGCCCGCACCACACGGTGCGGGCCCCGTCGTCGTTCGCCCGTCGCCCGCCGACCAGGCGGTTGGCACCGATATCCGCCCTCGTGGCGGGCTATTTCGACAGCAACCGCCTGGTCGGCGTCCGAGGATGGCGGGACGGACCGCACGTTCGACGAGCCCTGGCCGCCCGGCCGTCCGCCTCAGTCCAGCGCGGGCACCGCGAGCTCGACCAGCTCGTCCGCCTGCTCGACGAACCACTGCCCGGCGGGCGGGTCGACCATGCCGCGCTCCGGGTCGAGCGGGCCGCCCGTTCCCCGGAAGCACTGGCCGTCGGACTCGCCGGGCACCTTGATCCACAGGTAGGCGTCCACCAGCGGCTCGCCGGTGTCGAGCGTGGGCCGCAGGCCCAGCCCGCGGCCGGGCGGGTTGCACCAGTCCTCGGCGTCGGAGTAGGTGTTCTCGGACGTCGCCGGGTCCCACGGGCCCTGCCCGTTGCGCGAGGTGTCGACGACGAAGGACGTCGTGGGCTGCACGTCACCGAGCTGCTGGGCGTAGCGGGAGTCCACGCCGGCCGTGCTCAGCGCCGGGTCGTCGGCGTCGGCGGTCCACCGCCCGTAGGGCGACATCTCCACGCCCGACCAGCCGTTCGCCGGGCCGCCGTTCCAGTACTGGTTCCCGCAGTCGCCGACCGCCCCGCCCGCCTGCGTGACGAGCGCGAGGCACGACGAGATCCACCGCCCGTACGCCACCGAGTTCTCCGTGTACTGGTAGTTCGAGGCGTTGAGGAAGAACCCGTCCGCGCGCTCGACGCCGGCCTTCAGGAGGCGGTCGGCGTTGTCGCCCACGTTGAGCCACTTGCTGTTGCCGGCGTCGAGGTAGACCTTCGTGCCCGGCAGCGCGCCGAGGGTGTCCACCGCGTGATTGAGCATCGCGAACCGTTCCGCCGCGGCGGTGGCCGGGTCCGCCTCCGCAGGCTGGCACCACTCCGGGTTCCCCTCGACGGTCGTGTACCAGGGGATGATGCCGAGCCCGTCGGGCTCGAGGATCACGACCGCCTGCTTGTTCCCGATCCCGCGCGCGAACCCGTCGATCCATGCCGTGTACTCGGCGAGCGACGTGGCACCGCCGGCCGAGTACTGCGCGCAGTCGCGGAAGGGCAGGTTGTACGCGACCAGCACCGGGACGGCCTTGTCGGCGTGCGCGTGCACGACGACGTCCTTGACGTCCTGCTTCACCTCGCGCGGCGTGCCACCGGTGAACCAGGTCGCCGAGGGGATCGCCGCGAGCGCGAGCGCGTCGTCGCGCGCGTCCCCGGTCAGGCCCAGCTCCTCGACGTGGCCGATCGTCGAGCTGTCCGGGTCGACCCACAGCTGCGGGTCGGACGGCGGTGGCGGCGCCGCGGTGGCCGAGAGGCCGCTGAGGGCCAGGCCGGCGGCCGCGGCGAGGACGAGGGCCGTCCGGACCGCCGTCGGGGCGGAGGGGCGACGAGAGGAACGGAGGACCACGGCGATCTCCTTTGATCGGCGCACGGCGCTCCCGCGATATGAGAGCGCTCCCATCGTGCTGACGGTCCCAGCGTGCCACAGGGGCGCCGGCGGGAGAAGGGGAGGCCGAGAGGCGTCCGGAGCACCGGCCGTGACGGGATCGTGACGGGATCGTGTCCGTATCGCGAGGCAACATCGCGGCCGGTCACAGGCTCGCCCCTACGATGGCAGCCATGATCTTCAAGGCCGTGGGGGACGGTCGTCCCTACCCCGACCACGGACACGTCACCGCCAAGGACTGGGTGGACGTGCCGCCACGTCAGGTGCGCCTCGACGAGCTCGTCACCACCAAGCGCACGCTGGACCTCGACCACCTGCTCGCGGAGGACTCGACGTTCTTCGGCGACCTCTTCGCCCACGTGGTGGAGTACGGGGGCGTGCTGTACCTCGAGGACGGGCTGCACCGTGCCGTGCGGGCCGCCCTCCAGCAGCGCCCCGTGCTGCACGCGCGGGTCCTCGTGCTCCGGTGAGTCCCACCACGGCCGGCGGCGCTCCCGCGAACGATCCCCCGAACTCGGGTAGTTTCTTCGCGTGACATCACCTGCCCCTGACCCGGTCCGCGAGACGCGCCGCAAGCGCGAGCACGAGCGGCAGGCCGTGGTCTTCGGGCTCCTCATCGCGTTCCTGCTGCTCGCGGGCCTGGCGGCTGCCGCGATGTACACCGGCGCCTTCAGCTCGCCGTTCTCCCGCCCCATCCACACGCCCGTGGCCGAGGCGCCCCAGCCGGAGCCCTGCCTTCCGCCGGTCAAGGGCCAGCCCGACGGCGCGCTGCCCGTGCCTTACTCGAAGGTGAAGGTGCGGGTCTACAACGCCGCCGACGGCAGCGAGCCCCTCGCGGGGGCGAACGAGGACGTGCTCAGCGAGCGCGGGTTCGACGTCGTCGACACCGGGAACTGGGTCGAGAAGCTCGGGCAGTCGGAGGTGCGGTTCGGCACCAAGGGCATCACCCGGGCCTACACCCTCGCGGCCCAGTACCCCGACGTCCGCCTCGTGCTCGACGACCGCACGGGCTCCACCATCGACCTGCTCGTCGGCGAGGAGTACAGCCCGCCGCTCAGCGAGGACAGCGTGCTGCTGGACGCCGAGACCCCGATGAAGGACGTCGAGAGCTGCGTGCCCGCCAGTGAGATCACGCCGATCCCCCAGGTGACCCTGCCCAAGAAGTAGGCCGGGCCACCCGGGGGCGGGATCACTCGGACGCGTCGGCCGCCACGGGGGACGACGCCGGCGAGGCCGGCTCCTGGCCCGTGCCGCGCCACCGCGCGATCGCGCGCATGCCGTGGTAGATCACCAGCGCGGCCGCGGTACCGATCGCGATCCCCTCGAAGGTGAGGTCGCCGGCGGAGAACGTGAAGTTCGCGATGCCGATGATCAGCGGGACGGCGGCCGTGGTGAGGTTCACCGGGTTGCCGAAGTCCACCTTGCCCTGCACCCAGATGCGCGCGCCGAGGATGCCGATCATGCCGTAGAGCATCGTCGTCGCACCGCCGAGCACGCCCGCCGGGATGGTGGCGATGAGCGCCCCGAACTTGGGGGACATCGACAGCAGCAGGGCCGTCACGGCGGCCACCCAGTACGCCGCCGTCGAGTACACGCGCGTCGCGGCCATGACGCCGATGTTCTCGGCGTAGGTCGTGGTGCCGGAGCCGCCGCCCACGCCCGCGAGGGTCGTCGCGAGGCCGTCGCTGAACAGGGCCTTGCCCGCGACGTCGTCGAGGTTCTTGCCCGTCATCGCCGCGACCGACTTCACGTGGCCCACGTTCTCCGCGACCAGCACGAGCACCACGGGGACGAAGAGGCCCAGCACCGCCGGCTCGAACGACGGGGTGACGAAGTGCGGGAAGCCGAACCAGTCCGCCTTGACGACCGCGTCGAAGCTCACCTGTCCCTGGAGCAGCGCGGCGACGTAGCCGATCACCACGCCGACCAGGATCGACAGGCGGCCGATGATGCCCTTGAACAGCACGGTGACGAGGATGATCGCGGCCAGCGTGATCGTCGCCGTGAGCGGCGCGGCGCGGAAGCCGGCGTCGCAGGTCTGGACGATCTCGCCGTCGACGACGGACTCGGTGCAGCTCCCCCAGGCCGCCGGGGCGAGGTTGAGGCCGATGAGCGCGACGATCGTGCCGGTGACGACGGGCGGCATGACGACGTCGATCCACCGGGCGCCGGCGAAGTGCACCAGCGCGCCGATCGCCGCGAGCACGAGGCCCGTGACGAGGATGCCGCCGACGGCCACGGACTCGCCGTGCGAGGCCGTCGCGGCCGTGATCGGCGCGATGAACGCGAAGCTCGACCCCAGGTAGCTGGGCAGCCGATTCCGCGTGATCAGCAGGAACAGCACCGTGCCGATCGCCGAGAAGAACAGGGTCGTCGCGGGCGAGAAACCCGTGATCAGCGGCACGATGAACGTGGAGCCGAACATGGCCACCACGTGCTGCATGCCGATGCCGATGGTGCGCGGCCAGCTCAGCCGCTCGTCGGGGGCGACGACGTCGCCGGGGGCGACGTGCCTGCCGTCGCCGTGCTTGGTCCAGCCGAGGCTCATGGTGCTCCGTCCGTCGGGCCCGCGGGGGCCTCCGTGCTCACCGCTGGTCGCTCGCCCGTGAACGTCCGGTGAAGATTGCCGCCGCACAGCGTACTGGCACACCGCGCCGAGGTAGTCCGAACCCTGCCGAGGTAGTTCATGACTCCCTGTCATGAACTACTTCGGCGAGGATCGAACTACCTCGGCAGGTTTCGAACTACCTCGGCAGGTTTCGAACTACCTCGGCGGGGTTCGGACTACCTCGGTGGGAGGCGGTGGCCGACCAGGGCGAGGTTCTGGATCGTCGCGAGGCTGCACTGGGCGGCGTCGTTGGTGGACAGCGTGCGCGCCTCGTCGATCCGCACCAGGGTCTCGGGCGGGAGCACCGGCACCGGGTGGAAGGCCTCCTCCCCCATGAACTCGCCGCCGCGGAAGTAGGCGCTCCACGCGACGTCGGCCAGGCCGTCGTCGCCGAGCCGCGCCGCCGCGTACGCGGCCAGGCGCGAGTGGGCCTGCTCGAGGTTCGTGCCCGACGGCGCGACGCCGAGCTCGGCCTCCTGCTCCGCCGGGGTGGCGAGGTAGAGGCGGCAGTACTGCAGCCACGCGTCCTTGAAGCCGGGGGCGTCGACGAGGCCCGCGTCGACCAGCGACACGAGCTCCGAGCAGATCTCCACCAACCCGAAGACGGCGGACAGGTGCGAGACGGTGACGCGGTCGCGGTCGGTGGCGAACCGGCCCGTGTCCAGGTTGTACAGCGCCTCGCCGGTGAAGAAGCCGTGCCTCAGCGCCCCGATGTCGGTCATGGTGCCGACCAGCCGGTCGCGCGACCGTTCGTTCCCGGTGGCCTCCCAGTCCGCGAGCCAGGTGGCGGCCAGCGCGCTCCAGTCGGTGCCGAGCCCGACGGCGAGCGCGTCACGGCACGGGCGGTAGGTGGCGGCGTCGGGCCGCACCTTGCGCGTCGGGTCGAGGCCGAGGAAGTTCCGGTCCGAGTCGCGCAGCTCGAGCATGAGGTCGCGCGTGTGCTCGTCGCCGGTGAGGAAGTAGTGCGGGCGCCGGTACGCGGGCGTCGAGATGCGCACCTGCTTGGCGCTGCACCCCCAGTGCTGCACGTTGTGCCTGCTGCCGAGGCCCTGCCAGGGGCCTGCGTGGTAGACGTCCACGTCGCCCGTGTGCCGGGTCATGCGCTCGGCGAGCCGGAAGACGTCGGCCCGCCCGGTGCGCAGGAAGGACGTCCACAGCCACAGGTCCGGCGACAGCTCGGAGTTGTCCCAGGCGTACCCGCCCACGTCGTAGCGCCACACGTGCCGGTCGGGGTCGTAGGCGTGCATGACGTCGCCGTAGTTCCAGAACCCGTACCAGGAGCGCTGGTCCACCTGGCCGACGTAGAAGTCGAGCATCGTGGCGAGGCGGTCCTCCAGCGCCGCGCGCTCGGGCGTGCCGCGGTCCACGAGGTCCCAGTCGCCGAGCACGCGCGCGGCGTGCAGCGCCTCGGGGGTGGGCACGAGCTGGGGCCGGACGGCGGTGCCCGCGGCGAGGCGGGCGAGCGCGTCGGCGTCGGGCGTGGCGGCGAACGCGGTGACCGTCAGCTCGTGCGTGCGGCCGATGCCGTGGGCGTTCCCGAAGCCCGGCTCGTAGTCCTCGTAGGTGATCTCGAGGGCGTCGAGCTGGTCGTCGTACGTGTCCTGGCCGAGGCCGTCGTGGTAGAAGCGCAGGTCCATCGGTTCGGCGTCGGGCGACCAGAGCCAGGTGGTCAGGGAGCCGACGTCGGACGTCGCGCGCTCGACGTCGATCCCCGTCGGGTGGGACTGCCAGAACCCGGTGAGGCCGACGGCGAGGCCGCCGCCCGTGTCCCCCAGGTAGCCCAGCCCCTCGGACCGCGTGCCCTGCGCGACGTCGATCCACGGCCGGTCGGGCGCCGTGCGCTTGTGCACGGTGAAGCCGTTCGCGCTCAGCTGGCGCAGCGACCAGGCCTCCCAGGTCGGCACCCAGCGCAACCGGCCGGAGACGCGCTCGTCCCACTGCTCCAGGGGCGGGGTGGCGCGGCCCGCCACCTGCGCCGCGCGCACGTCCTCCCCCGGGTCGCGCCGCAGCCCGGTCACGCCCTGCACCGCCTCGCGCACGAGCCCGCCGCCGGCGCCGGCGAGGCGCACGTGCCGGTCGTACGCGGCGGCCCGGAGCGGGACGTCGAAGCGCAGGCCGAGCGACGAGAGGAAGTCACGCTCGGGGTCGCCGTCCCACACGAACGAGTGCACCAGCCGGAACGTCGGCGCCCCCGCCGCGAGCACCAGGCGCAGCGTGAACGGCAGCCACGAGGGCGCCCCGTCCTCGTGCGCCCGGTCGACGTCGCGGTGGGCACCGGTCACGCGCACCACGGCACGCACGGGCCCGGCCTGCTCGACGACGACGTCGCGGACGACGCCCACGGACTCACGCCGTCCCCGGTGGTCGGGCTCCGGCCGGTCCTGGCGGCTCGACACGAGCCGACCGGCGCGCGCCACCTCCACGCCCTGCACCCGCACGGACCGCACGACGTCGGGCCCGGACCGCCCCACGACCACCGTGCACGCGCCGGTGTCCACGACGACCTCGTCGGCCTGCTCGGTCACCGTGACCACGGGCCCGGCGACGTCCCGCGCGCCCGGCGGCGCGGCGACCACCCGGTACGACGCGCTGGGCGGTGCCGCCGCCCCCAGCGCGACGCCGGACCACTTCACGCTGCCGTCCGGCCAGGTCGCGAGCGGCCAGGTCTGCGCGGCGACGGAGCGTCCCCAGGAGTCGACGACGGCGAGGTCGCCGGCGTCGCGCACGACGCCCGGGCGGAACGGGACGCCGCAGGTGACGCCGCCGACCGTGAGGTCCGGCGCGATGTCGTCGAGCCAGCGCAGCGGGACGTCGACGGCGTCCGGGGCCGCGGGGGTGGCGTGGGGGTCGGTGCGGACGACGGTGTCGGTGGGCGCGGTGGTCATGACAGCGGGGTCACCTCGAGGTTGCGGTAGTGGGCGACGAGCGGGGCCATCTGTCGGAAGCCGATCCGGCCGGCGCCCAGCGGCGCGTCGTCGTGGAACGTGAAGAGGGTGAGGTCGTCGATCGCGAAGGCGACGTCCGCCCCTCGCTTGGTGACGCGCACGCGGTAGTGGCCGTCGGCGTCCTCGGGGCCGGGCAGCGGGTCGGCACCCTGCGCGACGAGCCGGAAGCCCGGGCTCTTGCGCAGGTTGCAGGTGCGGAACCGCTTCTCGGTGGCCCACTTGCGGCGCAGGTAGGACACGTGGAGCGTCGAGACGTCGCCCGAGTGGTACTGCGGGTAGTACCCCGTCCGCTCGGCCAGGGCGGGGTCGAAGAGGTCGCGCCCCTCCGTGCCCGTCGCGGCGAGGAACAGCATCGCCAGGCCGTCGCCGGCGAGCGGCCGGAAGTCCCACGAGATCTCGACGTCCGCCCCGAACACCTCCGGGCACCAGTAGGTGAAGTGCGCGTGGTCGCCGCGGCCGTCGGCCACGAGCGCGGCCTCGTCCGCCGTGCTGCGCAGCACCAGGCCGTCGTCGCGGTGCTCGACGCCGACGGGGCCCTCCGCGACCCACCCGGCGAGGTCGCCGGGAGCCGCCAGCGGGTTGCGGTAGGCCGCCGTCACGGTTGCATCACCCACGCGCCGAGCGGCTCCTCGGCGTCGTGCACGCCCTCGAGGGACGCGAGGGCCTCACCGACGTACCGGGCGACGGCGCGCGCGCCCGCCGTCGTGAAGTGGGTGTTGTCCTTGCGCAGCGCGTCGTCGACGGGCAGCCCGGCCGCCGCGGCGGCCCCGTGCGGGAACAGCTCCGCGGACGCGTCACGGCCCAGCCACCCGTAGAGCCAGCGCGTGAACGCCGTGAGGTCGAGCACCGGCACGTCGAGCTCGTGCCCGAGGGCCCGGACCGCCGCCGGGTAGGGCCCGTGCGACCAGCGCAGCGCGGCGTCGCGCGCGTCGCCGTCGTAGAGGCGCCGCTCGACGCTGGTGGCCAGCACCGGCCGCGCCCCGTTCGCCCGCGCCTCCGCGACGAACTGCGCGAGCCGGTCCGTGTACCCGCCCTCGGCGGCGAGCTCGTCCGGCTCCTTCTGGTCGTTGTGCCCGAACTGGATCACGACGGTGTCGCCCGGCCGCAGCTCGGCGAGCAGCGCGTCCCAGCGCCCCTCGGCCCGGAACGACGCCGTGGTCGCGCCGCCGATCGCGTGGTTGCGCACCACCTGGTCGGTGAACGGGGCGAGCTCGTCGCCCCAGCCGAGCAGGGGGATCTCCGGGTACCCCGAGGTGCGGCCGGAGTCCGTGGGGGCGACGGTCGAGTCGCCCGCGAGGTGGATGGTCATGTCAGCCCTTCACGCTCCCGATGAGCATTCCCTTGGCGAAGTGTTTCTGGAGGAACGGGTAGGCCAGGAGCACGGGGATGGTGGCCACGATGACGACGGCGAACTTGATGCCCTGCGCGGGCGGGGGCAGCTCGGTGCCCATGTCCTGCGCGGACATCGACGCCGAGGCGGTGACCTGCCGCAGGAACATCTGCAGCGTCCACATGTCCTGATCGTTGAGGTACAGCAGCGGGGACATGTAGTCGTTCCAGATGCCCACGGCGTAGAACAGCGCGAACGTCGCCAGCACCGGCTTGGACAGCGGGATCACCACGTGGCGCAGGATCTGCAGCTCGTGCGCGCCGTCGATCTTCGCGGACTCCTCCAGCTCCTGGGGCAGCTGCTGGAAGAAGTTCTTGATGATGATGAGGCTGAACGGGTTGATCGCCATCGGCAGGATCAGCGCCCAGTAGGTGTCCAGCAGGCCGAGCTCCTTGACCACCAGGAACGTGGGAATCATGCCCGCGGAGAACACCATCGTGAACACGACCACGGTCATGATGGTGCGCCGCCCGGGCAGGTCGACCTTCGACAGCGGGTAGGCCATCAGCGCTGTGAGGGCCAGCTGGATCAGCGTGCCGATCAGGGTCACGAGCACGGTGGTGACGAAGGCGCGCACGAACGCGTCCGAGGACAGGATCGAGGCGTAGGAGTCGGTGGTGAACTCCCGCGGCCACAGGAAGAACGGCCGGGTGGTGATCTCCAGCTCCGTGGCGAACGACCCGGCCAGCACGTACAGGAACGGCAGCAGCGCCAGCATCCCCACGGCCACGAGCAGCACGACGTTCACGACGTCGAACGCCCGCCCCGCGCGGGTGTTGAACCGCTGGTGCTGCGTGGAGGGCTTCGAGGCCCGACGGGCGCCGCGGCCGGGCGACACGCCGGGCGACCCGGTGGGCGACACGGTGGGCGTGGTGGGCACGGTGGTGAGCGGTGCGGCCATCAGAAGATCCCCTGCTGGTTGAAGCGCTTGGCGAGCCAGTTGGTGCCGAAGATCAGCACCAGCCCGACGATCGCCTTCGACAGGCCCACGGCGGTGGAGTAGGAGTACGCGCCCTGCTGGATACCGGTGAAGTACACGTACGTGTCGAACACGTCCGCCACGGTGCGGTTCAGCGCGTTGGACATCAGGTAGATCTGCTCGAACCCGGTGTTGAGGATCTCCCCGGTCTGCAGGATCAGCATCACGATGATCGTGGGCCGGATCGCCGGCAGCGTGATGTGCCAGGTGCGCTGCCACCGCCCCGCGCCGTCGATCACCGCGGCCTCGTACTGCTCCTGGTCCACGCTGGCCAGCGCCGCGAGGAAGATGATCGTGCCCCACCCGGTCGACTTCCAGATCGTCTGCAGCAGGATCAGCGGCCGGAACCAGTCCGGGTCCGCCAGATAGTTCGTCTCCGTGCCCGTGACCCCGTCCAGGAACGACGACAACGGGCCCGTGCCGATCGCGAACAGCAGCGCCGTCAACGACACCACCACCGTCCAGGACAGGAAGTGCGGGATGTACACCAGCGTCTGCACCGTGCGCTTGAGCACCGACAGCCGCACCTCGTTGAGCAGCAGCGCCAGCACGATCGTCAACGGGAACGCGACGAACAGGCTCAGCGCCGCCAGGATCAACGTGTTGCCCAGCAGCCGCGGGAAGTCCGGGTTGGAGAAGAACTCCTGGAAGTGGTGCCAACCCACCCACTCGGAGCCCTGGATCCCGAGGAAGGGCACGTAGTTCTTGAACGCGATCTGCGCTCCCCACATCGGCCAGATGCGGAAGAGCAGGAAGTACAGGATGCCCGGCAGCATCATCACCAGCAGCCACCGGTAGCGCACCGCGCGGGCCCAGCGGCGGTGCGGCCGGCGGGGCGCGGGCGGCGCGGCGGGCGCCGCGGCTCCGGCCTGCTCGACGTCGACGACAGCAGTCATCGCAGCCTCCATCTCGACGGGGTGCGGGGCCGGGCCGGTGGGCCCGGCCCCGCACCGAAGGGGGTCAGCCGAGCTGGCTGTAGAGCTCGTTCATCTCGGCCGTGACCGCGTCACCGCCGCTGGACTTCCACTGCGCGATCGCCGCGTCGACGCCGGCCTCGTCGATCTGGCCGCTGATGTACTGGATGCGGGCGTCGGCGATGATCTGGTCGAGCTGGACGCCGTTGGTCATGTACGTCTCGGAGACGAGCGCCGCCCCGGGGTTGAAGACCGCCTTCTCCAGGTCCTTGGCCTGCAGCTCCGCCCGCTCCTGCTCGAGCTCGGCGTCGAACTCCGTCTCCGGCTTCGGCTTGTAGCCCTCGTAGCCCGCGACGTTCGTGCCGATCTGCGCCCACGAGCCGGAGACCAGGTCCGTGTACTCCTGCTTCGACTCGTCGTAGGCCGCGAAGCCGTCCTCGACGGTGAAGTTGTCGCCCTCGATGCCGTTGTTCTGCAGCACCTGACCCTCGGTGCTGGCCAGCGTGTCCAGCGCGGTGAGCACCTGCGCGAGCTGCTCCTCGGTCTGCACGGAGGCCTTCGGCACGGCGAGGAAGCCGCTGTAGCCCGGCGTCGGGAGCGCGAAGTCGCCGTTCGGCCCGGCGATGTTGCCCTGGAGCGCGACGAACTGGTCGTACGTCTCGGGGTCCTTCTCCTTGAACAGCCCCGCCAGCTGGGACGCGCGCGACTGGACGTCGATGATGATGCCGCCCTTGCCGTTGAGGAAGGGCTCGTTCCACTGGGTGGAGCCGTCCATCGTGGCGTAGTCCTTGTTGACGTAGCCGTTCTCGATGAGCTGCTTCTCGTAGTCCAGGGCCTGCTTCCACTCGGGGGTGGTGAACGACGGGATCAGCTCGCCGCCCTCGTCCTTCCACACGTTGCCCGCGCCGAACCATGCCTCGATCGCGTCGTAGGGGCTGCCCGTGCCGATCGACGCGCCCCAGGCGGGGATGATCATCCCGTAGGTGTCGTCCTTGCCGTTGCCGTCCGGGTCGTCCTCGGTGAACGCCTTGGCGAGGGCCATGAGCTCGTCGGTGTTGGTGGGCTCCTCGAGGCCGAGGTTCTCCAGCCAGTCCTTGCGGATGGTGATGGACGTGCGCACGACGTCGCGGGCCCGGTAGACCCCGTAGACCTTGCCGTTGACGCTCGAGGCCTGCTGGACGTCGGGGTTCTCCGTGACGAGGTTCGGGTAGTCGCCCGATGCCAGGTAGTCGGTGAGGTCCCAGAAGCCGCCGGCCTCCGCCGTCTGCACGAAGCCCTGGCTCTTCTGCTGGATCACCATGACGTCGGGGATCTCGTCGCCCGCGAGCACCACGTTGGTGCGGTCGCCGTACTCCGCGTTGGGCACCCACTGCATGTCGAGGTCCAGGCCCGCCAGCTCGGAGAGCTTGGCGCCCACCGGGTCGTCGTCCTCCGGCGGCGTGGTCGAGAAGTACGGGGCCATGATCGACAGCGAGTCGAGCGTCTCGCCGCCTCCGTCGCCGCCGTCGTCGCCGGAGCCGCCGCTGCCGCAGGCGGCGAGCGCGAGGCTCCCGACCGCGAGGAGGGCCACGGGAGCCAGCCGTCGTGTGCGCATGGTGTTCCTTTCGTCGGAGTGCACGTCGTCGTTCACTCGTCGAGGGGGTCGGTCTCCGCCGGACGGTCGCCGAGGTGGCGGTCGTTGGCGGCATAGAAGGACAGGCAGAGGGCCGTGCACAGGTACGCCCACGCGCCGATCGAGACGACGGGCAGGAGGCCGGGCACGAGGGCGGTGACGACGCCGACCAGCGCCGTCGTCGCCGCGAGCAGGAGGGGTGCGCCGGGGAAGCGCAGCAGGAAGGCCCAGGCCAGCCGCGGCACGTCGCGGCCGCGCAGGTCGTAGTGGGCGTCCATCGTCAGGGCGAGCAGCACGTGCACCACGGCGAGGCCGGCGACGACGGCGAGCGCCACGCGCAGCACCGCGGGCGCGCCGTCGAGCACGAGGAGGCTCGTACCGGTGAGGGCGAGGGCCAGCAGCCCGGGCGCCGCGAGGAGGTTGGCGCGGCCGAAGCTCGACGTCCAGGTCCGGAGGAAGACGCGCGCGGTGCGCTGGGTGTCGCCGCGCAGCCGCGTGCGGCTCACGACGGTCGCCGCCGCCAGCGCGGGCGCGACGCCGAGCACCACTCCCCCGGCCAGGGTGCCTGCCAGGACCAGCAGGTTGACCAGCCCCAGGAAGGCCAGGGTGTCGACCCAGCCGAACCAGCGATCGAGCCGGGCGCCGCCGTCGGGAGCGGCCACCGCCCGGGGGGCGGCGACGTCCGCGCGCGCGGTGCCCTCGTGTGCCATGGCCCGGTCCCATCTCCGTCGATGTCCGGGCGCCGTCGGCCCGGTCAGCCTCCGGGTCGGCGACGTCGTCGACCCGGCACGGGAAAGCGATTCCCCGCGTTGAATGGATTCACCGTAGGGTCCAGGACTTCACCCGTCAACAGGTTGTCTGCAACGTTGAGGTCACGATAGAGACACGTCCCCGCTACCCCGCGGCGTGCACCAGCAGCCACGCCGTCAGGGACGATCGCGTGCTCCCGTCGTCGATCCGGTCGTCCGGCAGGCCGCGGGCCACCTCCAGCGCCGCGGCCGCGTCGGCGGGCCCGGCCAGCGCGGCGTACATGAGGAGCTGGTCGCCGAACAGCACGTCCCACGACGCAGGGTCCTCGCGGGGCCCGGCGAGCGCCTCGTCGAGGTTGGCGCGGATGCGCGCGGGGTCGCCGCCGAGGTAGCCGGCCACGGGCTGCACCGGCAGCACGACGATGCCGAGCATCGCGCTCGGTTCGGCGCTGAACCACGTGGCCCAGTCGCGCTTGCCGCCCCACACGAGCGACGTCACGGAGTGCTCGAACCCGGCGACCGCCGGGTCGTCCCGGTCGAAGTCCGTCCAGTACGCGCGCGCCGACGCGGCCTCCGCCCCGAGCAGCCAGCGCGCCTGGGACTCGAGCCCGTCGTCCCCGCGGGCGCGCGCCCACAGCGCCAGCCCGTTCCACGCCGACACGGCCTCCGACGCGGACTCCTGGTTGTTGCCGTCGGCGAACGGCGCGTACCCGGAGGCCCACGAGTGGCCCGCGTACGCGTCGAAGACCCGCAGCGCGGGCATCCCGCCCACGGCGTCCCCGGCCGCGACGTCGGCGGCCAGCAGGTCGAGCACGGGGGCGAGGTCGTCCGCGAGCGCCGGGTCGTCGGCGGCCACGACCCCCGCCGCGTACAAGAAGTACCCGTAGTGGAAGTGGTGGTCGTTGCCCTCCTCGGACCCGAACGACGGGGCCCGCCCCACGACGGTCCGCAGCACGGGATCGAAGACGAAGCAGCGTTCCTGCCGCGTCGTGCACCCGTCGGGCTCGGCCCACTCGCGCAGCCGGGCGGCCAGGTCCTCGCGCAGGGGGCCGGCGACGTCGTCGAGGCCGAGCTGCTCCGCCAGGACCAGCAGGTTCGCGTCGCGCGCGAGGGCCTTGCCGCCGTAGTAGGTGTCGGACGGCGCCTCGAGCGTGCCCGCCGCGCGGGCGGCCGCGTCGGCGCGCACCTGGGCGGCGAGCTCGTCCGTGGCGTCGGCGGCGAGGCCCGACAGGTCCAGGCGGCCGGCGGGCGCCACGGCGGGGCTCGTCCACGACAGGGTGGACGCGGTGCACACGTCGACGGTGCCGTGCACGGTGGCGTAGGTGCCGAGCCCGCACGACGCCCCGGCCGAGTCCCGCTGGTGCGGCATGCGGACGACGGCGGCCGGGCCCCCGTCGCGGGTGGCGTAGGTCAGGGCGGTGGTCACGGCCGCGTCGTCCGCGCCGT
Source organism: Isoptericola sp. NPDC019693 (assembly GCF_044389085.1). NCBI lineage: Bacteria > Bacillati > Actinomycetota > Actinomycetes > Micrococcales > Promicromonosporaceae > Isoptericola > Isoptericola sp. NPDC019693. The sequence continues at coordinate 150,776 of NZ_JBIRXP010000002.1, read as the reverse complement.
GGGCGAGCGTCACGCCCGTCACGGGGTCGGCCGCCGCGGCGGCGAGGGTCGCCACGGCGTCGCCGGACGCGCCGTCGGGCACGGGGAACCAGGCCGCCGTCTCGCCCGCGGCGAGGGTGAGCGAGCGGCCGTCGCGGGAGAGCCCGGCCCCGGGGTCGGCGGTCCCGCCGGGGCCGACGAGGACGTGCTCGCGCTCGCCGTCGGCACCCGTGACCCGGGTGCTCGCGCGGCGGTCGGCCACGGTGAACGCGACCGTGGTCGCGACGTCCTGGTCGACGGCGGCCGTGTACCGCACGACGGGCGATCCCTCGACGAGCAGCAGGTCCCCGCGGGGGGAGCCCGCGCCGTCGCGCAGCTCCACGGTCACCGACGCCGCGTCGTAGGCCGCGACGACGGCCGAGCTCGCCCCGACGTCCACCCCGACCTGCGCCGCGAACGGGCCGAGCACCGACGTCGCGGTCACCTGCACGTCCGGCAGCCCGTACGCGAACCCGTCGGGCGTGAGCGCGACGGCCAGCGGGACGGGGAACACCGGCTGCGGCGCGTCGCCGAGGGCGAGGGACGAGAACCAGCGGTTGGTCGGCGGGGCGAGACCGTCCGCGAGACGGGTCGTGGGGGTGGGGGCCACCTGCTCCTGGGGCAGGAGGCCGACGTCGACGTCCGGCGCGGTGCCCGTGCGGTCCGCGGCGGGTGCGCCCTGCGGGCCGGGCGACGCCGACGGCGCCGGCGCCGGCGACCCGGCCGGGGCCGTGCCGCCGAGCAGCCCGCACCCGGCGAGCGCGAGGACCGTCCCCGCCGCCGCGACCGCCCGCCCGGCCCGGCTCACAGCCCCACCCGGCGCAGGAAGGCGTCGAACGACTCGTCGACGTCGGCCAGCGGGCCGTCGTCGTGCAGCTGGATGACCGCCGTCACGGGGGTGCCGGCCGCGACCAGGCCGTGCACCGCCCCGCCGACGAGGCCGTCACCCGTGACCCGCACGGTGGCCTCGGCCTGGTTCGTCGTGTTGCGCACCGCGACGTCGGCGACGGTCCCCGCGATCTCCGACTGGTCCGGCAGCACGATCGTCACGTCGGCGCCGTCGCGGACCCGCGCGAAGTCGCCCGGGTCGAGCACCAGCCGGGCGTCGACGGCGAGCGACCCCGCGCGCTCCACGGACACGAGGGGCTCCCCCGCCTTCGTGAAGCCGCCGCGCCGGACCGCCACGGAGGTGACCACGCCGTCGGCCGGCGCGACGACGGTCATCGTGCCGTCCTTCGTCACCCGGTAGACCGACGCGTCCTCGCTGACGAGGCCGACGGCGAGGTCGTGCTGGAGGGTGAGGCTGCGCAGCTCGACCAGCGGGTCACCCTCGGACACCTCGTCCCCGACGTCGGCGAACGTGTCGGTGACGGTCCCCGCGTAGTCGGTGCCGGCGTCGAGGGTCTCCGCGACGATCGTCGCGGTGGCCGACGTGGCCTGCCCGGCACGGCGGTTGAGGACGAGCGTGAGGGCCGCGCACACGAGCAGCACGGCGAGCAGCCCGGCGACGAGGCGCAGGCGGGTGGGCCAGGTCATGCGGCACCTCCGGGGGTGAGGGCGGGGGCCGTCGCGGGCCGGCGGGCCGGGCGGGCGCGTCGTCCCCGGCGGGACTCGCGGGCGGTCCGGGCGGTGCGGCGCGCCTCGCGGGCGGCCGTCACGACGAACGCGCCGAGGATGGCGGTGTTGGTGACGTTCCAGGCCAGGGCGAGGCTCGGCATGCCGTCGTCCCGCTCGGCCCACGCCCCCACGAGCGAGGTGACCAGCAGGAACGCGAAGCACAGGACCTGCGGGACCATGAACGCGAAGGGCGACGTCGCGGCTCCCTTGCGACCCGTGACGTGCCAGGCCTGCTCCTTGCCGGTGGCGGCGTTCCACAGGGCGCGCGTGTAGATGGGGAACGACACGGAGGCGAGCATCAGCACCTCCCAGCGGAACGAGCCGAGCGTGAAGAACGCGATCGCGATCTGCATGACGTAGAAGCCGGCGTAGTACAGCAGCCACGTGGACCACGAGATCGTGAGGTTCATCGGCGTGAGCCCCAGGTAGATCTGCAGCGGCGGCACCATCAGCAGCACCAGGGGCGCGATGCCGGACAGGTAGTGCGTCGCCGTCACCGTGTACTGGAGCCGCTGGTCGAGCGTCAGGCGCCGGCGCGGGCTGAGCGGGTTGTGGCGCAGGAGGATCTCGAACCCGCCCGTCGCCCAGCGCAGCTGCTGCTTGGTGTACGCCTCGACGGTCTCGGGGGTGTCGCCGACGGCGAGCGTCGTCGGGATGTACACCGACCGCCAGCCCCGCTCGTGCAGGTGCAGCGACGTCCACACGTCCTCCGACTTGGAGTCCGTGCACATGCCGCCGACGTCGTCGATCGCCGTGCGGCGGAACACGACGTTCGTGCCCACGCAGAACGCGGCGTTGAACCGGTTGCGGCCCGGCTGCACGTACCGGTAGAAGACCGCCTGCATGTACCCGGCACCCCGCGAGATGAGCGAGTCGAGGTTGCCGTACGTCTGCGGGGTCTGCACGAACGCGACGTCGTCGCGCACGAAGAACGGCAGCGTCTCGACCAGCAGCTCGGGACGCGCGACGAAGTCGGCGTCGAGGATGACGAAGTAGTCGCCCTTCGCGATCGACAGCGCGTAGTTGACGTTGCCCGCCTTGGCGCCGTTGCTGCTCAGCCGCCGCAGGTAGCGGGCGCCGAGCCGGGCGGCGAGGTCGCGCACGTCGTCCGACCGGCCGTCGTCGAGCACCCAGGTGCGGTGGGCGCCGCGCACGGCGAGGGCGGCGCGCACCGTCCGCTCGACGGTGCCGAGGTCCTCGCCGTAGGTCGTGACGAAGACGTCGACCGTGACGGGGCGGTCGTGCAGGTAGAGGCGCCAGCGTGGGGGGTCGTCCTCGGCGCCGTCCCGGATGATCTCCGGCAGGTCGAAGAGGCGGTCCTTGGCATGGTGGAACGCGAAGTCGCGCGGGTCGTAGCCGCTCGACAGCACGGTCCACATGGCCAGCAGCGCCTGCACGACCAGGACGGTCTCGGCGGTGATGACCATGACGTACGGCAGCGCGTCCCCGCGGTTGGCGGGGTTGAGCAGGAACGCCGCGTACGCGACCACCCCGAGGGTGGCGAGCATCATGATCAGGGCCAGGGACGGCGAGCGGGCGGCGGAGTTCTCGTCCCGGGGCGGTGCGGTCGGGCGTTCCTCCGCGCCGCCGAGGGGGCGGGTGGACGGCGGCCGCACGTACTCGGTGCGGCGCGGGGTGACGACGAGGCGGTCGAACTCGGAGACGGACATGACGGTCCTCCGGGCGCAGGCGGCGGTCCTCGGGGGTGGTCGCGGGGCCGGGCGCACGTGGCCGGCGGACGGGGCGTGCCCGTCCCCCGGGACCGCCCGGTGGGTGCGACCTCGTCGTCGTGTGCGTCGTCGTGACGTCGTGTGGTGCCTGCCCCCTGAACGAGTCGAGGTGACCCGCTCGGGAGCGGGTCACCTCGTCGTCTGTGCGCGAATCTAGCCCCGCCCGCCGCCCGTGTCACGGGTGGCGGGCGGGTGAGACCACGGGTCGAGACCGTGTGCCGGACCAACTGTCGCCGCAGGTCACAGCCCTGCGGGGTGCCGACGGAGGGGTCAGAGCTGCGTGGCCACCTCGCGCGCCACCAGGTCCAGGTGGTCGAGGTCGTGCAGGTCGAGCACCTGGAGGTAGACGCGCTGGACGCCCTGGTCGCGCAGGGAGCCGAGCAGGTCGACGGCCTCGGAGACCGTGCCGGCGACGCCGTGCTCGCGCAGCTCGGCGGGCTCGCGGCCGATCGCGGCGGCACGCTCGGCGAACTGCGCCTCGTCCTTGCCGACGGCGAGCACCAGCGCGACGGACTGCACGATCGAGTCGGGCGTGCGGCCCGCCTCGGCGAGGGCCTCGTTGATGACGCCGATGCGCGGCGCGACCGTGTCCAGCTCGGGGAACGCCTGGTTGTACTCGTCGCCGAACCGGGCGGCCAGCGCCGGCGTGCGCTTCGGGCCGCCGCCGCCCACGATGACGGGGATGCGGTCCTGCGCCGGCTTGGGCAGCGCCGGGGAGTCGACGAGCGTGTAGTGCTCTCCCTCGAAGGAGTACGACCCGCCCACCGGGGTGCCCCACAGGCCCGTGAGGATCTCCAGCTGCTCCTCCAGGAGCCCGAACCGCTTGGCCGGGAACGGGATGCCGTAGGCCTCGTGCTCGCGGGCGAACCAGCCGGCGCCCAGCCCGATCTCCACGCGGCCGCCGGACATCTGGTCCACCTGCGCCACCTGGATGGCGAGCACGCCCGGGTGTCGGAACGTGGCCGACGTGACGAGGGTGCCCAGCCGCACGGTGGACGTGTCGCGGGCCAGGCCGGCCAGCGTCGTCCAGGCGTCGGTGGGCCCGGGGAGCCCGTCGCCGCCCATCGTCAGGTAGTGGTCGGAGCGGAAGAACGCGCTGAAGCCGAGGTCCTCGGTCGCCTTCGCGACGGCGAGCAGGTCGTCGTAGGACGCACCCTGCTGGGGCTCGGTGAAGACACGCAGGTCGAGGGTCATGGGTGCACCTCTCGGGTGGGGCGGGGCAGCGGACCGCGGACGAGCCGGGGGTCCCGGACGGTCGGCGGCAGGAGGGTCAGTCGAAGGACGGGTCGCTGGTGCGCGACCGCTTGAGCTCGAAGAAGTCCGGGAACGACGCGAGCGCGACGGCGCCGTCGAAGATCCGCACGGCGTCCTCGCCGCGCGGGATGCGCGTGAGGACCGGACCGAAGAACGCCACGCCGTCGACGTGGATCGTCGGCGTGCCGACGTCCTCGCCCACCGGCTTCATCCCGGCCTCGTGCGAGGCGGCGAGGGCGGCGTCGTAGGCGTCGGACGTCGCGGCGTCGGCCAGGGACGCGGGCAGGCCCGCCTCCGCCAGCGCCTCCACGGCGACCGCGTCGAGGTCGTCGCCGCGGCCGCCCGGGTGGATGCGGGTGCCGGCGGCCGTGTAGAAGGCGCTGAACGCCTCCGGGCCGTGCTCGGTCTGCACCGCGGCGGCGACGCGGCCGATGCCGCGCGAGGCCTCGATCTTCGCCCGGTAGTCGGCCGGGATGTCGCGGTCCTTGTTGAGCAGGTAGAGGCTCATCAGCCGGAACGTGAGCTGCACGTCCCGGTGCTGCGCGACCTCGAGCGCCCAGCGCGACGTGATCCAGGCGAACGGGCACAGCGGGTCGACGTAGACGTCCACGACGGGGACGCTCGCGGTCGTGGTGGTCGCGGTCTCAGGCGCGGTGGTGGTCCCGGAAGTCACGCCCGCCACCTTACCCACGCCCGGACGGTGCGTGGCGGCGACCGCGCGGGGCCGCACGGGTAGCCTCGGCCCGTGCGCAAGGTGCGGTGGGCGAGCGTGTGGACGGTCGTGGGGGCGTGCGTCGTCGCGCTCGCGATGCTGTGGGTCGTGCTGCGCGGCAGGGTCTGGGCGTGGATCCCGTTCTTCCTGGCCGCCGGGGTCGCGGTGCGCGAGATCCGGTACCTGCAGCGGGCGCGCCGTCCCGCCGACGCGGGCTTCGACGAGCCGCGTCGTGCGACACCGGGGGGCGACACCGGCCGACGTCGTGGCCGCCGCTCGGAGTAGCCTCCGTGGCATGACCGCCGTCCGGACGCACACCCACGCCCAGGCCGTCGACGCCGCGATCGACCTCTTCTCCCGGCAGGGCTACGAGCAGACCACCGTCGAGGAGATCGCCGACGCCGCGCGCGTCAGCCGTGCGACCTTCTTCCGCCGCTTCCGCTCCAAGGAGGACGTGGTCTTCGCGGACCACGAGCTGCTCCTCGAGGAGGTGGTGGTGATGCTCGCGGAGACCCGCCCCGAGGCGCGCGCGAGCGAGGAGTCCGGCCGCGCGCCCGAGCGGGCCTGGGACCCGACCACCGACCCGTACCTCGAGGTCTGCCGCGCGGCGCGTCTGGTCTTCGACCACCACGTGGGACAGCGCGAGACGTCGATCGCACGCCACCAGCTGCTGCAGCAGGTGCCCGCGCTGCGCGACCGCGAGCTGGTCACCACCCACCGGTACGAGCGCGCGTTCACGGCGTACCTGCGCGACACCCTGTCGCCCGACCGCTCCACCACGACGATGTCGATCGCGTTCGCGGCGTCCGTCGTCGCCGTGCACAACGCGATCCTGCGTCGCTGGCTGCGCAACCCCCACCTCGACCTGCGGCCGGAGCTCGAGGAGGCGTTCGCCGACCTCCGGCACGCCGCCGTCGCCCCGTTCACGCACGACGACGAGCCCGCAGCGCCGTCGTCCGCCGCCGCGGGCGACCCGGGCACCGCCGACGTGGCCGGCGAGCCGCGCACCCTGGCGACGGGAGGCGACGGCAGGCGCGTCGTCGTCACCGTGCTGGAGCCCGGGGCCGGGCCGGACGACGTCGCGCGCGCCGTCCGCGACGCGCTGGCCTGACGGCCGACGCGGACGGGACGACCCGGTGCACGGGAATGCCGCTGTGGCATCCTGAGTTGTGCAGGACGCCGCCGGGACCTCCGGCGGTGGCAAGACACGCACGTACGTGCTCCGGGGTCGGTGAAATTCCGAGCCGGCGGTGACAGCCCGCGACCCGGTCTCCTCGTCAGAAGCCGAGCGAGACCGGTTGACCTGGTGGAACTCCAGGGCCGACGGTCAAAGTCCGGATGGGAGGAAGCACGTGCGGCACACGCCCGTCAGGGTGGGTGCCGCCGGGCGTCGTGTCGTCGGCGACGGCCCTCCGGGCCGTGCTCGGCGAGCGCCGACCCTTCACCCCCGGACGCCGCACCTCGGACCGGGAGAGTGAACGATGGACGCGATCGACGCGTTCTTCAACGCCACGCTGACCATCGGCGACCAGCACATGTCGTGGCGCGAGATCGTGGGCAACCTGTTCGGCCTCGCCTCCGCACTCGGAGGCATGCGCCGCAAGGTGTGGGCGTGGCCCGTCGGCATCGTCGGCAACCTCGTCCTGTTCACCGTCTTCATGGGCTCGTGGTTCGGCGACTCCAGCCGCGCCGACATGCTCGGCCAGGCCGGCCGTCAGGTGATGTTCCTCATCGTCTCGATCTACGGCTGGGTGCAGTGGCGCCGCACGCAGCGCGCCGACCTCGAGGTGCGCGCCGACGGCAAGATCCCCGCCGACGGCGGCGCCGCGGTGCACCCGCACTGGGCCTCCTGGCGGGCACGGGTGGGGATCGTCGTCGTCATGGTCGCCGGCACCCTGGTCCTCACGCCGCTGTTCCGCGCCCTCGGTTCGTACGAGCCCGTGTGGTCGGACGCCTGGATCTTCATGGGCTCCCTCGTCGCCACGTACGGCATGGCCAAGGGCTGGGTCGAGTTCTGGCTGGTCTGGGTGGCCGTCGACGTCGTGGGCGTGCCCCTGCTCTGGTCCGCCGGGTACTACGCCACGGCGCTCATGTACGTGTTCTACGGCGTGTTCACGCTGACCGGCTTCTTCGTGTGGTGGCGCGTGCACCGGCGCGAGCAGGCCGAGGCGGGGACGACGACACCCGCCGTCACGCCCTGACGGCGCTCGGCGCGGCAGTTTGGGCTCGGCGCGGCAGTTTGAACTGCCGCGCCGAATCCGAACTGCCGCGCTGAACGTGGCCTGCCGGCGTCAGTCGTCGATGTCGAGGACGGTCGACGGCGTGGCCGCCCGCGCCTCCAGCCGTGCGTCGGCCAGGACGGCGCCGACCAGGTCCGCGGGGCCGCCGAGCGCCACCTCCGCGGTGTAGATCGGGAGCCCGAGGAACCACCGCCGGTGCTCCGGCCAGACGTGGGAGGGCAGCTCGACCGCGTCGAGGAGCCCGGTGACCGTCCGGGAGGTCCCCGTCCAGACGTGGTACTCCCTGTGGGGCAGGCGAAGCCTGTCGGCGAGCGGCCTGGCGACGAGCCGGTCGAGCAGCTCCTGCTCCGCCTCCCGCCGCGCCTCGGCGAGCTCCTGCGCGGAGGGCTCCGGCTCGTCCGGGTCCCAGGCGAGCATGACGGCGACCCCTGACGACGCCACACCGCCGCCCGGCGCGTAAAGGTTCGGCCAGCCCTCCCACAGCGTGCCGCGCAGCGGCGACTCCCCCGTCCACGGGTCGAGCACCTCGAGCAACGCGTCGAGGCGCGCCGGGACCGCGTCCAGGTCCAGGTCGCCCTCAGCGTCCCGGGGCAGGGGCACGACGGCGTAGGCGGCGTACGCCTGCGGGACGGCATGGCCGAGCGTCGGGCCGAACTCCCCCAGCAACGGCAGGATCCATTCCCCCGCGCTCGGATCGTCGTCCCAGCGCGCGCCCACACGGGCGAGGTCGTCGGCCATCCCTGGACCCTAGGCCGTGGGTCCGCCAGGATCGACGAGTGATCATCGCCGAGGACCTGCTGCTGCTCGCGTACGACGACAGGACCGGGCGCCCGTCCCTCGAGCGGACCCAGCTCGACTACCGGCTGGCGGGGGCGCTGCTCGTCGAGCTCGCCCTGACCGGCCGGGTGGACGTCACGTCGTCGGCGGCCACGGACCTGGACGGCCGGCCGGTGGGGGCCGGCAGGGTCGTCGTGCGGGACCCGTCCCCGACGGGGCACCCCGCGCTCGACCACGCGCTGGCGTCCGTGCGCGCCCGGGCTCGCGCGCCGAAGAGCCTGGTGGCGCCGCTGGCCAAGGGCCTGCGGGACCACCTGCTGGCCGGGCTCGCGGCGCGCGGGATCCTGCGGCGCGAGGACGGGACGGTGCTCTGGATCTTCCCGACGACGTCGTGGCCCGCCGCCGACGCCACCCACGAGACGTGGCTGCGCGCGACGTGCCACGAGGTGCTGCTGGGCGTCCGCGACCCCGACGCCCGTACCGCGGCCCTCCTCGCCATCGCGAGCGGGACGCCGCTCGTGCGCGGCATCGTCGCCCCCGAGCACCGGCGGCAGGCGGAGGCCCGCGCGAAGGACCTCGCCGCGGGGAGCTGGGCGAGCGCCGCCGTCAAGAAGGCCGTGGACGAGATGCAGGCTGCGGTCATGACGGCCGTCATGGTCGCCGTGACGACCTCCGCGACAGCCACGTCCGGCTGACACGGCGTGCGGATCACCCTGGTACGACATGCGGCACCCGCGGTCCGGGACGACGCTCCCACGAGCGCGTGGCAGCTCTCCGCAGCCGGCCGTGCCGCCGCCCGCGAGCTCCGGGTCCCCCGCGGCACGCGGGCCGTCTCGAGCGACGAGCGCGCCTCAGAGGGTGTCGTTCATGGCGGCGACGAAGCCCTCGGGCTCGAGCTCGCCGGTGAACACCTGATGGAGGTGGTCGAGCAGCGCGGCCGCCTGGTCCGGCGGGATGGCCTGGTCCCAGGAGAGCTGGAAGTGCGGGGCGGAGTCGACCATCTCGTACACCGCGCGCAGGTACTCCGCGCTGTCTCCGCTCGCCAGACGCCCGTCGATGCCGCGCACGGGTGGCACCGTGCGGACCGTGAGGAAGGTGTCGACGGACCGCTCGGAGTAGACCTCGGAGTTGAGGAAGTCGATGGCCGCCTGCTGGTCGGCGGGAGATGCCGCGGCGGACACGGACCAGAAGTTCGCGGGGTTGCCGACGACGTTCTCCGGGTCTCCCACGCCGCCGTCCACGGTCGGGAAGGAGCCGAAGCCGATGCCTCCGTCCGCGACGAGCTCGGGCATGGTGGTGACGATGTCGGGGTAGATCCACGCGCCCTGCAGCAGGAAGGCCGCGCTCCCGGACGCCAGCATCCCCACGTCCCCGCTGGAGTCCGCGGTGACCTCGGTGAAGTCGTCGCCGAACGCCCCGGCGTCGACGAGCGCACGGATCTTGTGGAGCGCCTCGACGACGGCCGGGTCCGACCAGGCGTCCGGCTCGCCCGCGACGACGCGCTGGAAGACCTCGGGTCCCCCGATCCGGTCGGTGAGGTACTGCAGGTACATGAGCTCGGGCCAGCGGCTGCCGCCCGCGAGGGCGATCGGCCGCACCCCCGCCTCGCGCAGCACGCGCACGGCGTCGAGGAGGTCGTCGAACGTCTCCGGCGGCTCGACGCCGGCCTCTCGCAGCACGTCCACGTGGTGATAGAGGAGCACCGGCTGGGTCTGGTTGGCGGGGACGGCGTATGTGCTGCCGTCCACGGTGCCGTTCTTCGCGACGGCGGGGAGCGCCTTGTCCAGGACGGGCTGGACCCGGCCCGTGAGGTCGAGCACGTCCCCGTCGGCCACGTAGCCGGCGAGGTCGCTGCCGGCCCAGCCGTAGATGAGCGTCGGCGCCTCGCCCGCGTCGATCGCGGCCCGGATCTCGTCCTTGTAGACGTCGTTCTCCAGCCAGCCCACGTCGAACGGGCGGTCGGGGTGGTCACGGTTCCAGCTCTCGAAGGACCGCTCCAGCACGATGTCGCTGCCGCCGGACAGCGACCACGCGGTGAGGCCCTCGACCGGCGGGCCCGAGGAGCGCGCCGGTTGGTCGGCCGGCACCGCCGTCGAGCTGCAGGCCGCCACCACCGTCGACAGTGCCAGCACCCCCACCGTCAGGCGAACCTGCCTGCGCCGCATCGCACCCTCCACCTCGTCGTGGTATCGAAAACGATTTCCGACGCCAGACTCTGGCAGCGCGCGATGAACGCGTCAAGCCCCCGTCCCTGCTGGTCAGGGACGGGGGCTCGCGAGCGGGACGACCCGAGCGTCAGGCGAAGGCCGAGACCCCCGTGATGTCGCGACCGACGATGAGGGCCTGCATCGACTCGGTGCCCTCGTAGGTGTGCAGCGCCTCGACGTCCGCGAAGTGCCGTGCGACGCGGTTGGCGAGGAGGATGCCGTTGCCGCCGAGCATGTCGCGGGCGATCGACGCGACCTCGCGGGCCTGGCGCGTCGTCGTGTACTTCGCCAGCGACGCCTGCTCGCCGGTGAGGGTGCCGGCGTCGGCGAGGCGCGTGATCTGCGCGACGAGCAGCTGCATCTGCGTGACCAGCGAGAGCATGCGGGTGAGCCGCTCCTGCACCATCTGGTTCTTGGCCAGCGGCCGGCCGAACTGGATGCGCTGGGTCGCGTAGGCGGCGGCCGCCTCGTAGCAGGCGACGGCGTGCCCGACGGCGGACCAGGCCACTGCGAGACGGGTCGCGAACAGCACGGCGGCGGTCGCCTTGAACGACGTCGCGCCGGGCAGGGCCGCGCTCGCGGGGACGAACACGTCGTCGAGCACGATGTGCGCCTGCCAGATGGCGCGCAGCGAGACCTTGCCCTCGATGGTGGTCGCGGTGTAGCCGGGGGCGTCCTGCGGGACGATGAAGCCGTGCACCTGGTTGTCGCCGTCGTCGCCGACGAGACGGGCCCACACCACGGTGATGTCACCGCAGGAGCCGAAACCGATCCACTTCTTCTCGCCGTCGATGACGTAGCCCTCGACGCCGTCGCGGGTCTCCTTGCGGGCCGTCGTCTCGAGCGAGACGGAGTCCGAGCCGTGGGTGGGCTCGGTGAGCGCGAACGCGCCGAGGATCTCCCCGCGCGCCATCGGCTCGGCGTACTGCTCGACCTGCTCGGGCGAGCCGTGCATGACGATCGAGCGCAGCGCGAGCCCGCCCTGGACGCCGCAGATGGTGGCGACGGAGCCGTCGCCGCGCGACATCTCCATGCTGGCCAGGCCCTCGGCCATGAACGAGACGGACGGGCGGCCGGGGACGTCGACGCCGTCGCGCAGGAAGTCGCGCTCGGCGAGCTTCTTGACGAGGTCGAACGGCACCTCGGCGCGCTCCCAGTAACCGTCGATGACGGGCAGCACGTCCTCCTGCACGAACTCGCGGACGGCGAGCTGGTGGGCGCGCTCCTCGGGCTTCACGTCGGCGAAGGCGCCCACGTAGTCGAGGTCGAGCGGCTGCGAGACGTCGTAGTCGGGGGCGGTCACGCCTGGCATGACGGGGACATCACGGGAGGAGCTGCGGGTCATCGACGACCTCTCTCTGCGCGGGGGTCCGGCGTTCCGGGCCCGGTGAGAAGTGAGGACCGGCGCCGTCCGAGGCTGGTGGTGGTCGGCGCCGGTCTCCCCTCATCGTCGCTCGCGACCCGGTCTCACGTCAAGCGATACTCGGTCTCACACTCTCTCGACGAGGTAGTTCGAAACCCCGCGGGGTAGTTCACGGCTCCGCGAGGTAGTGCCGGGCGAGCCAGACTGTGCGCATGGCGACCACCAGCGCGGGCCTGCTGCTCTACCGGACCACGGACGCCGGCATCATCGAGGTGCTGCTCGGCCACATGGGCGGACCGTTCTGGGCGCGCAAGGATGAAGGCGCGTGGACCGTCCTCAAGGGCGAGCTCGAGCCGGACGAGGACCCGCACGCCGCGGCGCTGCGCGAGGCGGCGGAGGAGCTCGGCCTGCCGCTCCCCGCGCCGTCGTCCCCCGACGTCGACCTGGGCGAGGTGCGGCAGAAGTCGGGCAAGCGGGTCCTGGCCTGGGCACGCGAGTGGCCGCCGCCCGGACCGGACCTGGACCAGGTCCGCAGCAACACCGTCGAGATCGAGTGGCCGCCGCGATCCGGACGCCGGATCGAGGTGCCCGAGATCGACCGCGTCGCCTGGTTCGCGCCCGACGACGCGCGGCGCCTCGTCGTCAGCGCCCAGGCCGCGCTCGTCGACCGCCTCGAGGCCGCCCTCGGCCGCTGACCCGAACTACCTCGCCGAGCCCGGAACTACCTCGGCGGGACCCGAACTACCTCGCCGGGTTCGGAACTACCTCGGCAGGATCCGCACTACCTCGCCGGGTTCGGAACTACCTCGGCAAGATCCGCACTACCTCACCGAGCTCGGAACTACCTCGCGGGGTTCGGAACTACCTCGCGGAGACCTGGACTACTCACCCGGTGAAGGTCAGCCAGAGCAGGGCGACGTTCAGCACGACGATGACGGCGGCCACGGCCCAGGCCGCGACCTGGGTGGCGAGACCGTTGCGGAAGCCGCCCAGCAGGCCGGCGTCGCGCGTGATCCGCACCAGCGGGATCATCGCGAACGGGATGCCGAAGCTCAGCACCACCTGGCTCACCACCAGCAGCCACGTCGGCGACACCCCCGTCGCGAGCAGCACGATCGCGGGCACCAGGGTGACCAGCCGGCGGGCGATCAGCGAGACGCGCACGCGCAGCAGCCCGGACATGATCTCGGCGCCGGCGTAGGCCCCCACCGACGTCGACGCCAGGCCCGACGCGAGCAGCCCCACACCGAACAGCACCGCGACGGCGGGGCCGAGCGACGACTCGATGGCGGCGTGCGCGCCCTCGATCGAGTCGGTGCCGGTGCGGCCGGGCAGGTTGGCCGCCGCGAGCAGCAGCATCGCGATGTTCACGCTGCCCGCGAGCACCAGCGCGGCGACGACGTCCCAGCGCGTGGCGGTGAGCAGGCGGCGCACCACGGGCGGCGACGGCGGCCCCGGCACGGCGACGTCGTCCGTCAGGTCGTCGGCCTCCGCGTCGGCGCGCCCCTCGGCCCCGGCCGCCAGGGCGTGCCGCCGCTGCACGCGCGCGTCGTGGCGCACCCGGTCGCGGGCGAGCGACGAGTGCAGGTAGATCGCGTGCGGCATGACCGTGGCTCCGAGCATCGACGCGGCCAGCAGCACCGACTCCGCGCCGTCGAGCCGCGGCACGAGGCCGCCGAGCACCGCGCCGAGGTCGGGCGGGGAGAAGAACAGGCCCGCGCAGAACCCCACGGTGAGCACCGCGAGCATCGACGTCACGACCGTCTCGAAGACGCGCTGGCCGCGGCGCTGCTGCACGCCGAGCACGAGCATCGACACGACGCCGGTGATCACGCCGCCCAGCACGAGCGGCACCCCGAACAGCAGGTGCAGGGCGATGGCGCCGCCGATCACCTCGGCGACGTCGGTGGCCATCGCGACCACCTCCGCCTGCGCCCAGTAGGCGATCCGTCCGCGCCGGGAGAGCCGCTCCCCGAGCACCTCGGGCAGGGAACGCCCGGTGACGACGCCGAGCTTGGCGGACAGGTACTGCACCAGCACGGCCATGACGTTCGCGACGACCAGCACCCACACCAGCAGGTACCCGAACTTGGCCCCCGCGGTGAGGTTGGCCGCGACGTTCCCCGGGTCGACGTAGGCGATGGCCGCGACGAACGCCGGCCCGAGCAGGGTCACCAGGCGCGCGGGGCGCACCCCCCGGGCGGGTCGGTCGAGGGTCGGTCGGCTCATGCGGGTCCTCCGGGTGGGCCAGTGTCGGTCGGGCAAATTTTTCGGGTATCCGAAACCTTAGACGTCCATACCCGCATCGCGCATCCCCGCAGGGTGCTCCGGAGCGCCGCCGAGCCCGGTCTGTCACCATGTCGGGCGTGCCATCCCCCCAGACCGCCGCCGCGCGGAACGCCCCCGGTCCGCTCGGCGCCGTGCTGCGCTCCCGGTGGCTGCTGGCGCTCGGCTTCCTCGCCGTGCACGCCTGGGTGATCGGGCAGGCCATCACCTGGGGCTACACGATCTACGGCGACGTCACGCTGTACGAGTGGTGGGCCCGCCACGGCCTCGGCACCGGGCAGTGGCCCGTCCTCGACTACGACTGGGTGTACCCCGCCGGCGCGCTCGTGCCCGTCACGCTGCCCGCGCTCGTCACCGGCAGCCTGCTGGGGTACGAGATCGTCTGGACGGCGATGGTCGTGGCGCTCAACGCCGTCGCCACGGTGGTGCTCGTGCGCTCGGCGCCGCGCGGGGTGCTGGGCGCCTGGTGGTGGCTCGCGTTCCTGCTGGCCCTCGGCCCGATCTTCCTCGGGCGGCTGGACGGCGTCGTCGCGCCGCTCATCCTGGTCTCCCTGGTGGTCGCGACGCGCCGCCCCACGCTCGCGACGGCCGTCGCCACCGCGGGCGCGTGGATCAAGATCGCGCCGGGCGCGGTGGTCGTGGCGCTGGCCGCGACGCGCGCCCGCGGGCGGGACCTGCTGCGCCAGGTGGTGGTGCCGGGCGCGGTGGTGAGCCTCGTCGTCGTCGGGCTCGCCCTCGCGGGGGGCGCCGGGCAGCGCGCGTTCAGCGTGTTCGGGCAGCAGGAGGCACGCACGCTCCAGGCCGAGTCGGTGTTCGCCACCTGGTTCAGCGTCGCGCGACTGTGGGACCCGTCCGTGCGGATCGACTACAACGACGTGATCTTCACCTACGAGGTGCAGGGGGACGCCGCCCGCCAGGTCGCGTCCCTCCTCGACTGGCTGCTGCCCGTCGCGGTGCTGCTCATCGCGGCCCTCACGTGGTGGACGGCGCGGCGCCGACCCGACCACGCCGGCGACGTCCTGCTGCTCAGCACCGCCGCCCTGCTGCTCGCGCTCATCGTGTTCAACAAGGTGGGGTCGCCGCAGTTCGTGGCGTGGATCGGGCCTCCGCTGGCGGCCGCCGTCGCGCTCGCCGGGCCGGGGACCCGCCGGCTGTGGGGCCCGCCCGCCGTCGGGGTGCTGCTGGCGGCGCTCGGCACGCAGATCGTCTACCCGGTGGCGTACGGCGAGTTCCTCGGCGGGCAGCCCGCGATGGTCGTCGTCGAGGCGCTGCGGAACCTCGCGCTCGTCGTGCTGCTCGCGGGCGCCGTGTGGCGGATCGTGCAGCTCGGCCGCAACGGGGTGCGCGCCGACGGCGTCGCGGACGCCGGCACGCCCGCCTGAGCGGCGGCCGAGCAGGCGTTCACCGGCGGGTCGGCGCGCGTTCACCACGGCCACCCCGGGCGGTCATCCGTCCTCCCTACGGTCACGTCGACGGCGCGCCTCCGCGCGCCCCGGCCCCCGGAGGACCCCTTGCGCACACCTCTCCCCCGCACCGCCCGACGCGCCGTCGTCGCTACCGCCGTCGCGGCCGCGCTGACCGCGCCGGTCGCGCTCACCGCGTCGGCGCTCGGCCACCCAGGGAACGGCGGCACGACGCCGGGCGACGGCGTCGTCGCCGACCCCGTGGAGCTGTCCGCCGACGACGCCCGGGTCGGGCTCACACCCCTGGGCGCGTACGCGACGGGCGTGTTCGACGAGTCGGCGGCGGAGATCGTCGCGTACCACGCGCGCTCCGAGCGACTCTTCTCCGTGAACGCGCAGGCGGGCGAGGTCACCGTGCTCGACGTCGCGCGGCCGTCGTCGCCCCGCGAGCTGTTCGCGCTCGAGACGACCGGCGTGCGGGCCGCGGACGGCTCCACCGTGCCCGAGGGGGCCGTCGCGAACTCCGTCGCGGTCCGCCCGGACGGGCTGGGCGTCGTCGCGGTCGAGGCTCCCGACAAGGTCTCCGACGGCTGGCTGGTGCTGTTCGACGCGGCCGGCGACGGCGACGCCCTGGGCGCCTGGCGCGTGGGCGCGCTGCCCGACATGGTGGCGCTCACGCCCGACGGCCGCCGCGCCGTCGTCGCGAACGAGGGCGAGCCCGCCGACGACTTCTCCGTCGACCCCGAGGGCACCGTGTCCGTCGTGGACCTGCCCCGCAAGCTCACCGGCAGGCACGCGGGCGCCGTCGCGCAGGACGCCGTGCGCACCGCCACCTTCCACGCGTTCGAGGGAGACGCGCTGCCCGCCGGCGTGCGGGTCTTCGGACCGGACGTGGCGGGCCCGGACGGCTCGCTCGCACACCGCGTGTCGCGCAACCTCGAGCCCGAGTACGTGACCGTCTCGAAGGACTCCCGCACCGCGTACGTGGCGCTGCAGGAGGCGAACGCCGTCGCCGAGATCGACCTGCGCGGCGCCCGCACGACCGACCTGTGGTCGCTCGGCAGCAAGGACCACTCGGTGCCCGGCCAGGGCCTCGACCCGTCGGACAAGGACGGCGGGGCCGCGGTGCGCGAGGTGCCCGTCCGGGGGCTGTACATGCCCGACGGGGTCGCGTCGTACACGTCGCGCGGGCAGACCTACCTCGTCACCGCGAACGAGGGCGACGCCCGCGAGTGGGGCGACTACGTCGAGGGCGCGCGGGTCAAGGACCTGGGCGACGACGGCCTCGCGCCCGTGTGCGCGGACTCCCCCGCGGCGGCGCTGCTCGGCGACGCCGACCTCGGCCGCCTCAACGTCTCCACGGCGTCCGGCCTGCGCGCCGACGGCTCCTGCTACGAGGAGCTGTACGCCTTCGGCGGGCGGTCGTTCTCCGTGTGGACCACCGACGGCGAGCTCGTCTTCGACTCCGGCGACACGTTCGAGCGCGTGACCGCCGAGGCGCTGGGCGACGCGTTCAACACCAACCACACCGAGACGAAGGGCGACGGCCGCAGCGACGACAAGGGCCCCGAGCCGGAGAACCTGACGATCGGCGAGGTCGCGGGGCGGACGTACGTGTTCGTCGGCCTGGAGCGGGCCGGCGGTGTCATGGTCTACGACGTCACGCGCCCCGAGCGCGCCGCCTTCGTCACGTACGTCTCGAACCGCGACTACTCCGTGTCCGCCGAGGACGCGATCGACGACGGCGCCGCCCCGTCCGACGCGCTCGCCGCGGCCGGCGACCTGGGGCCCGAGGGCCTGACGTTCATCCCGGCGTCCGACTCCCCCACGCACCGGCCGCTGCTCGCCGTCGCGAACGAGGTGTCCGGCACGACGACGCTCTTCCAGGTGGACCGGCTCACCGGACGCCGGTGAGGAGCACCACGCCGGTCCACGCGGGACGGGGCCCGGGCGCGCGAGTACCGTGACGCCCATGGCCCTGTCCCGCTATCTCGACGAGAGCGCGATCCGCGCCGCGGCCGTGCTCGGCCACGGCGTCGAGGCGAGCATCAGCCTGCGCGAGCACGGCATCTCGCTGCGCGCCGGCAGCAGCACCCCCGGCGCGGGGCGCTGCGACCAGGCCGAGGCGCGCGCCGACGCCGGGCCCTGCATCGACGCGATGCGACGGGGCGCGGTGCTGACCACCGCGGTGCCGGACGTGGTGCCGGGCTGGGAGGCCTGGCGGGCGGCGGCGGAGGCCGAGGGGTTCGTCCAGGCGCTCGCCGTCCCGGCCGAGGTGGGCCCCGGCGTGCGGGTGGCGATCAACGTGTACAGCCGCACCGGCGGGGACTGGCCCGCCGGCCTGGTGGACGCCGCCGTCGGTCACGCCGGGCTCGCGGCCGACGCCGTGCGCCTGCAGCTCCAGTACGCCGACCTCGGGGACGCCGTCGCGGGCCTGTACCGCACCATGTCCGACCGGGCGACGGTGGAGCAGGCGGTGGGCGCGATCATGGCGTCGAACGACTGCCCCGAGGACGAGGCGCGCACCACCCTGCGGGCGGCGGCGGACCGGCGCGGGCTCAGCGAGCGGGAGGTCGCCGAGTCGATCGTGCGGACCCTGGTCCTCGGCGGCGAGGGCGACGTCATCGACGATCTCGACCGCTGAGGACGCCCCCGTCTCCCGGCGCCATGTCGTGCATCGGGTATCAGTGCAAAACTGACCCGCAGGCGACAGGACGGAGCGAGCAGTGAACACCTCCGAGCTGCTGGGCCTGCTCGCGCGGACCTTGGCGACGCTCGACGCTGCGGAGACCGTCGCGGCGCGGATGTGCCAGGCGTGCACCGCGATCCTCGGAGCGCAGGGCGGCAGCCTCTCCCTCGCCACGCTGCCGGGCGAGCAGGTCACGGTGACCAGCACGAACGCGATGGCGGCGCGGGTCGAGAGCATCCAGGACGTCCTCGGTGAGGGCCCCGGGCGACGCGCGTTCCGGGACGACGCGATCGTGTCCGCCCCGCTCGGCGCGGTCGCGCTGGCGGACGACCCGTTCCCCGTGTTCTCGCAGCTCGCCGGCGAGGCCACCGGCGACGGCACCTGGTTCGGCATCCCCATGCGGGTGGGCGGTCAGCCCGTCGGCGTGCTGGGCCTCGTCGTCGGGGCGGGGCAGGTGCTGGCCCGGGCGGTCGAGGACGCGCAGTTCCTCGCGGACGCCATCGGCACGGCCGTGCTCGGCGAGATCGACCAGCTCGGCTGGACCGCGCGAGCGCGGGTGGACCAGGCCACGGGCATGGTCTCGGCGCAGCTGCGGGTGCAGCCGCACGACGCCCTCGCCGTCCTGCGCGCGCACGCGTTCGGCCGCGGCAGCACGCTCGAGGACGTCGCGGAGGACGTGGTCGCGCGGCGGGTGAGCTTCGCGCACGAGGCCGGGGCCGTCGAGACGCGCCCGACCGAGGACTGATCCGGGGTCAGCCGCGGCGCAGCACGCGGTCGAGCGCCGCGCGACGGTCGACGTCGCGGCGGTGCGCGACGTCGACGACGGCGCGCGCCAGGTCCCGCACGGCCACGTTGTGGTCGTTGGAGGCGGTGCGCATCAGGTCGAAGGCGTCGTCGATCTCGACGTCGTAGACGACGGCGAGCACGCCCTTCGCCTGCTCGATCACGCCACGGGTGGTCGCGGCAGCCTGGATGTCGGCGGACGCGCGCTCGGCGGCCCGCTCCGCGACGGCGGAGGTGAGGTCGAGGAAGTAGCCCGCCGCCCCGTCGTGGCCGGGGTCGCTCTCGACGCTGCCCACGAGCGCGACCGTGAGCTCGCGGCGCCGGGCGGTCAGGATGCGGTGCACGCTCGAGAAGGCCCCCGCCGTCGGCGCGGTCACCAGGGCCGCGCGGACGTCGTCGCGGTCAGCCGGGTGGGTGTGCGCGAGGACGAGGTCGGTGGTGGGGACCACCTCGTGCGGTTCGAAGCCGTGCAGCCGGAAGACGGCCTCCGACCAGGTCCAACGGTCCGACGACAGGTCGAGACGGAAGGAGCCCACCAGTCGTGGGTGCCGGAGGCCCGAGGGCTCACCGGTCACGGTGGTGTCTGTGGCCACAGTCGCCTCCGACACTGCTCAGAGCGGGCCGGCCACTGCTTGACCGGCGGCACGACTCTAGCAAGCGGACCGCCCTCCGCTCACGGCGTCGGGGCGCCGTGCTCCTGCGCGAAGCGCCGGAACCAGTCGCGCGCGAAGCGACCGGAGGCGAGGCCGTGGTCGAGGGTGGCGCGCTGGTAGGCGAAGACGTCGGCGAGCTCGTCGGGGACCTCCTGCGTGGCGAGCCGCTCCTCGAGCGCCTCCAGGCGCGCCACGTCCTGCTCGACGCGGGCCGTGAGCCGCGGCAGCACGGCGGCGCGCTCGTCCGGCTCGAGCAGGCCGAGGAAGAACAGGCGCGGCAGGACGGCGGAGTCGGCGTCGGGGCCGGTCACCGGGCCGGTGAGCCAGGAGCGGAAGTCCGCCCGGCCGGCGTCGGTGACGCGGTAGGTCTTGCGGCCGCGCGCGCCGGGCGCGACCTCGGCGACCTCGATGAGGCCGCCGGTCAGCAGCGTCTCGAGGGCGCGCCGGATGCTGCCCGAGCTGGCGCTGTAGAACAGCGAGACCGACGCCTCGAAGTGCTTGACCAGGTCGTAGAGGCTGGCCGGCCGCAGCAGGAGCAGCCCCAGGATCACGTGCGCCATGGTCCGACCCTAGACCGTTGACCCTCATAGACCTGTCTAGTAGACATGTCTATGAGACTTGTTGATGAGAAGGGGTCATGCGCAGGACACGCGAGGTCGACCGCCTGAGGTCGGCGCTGGACCGGACCGCACGACGCCACACGTCGATGCCGCCGCCGCAGGTGCTCGTCGTCGCGCCGGGACTGGAGCTCGAGTCGGGCGGGTCGCAGCCGTTCCACGCTGCGAGCGTCGGCAAGGTCATGACGGCGACGCTGGTGGCGATGCTCGTCGAGCAGGGGCGGTTCGGCGTCGGCAGCCCGCTCGGGAAGCTGCTGCCCGCGTCCGACCTCGACGGCCTGCCGGCGGCCCCGGGCGTCGACGTGCGCACCGACGTCACCGTCGAGCACCTGCTCACGCACACCAGCGGGATCCCGGACTTCTTCGAACCGCCCCGCGGCACGAGGACCGCGGTCTCCACCCGGACCGTCGCGGCGGAGCCGGACCGGTACTGGTCCCCCACGGCGCTGCTCGACGAGGCGCGCCGCCTGCCGGCCCGCGAGCGCCCGGGTCAGTTCCGCTACGGCGACACGGCGTTCGTGCTGCTCGGGCGCGTCGTGGAGGAGGCCACGGGTGAGGCGTTCACCGAGGTTCTGCGCACCCGCGTCCTGGAGCCCACCGGCATGGAAGGGTCGTCCACGCCGTACAGCGACGCCCGGGTCCCGGGCGACCTCGACGGGCTCGACGTCGCGCCCTTCTGGCTCGGCCGGCACGAGCTCAGCCGTGCCCTCAGCCTGAGCCTCGACTGGGCAGGCGGCGGCATCGTCGCCCCGCCCGCCGACCTCGTGCGGTTCCAGCAGGCGTTGCACGGCGGACGCCTGGTCTCCCCGGAGACCCTCCGCTGGATGGCCGCGCCGCGACACCGGCGCCGACGGGGGATCCACTACGGCGCGGGCATGGTCACCGTCCGGTTCGGCGAGTTCACGCCGCCCTTCCTGCGCGGGCTGCCCGAGCCTGTGGGCGGGCTGGGGCACTTCGCCACGCACCTGTTCTACTACCCGCGCCAGGACGCCCACGTGGTGCTGAACTTCCACGCCTACCGGCGGATGAACCAGTCGTTCATGACGCACGCCCGCATCGCCCGCCTGCTCGTCGACGTCTGAGCCCTTCCCGATTGCAGGCAGACCGCACTGCCCGTAGGAAGAGAGACGTCAGCAGCACAGGAGTCACCTGCCTCTCGGGGCTGAACGGGGGAATCATGAGCGAGACCGACCCGAACTCCACGGAAGGCCCTGCCGACGGCGGTGCCGAGGGCGTGCCGGGCGTGCACGACGGCGGCGCTGACGGCGGCGCCGACGGCGGCGCGGACAGCGGCGCGGAGGGCCCCGCCGACGGCGGCGCGGAAGGCGTGCCGGGCGTGCACGACGGCGGCGCCGACGGTGGTGCCGACGGCGGCGCCGATGGCGGTGCGGACGGCGGCGCCGACCAGGGCGCATGACGCTGGACCAGGCTGGGGTGCCCGCCGTCGACGGGCACCCCAGCGCTGAGCGCGGGACCAGCGCGGCTTCGCCGGTGGAGCGCCTTGTCGCACGACCGCTCGACTCCTTCGCCGCGCTGTGGGGACGCGAACCGCTGCTCGTCACGGCCGGCGAGCGGGGCGGCGACGTGTTCGACGACCTGTTCGGCGAGGCCGCCGTCGACGCCCTCGTGTCTGAGCGCGGTCTGCGCACCCCGTTCCTGCGCGTCGCACGCGACGGGAGCACCCTGCCGAACCGGGACTTCACCGCGGGTGCCGGTGTCGGGGCGGGGGTGGCCGACCAGGTCGACGACACCCGGCTGAGCACCCTCTTCGCGGAGGGATCCACCCTCGTGCTGCAGGGCCTGCACCGTACGTGGCCCCCGCTGGTGCGGTTCGTCGCCGACCTCGCCGCCCAGCTCGGCCATCCCGTGCAGGCGAACGCCTATGTGACGCCGCCGCAGTCGCAGGGTTTCGACGACCACTACGACGTCCACGACGTCTTCGTGCTGCAGATCAGCGGCGCGAAGGAGTGGCGGATCCACCCGCCCGTCCTCGAGTCGCCCCTGCGCGACCAACCGTGGTCGGACCGGCGCGATGCGGTGGCGCGGGCCGCTCAGGATCCTCCGTCGATCCGTGCTGTGCTCCGTCCGGGCGACTGCCTCTACCTGCCGCGCGGCTACCTCCACGCCGCGACCGCGCTGGGGGACGTGAGCACGCACCTCACCCTCGGGGTGCACGCCTGGACGCGGCACGCCCTGGCCGACGAGCTCGCACGGCTCGTCGTGGCCCGGCTGGCCGAGGACCCGCGCGTGCGCGCCTCGCTGGAGGTCGGTCTCGACCCGGACCGCTCGACCAGGTTCGCCGAGGACGTGGCCCTGGTGCGCGAACGGATGGCCGCGGTCCTGGCGGACGTGGCGACGTCGGACGTGGCCGACAGCCTCGACGGGGCGCGACGACGCACCGCCCGTCCCGCACCGGTCGGGCCGCTGGCCCAGCTCCGCGCGGCGCACGACCTGACCGACGACACCACGCTGCGGCTGCGCGCCCATCTCTCGCCCGCGCTGCGCCGTCGGGACGACGGCGGCGCCGACCTGGTCAGCCGCGCGGGCACCGTGCGCGTGGACCCCGACGACGTCGATGCCGTGCGCGACCTGGTCGTGACAGGGACGGCACGAGCGGCCACCCTCGGCGACGCGCTGGCGCGCCGTCTCCTGGCACGCGCCGTCGTGGTCGTGGACGACGCCTGACGGCGGGGGCGCCATGAGGGTCCCCGGGATGCCTCGGCCCGAGGGGCCCGGCCCGGCGCCGACGACGGGTCCGTGGCGGTGCGCCGACGCCGCGCGGGACCGCCGCGACCCGCTGGTCGCCACCGCGGCCCCCGCGCGGCGATGGCTCCTCGTCGAGAACCCCGGGCCTTGGCCGTTCGACGCGGCCGCGTCGGGCGCGGTCCCGCCCGACGTGCTGCACGAGCTGGCGACGGCGGCCCGAGGGGCGCACGCGCGACTCCTGATGATCCGGCGCCCGGGACGGCCCGCGAGGACCGGTGCGCGGCGGTGGGCCGTGCTCGACACCGCACCGGGCACCGAGCCAGTGTGGGGGCGCTGGCGCACCGAGGCCGACCTGCGGGAGGCCGCGGAGCGTGTCGCCCAGCCGCTCGCGACCGCCGTCGCGCCGGTCCGGCCGACGCTGCTCGTGTGCACCCACGGACGCCACGACGTCTGCTGCGCGATCCGAGGCCGTCCCGTGGCCGCCGCGCTCGCGGAGCACTGGCCCGAGGAGACGTGGGAGTGCTCGCACGTGGGCGGGGACCGGTTCGCGGCGAACGTCGTCGTGCTGCCGAGCGGCGCCACCTACGGCGACCTCGACCCCGCGACCGCCGTCCGCGCGGTCGAGGCCCAGCTCGACGGCGCCGTCGACCCGACCCATCTCCGCGGTTTCGCGTCCGAGCCTCCCGCGGGGCAGGCGGCCGTCGTCGCGGCGCACGAGCGCTACGGTCCGGCCGGCGGGGACGACGTGCGGTACCTCGGCAGCGTGCGCACGGGCGACGCCACCTGGTCGGTGAGCGTCGACGTGCGGACGCCGGGCACGACCCGGCAGCTGGTCATGTCCGTGGTCGCCACGCGGCGTCCGCCCGCCCGGCTGACCTGCCACGCCACGGCCGAGACACCAGCCGTGGCCTACGAGGTGCGCGACGTCGCGGAGCGGCGGGACCCACCGTCGTGACGGATCCACAGGTGTGATGCGTGCGGCGAGAGCGGTCAGCCGCGGCGGGCGCTCACCCATCGGACCACGCGCGGCACCTGCAGCGCGACGAGAGCCACGAGCGCCCAGCCGCTGACGGCGTACAGGACGGGCGGGACGGCGGAGTGGTGGCCGCCGGTGATCATGAACGTGTCGGCGAGGTCCATGCCCATGTCGAACGACGCCCAGAAGTAGGCCGGCGCACCCAGGGCGAGCACGGCGATCTGGATCGTCACGGCGGTGTCGGGCGCCACCCGACGCCGGAGCGCGACGGCGCAGCCCGCGACCGACAGCCCGACGCCGAGCATCGCCCACCCGACCAGGAACGGGACCTTGCCCGCCACCGTCCACCCCGCCGCCGCGAGCGCCGCGAAGATCTCCGCCCGGGTCAGGTCGGGCATCGCCGCCAGCGGCTCCAGCACCAGGATCGTCAGCACCATGACCGTCGCGTAGCACGCGACCAGCGCCGGGCCGAGCGGGAGCCACCACATGCCCCACCGCGACCAGGCGGCGTCGTGCGACCGCGGCGCAGGGACGAGGACCGGCGACGGCCGTGGGTGCATCGGGGTCTCCCTCCGCGGGCGGGCCTCCCGCCGCTGTCCCCGGAGCGTACGACGGCGCCCGTCGGCGGCACGCGCAGCTCCGGGTGAAGTCGACGGCCGATGACGGCGAGTCTCTGGGCCACGTTCCGTACCCGCCCTACGATCTCGCCGTGGACGACGGGGTCAGCGAGGTCGATGGGGCGCTGCCGGCGCCACGAGCAGGTCGTCCGTTCCCGCGCCACCGGCTGCCGATCGCCGGAGCAGCCGTCCTCATGCTCGCCTGCGGGCTCGGTGGATGGGCGCACTACCGGGCCGTCGGTTCGTCGCTGATCTATGGTGACGAGCTCCGGACGGCCGCCGGCATCGGCTGCATGCCGTGGGACGGGCCGCTGCAGGTGGTCGACGCACCGGTGCTGTCGAACACGACCGGCGCCACCGTGCACGTGAGCAGGATCCAGCCCGCGGGGACACCCGGCCTCCGCGTGCACGAGGTGCGCGTCGTGCCGCCGTCGCCGGAGATCGTGTTCGGCGCCGAGTACGACCCGGACGACCCCGGCTGGGCAGGGACCTCCGTGGTCGGGCCGGAGGGGATCACGCTGGAACCCGGTGAGTCGGTGCAGCTCGCATACGTGCTGGACGTCGACACGAGCGGCGGCTCGTTCGCGTACAGCACCGTCTCCTACGAGGTCGGTCCGTACTCCTACCACGCGACCTATCCCGGAGCGAACATGGTGCTGCCCACGACAAGGGCGAAGTGCTCGGAAGCAGCGATGGAACGTCTCGGCGCTTCCCCTATCCCCTGACCAGGACCGGTCAGCGAGGCGCGAGCACCTCGAGCAGCAACACGCCGACGGTGGCGACGCCCGCGAGCGACACCACCAGCAGCGGCGAGCGTCGTCCGCGCACCAGCCCGCGGACCTCCGCGACCACGACCCACACGAACAGCACCGCCGACAGCACGCGGAACAGCGCCGGGACGACCTCGGGCGACGCGACGACGTTCTGGACGTGCCGCCACCACGTCGTCAGGTAGAGGCCCGCCAGGCCCGCCTGGATGAGCGCGACGCCGACCACCGCGGCTGCGCGGAGCGGGCTCGGTCCCTGCTCGTCCGGGTATCCGTCGTGGTGCGTCGCCATGCGGTGGTGCTCTCCTGGGGAAAGGGCCGGTCGGGGCTGTGCTGGGCGGCGCCGGCCGATGCGCGGCCGCCGCAGGCCAAGGTACAGCGCCGGCCGGTCAGGCCAGCTTGCGCCAGGTCCCCTCGGACACGACCTCGACGGCGCCGTCGTGCACCACGAACGCCGTCTCGTCGTCGACGGTGTAGGCGGGACCGCCGAGCTTCGCCGCCCACCTCTCGGCCGCGGCCTCCGTGTTGTCGGGCAGGTCAGGGTGGCCCAGGTGCGGGAACATCGAGAAGTCGACGACACCGAGCGTGGCGGCGTCCTCGCCGTCGGGCGGCAGCCACCCGACGAACTCCTCGCCGATGTCCGGCGTCATCACCATGCTGCCGCCGCTCATCCCCACCCAGACGGCGTCCAGCGTGGGCAGGAGGTCCGCCAGGCCGGAGCGGCGCATCCAGTAGGCCAGGTAGCCGGCGTCGCCACCCGCGGCGAGCAGGACGTCGGTCTCCCGCACCAGCGGCACCCAGCGCTCCTCCGGGATGCTCGGCAGCGCGGTCAGCTCGAGCACGCCCACCGACTTCCAGCCCTGGTCGGTCAGGTGGTCCGTGGTCCCCGTGATGAAGTTCCACGCGTTCACGCCAGGGCCGACCCACGGGTGCCCGTACAGCGCCGTCGGGATGGCGAGGGCGGTGCAGTCCGCGACAGGTCGCGGGAGCAGGTCCTCCAACGCGGTGCGGATCGACACGTTCCGGACACCTGCGGAAGTCAGCAGCAGCTTCATCGTGCGCCTCTCGGTTCAGCGGTCACTCTGCAGACGGCATCAGGGGCGACAACTCATCGCGCCTGGTGCGGCACGGGTGAAGTCTCCTCGCGGTGCCGGGGCGAGTCCCGACCGTCACCTACTCTCGCCAGATGAGGACACGCACGTCGACGGCGATGCTCATCGGAGGCACGACGCTCGCCGTCCTGGGGGCGATCGTGTCCGTCGTCTACTTCCTGCAGCCGTGGCGCACCTGCCCGGACGAGGACTCGTCGGCCGGTTGCGCGATGCTGCCCCTCGACGCGTCGATCATGGCGGCGGCGATGGTCGTCACCCTTTTCGCGACGGCGGTGGCCATCGCCGGTGCTGCGAGCAGAAAACGCACCATGTACTGAAGGCTGATCGGCGGGTATCGGCCGGCCAGGCGCTACGGTTCCGGCCATGACGACGACGGGGCGCCGGCGTGTGCCGACCGGGCTCGTGCTCGTGGGGTGCTGCGCCGCGTGGCTTGCCGCCCTGTCAGGTCGGATCGCCTCGCTGCTCGCCGTGGAGGGCGTGCTCCCCCAGCCGCTGGGCTGGACGGTGTGGACCCGCGGCCCGGGAGTGCCGTTCCGTCTCGTGGGTGCTGTCGTCGCGTTGAGTCTTCTGGTCTGGATCGTCGGCCGGCTGGCGCGGCCTCGATGGGTCGCAGCGCCGGTCATCGCGCTGGGAACCGTGGCCGCGCTCGTCGCACCGGCCGTGCCCTACCCGGGGGCGGAGGCCCTGTTCACCTCGATGCGACCTCAGCTCGACCGGGTCATCGGCCTCCCCGCTGTGGCCGATTCAGGCTCAGCGGCCCGCGACGCCACGCTCCCCCGCGCTCTCCGACCGGTCGCCGTCCGCGGCGTCGTCTCCCCCGCCGGTTCCGGCGGCGTCTTCGTCCCGCAGTGGGCCGCGGTCCCGGACGACGCCGGCGGCTTCTGGTTCATGCCCGGGTCCTCGCCGTCGGGTCGGGACATGCAGGGGATGATCTGCGAAGCCCCCACCCGGCTCGACGGCGACTGGTGGGCGTGCGGGCTGCGCATCGAAGCCGGCGGGACCCTCTAGCCGGTGCGCCTGAACCGCCGTCGCGGGACGAGTCAGTCGCCGTGCCAGAAAGACAGGTCGGGGCGCGGCAACCCCGCCTTCTGGTTGACGGTCCCGTCGTGCCTGTAGTCGTACTCCCAGGGCAAGACGCGGCCGATACGGTTCGCGAGCTCTCCCCAGTCCGGAGCCGGGCTGCATGCGGAGACCAGCCGATGGACGCCGGCCTCGAACGCGGCCGACGACCAGTACCTCATGAGCCACACGCCGGTCACGGGGAGCACGTTGCCGCCGGGAAGCACATCCTCAGCGATGTCGTCGCCATCCCATCTCTCGGCGCTGTACCACTCGGCAAACCAACTGGGTGAACACACGACGCAGTCGAAGGAGTCCGCCAGGTCGCTCGACGTCGTACCGATAAGAACCTGAGCCATGACGGCGAAATGACCTGTCGCGAGGTCAGGCTCCATCCTGTTCCCCCAGTGGTAGAGGAACTGCTTGACCTCCGCGGTCTCTCCGCTGGTTCCGCCGGTCGTGGACATGGTCGCAGTCTGTCAGCCCTACCGCGGATGCAAGCGTGGTCGGGCTCACATAGAAGCTCGAACCCGACCGGATGCTCGGCTGTCGGTGCGGGGCCGGACGGTGAGACGGTTCGCGAGCTCCGACAGGGAAGTTCAGCCGTGGCTTTGGGCCCCACAAACAGCTACCCGCACCGCTGTTCGTGCAAGCATTCGGACCTACTGCGAAGAACAGGGATCGATCATGGACGTGAAGCAGGAGCGGTGGGCCGCGGTAGGGACGGGTGCGGTCATCGTCGCGGTGATGGCCGCAACATGGCTCATGTGCGAGAACGTCCTCGCCTGGCGCGACACCTTCCGCCTCGAGGACCTCACCTACGCCCGTAACCAGGTCGACGACTTCGAGGCGTACCGGTCGGGTGGTGTCTTCGAGTCCGGGATGGCTTGGGGCGCGCTGGTCGTAGCGCTGATCGCCATCGTGCTCGCGGCTGTTGCCGGTGTGCGCGCCAGCCGATGGCGCCCCGTGATTACAGCCGTCGGTGCCGCCTGCGTCATGGCTTTCGTGGCCGCTGGGACGGTCTTTCCGTTCGGCCCGTTCGTCCTCCTGATCTGCGCGCTTCCCGCCACGCTCGCCGTACGCAGCTTGTCGCGGCCGGCGAACGTGCGCAGCGATGCCGATGCCGATGCCGGGATTCGCGGCCTGTAGTTGTTGCCGAGCCCCGGTCCGACGAGACCGGGTGAGGCGTCGCCCTCGTCAGTGGTCTGCCCTGGCGACACCCTTGCGTCCGCGGCCGGACGGCGGCTCCGCGCCGCGGGGCCCCGCGGCGCGGAGCCGCCGGGAGGTCGTACGCGCGGCGGAGCCGCGCCTTGAGTCAAACTGACCTGGTCTTTTATGGCGCCGCCCGTCGGATCGGGTTGCACCCACCGGCATCGATCCGCCGTCCAAAACGGAGGCAATCCGGCGACCTCTCGGCACCCCGGCCGGTGGGGACACTCGGAGGCGCCGTACCGATTGCGGAGCGCAAGAGGTCGGCGGAGGTCCGGGTCAGGGGTGGCCGAAGGCCATCGCGCAGCGACGCCGCAGGCGCCCTTGACGCGGGCCGGAGGCGGCCGGATGCTCGGCTGTCGGTGCGGGGCCGGAACCTGAGGGTGAACGGGACCCCAGCCGACACCGCACGGCACGAACGGCCCCGGCTCGACCTGCGTAGACCCCGCGTCGTGCCTCCGTCACCGCGTCGTCGTCGACTCGTGTCGTTCTGGCTGGTCACTGTGCTGGTCTGGGTTGTCTCGATCGCTCTCGGCGGCGCGTGGGTTGCGATCGGGGTCTTCTGGTCGGTCGACAGTTGGCAGGCGACGCACAGAGGTATCGAAGGACGCTTCATCCCTCTGGTGGAGGACTGCGGCCCTAAGGACTGCCATTGGTACGGGACGTTCGAGTCGGCCGACGGCGCGCACGACGTCGACGGCGGCAAGTTCTCCAGCGGCTTCGGGAAACCTCAACCCGAGGCAACCGAAGCAGCAATCGACCCGGTCGTGATCGCTCCGGACGGGTCTGACGTCTACAACCCGCACGACAAGACTTGGACCTTCGCCTGGATCATGGCGGCGCTCGGCCCGTTCTTCACGTGGGCGCTGATCGCGGGGACGAGCCAGGCCCGGGAGGATTGGTTGCGCAAGGGTCTGGAGCCGGACGAGCAGAACGATCAGGTCGTAGAGACCCGACGACGGCCGAACACAACGGGGTGACGTTTGGGCTGACCCAGCGGGCCGGGTGAAGTCGAGCGCCGGGGAGCACAGTGGGGTGCGCGAGCGAGCTTGCGAGCGAAGCGCGGGGCCCCGCGGTTCTTCCCGGCGCTCGCACGCGCGGCGGAGCCGCGCCTTGAGTCCGTAAGGAAAGTCCTCACGGAGGCAAGCCGCACACCTCGCTACTCGGACGCGTCGAGTCGAAGTCCGAGAAGACTGCCGCTCGGGCTACCGTCATCGAGAGTCAGCACAATCGACCGGCGGAATGCCTCTTGATCGCCGAACTCATGCCAAGGCACCTTATCGCTATTCACTGTCAGTACATACTGATAGCCATGATCGACTGCCGACCTTTGCGCTATATCAATGGCTATCGCCGTCTGCCGCTCATCGACATCAGCGAAAATGAGACTGTCATGGATCAGAAACCCGAGACCGTGACCCTCATCCTGCAGCGTCTCGGTCAAAGCAATGTCGTATGCAAAAATAGCCATGAGATTAACGCCAGAGGAGCCTGTGCGTGGGAGCTTCGTATCAAACATAAAGCCGGATTTGCCCCGTCGCACTCTGATGTCAGCTGACTCGCCTAGCAATGCCTCCATAATCTCTCCGAATCGAGCAATAATAGGCTCTCGGCGAGAAAAGCGCTCCTGGAGGTCCAACTCGGTCCGGGCCGCGACGTCCAATTCGTCTCTCTTAACTTGAGCCTCACGCTCGCTAAGGTCTCGCAACGTAGCAAGATTGGCCCGCGCCTCCGCAAGTTGAGTGACCGCCTCCGCAATGCTCTTCTGCAATTCAGAGAAATCTTCAAGAGCACCGCCGGAATCAAGCAACCTCAAGTCCTCCGCGTGCCGTGCGGCGAGTTGGTCCTGTTCTAGTTCTCGCGCGCGGGTTCTCTCGCGAATACGTCGGATCTCAGCCTGAAGGTAGGCCTCCCGATTCCTTTCGACCTCGAGCCGAAATGCGGACGCTTCCTCAAGGCTCCTTACAACCGCATCGCCGAGATGGACGCTTGCCTGGTCGAAAAGCTCCGCAATCCATCCCTCATGGTTCGATCGCTCTTCATTCACCTGGTTCTCGTACATCTGCAGCAACTGTCGATCGGCGACGTTCGCATTTGAAAGCACCTTCAAGGCCCGGGAGACAGAATTCACGCGATTCTCGATCTCGCGAAACTCGGGAAGAATCTCGAACCCCGCCGCGTTGCGCTGCAGCCGCTCAGACCTACGATCGAGGCGCACACATTGCGCTTCCAGGTCAGCGATTTGCGCGCTAACGTCCAAGTCGCCCGAACGAGCAAGCGCGAGCCGATTCCTCCTCTCCTTTAGACTCACCCATTCGTTCACCAGCGACCAGTCAAGGTCGAGAAGAAATGCATTCTCCAGTTGTACGTCTGCCGCTGCCTGATTCGCGACCGGCCGGAACGGGTCAATAAAGGAGTCGCTTCGGAAGCGAATGAAGTGCTTTACCAAGCTACGGAAGGAAGGTCCTTGCTCAGAGCCACGGCCGCGATAGAAGGTCACTTCCCCAAGCCAACTCGTCCACCGTCGCACACCGAGTACTACGTGGTCGGCCCCTCGCGATGGGTCGAAATCTGGAACGCGTGCGCGCGCCAAGTCGCCGGAGATCACCACGTCACGCGGCAAATCTGGGCTGCGACTTGCCGAGATCTCAGCGCCGCCCGGCAACACGAGATCTAACTTGAATGTCCAGTCCCGTCCCATCATCTGACGCAGATGCTCACCCATGTTCGATCCGAGGCAGAAGTCAACCAAAGCGACGGCAGTAGTCTTGCCTAGGCCGTTACGCGATTCCGTATCCGCCGCGCCCTGACTGCGCTCAGCTAGTATAACGCTCAGATCGTCGTTGAACAGAATCGGGTGAAATTCGCTAAAATTGGCGGACAGGGCCGCGAGCTTCATTTGTCCACATCCCAGACTAGTTTTCCTCGGTCCAAATCCACGGCACCGAGCAGAAATAGAAGTGTCAGAGCTTCAGAATACTCGCCGAAATTGATTGAGTCGCTTTCGTGCCGAACAGCCATCCAGAGTTCGCTCACCGTCTGGTTGGGCCGTCGGCACTCCAGAAGTGTCGCTGATCGTCCCAGGACACTCCGCCTTGCATCGACGTACTTTGTTGGAAGCAGGCTCATGGCGCATCGAATAGGTCACATACTTGGAACAGATGGCAGACGACCGCGGTCACGGCCGCTTGAAATACCCACCGTTCGGCGCCAGTTATTTGAGGCGATGTTGCACGGGTGCCGTACTCGATCAATTCCAGAAAGAGCGCATCACCTTCGATTCCGGACTCTCTGAGAGCGTCATAGCGCGTCGCAAACCCCTGCAGCAATCGTCCTGGGAACTTGCTCGACAATTGCGCTTGTCGCGCAATATACTCAGCAGCTTGGGGGGCTTGTGCTAGCCCGATCGACATCTGCGGCCGTATGGCATTCGTGAGACCATTGGCACGCATCTTCTCCTGTGGCGGTGCAGCCAACATCGGCGTGGATGGGTATTCCACGTCTCCATCGACGAATGCATTGCAAACCATTTCAAGCTCGGCGAATGATATCTGAGTAGCGCCGGCAGCTAGCTTTTCTCGGGTCTCACGCTCCGCTTGGCGTTTCCACTCGCGAAGCTCTTCGACGGGATACTCGGAGTCCAGTCGGTCGACGAGCCGGTGATGATGAGCGCAAAGAACGAGCAGGTTTGCGTATCCATCACGCTCTCTAGGCGCGAGCGACAGGTTCCGTCGGGGACCGTTGTCAGACGACGCTTCGATATGCGCGATATCCCCTAGGATCTCAGGGCCATCGTCCGTGTACTCGACTGTTCGTGTCGTGCACTCAGGGTGCGCGCAATGATGTCCCGACATAATAAAGAGCTGCTTGAGAGTGCGGTCGCTGTAGCTTCGTGCCATTACGAGGCTCCTACCGATCGGGCAGTTCCAGGCGCGTAGGCTGAGTCGGCTAGTGGAGTGTCCAGGAATCGGATCACGGCGATCGTCTTGTCATCATGCCGCTTAGCTCGATGGAGACTGGTTCCATCGGGATCTTGGTCTCGTTCCCAGATATGCGCCTTTTCGAGTAGGCCATCGAGATTCGGTTCACTGAGGGCAGCGCGCCACCAATCACCAGTATTGTGCTCGAGAGTCTTACATGCACCATCCGTCGCGATTACACACCAGGGGCTTTCGCCCACGTTGTGCTGGACTCGCAGTGCATGGTTAGCCGCGTCTGGAACCGCTTCTGCGATCCAATAGCCGTCGGGGCGGTTTCTGCAGTTCGCCTGTTTGGCCTGCAGCACTTGGAGCAAGGCTCGATGCTTTTCATCGTACCCATGTCCAAGTCGCAGGCGTCCTCGGTAGGCCCGTCGCTCACTTATCGCGCACTTGCCTATCCGATTGTCAATGAGAACCTCGCTGGGTGTGACGATCTCCGTATCACCCAGGACGAGCAAGTCAACGGTTCCCTCATACTCGCGCGCAATTGCCACGGTTGCGCTTGGGGACATGCCCGGACGGAGCTCGAGCTCGTTCTTCGCAAAGTTGATCGCGTCGCGTAGCGCGACAGCCAGATCGATTTTCGGGTCGTTGAGGAAGCTTGAACGTAGGTGTCCGCCAAGGGTGTCGACGTAAAGTCCCGTCGATACACTGACAGGCACGAAGGCTGAAGCGCCATCGAGCATGATGGCCGCGTGCGGTGTTGTGAAGAGTCGGTCTTTCGACTCTGGCGGATCCGGCATCATCGCTGACGCAATCTGCATTCTCACTCCCAGCCGAACGGGCCTGCGACGGTCCCGGTACTTGTAATCTTCATCCCATCGTAGGAGGAGCGAAGTATCATCGAAAAGGAGCCATATCCTGATTTAGCAAAGAGTGCCGCTGCCTGGCTATCGAGGTGCTGGACGGCTCCGATCGACCCGACTGCATGGATGCCGGCCACGTGGGTGATCACTCGGCCGTCGCTCTCCCGCCGGCTCACGTATGCGAGGTCTTCAGCAGCTGGTACTGCGTCGTGGGAACCTGACCCGAAACGCTCTCCAGTGTCGCGCCGAACGATCAACCAACGTCCGTCGTCGTTAAGTACGTCCAGCACGGGGTCCTGGTCGATCAGTACCTGCGACACGAGTGAAGACTTCGGCCCACAAATCAACAGGACGTCGCCGTCTGGTAGACGCCGATCGTCGACCAGAATTTCCTGCTCCGCTGTAACGAATGACAGGGAACGGAGCATGGTGACGGCCTGCCTACGCGCTTCCATGTCCTCAGCGCTCACCAAGGGATGCGCGCGACCCTCCGCACGCCGGTACGGCACCGAAACAGTCACGGGGCCCTTGCCGAAGATTGCACGGTGCGCGGGAGGAGCGCTGGACCGCAACTGAGTGACGCGACCCTTGGTGATCCCCAGAGCCTTGGCCACGTCCGTGTACGACAGGCCTGCCTCGAGGTGGGCCCGTTCCATGGCGGCGCGGCGGAGCCGGCCGAGTTCCGTCGACCGCTGCTGGTAGACGGTCTGCAGGGCCGAGGCACGCTGTGCCTGACGGATCGGGTCGGGCTCGCGCCGGATTGCGTCGATGTCGTCAGGGAGTGCCACCTGGCGAGTTTAGGCAGCCTCGACGGTGCTTGACGAGGGTGAAGCTTCGGTCGATCGTGTTTGGGGCCCATCAACACCCCTCACGATCCGAACCGCAGACTCACGATCCGACTGTATAGGGGTTCTAAACCGGGAGGTAGCCAGCATGGCGATGAAGCAGCGGTTCGAGATCGAGCACTCGGTGGCATTCCCCAGGGCGCGTTCCTGCGCGGGCAGGTGGAGCCCGTGGCGGACTTCAACGGCGAGAAACGGACCGACGGTTCGCGTCGGCAGCAGCACAACAAGGAGACGGGCCTGCCGCTGTGGCAGTGTGTCGTCATCGACGGCGACGAGGACGCCGGCCGCAAGGAGATCGGCGTGACGGTGAAGTTTGCCGCTAAGTATCAGCCGGTGCCGCCGGAGAACAAGTCCGGCTTCCCGTGGACGCCCGTCGAGTTCGTGGGCCTGACGGCCCTGCCGTACGTGGACGACAACGGCATGCGTCCGCGCATCGCATGGTCGTTCCGGGCGACCGACCTCGTCGCTCCCGGTCAGGGCGGCGCGAAAGCCGGTCCGAAGGCGGCGGCGTGATCACCGCCCGGCTCTGGCAGGCGGTCCGGCGCGTGCTGTCGGCCTTGTGGCTGGCGCTGCGGTGGACCGCCCGTCGGTGGCGTTGGCTCCTGGCCACGACGATCGCCGGGGGGCGTCCTGAGCGTCATGGAGCGGGACACCCTGAGCGTGATCGTCTACTGGTCGATTCCGGCGTTCAACCTCCTGCGCGCGTTCTGGGCGGTGTTCAGCCCGATGACGTACGAGCCGCTGCTCGGCGGGCCGCTCCGTCACTTGGGTTGGCGGCGGCGCGTTCGGCGTCGTTGGGGCGCCATGGCAGGGGCGTGCGGCCTGGCTGACAGCGTCGTGCGTGAGAGCAGGTCGGTGCCACGCCTGCTCCGGGTCCGAGCGAAGGGCAACACGCTCACGATCCGTGTCCGGGCTCGGGCCGGCCAGACGCTAGACGATCTGCGGGGTGCGGTCGACGCACTCGGCACGATCATGGGGGCCGAGAACTCGACCGGTCGCCGCGTCCGGCCCGGCGTGCTCGACATCGTGCTCACGATGGCGGATTTCCTCGACCAGCCGCTCTACGCGACGATCCCCAGCGATATCGACGCGACGGGCGTCGAGCTGGGACGCCGACAGGATGGGTCGCGGTGGCGGCTCACCCTGCGCGGGCTGCAGACACTCGTGGTCGGGTGCTCGGGCTCCGGCAAGGGCTCGGTCTTCTGGGGCATCGCGGGCAAACCTGGCTCCGGCCGTGCAGGCGCGCCTCGTCCGACTGTGGGGCGTGGATCTCAAAGGCGGCATTGAGGTCGGCATCGGTGATGACCTGTTCCGCCGGGTGTGCACCGACGAGCACGAGGCCGTTGACGCCATGTGCGACCTGCTCGCGGTCGTCGACCGTCGCCAGAAGGCGATATACGGGCAGACGCGCGATTTTGAGCCGACGCCCGGTGACCCCGTGCACGTGCTCATGATCGACGAGCTCGCCGTCCTCACCGCGTACGCCTCGAAGCAGGTCCAGAGCGCGGCTTCCGACCTACTGCGTCGCATCCTGACCCAGGGGCGGGCGCTCGGCGTGCTGGTGGCGGCGTTCGTGCAGGACCCGCGCAAGGAAACGGTGCCGATGCGTGGTCTGTTCACCCAGACCATCGCGCTGCGGCTCCGCTCGGCGTCCGAAACGACGATGGTGCTCGGCGAAGGCACGGCCGCATTCGCTCCGGCGCATCAGATCAGCCCGGCACACCCGGGCACGGGATACGTCGTGTCCGACGACGGCTCCGTGGAGCGCGTCCGCGCGGACTTCTGGGAGGACTCGTTCATCCGCATGGTCGCGGCTACGTACCCCGCGCCGGACCGCTACGTCCCGCCGGTGATCCCGTCCGTCGCTGCTCCAGCGGACGACATCCCCGAGCCGCAGGACCTGAACGCGGCGCCGCACACCGAGGCGGGGGTCGAGGATGCCTCGCGCGTCGCCAAGAGACCGTCGACGGCAGATGCTCAGCGTGCTCCGCGTACTCGGAGCCCTCGAAAGCCGCGGGCTCCCCGCGCACCGCGTACGGCCTCGAACGGCTCTGGAGCATCCCGTGGCTGACGTTGAAGTGGTGGGAGGAGGGTTCCCGGGGTTCGGGCAGGATGCACCGCTCGACCTCGGGGACCTCACCCCCGCCGCCGTGGCCGGAGTGGTGTCCTGGCTCCGCGACGGCACTGCCTCTGCCTTCTCGGACGCCGCAGCTCGCACCGGGTTCTGCTCGCATCCGATCCGACTCCAGGGCACGTCCACGACGATCGACGCCGCGACGGGTGAGGTGTTGTCGCAGTTCAGCTCCGCCGATGCACCGCTCGGCACGTTGTTCCGGGCGTGCGGCAACCGGCGCGAGTCTGTCTGCCCGGCCTGTTCCCGCGTATACGCCCGCGACACGTTCGAGATGATCCGCGCCGGCCTGCTGGGCGGCAAGACCGTTCCCGACACGGTCGCGGACAACCCGCTCGTGTTCGCCACCCTCACGGCCCCGTCGTTCGGGCACGTCCACGGCACCGGCGGCAAGCACGGCGGCGGACGCTGGCGCCCCCACGTGTCAGGCCGAGGTACCGGCGTCTGTCCGCACGGCCGCCCGCGCTCGTGCACCGCCCAGCACTCCGACACCGACCCCCTCGTGGGCGGGCCCCTGTGCGAGGCCTGCTACGACTGGCACTCCGCCGTCGTGTGGCAGTGGCACGCCCCCGAGTTATGGCGCCGCTTAACCGTCGCACTGCGCCGCCAAGTCGCCGACCGCCTCGGCGTCCGCGAATTCGCTCTGCGCGACGTCGCGTCGGTGCAGTTCGCCAAGGTCGCCGAGTACCAGGTGCGCGGCCTCGTGCACTTCCACGCCCTCATCCGCCTCGACGGACCCGACGGCCCCGGCTCCCCCGCACCACTCGACGGCGAGGCTCTGGCCCAGGCCGCCAAGGAAGCCGCCCGCGCTGTCGTGGTCACCGCGCCCCCGGTCGACGGCGGCGCCGTCCCGCGCGTGCTGCGATTCGGCAAGCAGCTCGACGTGCGGCGCGTGCGCTCCGGCGTGCCGGACAACGACGACGGCACCGACGACCTGCGCCCCGAGCAGGTGGCCGGCTACCTCGCCAAGTACTCCACCAAGGGCACTGGCACCGACCCCACCGCTCCCCGGCCCCATCACCAGCGCCTCATCCGCACCTGCCGCTGGCTAGCCGAACGCGCCCGCACCGCCTGCCGCGGCCTCGATGGCCCCGAGCCCGAGGACGACGAAGGGTGCTCGTGCGGCCAGTGCGCCGACAGCCCTTACCGGCTGCTGACCAAGTGGGCACACATGCTCGGCTTCCGCGGCCACTTCTCCAGCAAGTCCCGGCGCTACTCCATCCCCCTCGGAAGGCTCCGCCGAGCCCGCGCCAGATTCCAGAAGCTCAAGGCCGACGCCGACCGCGACGGCACCCCGATGGACACCGCCGACCTCGAGAACCGCCTGCTGGCCGACAACGAAGACACCACCCTCGTCATCGGGCAATGGACCTACGCCGGCACCGGCTGGACCAACCCCGGCGCCAAGGCCCTCGCCGACGCCGCAGCCGCGCGTGCGCGCGAGTACGCGCAATGGATGGCGGCGCGGCGCACGGGGCGATAGTTCCCGACCCCTGAGGGGCGGAGTCACCACACCGCGCTAGACGCACCTTAAGCGGGGCGATGCCGAGGCTCGTCGCGGTTCTGGATCTCATCTCTCCGCGCTCGTGCTTCTCGGTGGCGTTGACGACGACGGAACTGCGCCCTGAATCGCCGTTGAGCGGCTTCGATACGGTCTGCCGACGGGTCTGCCGCGCGCTCGTAGTACTCGTTCTCTGCGCCGTCGCGCCCACCGCCCGCTTCGACCAGGCGACCTAAGGAGATCCTGCTGGGTTCACCCTTCGGGAGCGCCGCAACCCACGGCCCCTTGGCTGACTCGTTACCCACGTGCCCAGAGTAGAGGGCAGTGGGCATCCGGGCGGATGCAAGAGGAAGCCCAGCGCCCTCTGCTAGGCGCGCCAGGTGAGAAATACGGCCTAGCCAGGAACCACACCACCACCACGTAGGAGGAAGCACGATGTCCATCACGAGCACCCACGAGGCCACCACCACCTGCCGCCGGCGGCTGATGCCGCCGGACGAGTTCGCCGAGTAATTGGGCGTGACCCTGCACTGCGTGTATGCGTGGTCGAGCCGCGGCGGCAGGCCGAACGTGGTCCGCGTCGGAGCCCGCCTGCGCTACCGGCCCGAGACCCCCGAGGCGTGGCTCGACCGCGACATCGACGCCCGCGCGGTGGGCTGATCCGTATCCGCGATCAGCATCGCGACGTCCAGGCCGCCATCGGCACCAAGGTCACACGCACGATTTCCGCCGCACCGTCGCCACCCAGGTCGCCAACTCGACCACATCGCCAACGCGACCGAGCTACTTGGTCACGCCGACGAGGGCACCACCGTGCGGCACTACGTGAAGCGGACCCACGTCGCACCGGACCTGCGCGTCGTCATCGATCAGCTCATCGAGCAGTCCACGGCGCCCCCCACCGACGAGCGTGTGCGCCATGACCGGAACGAGAGAGTCACGTCTGGGAAGGCGTCGACTTCACGAGCTCGTTGAGACGTGCCACGAAGTGCTCCGCCGCAGGTCGTCCAAGGCATCCCGGCCCAGAAAGCGACTCGCTGAACCAGTGTCGCCAGATCACGTCGACCTCCTCCACAGTGATCGATCCGTTGTCGACAAGGTGCTTGGCGATGGGCTCGGCCTCGAGGTCATATTCGGCGAGCGGCGCACCGCCAGGCGTGCCCGGATCGAGCCCGTAAGGGTCGGCGTCGTTCAGCAGGGTAAGGACGCCCGACACTGTGCTCGTCCACAGCCTGTTTCGCCCGTTCACTTCGCCATGATGGCTCAGCGCGGGAGCCAGGGAGGCGAGTTTCCGGTGACCTGGAAACGACGAAGGACCCCACATCCGCATGATGCTGCGGGTGGGGCCCTTCGGGTGGCGGTAGCGGTGGGATTTGAACCCACGGTGGACTTTCACCCACACACGCTTTCGAGGCGTGCTCCTTAGGCCGCTCGGACACGCTACCTCGCCGGACGAACCGGCCCACCGAGGATACCCAACGAAGCGGCAGACTCGAAATCGTCGCGCTGCGGCGGTGTTCGCCCAGTCTTCATCGAGCCGTCGCCGAGCGGTCCCACGGGCGGCATCCGGGGGCACCTAGCGTCGCGAGCATGGCCAACCCACGACTCCGACGCACCGTCGCGCCCGCGCTCGCCGCCATCCTCACGACCGCCGCCGTCGGCGGCACCACAGCCCTGAGCTCCACGACCTCCACGACCCAGGCCGCCCCCGTGGCCGCCGAGGCGCCGCCGGCCCTCGCGTTCGGCGGCAAGGGGCACGGCGGCCGCACCGACGCCGAGCGGGCGTACCGCGACCTGCTCGACCACTCCGCCAAGGCCAAGATCCTCACGGCCGCGCACCGGGGCCAGTGGCGCGACGCCCCCGAGAACTCCCTGCCTGCCATCGAGGCGGCGTTCGACGACGGCGCCGAGATCGTCGAGCTGGACGTGCGGCTCACGTCCGACGGCGTGCCCGTGCTCATGCACGACGAGACGGTGGACCGCACCACCAACGGCACCGGCAAGGTGTCGTCGTTCACGCTCGCCGAGATCCAGCAGCTGCGGCTCAAGGAGCACCTCGGCGGCGCGCAGACCGCCCTCACGGACGAGCGGGTCCCCACCCTCGCGGAGGCGATGGAGGTCGCCGCCGACCGCGGCCTCGTCAACCTCGACAAGGGCTGGCCTGCCCGCGAGGAGAT
The DNA here is from genome assembly GCF_044389085.1 of Isoptericola sp. NPDC019693. Classification (NCBI taxonomy): domain Bacteria; kingdom Bacillati; phylum Actinomycetota; class Actinomycetes; order Micrococcales; family Promicromonosporaceae; genus Isoptericola; species Isoptericola sp. NPDC019693. The sequence goes on along the minus strand of NZ_JBIRXP010000002.1, from coordinate 110,541 downwards.
CTGGGACGTCCTCGTCGAGACCGGCACCGAGCGCAACGGGCTGTTCAAGTCGAACGCGCCCGTCGCGGAGGTCCAGGCCTTCCGCGAGGCGCACCCCGAGGCCCTCTACCTGCACATGATCAGCGACGACAACCTCGCCTCGTTCGACCAGTTCGGCGACGACCAGCCCGTCGGCTACGAGGTCGTCTTCGGCACCGAGCAGGACGCCGTCGCGCGGGCGCCGTTCCTCGCGCGCCTCGCCGGCGAGTCGCGGGTGTGGGTCAACTCGATGTGGAACGGCCTCGCCGACCACCTCACGGACGAGGCGTCGCTGGTCGACCCGAGCCGCGGCTGGGAGCGCATCGTCTCCACCTACCGGGCGTCGATGATCCAGACCGACGACGTCGAGAAGCTCGAGCGCTGGCTGCACACCGGCGAGGGCGACCCGCTCCCCCGCGGCAGCGTCCGCGTGCAGGCGGAGGACTACGCACCGGGCGGAGAGGGCGTCGCGTACCACGACGTCGACGCCGGCAACCGCGGCGGGCTCGACCTGCGCCCCGGGGACGACGTCGACATCTCCGACGCCGACGGCAACGTGCGCGTCTCCTGGATGCGCGGCGGCGAGTGGCTGACCTACGAGGTCGACGTGCCCCGCACCGGCACCTACGCGCTGTCCGCGCGCGTCTCCTCGCCCTACACCCCCGCCGGCAGCTACACGGTCGCGTTCGACGGCGGCGCTCCGAGCGAGCCCGTCGCCGTGCTCACCACCACCAGCCACAACAAGCAGGAGCTCCAGCCGAGCGGCGTCGTGCAGCGGCTCACGAAGGGCACCCACACCCTGCGGGTCAGCCTGCCGCAGGACGCGTACCAGAACTGGAACCTCGACTACCTCCAGCTCGACCCGGTGCGCCGCTGACGCCACCCCGCGCGGGGCACGGCGGCCGTCACCGACCCCGGACGGTCAGGTCCCGTCGTTGCCGGGGTCGAAGACCCGCTCGTACAGGGCGGCCGCCTCGTCCACGACGGAGCGCGCCACCGACGCCACGGGGGTGCTCGCGTCGAGCAGCGGCTCGCAGTCGGGGCCACGGCCGACCACCTCCCCGGTGAGCACCCACGGGAACCGCTCCGGGGTCATGAGGTGCGCGTACTGGCACAGCTGTCGCGCCACCCAGTGCTCCACGGGCCGGTCCCACCACGGCTCCGGGTCGAGCGGGTTCACGCTCAGCCCCGGCAGCAGGCACCCGCTCTCGTGGTCACGGCTCACCGTGGACGCGTCGGCCGCCGGCCCCGCGCTGAACCGCACGTACAGCGGCGTCGGCACGGCGAGCAGCTCGACGACGTCCCCCAGCGATCGCAGCCGGGGGACGTCGTCGAGCGTGACCGGACCGTCCGGCAGGTGGAGCCCCATGGCGCGCTCAGAACACCGGCTTGCCGCCCGTCACGCCCACGACGGTCGCGGACACGTAGCTCGCGTCGCGCGGGGAGGCGAGGAACACGAACGCCGGCGCCACCTCGGCCGGCTGGCCGGCGCGCCCAAGCGGCGTGTCCTGGCCGAACTTCTGCACCTTCTCCTCCGGCTGGGTGGCCGGCTGCAGCGGCGTCCAGATCGGCCCGGGGGCGACGGCGTTGACGCGGATGCCGCGCTCCCCCAGCTCCCCGGCCAGGTTCACCGTGACGTTGTTGATCGCGGCCTTGGTCGACGCGTAGTCGAGCAGCGACGACGACGGCTCGTACGCCTGGATCGAGGAGTTGTTGATGATGCTCGACCCCTCGCCCAGGTGCTTCAGCGCCGCCTGCGTCACCCACAGCAGCGCGTACAGGTTCGTCTTGAGCACCCGGTCGATCTCGTCGGTGGTGATGTCCTCCACCGAGTCGCGCCGCGCCATCTGGAACCCCGCGTTGTTCACGAGGACGTCGAGCCCGCCGAGCTCCTCGACCGCGCGGCCGGGCAGGCCGCGCGCCGTCGTCTCGTCGGTGAGGTCACCGGGCAGCAGCGCGGCCTTGCGACCCGCCTCGCGCACCCACCGCGCCGTCTCCTGCGCGTCGTCCTCCTCCTCCGGCAGGTAGCCGATCGCGACGTCGGCGCCCTCGCGCGCGAAGGCGATCGCCACGGCCCGCCCGATCCCGGAGTCACCGCCGGTGATCAGGGCGCGCAGCCCGTCGAGCCGGCCGGAGCCGCGGTAGCTCTCCTCGCCGTGGTCGGGGGTCGGGGTCATCTCGCCGGTCAGTCCCGGCGGCTCCTGCTGCTGGGCGGGGAACGACTGCTGGTCGTCGGCCATGCTGTCCTCCTCGGGTCGTGGGTCGTCGTCCGTGCGGTAGGTCGTCAGGCGGGGCGTCGTCAGGCGGCCCGACGGCGCGCGAGCTGCGCCTCGTGCACGTGCGGCCGCTTGGCGGGCTGCACCGCGGCGAGGTCGTCACGCACCGCCTGCTTGGCGATCCGTCCGAACCCTTCGCCCGCGGCGAGCTGCGACATCAGCTGCGTGGCCGCCTCGCGCAGCGTGGCCCCTGCCGCGCCCGCCGCCTCGGTGAGCATGCGCTCCGCCACGTCCTCGTCGACGCCGTGCACGGCCATCAGCACGCCCTTGGCGCGCTCGATGGACGCGGCGGAGACGAAGGCGCTGTCGAGGGCGCGGCGCACGTCCCGCTGCACGGCCTCGCGCTGCACGGGTGTGACGTCGACGACGTAGCCCGCCACCTCGGGCGGTCCGTCACCGCGGGAGCGGCGGGCCTGCGCCGTCACCAGCAGGGTGCGCGTGCGGCCGTGCGCGTCCACGACGCGCCGCGCCGTCACGACCGGGCCGCCACCGCCGAGCGCGCGGGCGGCGTCGTGCACCACGCGGTCGCGCTCGTCGGGGTGCAGCTTGGCCTCGAGGGTCTCCGGCCCGGGCTCGAGCGCGCCGGGCTGGTGGCCGAGCATCGTGTCGACCTCGTCGGACCACCACCACCGACCGGTGCCTGCCTCGGCCCGGTAGGAGCCGGCCAGCAGGTGGGTCCCGACCGCGAGCGCGGAGACGAGGTGGTCGGTGTCGGCGGGAGTTGTCGTCGTCATCGTGACCTCCGAAAGGGGAGGGTCGGTGCCGCTTCCTGACGCCGGGACCTTCACGCTAGCGCGGCGGGCCACGGACGGCCACCGGGCGACCCGACCGGCGACCGCAGCGCCGCCGGACTAGCGTCGACAGGGCCGGTCAAGGCGCGGCCGGCCGTCCTCCGCAGGAGAGGAGGCCCCGGTGGTCTCCATCGACCGGGTGGCGCAGCCGTGGGGCACGCGCACCCCGTACGGGCCGGGCGAGACGTGGCCCGCACGCGTCGACACGTTCCTCGTCGACGACCTCGACCCGGGCGACGTCGACCGCTGGGTCCCGTCCGCGTCCGTGCTGCACTCCAACGGGGACGCGCTCGACATCGCCGTGAAGGACGGGCGGATGGTGGGCGTCCGGGGCCGCGCCGGCGACCGGGTCAACCACGGGCGGCTGGGGCCCAAGGACCTGTACGGCTGGCAGGCGAACGCCTCCCCCGACCGCCTCACCCGCCCCCTCGTGCGCCGCGACGGCCGCCTCGTCGAGACGTCGTGGGACGACGCGATGGGGCGCGTCGTGGCGCGCACGCGCACGCTGCTCGACGAGCAGGGGCCGAGCGCGCTCGGCTTCTACACCTCGGGCCAGCTGTTCCTCGAGGAGTACTACACGCTCGCGCTCGTGGCCCACGCGGGGCTGCGCACCAACCACGTGGACGGCAACACGCGGCTGTGCACGGCCACGGCGGCGGAGGCGCTCAAGGAGTCGTTCGGCTGCGACGGCCAGCCCGGCTCGTACAGCGACGTGGACCACGCCGACGCGATCGCGCTCTTCGGGCACAACGTGGCCGAGACGCAGGCGGTGCTGTGGACGCGCATGCTCGACCGGCTCGCCGGGCCGCGGCCGCCGTCCCTGCTGTGCGTCGACCCCCGGGAGACGCCGGTCGCGCGGGCCGCGACCGTGCACCTCGCGCCCCGCCCGGGCACCAACGTGGCGCTGCTGAACGGCCTGCTGCACGAGGTGCTGGCGCGCGACTGGGTGGACCACGACTACGTCCAGGCGCACACCGTGGGGTTCGCCGAGCTGGAGCAGCAGGTGGCCGCCTACCCGCCCGACGTCGTCGCGCGGGTCTGCGACGTGCCGGAGCGCGACCTGCGCGTGGCGGCCGAGCTGGTGGGCACGGCGGAGCGCCTGCTCTCGACCGTGCTGCAGGGCTTCTACCAGTCCCACCAGGCGACGGCGGCGGCCGTGCAGGTCAACAACCTGCACCTGGTGCGCGGGATGCTCGGCCGCCCGGGCGCGGGGGTGCTGCAGATGAACGGGCAGCCCACGGCGGAGAACACCCGCGAGTGCGGCGCCGACGGCGACCTGGCGGGGTTCCGCAACTGGGCGAACGACGCGCACGTCGCCGACCTCGCCCAGGTGTGGAACGTGGACCCCGACGACATCCCGCACTGGTCCCCGCCCACGCACCTCATGCAGATGCTGCGGTACGCCGAGCAGGGCTCGCTGCGGCTGCTGTGGGTGCAAGCGACCAACCCGGCAGTCTCGCTGCCCGAGCTGGCGCGCGTGCGCTCGACCCTCGCGCAGGACCGCCTCTTCCTGGTGGTCCAGGACATCTTCCTGTCGGAGACGGCCGAGCTGGCCGACGTCGTGCTGCCCGCCGCCGCCTGGGGCGAGAAGACCGGCACGTTCACCAACGCCGACCGCACCGTGCACCTCTCCGAGCGCGCGGTGGACCCGCCCGGCGAGGCACGGCCGGACCTCGACATCTTCGTCGACCTCGCCCGCCGCCTGGGGCTGCGGGACAAGGACGGCGGCCCGCTGGTCCCCTGGTCCGACCCCGAGGCGGCGTTCGAGGCGTGGAAGGAGTGCTCGCGCGGGCGGCCGTGCGACTACAGCGGCCTCACCTACGCCCTGCTGCGCGAGGGCGGCGTGCAGTGGCCGTGCACCGCCGACGCACCACGGGGCACCGAGCGGCTCTACGCGGACGGACGGTTCTGGGCCGCGCCGGACACGTGCGAGAGCTACGGCCGCGACCTCGTCACCGGGGCGCCCGTCGAACCCACCGAGTACCGCGCGCTGAACCCGGACGGCCGGGCCGTCATCAAGGCGGCCGCGTACCTGCCCCCGCACGAGGAGCCGAGCGCGGAGTACCCGCTGCTGCTCACCACCGGCCGCACGCTGTACCACTTCCACACCCGCACCAAGACGGGACGGGTGGCCCAGCTGAGCGCCGCCGCCCCCGACGTCTGGGTGGAGCTGAGCCCGGACGACGCCGCCGCGCACGGGCTGGCCGAGGGCGACGTCGCCGCGCTGACCACGCCCCGCGGCGGGATCGAGGCGCGCGTACGCGTGGGCGGCATCCGGCGCGGCGTCGCCTTCGTCCCCTTCCACTACGGGTCGTGGGACACCGGGCCGCGGCCGGACGGGTCGACGGGCCGCGCCGCCAACGAGCTGACGCCCACGGACTGGGACCCCGCCTCGAAGCAGCCCCTGTTCAAGGCCGGCGTCGTGGCCGTGCGCAAGGTGCGCGCCGGCACGGGCCCCGCGCCGGCCCCCACGACGACCGCCTCCGCACCCCGCGGGGCCGACGTCCCGCCCACCGTGGGCGGGGACGACGCGCTGAGCGACGAGGACCTGCCCCCGGCGCACGGGCGGACCGGGAGGAGCGCGACATGAGGATCGGGACCGCCCTTCGCGACCTGGAGCGGTCGGAGCGTGGCCTCGCCCACGGCCTGGAGCACCTCGCGGACCGCCACCGTGCCGAGCACGAGGTGTGCCACGTCGCGCACGACCTCGCCGGCTGGTCGCGCGTCCACGCCGCCGACGTCGCGGCTGCGGCGGGCCGCTACGAGGATCCGCCCGAGACGGCGGCCGGGCCGGGGGAAGGCCTGGGCCGCGCGCTCGGGGGCACGCTCGCGGGCGTGCTCGACGACCCGCTCGCAGAGCTGGGCGCCCCCGTGCCCGACGTCGTCGAGCCCGGGACCCCCGCGACGGACGGGCTCGCGCTCCTGCGCGACCTGCGTCTGGTGGCGATGCACGCCTACGGCGTCTCCACCGAGTGGGAGATGGTGGCACAGGCGGCGCAGGCCGTGCGCGACCACGACCTGCTGACGCTGTGCCAGCGGTACCACCCCGGGACGCTGCGCCAGCTGCGGTGGGCGAACGCGACGATCAAGGTGCTGTCCACCCAGGCGCTGACGTCGTGACCCGACGCCACGGGGGTGCGTGCGTCCCCCGCGCGGCGTCGTCGTCCGGCACGTCGCCGGGCGGCCTCACCCGGCGTCGAAGCGGTCCTCGCCCTCCTCGTCGGGGTCGTCCTTCGGCTTCTCGCCGGGCACGGCCTCGACGTCGGCGGCGCGCCCGTCGTGCACGGCGCGCTCGCGCTCGGCCTGGTGGCGCGGGTCGTCCTGGTCCGCACGGTGCTGCTCGGTGGGGTTCTCGCTCATGCCGGCCAGCCTGCGGCGGGCGCGACGTGCACGCACCCCGGCCCCGCACGCGCCCGACCCGGGACGGCGAGCATCCGGTCCCCGCCCTACGGTCGAAGGGCGGCGTCGAGCAGGAGGCGCCGTCCCCGACGACGTCGCCCAGGAGGCACGATGCCCGCGCACCGGTCCGCCAGCCCGTCCCCCGACCTGCCGCTGCCCCGGCTCGCCACCGAGCTCGAGCGCGCGGAGCGCCTCGACCCGTTGGCAGGCGTGTACGACCGGATCTCGCGCGCCGTGGTGCCCTCGGCCGGGCGCGTGCGCGACGAGCTGCGGGGCCGCTCCGTCGGGCACCCCGTGCACAGCGTGCTCACCGACCTGCCGATCGGACTGTGGGCGAGCGCGGTGGCGCTCGACCTCACCCGGCCGCAGGGTCACGCCGACGCCGCGCGCCGGCTGGTCGGCCTGGGGGTGCTGGCCGCGCCGCCGACCGCGCTGACGGGCCTGGCGGACTTCCGCGCCCTCAGCGTCCCCGCCCGCCGCGTGGCCGTCGTGCACGCCACGTGCAACGGCGTCGGGACGCTGCTGGCCCTCGCCTCCTGGCGCGCCCGGCGCGCCGGCCGTACCGGGCTCGGCACCGTGCTGAGCCTGGTCGGCATGGGCGCCGTCGGCGCCGGCGGGTACCTCGGGGGCCACCTCGCGCAGGCGATGCGTGAGCCCCGGCACGTGCCCGGGGCGGGGTGAGCGCCCCTACCGCATGCGGCGCTCGGACCGGTTCGTGAGCAGGTCGGCCATGGTCTCGGCGATCTGGCGCATGTCGCCGTTGCCGCTGCCGGCGAGGGCCACGACCCGGGCCGAGATCTCGCGCAGCGGCAGGTTGGAGTGGTTCGAGGCCTCCCGGAGCCACTGGAACGCGCCGTCGAGGTCGGTGCGGAGCGCGCACATGACGACGCCCTTGGCCTGCTCGATCGTCGCCCGGTGGGCGGCGGACGCGCGGATGCTCGCCGTAGCACGCACGTCGGCGATGCGGGCGACCGCCGGGGTGACGTCGGTGAAGTAGCCGACCAGCTCGCAGACGGCTCCCGTGAGGTCGGTGCGCCCCTCCCCGACGACGGCGAGGGTCCGCTCGTCCCCGTGGGCGTCCATGATCCGGTGCACGCTGCTGAACGGCTCGCCGGTCGCGCAGGCGTGCCGCAGCACCTGGCTCACGCGGGCCCGGTCGTCCGGGTGCTTGTGCGCCAGGATGAGCTCGGTGGTCGGGACGACCTCCCGGGGCTCGAAACCGTGGATGCGGTAGGTCTCGTCGGACCACCACCACAGGCCGGTGGTCAGGTCGTGCCGGTATCTCCCGACCGGATGGCTGGCGCCGAGGGCCAAGGTGCCCTCGATGTCCCACGGAGCGATGTCGGTCATGTGGTACTCCCGTCCGGCGTGATGCCGATTGAGCTGAGCCGCCTCATGACTCACCTCGACCGTAGCCCTCTTCCTCCTGGGGCGACAGTCACGCAGGTCGGCCCCTCGCAGGGACCCTCCGAGACCGCTCCGGCCTCGGGGTGCGACCATCCCGCGCGAGCGGGCAGCATCGTGGTACGGCGGTCGTCCGCGGCCGTCGTGGGCCGGATGTCCAGCAGCGCGGCACCCGGTTCCCCCTGTCCCCCGATGTCCACCCACGCGACCCCGGTGCCCGCGGCGGTGCACCGCTCTCGCGCAGCGCCGGGTGAGCAGGACGGCACGGTGGTTCACTGGCCGGGTCGGTGCAGCAGCTCGCCGGCCCCGGGGCCGTGAGGCCCGGCGGCGGAAGGACAGCACGGTGCGCGCACTGACCTGGCAGGGCAAGGAGCACGTCAGCGTCGAGGACGTCCCCGACCCGGGGATCGTCGAACCCACGGACGCGGTGGTACGCGTGACGTCCACCGCGATCTGCGGGTCGGACCTGCACCTCTACGGCGTGCTCGGGATGTTCCTCGACTCCGGCGACGTGCTGGGGCACGAGGCGATGGGCGTCGTCGAGGAGGTCGGCGCCGACGTCGAGCACCTGGCCGTCGGCGACCGCGTGGTGGTGCCGTTCGGCATCGCGTGCGGACGGTGCTGGATGTGCGAGCGCGGGCTGCAGAGCCAGTGCGAGACGACGCAGGTGCGCGACCAGGGCAAGGGCGCGGCCCTGTTCGGGTACACCCGGCTCTACGGCCAGGTGCCGGGCGGGCAGGCGCAGTACCTGCGCGTGCCCCAGGCCCAGTACGGCCCCGTCGTCGTGCCGGACGACGGCACGCCCGACGAACGGTGGCTCTACCTGTCCGACGTGCTGCCCACCGCCTGGCAGGCCGTGGAGTACGCGGACGTGCCGCCCGGCGGCAGCGTCGTCGTGCTGGGGCTGGGCCCGATCGGCCAGATGGCCGCGCGGGTGGCCCTGCACCGCGGGGCGAGCACCGTCGTCGGCATGGACCGGGTGCCGGAGCGTCGGCTCATGGCGCAGCGGCACGGCGTCATCACGTTCGACCCGGCAGAGCGCGGGGTCCGCACGGCGGTGCGGGAGCTGACCGACGGCCGCGGCCCCGACTCCGTGGTCGACGCCGTCGGCATGGAGGCGCACGGCTCGCCGCTGGCGGAGACGACGCAGAAGCTCGTGGGGCTGCTGCCCGACGTGCTCGCCGCCCCGCTGACGGAGAAGGGCGGCGCCGACCGGCTCGCCGCGCTCCTGGCGGCCGTCTCGCTGGTGCGCCGCGGCGGCACCGTGTCGCTCTCGGGCGTCTACGGCGGCGCGAAGGACCCGCTGCCGCTGATGCAGATCTTCGACAAGCAGCTCACGATCCGCACCGGTCAGGCGAACGTGCGGCGGTGGACCGACGACCTGCTGCCCCTCGCCGCCGACCCCGCCGACCCGCTCGGCGTCCTCGACCTGCGCACCCACCGCCTGCCGCTGGAGGACGCGCCCGAGGCGTACCGCACCTTCCAGCGCAAGGAGGACGGCTGCATCAAGGTCGTGCTGGACCCCTGGGCCGACGCGGCCTGAGCCCTCGGGCGGTTCGCGGGGCCGATGTTACTAGTAGTAACATTGGCCCCCGTCGAACCCCGGAGGCCGCCATGCCGCACACCCCTCGCGTCCCGGACCATCGCGTCCCGAACCCCCGCGTCCCCGCCGCCGAGCGGCGCGCCATGCTGGTCGCGGCCGGGGTCGAGATCGCCCGCGCCGAGGGCGGGCGCGCCGTGACCCTCGCGCGCGTGGCCGAGGCCACCGGGGTCACCAAGCCCGTCGCGTACCGGCTGTTCGACTCGCTGGCCGACCTGCTCCTCCAGATGGAGCGGCACGTGCTGGCCGGGTACGAGACCGTCGTGACCGGGGCGCTGGAGCGTGCCGCGGCCCGCGGTGCGTCCCGCGCGGAGCTCCTCGGCGTCCTGGCGGCGGCCTACGTGGACCACAGCCTGGGAGCGGGCGAGGTGTACGACACGGTGTCGGCCGCACGCACCGCCGCGGAGCACGTCGACCAGCACGTCTTCGAGCTGCCCGCCTCCGCGCCGCAGCTCGCCGAGGCGCTCGGGATACCGCCGGACCGGCGGACCGGGACGCTCGTCGCGTTCCTCGGCGCGGCCGACAACCTCGTGGCCGCCGTCCAGGCGGGCGTGCTCGACCGGGACACCGCCGTCGACCACCTGGTCGCGCTCTTCGCCCCGCAGCTGCCGGCGGGCGGGCGTCCGTGAGCACGCTCGCGGTGGTCGGCAGCGTGCTCGGTCTCGGCGTGGCCGGGCTCGACCCGTTCGGAGCGCTGCTCGTCGTCCCCGCCCTGGCCGCCGGCGCCCGGCGCCGCGTCGTCCTGCTCTTCTTCGCGACGGCCTGGCTCACCACCGTGCTGACCGGGCTCGTCCTCGGCGAGTCGGTGCAGCACGTCGTGGCGTGGCTGCGCGACGCCGTGAGCGTCCCCGACCCGGTGCGCCTCGCGGCCCAGCTCGTGGCGGCCGGGGGTGCGGGCTTCTGGGCCGCGCGTCGCTGGGCGCGCCGGCACCGGCCCGCCCCCGGACGGAGGCGGTCCGTCCTCGCCGGGCCCGTGGCGATGTCGCTCGCGGGCACCTTCTGGGGCGTGTCCGCCCTGAGCGACCCGACGTTCTACGCGCTGGCCACGGTGGGCGCGAGCGCACCCTCGCTGCTCGCCGGCGCCGCCGTCTTCACGGGCTGGTTCCTGGTCAGCCAGGCACCCCTGTGCCTGGTCGTGCTCGCCCTCGCGGCAGGGAAGGACTCGCCGCCCGTGCGCCGCGCCGTCGAGCTGGCACGCCGGACGGCGGGCCCCGCCGGGTACGTGCTGACCGCGCTGCTGGCCGCGACGGCCGTGCTGCTCGTGGCCAGCTCCGTCACGTTCCTGGTGGGTGGGGCCTACTGGCCCGTGTAGGTCTCGCGGAACGCCCGCCCGCGCGCGTACTCGTGCAGGCGGTCGAGGGTGGCGAGCTGGCGCTGCGCGCGCTCGGCGAGCTCGCGGAACTGCGCGGGGTCGAGGCCGAGCTCGGCGGCGTGCTCCTCCAGCGTCTGCCAGCCGCCCAGCTTGCCCACCACGGCGGACCGCATGAGCTCCGTCTCCAGCACCACCGACATCGGCGACCGTTCCACCACGCGCCCGTTGAGCTTGAGCCGGCCGAGCCGCTCGGCCACGCCCGCCAGGAGCTGGCGGTGGCGTCGGCGCGGCAGCCCCAGGGCCCGCAGCAGCCGCACGTACAGCTCCCGCTCGCCGCGGATCTGCTCGGCCACCTCCACCAGCTCCGCGTGCAGCGGCAGGTCGGCGTAGTCGCCCACCATCCGCTCGATGCGCCCGAGGCCGGCCGTGGCGCCCGTGAGGTGGTCCGACAGGTACAGGCCGAGGAGCTCCCGGTCCACCTGCGGGGGCACCGCCGGGTCCGCGCCGCGCAGCGGCAGCGTGGAGGCGCCGGCGGGCCGGGTCGCCGACGGCCGCAGCGGCGCGGAGGCGAGGCCGCGCCCCTCGGCCATCCCCGCGACCACCTCCTGGAGCGCGTCGGCCGCCGACGTCCGCGCCCGCCAGTCGAGCTCCGTGACCGCCCGCATCGTGTCCATGACCGGGGCACCCATGGCCATGTCCACCCAGCCCGGGTCGGCGGCGACGACGCGCGCGGCGTACGCGAGGGACACCGTGGCGCGCACGGCCGCGGGCGGCACCTCCACCAGGCGGCCGTGGTCCACCAGGCGTGCGAGGTCGGCGCCGCGCAGCAGGTCGTCCGCGGCCACGTTGAACGCGCCGCCCGCCCGGCGCAGCAGCACCCGCCGGTAGGCGTCCGCGGCGTCGTCGGCGTGCACGGCCTGGAGCCGCAGCCCCGCCGGCAGCGGCAGCAGCGGCGGGCGCCCGCGCCGCAGCAGGCCCACCGGCAGGAGCCGGCCGACGAACAGCCGCGTCACCTCCGCGCCCGCGTCGCCCTGGAAGACGAGCGCGGTGCGCAGGCGGGCGACGGTCACCTCCGGGTGCTCACGCTCCAGGTCGTCGAGCACGTCCTCCTGCGCGGCCTTGTCGACGCTGTAGTGCGAGGTCGGGATGCCGTCGGCGGGCCAGTGCTCGCCGCGCGGCACGTCGTCGTCGACCGGCGCGTACACGCCCACCGAGGACGCCGCGACGAGGTGCGGCACGCCGGCCGCGACCACGGCGCGCGCCACCCGTCGCGTCCCCTCGACGTTGACGGCGCGCAGCAGGTCGCGGTCCCGGTTCGGCTGGATCAGCCAGGCGAGGTGCACGACGGCGTCGGCGCCGCGGAACAGGCCCGTGAGCTGCGCGACGACGGCCTCCTCGTCGTCGTCCGCCAGGTCCACGGCCGCCCACTCCGCGTGCCGGTACGGCTCGGCCGTGCGGTCCGGCAGCCGCCGGGCCACGCCCAGCACGGACGTCACCTCCGCCTCGTCCGCGAGCGCACGCAGCACGGCGGTCCCGACGTTCCCGGTCTGTCCGACGACGACGATGCGCATGCCCCACACCGTGGCACCAGGTCCCGATGCACGCAGGGCACGGGGCCGTCCCCGTGCCCGGGCCGGGCTGGGCAGGGATGGGCCGGGAGGGGCAGGGCCGGGTCACGCCTCCAGGGCGTCGGCGCTGCGCCGCAGCACCACCACGAGCGCGGCGGCGACGAGATGGTCCTCGCCCGAGCGCTCCCGGGCCGCGCGGACGTCCCCGGGGAGCTCCTCGATCCTTCGCGCCAGGCGCGCGACGGGGTCGTCGGTGCCCGCTCCGGCCTCGTCCCCGGCGTCGGCTCGCGAGCGGTCCCCCACGCCGGCCCCCGCGTCAGCCTGCGCCCGCAGCACCTCCGCGAGGGCGCGCAGGGCCGAGGCGAACTCCGGACGCAGCTCGGGCCCGAGCGCGACCGTGTCCAGGTCCTCGCGCTCCCACGTGACGAGCAGCCGCACGATCTCGTCCATCCCCTCCGCGGTGATCCCGAGGGCCTCGACGCGCGCGGCCTGCGCGGTCGCGCGGGTGCGGTGCCGACGGGCTCGGAGGTTGCCGCGCGACGCCTCCGACGTGTGGGCCACCTCGGCGCGGGCGCGCTCGATCGTCGGGCGCAGGCCGGCCCTGCGACGTTCCCACTCCTCGGGGGCCAGTGGGCCGCGGTGCTCGAGCCATTCGGCCAGCGCCTCCGCCTGCTCCGCGAGCGCGTCACGGAGACGGTCGAGCGCCGCCTCCGACGGCGAGATCGGCAGTGGCGGCCAGACCGCGTTGACGCCCACGCCGATCGCCGCCCCGACGAGGACGAGCCCGGCGAACGCCCCGACGTACTGCGCCTCCTCGCCCTGGCCCAGGATGAGCACGAAGAGCGCCGCGTTGGCCACCCAGGTCCCCATCTGGCCCAGCGCCCGCCACCCCGCGCAGAGCATCGCGACGCCCACCACCAGCGCGACCGAGAGCGCGCTGGGCGACATCACGGTGTCCACGGCGAGCGCGACGGCCGCGCCGAGCAGCAGCGCACCCACCGCCTGGGCCGACTCCCGCACCGACCGTGCCAGCGTGCTGGTCGTGGCGACGACGGCGCCGAGCGGGGCGTAGTAGGGGTACTCGGAGAACGGCGGGGGCACGATCATCCCCACGCCCCACGCCAGGGCCGCCGCGACCGCGCCGCGGAGCGCGAGCGACCAGCGCGGGTGCAGGTGCCAGACGCGGTACGCCTCCCCCGGGAAGCGTCGTGCGCTCATCCGAGCTCCGGCGGCAGCTGCGCGTAGCCGGGCGCGAGCCGCACCCACGGCGTCGGGCCGTCCCGCCCCGCGTCGAGGGCGGCGACGTGCTCCCACCGCACGAGGAAGGTGCCGCGGTGCCGGCGGCGCACGAGCTGCGGGACCGGCCACGGCGACCGCACGTCCGTGCGCTCGTACCCGTGGAGCGACCCCGCCCCGCGCGGCCCGACCAGCAGTCCGACCAGCCGCGCGCCGCCGACGGCGTCACGGCGCGCCTGCGCGCTCAGCGGCGCGTCGTGGCCGGCCTCCTCCCGGTCCTCGCCCGAGCCGGGACCGCCGTCCTGCTCGTCGACGACCTCGAGGGCCAGGCGGACGTCGACGACCACGCCGAGGGCGGCGCCGTCGGGCCCGAGCACGCGCGCGTCGAGGAGGTCGCCGACGTTCATGCGCCGGCCTCCGGGTCGTGCCTGCCGCCGGGGATGCGGGCGATCAGCCGCTCGCGGACCCAGTGCTCCACCCAGTCCGCATCGAGGGCGTCGGAGGAGACGGTGAGCTCGATCGCGGTGCCCAGGTGCCCGACGTCGTCCCACGCGATCGACGTCATCCGCGACCGGGGCACCTTTCCACCGAAGAGGCGGGTCGCGAGCACGGGCCCGCCGAGGATCGCCGCGACGTGCACCTCCTGGCCGGCGACGACCTCCCCGCCGTCGGGGCCCGCCAGCTCCAGGTCGTCGACGGTGCTCACGGGCTCGCCGTCGACGTCGAGCACCTGGCGGCTGAGCAGGTGCAGGCGCGCGTCGACGAGGCGGGTCTCGCTCCTGCGCCCCGTCATGAGCCCGCTCCCGTCGCGATCATCAGCGGGATCGCCGCGAGCGCCGCGGCGACCACGACCACCAGGTACACCGTGCCCAGGGCGTTGACCACCCGCCCGTTGACGTGCTCGCCCATGTACTCCGGGTCGTTCGCCACCACGAGGATCGGCACGTACGTCAGGGGCAGCGCGACGGCGGAGAACACCACCGACATCTCCGTCACGGCCACCGGGTCCACGCTGGTCATGAGGATCCCGACGGCGAGCAGCAGCGCCACGATCATCGTGAGGTGGAAGCGCGCCGCCCGGGCGGGGCGGCGGAACTTGCCCCACGACCAGCCGAGGTACTGCGCCAGCGTGTACCCGCTGGACAGGGCGGTCTCCAGCGCGGCGCCGAACGTCGCGGCGACGATCCCGACGATGACGACGGCGAGCAGCAGCACGCCGCCGGCCTGCGCCACGGGCAGCACGATCTGCGAGAGCGAGGAGACCTCGATGCCGGCGGGCAGCAGCACCACTGCCGCGCAGGCGGCGATCGCGAGCGACAGCAGCCCGCCGAGCGGGAACCCGATGAGCACGTTGGCGCGGTTGGTCGACAGGTCCTTCGCCGTCCAGCGTTCCTCGACCGCGCCGGAGGAGAAGAAGAACACCTCGTAGGGGGTCATCGCCGCGCCGAACAGCGCCACCGCGTAGTACCAGTAGGTCGCCGGCGACTCGGTGCCCGGCGGTGACGGCGGCACGGCCTGGCGCAGCAGCTCGCCCCAGTCCGGGCCCAGCAGGAACAGCGCCACGCCGAACCCGACGAGCAGCAGCCCGAGCAGGCCGGCGACGTTCTCCAGGATCTGGAACTTCACGCGCCAGAGCACGAACCAGACCGCGAGCGCCGCCACGGGGATCCACAGGCGGGGCTCGACGCTGCTCGCGAGGTTCAGCGCGAGCGCGATGCCCCCGACCTCCGCGGTGAGGGTGAGCAGGTTGATCGCGAACGACGCCGCGAGGTTCGCTCCGGCGGCGCGCGGGCCCATCCGTTCGCGGATGATCTCGAAGGTGGCGCGGCCGCTCACCGCCGCCACCCGGCCGGCCATGCTGGCGAAGAGGCAGATGCCGACGATCCCGACCAGCACGACCCAGGCGAGCGACATGCCGAACCGGGAGCCGACGACGGCGTTGGTCACGAGGTCGCCGATGTCGACGAAGCCGCCGATGGCGGTGAGGATCCCGAGGGCCGCGGCGAGGAGCTTCTTCATGGGCCACCCGCCTCGGCGAGGGCGGCGTCGGTCGTGTCGAGCGCGGTGGCGAGGTCGGAGAGCAGCTCCTCGGCCGAGGCCGGCACGTCCTGGGCGCCCGCGACGTCTCCCCCGGACCGGGCCGCGACCCAGGCCCGCGCGGCGACGACGGCGTCCGACACGTCGCCCACGGCCTCCAGCCCGGCCGTCCGGTGGTCGGAGGACGCCGCGTCGGGCGGCACGAGGGTGGTGAGCGCGAAGTCGGCGTCGTCCAGGGTGTGGAGCTGGTCCAGCAGGGTGGTGTCCGCCACGGGGCCGGTGATGCGCCCCTGGTCCAGCAGCTCGACGGCGAGCCGTGCGGTCTCGCCGGCCGAGCCGGCCTCGGCGAGGGCGTCCGCGACGGCCCCGGTCGCCTGGCCGGGCTGCTGCCCGCTCGCGACGCACCCGGTCCCGGCCAGCAGGGCAGCGACCACCACGGCGAGGACGCGGCCACCGGCCCCGAGCCGTCGTCGTCCTGTCTGCTGCGTCACGTCCTGATGATCGGCACGACCCGCGGGTGCCCGCACGTCGGGCCTGCTCGGCGACGTTCCCAGGGTCCGCCCACCGCTCCTGGGCGACTCCCAGGACTTCCTCAGCCCCCGCCTGAACACGAGGTGTCTCCTAGGTGTCCTGCCCACCCACGGACCGCCACCGGTCCACGACATCCCGGAGCCCCGATGCCTCCCGCAGCCCTGTACGCCGTCGACCTCGTCGCCGTGTCGATCCTGACCTTCGCCCTCTACTTCCCCCGGCACCGGCGCCGCGACCTCGTCGTCGCGTACCTGGGCGTCAACGTCGGCGTGCTCGCGGTGTCGGCGGTGCTGGCGTCGAGCTCGATCGCCGCCGGCCTCGGGCTGGGGCTGTTCGGCGTCCTGTCGATCATCCGGCTGCGGTCCGACGAGCTGTCCCAGCGTGAGGTCGCGTACTACTTCGCGGCGCTCGCCCTCGGCCTCCTGGGCGGGCTGGGCACGTCGGGCGGCTGGCTCGGCGTGGCCGGGTCGGCCCTGATCCTCGTGGTCATGGCCGTGGCCGACCACCCGCGCCTGCTGGCGCGCCACGCCTCGCAGACGATCGTCCTCGACCGCGCCGTCGTCGACCGGGACGAGCTCACCGCCCACCTCGAGGCGCTGCTCGGCGCGCGCGTGCGGTCGGTGTCCGTGCAGGAGATCGACCTCGCGGACGACACCACGCGCGTCGAGGTCCGCTACGACCTCCCGTCCGGCGGCGCCCGGGCTGCGGCGCCGGCCGCGGTGCCCGACGACGCGATGGCGGTGGCCCGGTGAGCGCCGAGGCCGTCGTCGCCCGCGGCCTCGCGGACGCCGCGCCCGTGACGCTCGCCGAGCTCGACGCCACGGCCGCGCTGCAGACCCGCGTGGACCGCAAGTACGTGCTCACCCCCGCCGAGGTCGCCACCCTGCTCGCCACGCTCGCCCCGCGCGAGCCGCGGGTGCTGGAGATCGACGACGAGCGGTCGTTCACCTACGCCTCCACCTACTACGACACGGCCGACCTGCTGACCTTCCGGCTGGCCGCGCGCCGTCGTCGCCGGCGGTTCAAGGTCCGCACGCGCACCTACGTCGACACCGGGAACACCACGTTCCTGGAGGTCAAGACGCGCGCCGCCCGCGGGGTCACCGTCAAGGAGCGGCGCCCGTGGGAGCCCGCGGCCCCGCTCGACGGCGAGGGCCTGGACTTCGTCGACGACCGGCTCGCCGCAGCCCGCCTCGACGCCCCGCCGTCGGCGCAGCTCTCCCCCGTGCTGCGGTCCGCGTACCGGCGCACCACCGTGCTGCTGCCCGACGCCCGCCTCACCCTCGACACCGGGCTGCGGTGGCGGCTCGCGGGGCCCGGCGCCACCACCGGGACGGCCGGGACGTCTGGCACGGCCGGCACCGCCGACGTCGGCGACCTGGTCGTCGTCGAGACCAAGGCCGGCACCGCACCGTCGTCCGCCGACCGGGCCCTGTGGCACGCCGGCCACCGCCCCGACCGCATCTCCAAGTACGCGACCGGGCTCGCCACCCTGCGGCCCGACCTGCCCGACCATCCCTGGCGCCGGCTGCGGCGCGAGCGGCTCGCTGCCGCCTGACCGCGACGCCACCCACCCGACCCCACCAGCGAAAGAGGACCCCACCATGCGCATCCCCCGCCCGCAGAAGCTCTGGACCCGTGCCGTGGCGCTCGCCGCCGCCGGCACGCTGACCGTCGGTGCGCTCGCCGCGTGCACCGCCGGCACCGACGGCGCCGACGGCGCCGCGACGTCCGACAGCACCACCACCACCCAGGTGTCCGCGACGGACAACTCCGGCCGCTCCGCCCAGGACGTCCTCGCGGAGAACCTCTCGTCCGAGGAGACGGCGGCGCTGGCCGACGCGACCTGGGACACGGCCGACGAGGTCGCCGTCTCGCTCGACGGCGACACTGCGTCGGCCTCCGGCGACGGCGTCACGGTCGACGGGTCGACCGTGACGATCACCCGGCCGGGCACGTACCGGATCTCCGGCACGCTCGACGACGGCCAGGTCGTGGTCGACTCGTCCGCCGACGGCGTCGTGCGCCTCGTGCTCGACGCCGCCGACGTCACCAGCTCCACCGGCGCCGCGATCGACGTGCAGGACGCCGACCAAGTGTCCGTCGTCCTCGCCGACGGCTCGACCAACCGGCTCGAGGACGCCGCCGAGTACGCCGACACCACGTCCGACAACGCGGCCAACGCCGCGCTGTACTCGACCGCCGACCTGGCGATCTCCGGCAACGGTTCGCTGGAGGTGGTCGGGAACGCGAACGACGGCATCACCGGCAAGGACGGCCTCGTGATCGCGTCCGGCACGATCACCGTCCAGGCCGCCGACGACGCGATCCGCGGCAAGGACTACCTCGTCGTCTCCGGCGGCACGATCGACGTCACCGCCGGCGGCGACGGGCTGAAGTCCGACGCCGACGACGACGCCACCGCCGGGTACGTCGCGCTCACCGGCGGCGACGTCACCGTCGAGGCCGGCTCCGACGGCGTGCAGGGCTTCACCGACGTCGCGATCACCGGGGGCACGCTCACCGTGACCGGCTCCGAGGAGGGCATCGAGGCCGCGACCATCGCCGTCTCGGGCGGCGACATCGACATCACCTCCACCGACGACGGTCTCAACGCGACCGTCAAGGAGGCCGAGGACGACACGGCCACCGAGAGCTCGGCCGACGCCACGACGGGCGACGCGACCGACACCACGACCGACGGCACGGCGGACGACCAGCAGGCGCAGCCGGAGCCGCCGGCGGACGACGAGATGCCGGCCGGCGAGCCGCCCGCTGACGGCGAGATGCCCGAACGCCCGGCGGACGGAGAGATGCCGCAGGGCGGAGGCGGGGGCGGGGGCGCGCCCATGGACCAGGTCATGGAGGGCGCGTCGATCACGATCACCGACGGCACGCTGCACGTGGACGCCGAGGGCGACGGCCTGGACTCCAACGGCGTCGCGGAGATCAGCGGCGGCACGATCGTCGTCGAGGGCCCGACGAACGGCGGGAACGGCGCGCTCGACGTCGCGGGCGACCTGGACGTCACGGGCGGCACGCTGCTGGCGGTGGGCTCCTCGGGCATGGCGCAGGCTCCCTCGGAGGGCTCGTCGCAGGGCTGGGTGGCGCTCACCGCCGACTCCACGCTCGAGGCCGGCACCGAGGTCGCGGTCGTGGACGCCGACGGCACGCAGGTCGCGACGATCACGCTCTCGAAGACCGCCCAGTCGGTCGTGTACTCCGGCCCGGAGATCACCGACGGCGCCACGTACACGCTCACCGCGGACGGCGAGGAGGTCGGCACCGCCACGGCGGGCGAGGCCCCCGCGGGCGGCATGGGCGGCGCGCCGTCCGGCACGCGGGACGAGCAGGGCGCGCAGACCGACCAGTCGTCGTCGAGCACCGCCGACACCACCACGAGCTGACCGCGAGGTGGTCCGCACCCCGCCGAGGTAGTTCAACCCTCGGGACTACCTCGCGGGGGACGGTGCCCGGGGGCGGAGCGACGTACGCTCGAAGGCGTGCAACCCGTGCCCCGGCCGCTCGCCCCGACCTACCAGGACCGGCGGTGGGAGCTCCCGCCCGACGCCGTCGTGCACCACGGCACGGTGGACGACGCCGTGCGCGTCCTGGCGGGCGGCACGGTGACCGCCCTGACGGGCGCGGGCGTGTCGACCGACTCGGGGATCCCGGACTACCGCAGCCCCGACTCGCCGAAGCGCGCGCCGATGACGTACCAGCAGTTCGTGGCCGACGAGGCCTTCCGCCGCCACTACTGGGCCCGCAACCACGTGGGTTGGCAGGTGGTGCACCGCACCGAGCCGAACGCCGGGCACCGCGCCCTCGCCCGGCTGGAGGACCGGGGCGTCGTGCGCGGCGTCATCACCCAGAACGTGGACCTGCTGCACGAGGACGCGGGCTCGCGCCACGTCATCGACCTGCACGGCCGCTACGACCGCGTGATCTGCCTGCAGTGCGGGCGCGTCATCAGCCGCGCGCACCTGGCGGAGCGGCTGGACGCCCTCAACCCGGGCTTCGTCGAGTCGCTGCTCGACGACGGCGCGACGGTCGCGGACATCGAGACCGCCCCCGACGCGGACGCCGTCATCGAGCAGACCAGCCACTTCGTGCCGGCGCCGTGCGAGTTCTGCGGCGGGGTGCTCAAGCCCGAGATCGTGTACTTCGGCGAGAACGTGCCGCGCGAGCGGGTGCAGCGCGCGTACTCCCTCGTGGACGACGCCGACGCGCTGCTCGTCGCGGGCACGTCGCTGACGGTGATGAGCGGCCTGCGGTTTGTGCGGCACGCGGCCAAGGCGGGCAAGCCGGTCGTCATCGTCAACCGCGGCGAGACGCGCGGCGACCCGCTCGCCACCGTCAAGGTGGACGACGGCGTCACCGAGACGCTCGTCGCGCTGGCCGACCGGCTCTGACGCGGTCCGTCACCGGACCAGGTAGGAGACGTCCCCGTTCGACGAGCGGATGTCGACGGTGCGGCTCGACGCCGGGTCGGTGGGGCCCTCGATCGTCTGGCTGCCGTTCGACGTGTCGATCAGCAGGTTCACGGGCTCGCCGTCACCGATCACCGTGACCTCGCCGTTGCTGGACTCGGCGCGCACGTCCCCGCCCGCTCCGACGACGTCGACCGTGCCGTTGCTGGAGATCGCGACCACCGACCCGGCCACGCCGTCGGCACGGACGTCGCCGTTGCTGGACCCGGCGTCGAGCGTCCCGCCCACGTCGGTCACCTCGACGGCCCCGTTGGACGAGCGGACGTCCACGTCGCCGCCGGCGCCGCTGACGACGACGTCGCCGTTGCTGGACGTCACGTCCAGGCGCCCGCCGATCCCGGTGGCCTCCACCGCACCGTTGGACGACGCCAGCTCGACGTCGCCGGCGACACCGCTCGCCCGCACGTCCCCGTTGGAGGAGCGGACCACGACCTGCGTGTCGGCGGGGAGCGTGACGTCGAGCCCGCCCCCGCACCGGGACGCGACCCAGAGCCAGCGCACGCACTCGTGCGTCACGACGAGCCGGTCGGCCGACTCCTGCGCGCGGTAGGTCGGGCCGGTCAGCCCGGAGTGCGCGACCCGCTCCACCTCGACGTCGCCCTCGGCGACCGCCACCGTGACATCGGCGTCGGCCACGAGCTCCACCGTCCCGGCGGCCGGGTACGACTCGTGCGTCGTGGTCGTGCGCGCCATCGCGAGGTCGACGAGGAACAGCGCCACCCAGAGCACGACCACGAGCCCCAGCACGACGCCGACGACCAGCAGCACGCGGCCGGTCGCGCTCCGCCGCGGGGCGGGCGGCTGCCCTGGAGGCGGGTACGCGGGCTCGTAGGCGGGCTGGTACGTGGGCTCGGTGCCGGTCATGGTCGTGCTCCGTTCTCGTCGAGCCACCGCAGCACGGCGAGCACGCGGCGGTTGGCGTCGGCGTCGGGCGGGAGCCCGAGCTTGGTCAGGATGCTGGTGACGTGCTTCTCGACGGCGGGCATGCCGACGACGAGGCGGTCCGCGATCGCGGTGTTGGAGCGGCCCTCCGCCATGAGCGCGAGCACCTCGCGCTCGCGACGGGTGAGCTGGTCGAGGTCGGAGCGGCGGCTGCGGGCGATCACCTGCGTGACGACCTCCGGGTCGATGACGGTGCCGCCGGCGGCCACCCGGTCGACGGCGTCGAGGAACGCGTCGACGTCGGCCACCCGGTCCTTGAGCACGTACCCGAGCCCGCGGGCCCCGCGGGCGAACAGCTCGGCCGCGTACCGCTGCTCCACGTACTGCGACAGCACGAGGACCGGGAGCTCGGGGTGCAGGCTGCGCAGGTGGAGGGCGGCCCGCAGGCCCTCGTCCGTGTGGGACGGCGGCATCCGGACGTCGGTCACCAGCAGGTCGGGCAGCGCGGCGCCGGGCCGCGAGAGCGCGGCGACCAGCTCGTCGGCGGTGTGGTGGCCGGTCACCGTGTGGCCCTCCGCCGTCAGCAGCCGGGTGAGCCCGTCCAGGAGGAGCACGGAGTCCTCGGCGATCACGATGCGCACGGCACCTCCACGGTGAGTCGGGTGCCCGCGCCGGGCGGGCTGATGAGGTCGAACGCGCCGTCGAGCGCGGCGACCCTGCCCCGCAGGCCGGCGAGGCCGCTGCCCGGTGCGGGTTCGGCGCCGCCCTTCCCGTCGTCCTCGACCACGACCCGCAGGCGCGCCGCCGGCCCGGCGCCCGCGGGGTCGTCGCGGTGGTCCACGATCTGCGCCCGCACCACGACCGACGACGCCTGCGCGTGCTTGGCCACGTTGGTCAGGGCCTCGGCGACGACGAAGTAGGCGGCCGCCTGCGCCGCCGGGTCCGCAGCGGTGAGGTCCGTCTGCACGTCGACGCGCACCGGGACGGGGCTGCGGGCGGCGAGCGCCGAGAGCGCGGCGTCCAGCCCGCGGTCGGACAGCACGGCGGGGTGGATCCCGCGCACCAGGTCGCGAAGCTCGGCCAGGGTTCCCTTGACCTCGTCGTGCGCGTGCTCCAACGCGGCGGCGGCGGTGGCGGGGTCACGGTCGGCGGCGCGCCGCGCGACCCCCAGCTCGACGCCCAGCGCGACGAGGCGCTGCTGGGCGCCGTCGTGCAGGTCGCGCTCGATACGACGGCGCTCGGAGTCCGCGGACGCGACCGCCTGCGAGCGCGTCTCGGCGAGGACGACGGCGCGCTCACGCGCGGCCCGCGCCTCCTGCTCGGCCACCGCGGTCCGGGCGCGGGCGACCTCGGACGCCGATGGCCCGAGCATCGCGGTCGCCAGCCGGACCACGAGCAGCGTCGCGTACTGGGCGAGCACCGCTGACGCCCAGATCAGCGCGACCGCCAGCGCCAGCGCGGCGACCAGCACGACCACCCAGGGCACGCCGACACCCAGCCGCTCCGTGACGCCGCTGCCGCCGTCACGGCCCCGACGACGACGAGGGCCACCGCGCCGGCGGCGAGGGTCGCGACCAGCAGCAGGCCGACCGTCACGAGCAGCGTGCCGAGCAAGGCGTAGCTCGCCGCGGCCCAGGCCCGCGGGTCCCGCAGGGGTGCGACCAGCAGGGTCCACGCGCGGCCCCACGTCACCGGCCCTGTGGCGGGCGGCGTCGGTGACGGGATCACCACGTCGGTCTGTACCGCGATCCGGCCCCGTTCGACCGTGGCGAACCACCGCGCGACGAACAGCGACGCCGCCAGGCCCGGCAGCCCGATCCCGAGGGCCGGCACCAGCAGGGCGCAGAGCAGCACCGAGACCCACAGGACCGTCCCGGCCATGAGAAGCCAGCCGGACCCGACGGCGAGCTGGGCGAGGGCCCGGAAGGTGGCCGGGTCGACGGGCGCACGCAGCAGCGCGGCCCGCGAGCTCAGGGCCGGGGCGGCGTCCACGCCGTGCGCGGCGGCGTCCGTGCTGGTCATGCCCTCGAGACTAGGCTGCAAGGTGTCGGCCGGACAGCCCGCGCCCCCACGTCCTCAGGGTAGGGAGATCCCACGCCGGGGGCGCCCGCCGCGGCCGGAGGGAGGCAGCATGCTGGACGCCGTCGTGGTCGGGTCGGGACCCAACGGGCTCGCGGCCGCGGTGACCCTCGCCCGCGCCGGGCTGTCCGTCACGGTCCTGGAGGCGAACGCGACCGTCGGCGGCGGGGCGCGCACCCTCGGGCCCGGGGACGAGCACGGCGACGGCGGCGACCCGCTCGCGGGCCTGCCCGCCGGCGTCGTCCACGACCTGTGCTCGGCCGTGCACCCGATGGCGTGGGCGTCGCCGTTCTTCCGCGCCTTCGACCTGCGCGCGCACGGCGTCGAGCTCCGCACGCCGGAGGTGTCGTACGCGCAGCCCCTGCCGGGCGGGCGGGCCGCCATCGCATACCGGGACCTGGGGCGCACCGCCGAGCGCCTCGGCCCCGACGGCGCGGCGTGGCGCTCCCTGCTCGGCCCGCTGGCCGAGCAGTGGGAGGCCGTGGTGGCCCTCGGCATGGGCGCCCACCGGTCCGTCCCGCCGGGGGTGCTCGACGCGGCCGACCCGCTGCGGGCCGGGGCGAGCGCCGTCCGGTTCGCCCTGGCGCTGCTCGAGCAGGGCACGCGGGCGTGGGACGGCCGGTTCTCCGGCGACGGCGGCGCGCTGCTCACCGGTGTCGCCGCGCACACCATCACCCCGTTGCCCTCGCTGTCCGCCGCCGGCACCTCGCTGCTGCTGGGCGCGCTGGCGCACGCCACCCCCGGCCGGGACGGACGGTTCGACGGCGGCTGGGCGATCCCGCGCGGCGGGTCCGGCGCGATCGTCGCGGCCCTCGTCGCGGACCTGGAGGCGCACGGGGGCACGGTCGTGACGGGCCACCGGGTGCGCACCGCGGCGGACCTGCCCGCCGCGCGCGCCGTCCTGTTCGACACGACGCCGCGCACCCTGCTCGGCGTGCTGGGCCCCGCCGTCGCGCCGGGCCTGCGCCGCGCGCTCGGGGCGTTCCGGCACGGCAACGCGGCCGCGAAGGTGGACTACGTGCTGTCGGGTCCGGTGCCGTGGGCGGACCCCGAGGTCGGACGGGCGGGCACCGTGCACGTCGGCGGCACGCGCGCCGAGATGGCCGCGGCGGAGAACGCCGTCGCGGCCGGGCGGCACGCGGAGCGGCCCGTGTGCCTGGTCAGCGACCCGACCGTCGTCGACCCCTCCCGCCGCGTCGTGGCCGGGGACGCCGAACTGCGGCCCCTGTGGACGTACACGCACGTGCCCGCCGGCTCCGACGTCGACGTCACCGGGACCGTCACCGCGCAGATCGAGCGGTTCGCGCCCGGGTTCCGCGACGTCGTCGTGGCGAGCCGCGCGATCCCGGCCGCCGCGATGGCGGAGCACAACCAGAACTACGCCGGCGGGGACATCTCCGCCGGCGCCGCGACGATGTGGCAGATCCTCGCCCGCCCCACCCTCCGCGCGAACCCGTACCGCGTGGCCGGCGGCGTGTACCTCTGCTCGGCGTCCACGCCCCCCGGCCCCGGTGTGCACGGCATGGGCGGCTGGCACGCGGCACGCCGCGCCCTGCGCGACGTCTTCGGCGTCCGCCTCGCGGCGCTGTGACGGTCCGCGCCGGTCAGGCCGGGGCGCCGGCCCAGCGGGTCGTGCGCCCGCGCAGGTCCGTGATCCCGACCCGGCCCGTGGGCGAGAGCGTCGTGACCAGCCCGCGCGCCGCCCACCGGCCGGCGTAGCGCGCCGCGAGCCCGTCCTCGGCCGCGGCGTCCCCCGCGTCGGCGGCGACCAGCAGCGCGGCGACCTCGTCGGCGAGCGCGTCCAGCTCGTCGGACGTCGGCTCGGGCGAGGGTTCCACCGGGGCGTCGTCGCCGCCCGCCTCCTGCGCCCAGAGGTCCCCGACCCCGGGGACGTCGTCGGGCGTCGCGCCCCACACGTCCCACAGCAGCACCTCGTCGCGCATCCGGTGCGCCAGCTCGAGCAGCACGTACCCGCGCACGAAGTCCTGGCCGCCCAGCTCGGGCAGGTCGGGCGCGACGCCGTACGACGCCGGGTCCACCTGCCCGGCGCGGATCGCCCGCCACACCTCCGCGGCGGTCGGGAACGGGGACTGCGGCCCCGTGGGCATGTCGCGCACGTCGAAGCCCCACGCGCCGTCCGGCGTCAGCTCCGGGTCCCAGCGCACCCAGCGCCCCGTGCCCTTCTCCCCCGTGCCGCCGGCGCCCGCGTCCCAGTGCTCCACGACCACGTGGTCGTGGAAGAAGGGCGGCTCGAAGTACCCCGCGAACCCGATCCGCGACCGCGCGGGCACGCCGTGCGACCGCAGCACGCCGAGGGAGAACAGCGTGTGGTCGCGGCAGCAGCCGGCCACCTGCTGCGGCACGTCACGGGGTGCGTCGAGCGGGCCCGTGCGGCGGGCGACCGCGGTGTCGAGGATCGACGACAGCCACCGCTGGTCGATGTCCGCGCGCTGCGCGTCGGTGAGCGTCGGGCGCCCCGCCCGGTAGTGCACGATCGTCGCGCACGCCGCGGCCCCCGTGGCGGCCGGCGTCGGGACGACGGCGCGGAGCAGCTCCTCGTGCGGGCCGGGGTCGGAGTACGCGCTGTGCCGGGCGTAGTCGTCCAGGGTCGGTGCCGTCGCGCGTGCCGTCGTGTCCATGCCCTGCTGACCTCCGTCGTCGTGGGGAATGATCGGCCCGCGCGTGCGTCGTCGTCAGCGGCGGGACTCGAAGAAGTCTCGCAGGATTCCGCCGCACTCGTCCTCGCGCACCCCGCCCACGACCTCGACGGCGTGGTTCGCGCGCTGGTCGCGCACCAGGTCCCACACGGAGCCGGTGGCGCCGGCCTTCGGGTCCCACGCGCCGAGCACGAGGCGCCGCACGCGCGCCGCGACGAGCGCGCCGGCGCACATGACGCACGGCTCGAGCGTGACGACGAGCGTGCACCCTTCCAGCCGCCACTCCCCGCGCGTGGTGGCGGCCTGCCGGAGGGCGAGCACCTCGGCGTGCGCCGTCGGGTCCCCGGTCTCCTCGCGCCGGTTGCGGCCGAGCCCGACGAGCCGGCCGTCCGCGTCGACGACGAGCGCCCCCACCGGCACGTCGTCGCTGGCGAGCGCGTGCGACGCCTCGTGCAGCGCCAGCCCCATGAGCGCGTCCCATGCGCGCCTCCGGCCGCTGACCGTGGGCGGCGGGAACTCGCCGTCGGCCCACGGCAGCGCGAGGCCGGGCGCGGCGTCGGACGTCATGCCCGTCAGGCTAGCCGCCCCGCGAGTTGTCAGGGCCACAGTCGCGTATAGCGTGCGCTGGGCCTGACAACTCGCGGGTACCGTGGGGGCCATGCGCCTGCACGTCGCCGACCACCCGCTGGTCGACCACAAGCTCACCGTCCTCCGCGACGAGAAGACCCCGTCGGCGACGTTCCGCCTCCTCGTCGACGAGCTCGTGACCCTGCTCGCCTACGAGGCGACGCGGCACGTGCGCACGGAGCCGAAGGAGATCCGCACCCCGGTCACCACGACCACGGGCGTGCGCCTCAGCGACCCGAGCCCCCTCGTGGTGCCGATCCTGCGCGCCGGCCTCGGGATGCTCGAGGGCATGACGCGCATGATCCCGACGGCGGAGGTCGGCTTCCTCGGCCTGCAGCGCGACGAGTCGACCTACGAGGCCGTGACGTACGCGAACCGGCTGCCCGACGACCTCACCGACCGGCAGGTCTTCCTGCTGGACCCCATGCTCGCCACGGGCGGCACCCTGGTCGCGGCCATCGACTACGTGCTGGAGCGCGGCGCCCGCGACGTCACCGCCGTGTGCCTCCTCGCCACCCCCGAGGGCCTGAAGGTGCTCGAGGACGCCGTCGGCTCGCGCGTCGACGTGCAGATCGTGGTGGCCGCCGTCGACGAGCGGCTCAACGACCAGAAGTACATCGTGCCCGGGCTGGGCGACGCCGGCGACCGCCTGTACGGCATCGTCTGACGGGTGCCGGCCCCGGTCGGGGTCAGCGGTACTCGCAGTCCCCGACCCGCTCCCAGGCCCCCGCCGAGCCCCGGCCCGACCAGCGGCCGTTGCCGTTCCCCTTGCCGTCGGCGTTCCCGTTCCCGTTGCCGTTGCCGGCCTCGTCGGCCGAGGCGTCCCCGCGTCCCGCGTAGCGGTAGTTCGCGCCGTGCCACGACACGACGTCGCCCACCTCGTGGCGGTCGCCCCACCGCGGACGCTCGGCGCACCAGCCGGTCGTGCCGGTGAAGGGGTCGACGACCAGCTCGACGGACCAGTCTCCGGCGCCCACGGCGTAGGTGGCGCCGTCGCGCCCCCGCACCGTGCCGCCGTCGGCGGTCACGCTCTGGCGGGCCGGCACGGTCACCGCGACGGACGCGCCGTTCGACCCCTGCACGGTGAAGTCCTGCGGCACGGACGAGCCGGTGTTGTCGAGCACCACCGACACGGGCCGGGTGGACGTCGAGCGCCACCGGCCCTTCTCCACCTGCACGGCGCCCGGGTCCAGCCGCGCCTGCGGGTCGACGACGACGCACGACACCGCGTCGTGGTCGACGGTCCGCTCCACGGTGCGCTCCCGGCCCTCGATCTCACGCCCGAGCCGCACGGTCACCTGGCCGGCATCGGCCGTCAGCCCGGCCGCAGCCGTCCGGAGCGTGGCGGTGGAGCCCGCCTGGACGTCCTTCTCCGTGCCGCCCGCGAGCCTCGCCGTCCAGTCGCTCGCGTCGCGGTTGCGCACGTCGACCAGCACCTGAGCCTGGTCCTCGACGCAGCGGGTCGAGGTGGACACGTCCACCGCGTCCGGCCAGGTCACCGTCGCGCAGCTGTCGAACTCCGGGACGTCGACGCTGGTGAGGTCGCGGCCGTCGGCCGTGACCGTCAGGGTGCGGGTGCCCCACGGCACCGACACCGTCAGCGTCTCCGTCGCGCCGGCGTCGACCGTGGCGGCCCGCCGGTCCCCGGCCCCGCCCTGCACCGCGAACCGGACGGGGTGCGTGGAGCCGGAGTTGTCGACGGGGACCGACACCGTGCGCCACGACCGGTCGGCGGAGGCGTCGAACCGGCACTCGGCCGCGGTGAGCGTCACCGCGCCGCCGACGACCGGGGCGAGCACGGCGGCCGGGTACGAGGCCGTCGGCGCGACGGCGGGAACGACACCCTGCGCGGGCTCGTCGCCGTCGGCGTCGGCCACCCACCGGTACAGCCGGAACTCCGCGGCACCCGCGCCGAGCGAGGCGCGGTCGGTGGCGGCGACGAACGTGGCGCTCTCCCCGGCGGCGAGCCGCTTCGGCTCGGTGGTGACGCCCGCCGCGGCCATCTCGACGCGCATCGCCTCCGCGCCCGTGTTGGTCAGCGTGCCGCGCACCTGCAGGCGGCCGTCGACGTTCACCGTCTGAGCCGAGGTCGAGACGTCCCACGCGGGGTCGTAGCAGTCGGCCGCGCGGTGCGTCCCGCCGGGCACGGTGGTGCGGTACGTCTCGCCACCGAGGGTCGTCGCGACGGTCCAGGTGGCGTTGCCCGACGGGACCCGGATCCCGTCGGGCACCTGGACGGTCACCGACCCCCCGGGCGCGACCTCCTGCGCCGCCGCCGCGGTGCTCCCCGCGGCGTCGAGCCGCACGGCGAGGGTCTGGTCGGTCTGGTTGACGTACGTGCCCTCGACCACGGCCGAGGCCGTGCCCACCCCGCCGACGGCGGTGCAGACGGCCTGGACCGCGCCCGCGCCCGAGGCGGCGCCCGCCCACGACTGTGCGACGGTGACCCCGGCGTTGCCGCCCACCGTGTGCACCGAGCCCGGGAGCTGAGGCGTCGCGGCGACGGTCACGGCCCCCGGCGCGGTGGAGCCGTCCGCCACGACGCGCAGGCGGACCGTCAGCTGCTCGCCGGGCGCCAGGGGGGCCGCCTCGGGCCGGGCCACGCAGGTCCACACGGCGCCGGCGTCGCCGGGCACGCACACGAGGTCGCCGTCCGACGCTACGGGCCGCAGCCCGGCGGGCACCGCCAGCTCGACGGACCAGGCGGCGGCGGGCTGGTCGCCGGTGTTGCGCACGGCGACGGGCACCCAGGCGGCGCCGGGGTTGGAGACGGGGACGACGTCGCTCGCGGAGGCCGTGAGCTCGGCGCCGAAGTGCCGCACGGTCGTGGGTGCCAGGGCGACGTCCTCCCGGCCCACGCCGTCCGCCCAGACCGCCGCCCCGATCGCGTAGCTGCCTCCGGCGTTCGCACGCACCGGCACGGAGACGTCGCGGGAGGTTCCCGGCTCGAGCGTGCCGACCGTGCAGCGTGCCGTCCGGCCCGTAGCGTCCCCCGGCGTGCACGCCAGGGCGTCGTCGGCGAGGACGTCGCCGACGGAGGCGCCGGCCGGCGCCTGGGGCAGGGCCAGGTCGACGCCGTCCGGCAGGACGACCTCGACGACCGCCGCGCTCGCCGCCGCCTGTCCCGTGTTGCTCACGGTGAGCACCAGCGGCTGCGCCGTGCGGGGCTCGAGCGGCGCCGCGGCGGCGGTGACCGTGAGGTCCGCGACGGGCGCGAAGAGCGTGGTGCCGAGCAGGTTGACGGGGCTCGTCGGGTCGGCGGTCGGGTCGACGGCGGGTTCGGCCGGGTCGGCGGGCTGCACCTCGCCCTCGCCGGGCTGCTCCCCGGGCGGCGCCCACGGGGCGCCCTGGACGGTCACGGGTGCGGGCGGCACGACCGCCGGCGGCTCCTCGCCGCTGCCGAGCGCGTTGAGCACCGTGACTACCCCGACGGTCGCGACGGCGACGGCGCTCGCCGCGGCGGCCACGCCCGCCGTGCCGACCGCCGCGCCCGCGGCCGCCGCCGTGCCCGCGGTCGCCGCCGCCGTTGTTCCCGCGGTCGCCGCGGTGGCGGTCGCGGCACCCGCCGTCGTGCCCGCGGTCGCCGCGGCGGTCGTGCCTGCCGTGGCCGCCGTCGTCCCGGCCGTCGCTGCCGTCGTGCCCGCCGTCGTTCCGGCCGCCGCACCGCCGCCGATGCTCGCGCCGCCGACGCTGGTCGTGCCGACGGTGCCGGCCGTGGCGGTGCTCGTACCCGAGACGGCGCCGACGCTCCCGGCGCTCACCGTGCTCCCCGCTCCCGCGGCGCTGCCGGCGCTCACCGCGCCGCCGGTCGTGACCGCCCCGCCGAGCATGCCGCCGATCGGGAGCGCTCCCACGACCGCCAGGCCCGCCAGGCCCACGATCAGCGGGGCCACCACGGCCCGCATGCCGTGCGCGATGTCGCCCAGCTCGAGCACGAGGGACCGGCACTCCGCGCACGTCTCGAGGTGCGCGTCGACCTTGGCGACCTCGCGGCGCGCGAGGCCCCCGCGCACGTACGCGCCGAGCAGCGGGTTCACCACGCGGCAACCGTCGGTCGACGCGTGCGTCAGGTGCTCCTGCAGGTACCCGACCCGCAGCCCCTCGCGGGCCCGGTAGGCGAGCGCCGAGACCCCGTTGGGCGTCAGGCCGAGGATCGGGGCCACCTCCGCCGGCGCGCGTCCCTCGATCTCCGTGTACCAGAGCACGGCCTGCCAACGCTCCGGGAGTGCCTGGTAGGCGTTCTTGACGACGGAGTGCTCGAACCCCTCGAACGTCGCCACGTCGGTCGGGTCGACGAGGCCCAGCGCCGCCTCGAACGTGCCGTCGTCGGCCGTCGGCCGTGTCCGCTTCACGCCCCGCGCGAGGTCGGCGGCGAGGCGCCGCACCACGGTGAGCAGGTAGGCGCGGAAGGTCGCGTCGGGGCCGCCGCCGTGCTGCAGGACGTCGAGCACGCGGTGGAACGCCTCGGACACGAGGTCGTCCGCGTCGGCCGACGACCGGACGTACTGCCGGGCCACGGCGCGCGCGGCGGGGACGTGCCGCGTGTAGAGCGCCCCGAACGCCTCGAGGTCTCCGCCGCGCACGTCGAGGATCAGTTCGGCGTCGCTGCGCGCGGAGTCGTCCGATCCCACGTAGACGTCCGTCATGGCCCGACCTCGCTCTGGCTGCGTTGCGTGCGCGCTGTACCGCGCAGACCTCCGTACTCTACGCACCCCCGAGGGCCGCCCCGGGGGTGAAATTCCCCAGGATCACCGCAGGATTTCCGCAGATTTTCGTGCCTCGGGCAGCGGAGAGGGCTCTCCGGACCGATCTCGCCCGTGTCAATGCCGCACAACTGCGTCATGATGGCTGACCATGGCGGTCCCATCCACATGAACCGGTCCACGAGCGGTCCCCCGAGCGCGCCGGAGAACGGCGCGCCCGAGCACGTCTCGAACGTGCTCGACCGCTGGCGCGCGACGAGCCTCGCCGAGGTGTGGCTGCGCCCCGACGACTGGTACCACCCGGCCGTGGACGCGCTCGTCGAGGCCTTCGAGGACGGCCGCTCCCCGCACGCCGCCGCCCACCGCCTCGGCGCCGCGCGCGGCCGGGCCGGCGTCGGCCTGGGCGAGACGCTGGACGACGTCGAGTGCCTGTACCGCGCGGCCCACGAGCCGACCGACCCCGACGCGATCCGCGCGGTGGCCGTCGGATGGGTGCGCGGACGGGACGCCGAGCCGGCGCTCGGGGCGCTGCGCGACCCCAGCTCGGGGCTGCCCACGCGCGAGTACCTCGCCGAGCGGCTGCGGGAGACCTACGGCGCCGCGGTCGGCGCGGACCAGGGCGTGCCGGACACGCACTGCCTCGTCGTCGTCGACGTCGCCGTCGACGGGCTCGCCCCGTGGGACCGCGCGGCGCGTTCCGCGACCGTCGGCCGCGCCCTCGAGCAGGTCTACGGGGAAGGGCACCCGATGGCCGCCCTCACCGACGGGGTGTTCACCGTGCTGGCCCGCCGCGACACGGGCGTGCCCGACCTGGCCAAGGCCACCCGCGGGGTGGTGGAGCGCAACGCCGCGCTCATGGGTCTCGGGGACGCGCTGAGGCGCCCCACCCGGGTGTGGGTGGAGCGCCTCCCGACGACGCACGCCGCCGCCGTCGAGCTGCTGACGCAGCTGGCCCGCTAGCTCCTGACCGACCCTCCGACCCTCTCCGGCGGGGGTCGGCGTCGCGTCAGTGGTGCGCGTAGGTGAGGCAGTCGGCGTGGCTCTCGTCGTCCGGGCCGGGCCCGACGCGGATGGCCGTCGCCGCGCACTCGAGGTCGGAGTTGTGGACGCAGTCGCCGCGCTGACAGGCACCCACGTGGGCGACGACCTTCTCCAGGCCGCCCTTGGAGCTCAGCGGGATGAACGTGGCGCACGCCGCGTCGCCGGTGTGCCCGGCGATGGTGACCGCGCCGGCGTGGCACCCGTGGTCATGGTTGTAGCCGCAGCCCTCGACGGTGCACTCGGTGACCTCGGGCATCTCCATCAGCGTGCTCATCGCGTGCTCCTCGTCGCTCGACGCCGGCTCTCGCCGCTGCGAACCACGATATTCCTCTCGCACGGAATTGCACAGTGAATGCGCGCACGAATTCCCCGGAGATCGAATAAGGAATACCTTACCTATTGCACAGATGAATTAGAGAAGAATTGCGTTGCGGAAAGATCTAGCCGCGGCGGTGCGGGCGCCAGAGCACCAGCGCGCCCTCGGCGGCCTCGATCTCCGCCCGCTCCGCGCGGCGGAGGCGCTGGCCTCGGCGCACCACCACGACGTCGCCCGTCGTGCCGGCCGTGAACACCCGGCCGCCGGGCTCCGTCGCGAGCGCCGCGAGGCGGCCCTCGAGCTGGGCGACATGCTCCTGCAGGTCGAGGATGCGCCGGATCCCGGCAAGGTTGATGCCCTCGACCTGGGCGAGGCGCTGCACCTCGAGCAGGCGCGCCACGTCGCGCTGCGAGTAGCGGCGGCCGCGGCCCGCCGTCCGGCGCGGCGTCACCAGCCCGAGGCGGTCGTACTGCCGGAGGGTCTGCGGGTGCATGCCCGCGAGCCGGGCCGCCTGCGACACGGTCAGCACCGGTGCGTCCTCGGTGACCATCGCTACCTCCCTCGCCGCAGCACGACCCGCCGCGTCATTCCGCCGCGCGCTGCGCGAGCCCGGCCCGGACGTCCTCGTGGTCGCTCTCCG
Organism: Isoptericola sp. NPDC019693; assembly: GCF_044389085.1. Classification (NCBI taxonomy): domain Bacteria; kingdom Bacillati; phylum Actinomycetota; class Actinomycetes; order Micrococcales; family Promicromonosporaceae; genus Isoptericola; species Isoptericola sp. NPDC019693. Next base: position 76,934 of record NZ_JBIRXP010000002.1, on the reverse strand, counting down.
CGGCGAACGTCTCGAGCGCCTCCTTCGCCTTCCTGCTGAGCTTCTGCGGCACGGCGACCTGAACCGTGACCAGCAGGTCGCCCTGCGTCTTCCCGCTCGGCACGCCGCGACCCTTGACCCGCAGCACGCGGCCGGTCGGCGTGCCTGCCGGCACCTTGAGCCGCACGGTGTGCCCGTCGAGCGTCGGCACCTCGAGCGTCGTGCCCAGCGCGGCCTCCGCGAACGTCACGGGGACCGTCATGCGCAGGTTCGCGCCGTCGAGCGTGAAGACCGGGTGGGGCGCGACGTGCACGGTGACCACGAGGTCGCCGGCGTCCCCGCCACCCGAGCCAGGGCGTCCCTTGCCGCGGATGCGCAGCTTGCGGCCGTCGTTCACGCCGGCGGGGATCTTCGTCTTGACCTTGCGGCCGTCCACCGTGAACTCCACGGTGGCGCCCTCCACGGCCGTGCGGAACGGCAGCGTGGTCTCGGCCGCGACGTCCGGGCCCTTCTGCGGGGTCGTGAAGCCGGCGCGCCGGCCGCCGGACCGGAAGCCGCCCTGGCCGCCGAGCATCGAGCTGAGGATGTCCTCGAAGCCGCCGCCGCCCGCGCCCCCCTGGGGGTACTGCTGGTAGCGCACGTTCGGGCCGGCGCCGCCGCCGAACATGGAGCCGAAGACGTCCTCGAAGCCGTTGCCCCCGCCGCCCGGGCCCGCCGCGAAGCGGGCGCCGCCGCCGGCCATGGCGCGCACGGCGTCGTACTGCTGGCGCTGCTCGGCGTCGGACAGCACGGCGTACGCCTCGCCGATCTCCTTGAACTTCGCCTCGGCCGACGCGTCGCCCGGGTTCTGGTCCGGGTGGTACTTGCGCGCCAGCTTGCGGTACGCCTTCTTGATCGCCGCGTCGTCCGCGTCCTTGGGGACGCCGAGAGCGGAGTAGAAGTCCTTCTCGATCCAGTCCTGACCTGTCACGACGTCCTCCTTCCTGTCATTGTCCGCGAGATCGACCCACCCGTCGTGGGGTCGACCCTCGGTGGGTCGATCTCACGACGGGCGGGTCGATCTCGCGGAAGGGTGTCACTCGGGGCCGACGACGCCCACGCGGGCGGCGCGGACGACCTTCTCGCCGATCCGGTAGCCGGGCTCGACCACCATCGCGACGGTGGTCGCCGTCGCGTCGGGGTCCACGTTGTGCATGAGCGCCTCGTGGACGTTCGGGTCGAACTCCTCCCCGACCGCGCCGAACCGCTCGATGCCGAACCTCGCCAGCGACGCGTCGAGCTTCTCCGCGATGGCCGCCATGGGCCCGGACAGCTCGGCGTGCTGCTTGGCGCGCTCGATGTCGTCGAGCACCGGCAGCAGCGCGCTGAGCACGTCCTGCGTGCCCTGGGTGCGCGCCGCCTCCTGGTCGCGCAGCGACCGGTTGCGGTAGTTGGTGAACGACGCCCGCTCGCGCTGCAGCGCGTCCAGGTGCTCCGCCGCCTCGGCCTTGGCCTTGAGGACCTCGGCGCTCTCGGCGGCCTCGCCCTCGGGCTCGAAGTCGAGCGCCGCGAGCGGGTCGGAACCCTCGGTCGCGCCCGCGTCGTCGGCCCCCGACGACGCGGCACCGGAGGCCGCGCGGGCCTCCCCGGACGTCGGGTCGACCTTGCGCTTGTCGGTGAACTGGAACGGGGTGTCCCCCGAGCCCTCGGGCTCGGGGGTCCCCTGCGTGTTCTCGTCCGTCACTTCTTGTCGTCCTCGTCGTCGACGATCTCGGCGTCGACCACGTCCTCGTCGGGAGCGGAGGAGGCGCCGGCGGCGGAGGCCGCGTCGTCCTCGGCGGCCTGGGCGTTGCCCGCGGCCTGCTCCTGCTCGGCCGAGGCGTAGAGCGCCTGGCCGATCTTCTGCGAGGACGCGCCGAGCTTCTCGTACGCGGCCTTGACGGCGTCGGCGTCCTCGCCCTCCAGGGCGGTCTTGACGCCGGCGATGTCGGCCTCGACCTCGGTCACGACCTCGGCGGGGAGCTTGTCGCGGTTGTCCGCGATCTGCTTCTCCATCGAGTACGCGAAGGCCTCGGCCTGGTTGCGCGTCTCGGCCTCCTCGCGCCGCTTCTTGTCCTCGGCGGCGTGCTCCTCGGCGTCCTTCACCATGCGGTCGATGTCCTCCTTGGGGAGGGCCGACCCGCCGGTGATCTTCATCGACTGCTCGGTGCCCGTGCCACGGTCCTTGGCGGACACGTGCACGATGCCGTTCGCGTCGATGTCGAAGGTGACCTCGATCTGCGGGACGCCGCGCGGCGCCGGGGCGATGCCGGTGAGCTCGAACGTGCCCAGCGGCTTGTTGTCGCGGGTGAACTCGCGCTCGCCCTGGAAGACCTGGATCGCCACGGACGGCTGGTTGTCCTCCGCCGTGGAGAAGATCTCGCTGCGCTTGGTGGGGATGGCCGTGTTGCGCTCGATGAGCTTGGTCATCACGCCGCCCTTGGTCTCGATGCCGAGGGACAGCGGGGTGACGTCGATGAGCAGCACGTCCTTGCGCTCGCCGCCGATGACGCCGGCCTGCAGGGCCGCGCCCACGGCGACGACCTCGTCCGGGTTGACGCCCTTGTTGGGCTCGCGGCCGCCGGTGAGCTCCTTGACGACCTCGGTCACGGCCGGCATGCGGGTGGAGCCACCCACGAGCACGACGTGGTCGATGTCGGAGATCGAGATGCCGGCGTCGCGGATGACCGCGTGGAACGGCGCCTTGGTGCGGTCGATGAGGTCCTGCGTCATCTGCTGGAACTGCGCGCGCGTGAGCTTCTCGTCCAGGTGGACGGGGCCGTTCTCGCTCATCGACAGGTACTGCATCGAGATGTTGGTGCTCGTCGCGGAGGAGAGCTCCTTCTTGGCCTGCTCCGCCGCCTCGCGCAGGCGCTGCAGGGCGATCTTGTCCTTGGAGAGGTCGACGCCCGCGCTGTTCTTCACCTGCTTGATGAGGTGCTCCACGATGCGCTGGTCCCAGTCGTCGCCGCCGAGGCGGTTGTCGCCGGACGTGGCGCGCACCTGGATGGTGGAGAAGTCGTCCTCGTCCTTGCCGACCTCGAGGAGCGAGACGTCGAACGTGCCGCCGCCCAGGTCGAAGACGAGGATGAGCTCGTCCTCCTTGCCCTTCTCGAGGCCGTAGGCGAGGGCCGCCGCGGTGGGCTCGTTGACGATGCGCGTCACGTTGAGGCCCGCGATCTGGCCGGCGTCCTTGGTCGCCTGGCGCTCGGCGTCGTTGAAGTACGCCGGGACGGTGATGACCGCGTCGGTGACGGGCTCGCCCAGGTACTCCTCGGCGTCGCGCTTGAGCTTGCCGAGCACGCGCGCGGAGATCTCCTGCGCGGTGTACTTCTTGTCGTCGATCTCGACCGACCAGTCGGTGCCCATGTGGCGCTTGACCGACGAGATGGTGCGGTCGACGTTGGTGACCGCCTGGCGCTTGGCCACCTCACCGACGAGGACCTCGCCGGTCTTGGAGAACGCGACGACGGACGGCGTCGTGCGCGACCCCTCCGCGTTCGCGATGACGGTGGGCTCGCCGCCCTCCAGGACGGCGACCACCGAGTTGGTGGTACCCAGGTCGATACCGACTGCTCGAGCCATGTGTGATGCCTCCATGCGTACGTCCGGGCGCCTGTGCACCCGAGGTTGAGTCAACTGCACTCAACGTAAATCTCGGCGCCCGGGACTCGCAAACTGCAGGCGCCAAAGTTGAGTCTGCTTGGCTCAACCTTGCTCGGCGCGTCGATATTCCCCCAGGTGGCCCCGGCCGTTCGCCGTGAGCGAACAGCCGGGGGCCTCGGTTCAGATCAGCTCGACGCCGTCGGCCTGCGGCCCCCGGTCGCTCTGGCGCACCTTGAAGCGGACCCGGTCGCCCTCCTCCAGGAACTCGGCGTCCCGCACCACCGACACGTGCACGAACAGGTCGTCGCCACCGGCGTCCGGGGTGATGAAGCCGAAGCCGCGGTCGGCGTCGTAGCGCGCGACGGTGCCCTCGCCCGCACGCGCCCGCCCGGCCGGTCCCGCGGGGCGGCCCGACCGGCCGCGGTCGCGGTCCCGCCCGCCGCCTCCGTGCGCACCGCCGGACCCGCGCGCGAGCCGCACGTCGCGGGCGTTCGGGCCCTTGTCGCCCTCGACGACGTCGAACGTCACGCGGGCGCCCTCGGAGAGCCCCGTCAGCCCCGGGCCGAGCGCGTTGACGTGGACGAAGACGTCCCCGCCACCCGCGTCGGGGGCGATGAACCCGAAGCCCTTGACGTCGTCGAACCACGACACGGTGCCGTCCGCCCCGTCGGACGCCGGCGCGGACGCCTCCGCCGCCAGCGGCAGCAGGTGGTCCGCCTGCGGCCCCTTCTCGCCGTCGACGACGAGGAACGCCACCCGCTGACCCTCGGTGATCACGCCGCCGGTGACGATGGCCGAGCTGTGCACGAAGACCTCGCCGCCGCCGCCGTCGGGCGTGACGAAGCCGTACCCCTTGGCCGGCTCGTACCAGGCGACCGTCCCGAGCACGCCCACCGGCGCGTCGGCGGCCCGGTCGCCCGTGACGCGCACGCGCCGCGCCTGCGGGCCGCGGTCGCCCTCGCCCACCTCGAACTCGACGGTCTGCCCCTCGCGCAGCTGCTTCGGGCCGTCACCGCCCAGGATCTCGGACGCGTGCACGAACAGGTCCTCCGCCTCGTTCCCGAGGTCGATGAAGCCGAACCCTCGGTCGGCGTCGAACCATCGGACAGTTCCCTGCGGCACCTGGTACTCCTTGTGTTGGCAGACAGTAGTGCTGTCCCCAGTGTCCCCCGACCGGACGCGGGCTGGTGCTCCGAGGTCAGCGGCGGCGGGTGCGCCCCAGGCGGTCGCCGGTCCCGAAGTACTCGCGGAACACGTACAGGGCCGGCGACCACGCCGTCGTGTCGACGTGCCCGGTGGCCTCGTCGACGACCTCCCGGTCGGCGTGCACGGCGCGCACGTACACCTCGACCATGCGGAAGTCGTCGGCGTCCGGGCCGGACGGCGCGTGGATCGCCTGCACCTCGGCCTCGCACTGGATCGCGCACTCGGCGATGCGCGGCGGACGCACCACGGTCGACGGCTGGGCGGTGAAGCCGCCGGGCGTCCACTTGTCGCGCGCGGTGCGGAACTGGCCCTGCTTCTGCGGCGGGAGCGGGTCGCTGCCGCTGAGCAGCGCGATCTGCTCCACCTGCGGCCACCGCCGCGCGTGCGGGTAGTTCACCACGCACTGGCCGTCGCGCTCGAGGTTGGCGAGCGTCTGCGACCCGGTCCCCCAGCCCAGCACGACCGTGCGGCCGATCGCCCACGCGGACGACATGGGTCCGATGTTCGTGCCGCCGTCAGGGTTCGTCGTGGTGACCAGCGCGATCGGCGTGCCGACGTACAGCACGCGGGGCTCGATGGTGACGTGGGTCTGGCTCATGCCGCCAGGATCGGGGCGGAACCTTTCGGTCCTCGCCGCACCGTCGTCGTCAGAGCGTCTTGCGCATCTGCTGCGTGACGACGGCGTACCCGGCGGAGTCGTAGAGCGAGACGGCCGCGGCGTTGCGCCCGAAGACGTTCAGCTCCAGCGCGGTGGCGCCCGCCTGCCGGGCGGCGTCCTCCGTCGCCTCCAGCAGCGCGCGCCCCAGGCCTCGACCCCGCCGCGGCTCGACGACCTCGATGTCGTAGAGGAACGCGATCCCGGCCACGCCGAGCGGCGGGTGCAGCGCCACCCAGGAGCGGCCGACCGGCTCCCCGTCGGCGTCCACCGCGAGCCGGACGAGCATTCCCTCCGTGTCCGGCCCCTGCGGCAGGAGCCGCGCGGACTCGTCGCGGGCGCGCCGGACCGCGCCCTCGTACGGCCAGCGCCCCGCCGCGACCTGCTCCGCCGCGTAGTCCTCGGCCAGCGCGTCCTGCCACTCGTCGAACTCGGCCGGGGTCATCGGGCGCAGCGTCACCGTCGTCATGCACCGCATGGTGGCACCGTTCGGGTCGACGTAGTACCTGGCGTCGTCTCCGGCCGGGGATGCCTCATCGGGTACTACGTCGACCGGCCCACCATGGGGGTCGCGCGCGACGACGGCGTCGACGCGCTCGACGATGCCGTACGGTCGGCGTCGATGACGGAGTTCTGGCACGACGCGGCGCTGCCGCAGCTGGAGGCGCGGCGGTCCTGCCAGGACGCCGCGTGCTACCGACCGCACTCGCACGAGAGGTTCTCGGTCGGGCGGATCGACGCGGGGACGACGAGGTTCACCGGCGCGGACGGCGGCCTCGTGCCGCTCGCTGCCGGCGACGTCATCCTCATCCCTGCCGGGCACGTGCACTCCTGCAACCCGGACCGGGGCCGCTGGGAGTACGGGATGATCCACGCCGACCAGGACTGGGTCGCGGGCCTGCTGCCCGTCGGGTCGGACGCCCTCCTGACCGGTATCACCGTCCTGCGCGCTCCCGACGCCTACCGCCGGGTGCGCGACGTGGAGGACCTGCTGTTCGCGGCCGGCGACGGCTGCGCGGTCGACGGCCCGCAGGTCGCGGAGGCTCTCCGCCACGCTCTGCGGGCGTGCGCGGCGACGTCGGCGCACCGCCGGATCGATCCCCTCACGGACGACGCGCTGCTGGAGCGCCTGCGCCCGGTGCTCGCCCGGCTCCACGAGGACGCGTCGACCCCGGCCCTCGACGAGCTGGCCACCGTCGCCGGGATGGACCGGTACGCGCTGGTGCGGACGATGAAGCGGGCGACAGGGCTGACGCCGGTGGCATGGCGCCACAACGACCGGGTCACCGCCGCGCGGGCGATGCTGCGGGCGGGCAGACCGCTCGCCGAGACCGCCCACGCCCTCGGGTTCGCCGACCAGAGCCACTTCCACCGGGTGTTCCGGGCGCACGTGGCCGCCACTCCCGGCGCCTACCGACGCTGACGCCGCCCAGCCCTCGCTGCCCCTCGGCCCGCGCACCGCCGGCGGTCGCCAGGTGCGCAATCTCGTTCAAGACCACGACGGTGTGCCCGTCCCAGCCTGGGCGCATGGAGCAGTTCCTTGCCGTCGCCGTCGCGCACTTCCTCGCCTTGCTGATCCCCGGGGTCGACTTCTTCCTGGTCGCACGCACCACGATGACCAGCGGCTGGCGCAGCGCGAGCGGTACGTGCGTCGGGATCGCCTGCGCGAACGCGGTCTTCGTTGCCGGGGCGTTCGCCGGGCTGTCCGTGATCACGAGCCCCGCGGTGCTGCTGGCGGTCCAGGGCGCGGGCGGCGTGTTCCTCGTCGTCATGGGTGTCGCCTTCCTGCGCGCCCGGGTCGACGTCGACCTGGGCGCTCCGGCCAGGGACGGTCGCGCCCCGTGGACCCGGAACCTCGGCCTCGGCCTCGCCTCCGGGCTCCTCAACCCGAAGAACGCGCTGTTCTACGTCAGCCTCGCAGCCACCCTCACCGCCGCGTCCGCCGGCGCGCGCGCGTTCTACGGCGCCTGGATGGTGGCCGTCGTGCTGGCGTGGGACCTGTTCGTCGCCGTCGCCCTGGGCTCGGAGCGAGCGCTCGCGCGGCTCGCCCGCCTCCTGCCGTGGCTGACCCGGGCGGCCGGCGGTGTCCTCGGGCTGCTGGGGCTCGGGATGATCGTGGCCCTCGTCGCGAGCCCGGGCTGAGCCGGCCGTCGGTCGTCCCGTCAGTCGTCGACGGGCTCACCGGTGGGGTCGTGCGCGACGACGGCGTCGAGGCGCTCGCCGCCGACAGGCTCGCGCTGCCAGTCCACGAGCCGCCAGCCGGACGCCGGGTCCCCCTCGACCTCGATGAGGCCGGTGTTGGCGAGCGGGGTGTGCGCCAGCTCCTCGACGTCGAGCCCGCGCACGCGCGCGCCGGCCCACGAGCGGATCGCGGCCCCGTGCGAGACGGCGAGGACGACGTCGTGCCCGTCCGCCTCGCCACCGGCGGGCACGAGCGCCGCGACGGCGTCGTCGAACCGGGCGAGGAACGCATGCCCGTCGGGCCCGCCGGGCATGCGGCGCGACCGGTCGCCGCGCGACCAGGCGAACACGGTCTCGAGGTAGGTGTGGTGGTCGGCGAGGTCGGCCGACATCTCGAGGGAGCCGGCCTCGATCTCGCGCAGCCCGTCGAGCACGCTGGGGCGCAGCGCGCGGTCGGCGGCCAGCGGGCCGGCGGTGAGCGACGTGCGCACCAGCGACGACACCGCGAGCGCGTCGATCCGCCGCCCCTCCAGCGCGGCAGGCACGGCGGCGGCCTGCTGCTCGCCCAGAGGCGTCAGCCGGGGGCCGGGCGCACCCGTGTCGAGCAGCCCCGCCACGTTCGAAGGGGTCTGGCCGTGTCGCAGCAGGAGGAGTCGCATGCCCCCAGGGTTTCATCTGGCACCACCGGCGGGCGGCGCGTCCGCGGCCCGGCCGCGGACGCGACCGCTCAGTCGAGCACGGCCTCCGCCTCGATCTCGACGAGCACGTCCGGCTCGAACAGGCTCTCCACCCCGACGAGCGTGGCCGGCGGCCACGGCTGCGGGATGCGGAGCTCGTCGGCAACCTCCTCGATCCCTGCCAGCAGCTCGCCGTACTTCTCCGGGCGCCAGCCGACCACGAGGAAGCGCAGGCGGACGACGTCGCCGAAACCCGCCCCGGCACCGGCCAGGCCTCGGGCGGTGTGCCGCAACGCCGCGGCGACCTGGCCGGCGAGGTCGCCGGCAGGGGCAGGCGACCCGTCGGCGGCCCGGCCGACCTGCCCCGCGACGTGCACGTGCCGGGACCCGAGGCCGACCGCGACGTGGTGATACGGGACGGGGTGGAGCATGCCGGGCGGGGTGCGGAGCTCGACGGTCATGGGGCGTCCTTTCGACGGGGTGATCAGGTATCCGATGTCTACCTGGTCTCCGAAGGCCACTTCAACGAGACTTGGTGTCATGAGCGATACCGCCCCCGCCCTGGCACCCGCGCACCGTGAGCTGCTCGACGAGGTCCTCGACAAGTGGTCCCTGCAGGTGCTCGAGTCGCTGTGCGAGCGACCGCAGCGGTTCAACGAGCTGCGCCGCAGCATCCCCGCCGTGACCCAGAAGTCGCTCACCGCCACGCTCCGACGGCTCGAACGCAACGGCATGGTCGAGCGGACGCTGCTCAGCTCCCGCCCGGTCGCCGTCGAGTACCGCGTCTCGGACCTCGGCAGCACGCTCCAGGGCCTCGTGGACGCCCTGCTGGCCTGGTCCACGGCCGTCCTGCCCGACGTCGAGGCGGCCCGGGATGCCTTCGACAGCCCCGGACCGGACGCGACGACGCTCAGCCGCTGACGACGGCGCCCGGCGCGCCCGCCGTCGCCCGCCCCCGGATCCCGAGGCGCCGGGTCGCCAGCAGACCGACGCCGCCGGCGAGGACTTGCACTGCGCCCGTCACGACGAGCACCGGCCCCGCGCCGACCCACCCGATGACCGCGCCGCCCACGAGCAGCCCGAGCGACGCGCCGCCCGAGTGCAGCACGGTTTCGGCGGTGAACGCGGCCCGCCGCTCGGCCCCGAAGGTCTGCTCGCTGATCAGCGCGTTGAGCGCGGCGATCCCGAACGGCGTCGCCAGGCCGCCGACGGCGGACACGAGCGCGACGCCCGCCACGCTCGGAACCACCGCCGGGAGCGCCGCGAACGACAGCCCGAGCACCGCCCAGGTGCCGACCGCCGTCGCGAGGCGCGGCAGCCGGTCGACGACCAGCGGCGCCACGAGCGACGCGGCGACCGACGTCGCGCCGTAGCCGCTCATCCCCGCCGCGATGAGCGCGCCGGGCATCCCGTGCTCCACGCCGAGCACCGCCAGGCCGAGGCTGAAGCCGAACCAGCACAGGCCGCCGACGCCCGCCGCGACGACGCCTACCGTGACCTGCGGGTGGGCGCGCAGGACTGCGAGCACCGGCGTCGGCCCCACCCCGCCCCGCCCGGTCGTCGTCCGGCCGCCCGCCCGCGGGACGCCCAGCATCGCCGCAGCCGCGACGAGGACGACGGCGGCCTGGCACCACAGCAAGGGCTCCGCGCCCCACACCACGACCAGCCACGCGCCCAGCGGCGGCGCGAAGACCATCGACACCCGGTGGGCGAGGTCCTGCCACGCGAGCCAGCGGGCGGCGGTGCCGCCGAGACCGTCGGGGGCGTGGCGTCCGGCGTCCGCGAGGTCGGCGACGAGAGCACGCTCCGCGGGCCCGAGCAGCGCCGTCGCGACGCCGGTCACGAGCCCGGACGCGCACAGGCTGACCGCACCCACCTGACCGAAGAGCGCCGCGACCGGCACGATCGCGAGGCCCGCGACCTGCACCAGCATGACGACGGCGAGCGCCCGCCCGGACACCAGCCGCTCGCGCAGGCCGCGCCCCCACCAGCCGACCGTCAGCAGCGGCAGCCCCGACATGCCACCCACGAGGCCGGTGGCCCACGCCTCGCCCGTCTCGGCGAGGGCGACGAGCGGGAGCGCGACGGCGGTGACGCGCGCACCCACCCAGGTGAGGAAGGTGATCGCGGTGAGGATGAGCAGGGGTCGTCGCATGCCTCGATCCTCGGCGGCCGCGTCCGACGCCGGTAGACGATGTCGAGGGCCCGTCGCTCATACGCTGGGGACATGACCTCCCGTCTGACCGTGGACGACCTGCAGCTCGCCGAGGCGGTCGCGCGGCACGGCTCCGTGGGAGCTGCGGCCCGCGAGCTGCTCGTCGCGCAGCCGTCCGCGAGCCGCCGTCTGGCCACGCTGGAGCGACGCCTCGGCACGCCGCTGTTCAACCGCGACACCACGGGCGCCCGGCCCACCCCGGCGGGCCGCGAGCTCGCGCGCCTGGCCGCGCGGTTCCTCGCGGAGCTCGACGCCCTGCCGGACCAGGTGCTCGCCGCCGTCGCCGCGCCGACCCTGTCGGTCGGCACCATCCAGGCGCTCAGCCCGATGGTGCTCACCGCCGTCGAGCTCGAGCTGCCCGAGGTCACGATCCTGCCGGAGGTGGATCACGGCCCGAACCTCGTGCGGCAGGTGCACGAGGGCACCCTGGACGCCGCGATCGTCACGGTGGCGGAGCAGATCGTGGTGCCGCGTGGCCTCCAGCGCACGCCGCTGGGCTCCTCGCCACGGGTCGTCGTGCTGCCCGACGGCGTGGCGCCGCTCGAGACCGGGAGCCGGCCGTTCGCGGGGCGCACGGTCGTGTACAGCCTCATCGACCTGGCGGGCGAGGCGACGCACCGACGCCTGTCCGCGCTGGGCGCCGTCCCGCGCCGCGGCCCCACCACCGAGGCCACGCTCCGCATCGCGCGCGAGCTGGGCTGCCCCGCCCTCATGCCCGAGCTCACCGCCCGCTGGTATGCCGTGCCCGAGGACCGGATCGTGCCGTCCCCGATACCGGGGACGGTGCGCGTCACGCTCGTCACCCGCACGCCGCGGCCCGCCCCGCTGACGGACGCGCTGCCCCGGATCACCACCCGTGTGCTCGGACCCGGGGCGCCGGGCGATCCGGCTCAGCGCAGCCGGTAGCGGCGCTCGGGGCGCCCCGCGGTGCCGTAGTTGAGGCGCACCGCGGCGCGCCCCGTCGTCGCGAAGTGCTCCAGGTAGCGGCGGGCGCTGACGCGGCTGACCCCGACGGCGTCGGCGCACTCGGTGGCGCTGAGCTCGGCGCCGTCCGCGAGCGCCGCGAGCACGGCGTCGGCGGTCTCGGGGCTGAGTCCCTTGGGCAGGGGCGCGCGGGGCGCGGCCAGCGGCGAGCGGGCGAAGACGGCGTCGATGTCGGCCTGGATGTCGGCCGGGCTGCCGGCGGCGCCGTCGTCGTCCAGGCCCTCGAGCGCGGCCCGCGACCGGCGGAACTCCTGGAGCCGCGCCGTGAGGTCGTCGGACGCGAACGGCTTGACGAGGTAGTGCGCCGCCCCGCCCGCCGCGGCGGCGCGGACGGTGTCGGCCTCGCGGGCGGCCGTGATGACGACGACGCCGAGGTCGTGGCCCGCGGCCCGCAGGCGCCGCAGCACCTCGACGCCGCTCATGTCGGGCAGGTGCACGTCCAGCAGCACGAGGTCGGGACGCAGCGCCTCGACGGCGGCGAGCGCGTCGGCGCCGGAGTGCGCCTCGCCCACCACCCGGAAGCCCGTCACCCGCTCCACGAAGCGGCGGTGGATGGACGCGACCATGAAGTCGTCCTCCACCACCAGCACGTCGAGGCTCACGCCTGCTGCACCCCCTGATCGGCTCGTCCGGCTGCGACGACCTGCGGCAGCCGTGCGATGAACACGGCGCCCTGGTGGTCACCGCCGCCCTCGCGGGCGCCGCCATTGTGCACCGTCACCTGCCCGCCGCGGCGCTGTGCCAGCACGTGCACGAGCGCGAGACCCACGCCCCGGCCGGTCGCGCCGTGCGGCTTGGTGCTCCACCCGCGCCGGAAGATCGCGTCCGCCTGCTCGGGCGGCACGCCGCGACCGGTGTCCGCGACCTCGACGAGGACGTCGCGCGCGGGGCCGTCCAGGGCCAGCCGCACCCGCACCATCGCGGGAGCGGCGACGCCGCGCGCGTCGGGGCCCGCGGCCCACGCCGCGGCGTCGACGGCGTTGTCGACGAGGTTGCCGAGCACGGTGCCCACGTCCGCCGACAGGTCCGGGTCGAGACGCGGCAGCGCGCTGCCCGGGTCGACGACGAGCTCCACGTGCCGCTCGTCCGCGAGCGTCGCCTTGGCGATGAGCAGCGCCGCCACCGCCGGGTCGGCGATACGCGTCGTCACGACGTCGCTGAGGTCCGCGCGCCGCCGCGTGAGCCGCTCGACGAACCGCCCGACCTCGTCGTACTCCCCCAGCTCGATGAGCCCCGAGACGGTGTGCAGCTGGTTGCTGAACTCGTGCGTCTGCGCGCGCAGCGTCTCCGTGACGCTCTCGCGCGCGTGCAGCTCGCTCTGCAGCGCCAGCAGCTCGGTGCGGTCGCGCAGGGTGGTCACCGTGCCGGCCGGGCGGCCGTCGTGCAGCACGCGGCGCCGGTTGAGCACGAGCACGGTGTCGCCCGCGACCAGGACCGCGTCGTGCACCTCGTCGGTGCCGCGCAGCAGGTCCAGGACGGCGGGGTCGAGGCCCAGGTCCGCCAGCGGGCGGCCGGTCGGCTCGGGCGCACCGGCGGGGATCCCCAGGAGCTCGCGCGCGCTGTCGCTCATGAGGCTCACCCGGCCGTCGTCGCCCACGACGACGACGCCCTCGCGGATCGAGCGCAGCACACCCTCGCGGTGGTCGGCGAGCGCCGCGATCTGCGCCGGCTCCAGGCCGCGCGTGCGCCGCTTGACCAGGCGTGCCAGCAGCCATGACCCGCCCGCCGCGAGCGCGGTGCCGATGCCGAGCACCACGAGCACGTCGCCGCCGGCGTCGGAGAGGCGCTCCGTCAGCGGCGGGTACGGGTCGGCCAGCACGACGACGGCGACCGGCTCGGGAGCGCGCGGCTGCGGCACCGGGTCGCTGCCGCCGTACACCGGCACCCAGGCCGCGATGGAGCGCCCCGCCACGTCGGCGACGTCGCCGCTGCCCGCGCGCGTGGCGGCGTCGTCGGGCAGATCGAGGCGCTCACCCGTGCGGGTCGGGTCCGTGGCGGCGAGGATCCGCCCCTCGGGGTCGGTGAGGTAGGCGTTGCGGGCGTCGACGTAGGCCGCGCGGGTCTGCAGGTAGAACGCGAGAGCCCGGGTGTCGGGCGCGTCGGCGGCGAGCGTCGCCTGCACCGCCGGGATGCCGGCCAGCCCCTCCGCCGCCACCTCGAGGCGATCCGCCCGGTCGTCGCGGAACGCGGCGTCGGCCTGCCCCAGGAAGACGACCGCGGCCGCGGCCACGACGACGAGCAGCACGGCGAGCTGCAGCGCCAGCACCTGACCACCGAGCGTCAGGTGGTGGCGGCGGGACCCCCGCGAACGTCGTGACCGCAAGTTCCACAACCTCCTTTGGTTGCCCAATGATGACGCGCCCGGCGGTCACCTGTGACGATCTCACCCGGGGCACAGCCGCCCCGCAGCACCGACAGTCTGGAGTACCCGGTGTCGACGACGACATCCCGCCGACGACGCGGCGTGCGCACCGCCGTCGCGGCCGCCCTCGCCGCGACGCTCGTGGCGGTCTCCGCCGCCTGCGGCGTCACCCGCGGCGACGACTCGACCGACCTCGACATGTGGATCCCCAACAGCCCCGGCGGCGGCTACGACCAGACCGGCCGTGCCGCCGTCGGTGTCCTGGACCGCGGCGACATCACCGGCGGCGACATCCAGGTCACCAACATCCTCGGCGCGGGCGGCTCGGTCGCCATGTCGCGGCTCATGGGCGAGGAAGGCAACGAGCGCCTGCTCATGACGCTGGGGCTCGGCGTGGTCGGGTCCACCTACTCGTTCGGCGTGGACGCCCGTCCGCACGATGCGACGCCGATCGCCCAGCTCATCGAGGAGCAGGAGGGCGTGCTGGTCCCCGCGGACTCGCCGTTCGAGACGATCGACGACCTGGTCGCCGCGTGGGAGAAGGACCCGGGCTCGGTCGTCGTGGGCGGCGGGTCGTCGCCCGGCGGCCCCGACCACCTGTTCCCGATGCAGCTCGCCAAGGCGACCGGCGTCGACCCGAAGGACCTGCGGTACGTGTCCTACGACGGCGGCGGCCCGCTCACCAGCGCCCTGCTCGGCAACAAGATCCAGGTCGGGTTCTCCGGTCTCGCCGAGTTCGAGGGGCAGATCGAGGCGGGCGAGCTGCGCGTGCTCGCCGTCTCCGGCGAGGAGCGCGTGGCCGGCGACGTGCTCGCCGACGTCCCGACCCTCACCGAGTCCGGCATCGACCTGGTCTTCACCAACTGGCGCGGCGTCGTCGCCCCGCCCGGGATCAGCGACGAGGCGCGCGACCGGCTCATCGACTACCTCACCCGCATGCACGACTCGCCCGAGTGGGAGCAGGCCCTCGCCGACAACGGCTGGACCGACGCCTTCACCACCGGCGACGACTTCGAGCGGTTCCTGCGCGAGCAGGACGAGCGGGTGTCGACCACCCTGAAGGAGCTGAACCTGCTGTGAGCACCCAGGAGGAGACGCCGACGACGCCCGCGACGACGCCCCGCGTCGACGCGGCCCAGTACGGGCTGGCGGCCGTGCTGCTCGCCGTCGGCGCGTACACGGTCTACGACGCCGCGACCCTGGAGGTCGGTTTCGCCGACCCGGTGGGCCCGCGCATCTTCCCGTTCGTCATCGGCGACGGCCTCGTCGTGACGAGCGTGCTGCTGGCGATCGCGACGGCGCGCGGATCGCGTCCCGCACCCGAGGCGGGCGAGGACGTCGACGTCACGACACCCGCCGACTGGCCCACCGTGCTGAAGCTGGTCGGCGTCATCCTACTGACCATCGCCACCGTGAGCTGGCTCGGGTGGGCGCTCGCGGGCGCCATCCTGTTCGCCGGGTCGGCGTGGGCGCTCGGCAGCCGCACCGTGATCCGCGACGTGCTGGTGGGTCTCGTGCTCGCCGTCGGCAGCTGGTACGGCTTCGTCGTCGGGCTGGGCATCCCGCTCGCCCCCGGCGTCCTCGACGGGATCCTGTGAGGCTCTGATGGACAACCTCGGACTGCTCTGGGACGGCCTCGGCGCCGCCCTCACCCCCATGAACCTCCTGTACGCCGCAGTGGGCGTGCTGCTCGGCACGTTCGTCGGCGTGCTGCCCGGCATCGGGCCGGCGATGGCGATCGCGCTGCTGCTGCCCGTGACGTTCGGTCTGGAGCCCACGCAGGCGTTCATCATGTTCGCCGGGCTGTACTACGGCGGCATGTACGGCGGGTCGACGACGTCGATCCTGCTCAACACGCCCGGCGAGTCCGCCTCCGTGATGACGGCGCTCGAGGGCAACCTCATGGCGCGCGTCGGGCGGGGCGCGCAGGCGTTGGCGACCGCCGCCGTCGGGTCGTTCGTAGCCGGCACGATCGGCACGCTGCTCGTCGCGATGTTCGCCCCCGCGCTGGCCGACGTCGCCGTCGAGATCGGCGCGCCGTCGTACTTCGCCCTCATGGTGCTGGCGCTGGTGATGACGGCCACCGTGCTCGGCGCGAGCCCGCTGCGCGGCCTGCTCTCCCTGTTCGTGGGCCTGACGATCGGCCTCGTGGGACTGGACCTCAACACCGGGCAGCCCCGCCTGACGTTCGGCGTCTCGCAACTCGTGGACCGGCTCGACATCGTCGTCGTAGCCGTCGGCATCTTCGCCCTCGGCGAGGCCCTGTGGGTGGCCGCGCACCTGCGCCGCAAGCCCGCGCGCGTCGTGCCGGTGGGGCAGCCGTGGCTGGGCCGCGAGGACCTGCGCCGGTCGTGGAAGCCGTGGCTGCGCGGCACCGCGTACGGGTTCCCCTTCGGCGCGCTGCCCGCCGGTGGCGCAGAGCTGCCCACCTTCCTGTCGTATGTCACCGAGCGCAGCCTCGCGAAGCGCGGCGTCGCCCGCCGTCGGGCGGACGCGAAGGACGAGTTCGGCCGCGGCGCGATCGAGGGCGTCGCCGGGCCGGAGGCCGCGAACAACGCGTCGGCCGCGGGCATGCTCGTGCCGATGCTCGCGCTCGGCCTGCCCGTGACGGCGACGGCGTCGGTCATGCTGTCCGCGCTGCAGGGCTACGGCATCCAGCCCGGCCCGCAGCTCATGACCGAGCACGCGGACATGGTGTGGACCCTGCTCGCGAGCCTGCTGGTCGGCAACCTCCTGCTGCTGGTGCTCAACCTGCCGCTGGCGCCCCTGTGGGCGAAGCTGCTGCGCATCCCGCGCCCCCAGCTGTACGCGGGCATCCTGTTCTTCGCCTGCCTGGGCGCCTATGCCACCAACCTCGACCCGTTCGACATCGGGCTGCTGCTCGTCTTCGGCCTGCTCGGGATGGCGATGCGACGGTTCGGCCTCCCGGTGCTGCCCCTCATCCTCGGCGTCATCCTCGGTCCACTCATGGAGACCAAGCTCCGTGAGGCGCTCACCATCTCCGGCGGCGACCCCGCCATCCTCTGGAGCGAGCCCCTGGCCATCGCCATCTACGCCGTCCTGGCGCTGGTGCTGCTGACCCGGCCGCTGCTGTCGCGGTGGCGGAACAGGACCGAGTCGCGGATCGTCGCGGAGGCCGAGTCCGAGACCGAGCTGGAAGGGAGCACGCGATGAGCGAGCAGGAGCAGACCCCGCCACCGGCCGACGGCTGGGTGGTGGTGGCGTGGACGCCCGACGAGTTCGGCGACGCCGCGCTGGAGCACGCGATCGCCTGGGCCCGCGAGGGCGGGCGTGGCGTCGCCGTCGTGAACGGCACGCGCGGCGACGCCCTCGTGGACGAGCGGTTCGCCGCCCCCGCCGGGCTCGCCGACCTCGCCGAGCGGCTGCGGGGCACCGGGCTGCCGCACGTCGTGCGGCAGGAGATGGGCCGCGACGTCGCGGAGCAGGTGCTCGACGTCGCCGCGGAGCTGTCCGCGCGGCTCGTCGTCGTGGGGCTGCGGCACCGCAGCCCGGTGGGCAAGCTGCTCATGGGCTCCGTCGCGCAGCGGATCCTGCTCACCGCCGAGTGCCCCGTGCTCGCCGTCAAACCAAGGGAACGCCCCGCCTGATCCCGTGAGTTCGGTCATCCGGTACGAGGTCGGTCCACATCCGGACCGATCTCGCACCGCATGACCGATCTCGCGGGTAAATCCGCGGCCGCCCGGGACACTACGTCGTGTGAGCACCCCCGACGACGCGGCCGAGCGGCGCGAACGACTGTCCGCGCTGTGGAGCGCGCACGCCGTCCGCGTCCAGGCGTACCTGTGGCGGCACACCGACCCGGACACCGCGCAGGACGTGCTCTCCGAGACGTTCCTCGTCGCGTGGCGGCGCCTCGACGACGTCCCCGACCCGTCGCTGCCGTGGCTGCTGGTCGTGGCCCGCAACCTCCTGCGGAACGCGCACCGGGCCGCCCGGCGTCGGCGCACGCTCGACGACGAGCTTGCCGCCCTCGCGGCCTCCGCGCCCCTGCCGGAGGCCGCCCCCGAGGCCCTCGCCGTCGAGCGCGACGCGCTGCTGCGCGGCCTCGCGCGCCTCGGCGAGCGCGAGCGGGAGGCCATCCTCCTCGTCGCGTGGGACGGCCTCGCCCCGGCCGACGCCGCCGACGTCGCGGGCTGCTCGGCCGCCACGTTCCACGTGCGCCTGCACCGCGCCCGACGGCGCCTGGCCGCCTACGCCGACAGCACCGACGGACGCCCCTCGCCGCGCCCAGCCGACCCCACCCGCTCCCCCGCGTCCTCGAGGAGGTCCGCATGAGCCCCACCGACCGCACCGGGCACGGCACCGCGGGCGTCGACGCGCGGCTCGCGCGCCTCGCCCCCACCGTCTCTCCCGATCCCGCGCGGCTGGCCGCCGCCCGTGCCGGCCTTGACGCCGCACTCGACGGCGTGGCTGACCGCGCCACGAGCGGGACGGGCGGCGGGACGACGGCCGGGACCGGGCCCTCCCGCAGCCGGCGCGTCGGCGACGCGCACGTGCTCGACCTCGACCCCGACCCCGGTGAGCACGACGACCTCGACGACGCTCGTCTCTCCCGGGTCGACGACGACCGCGTCGTGCCGATCGGCCGCGGACGCACCGCTCGCGAGCGCCGCCAGCGGAGAGTGCGGCTCGGAGCAGCCGCCGCCGGCGTCGTCGGAATCGTCGCCGTCGGGTTGGTGCTGGTGCCGCGCCCGACGCCGGGTCCCGCCGCACCGGTGGACTCGTGCGCCGCGAACCTCACGGCGTCAGCGGTGCCGGAGGGGGCCGACCTCGATCCTGCCTGGACCCTCCTCGCCCAGGCTCAGGTCGATGGCACCGACCTCACGCTGCTGCGGTCGCCCACGACCGACATGACGGGGTTCTGCTCCGAGGGCGGCTCGACGTCGACCAGCACCCTGTGGACGACACCCCCGCCGGAGGCCGCGGACGGCGAGGTCGCCGTCGGTGGGGTGTCGCACGACGAGTGGTACGTCGCTTGGGGGTCGGTGGGCTCGGGAGCCCGGGCGCTCAGACTGTTCGCGGAATGGCCGGACGAGGACGGCTCAGGCACCTCAGGCCGTGTGGTCGACATGGTGCTCGACGGCGCCGGCTGGTCGGTCGTCCTGCCAGACGACGATGTGCCGCCGGACGCCCGCGTCTCGCTCCTGTGGCAGGAGTACGGCGTCGAGCGGTCGCTCCCGTTGGACTCCGGCTGGCCGGCGAAGGGGGAGCCCGCCACGTCGCTCACCGAGCAGCGCCGCCGTGCCTGCGCCGCCGGTCCGGACGTCTCGGGCATGCATCCGGTGGTCGAGCAGCGGCACGGCGACGTCGGCCTCACCGCGCTGATGAACGACCGGAGACACCTGGTCGCGTGCGTGCAGGAGGCGGACGCGCCCTACGACGCCCTGACCACACTGTCCGGCCCGGCCTCCGAGGCCGCCCCCGCACATGACGGGGCGACCGCGGAGATCGGCGGCGGGGACGGCGCGCGGTTGATGATGATGGGCTCCGCGGGCGAAGACGTGGTGAGCGTCGAGCTGAAGACCGAGGACGGCACTGTCCAGGCGGAGCTGTCCGACGGGTACTGGGTGGCGTGGAGCACGGACGTGATCGAAGAGGCCTGGGACGAGGCGCTGCTGGTCTGGTACCTGGAGGACGGCTCACGCCACGAGAGCGAACCCTTCCAGTGATCCCGGACTGCATCGAGCTGGGCGCCCTCTCCGACCGCCAGCGCGGGCTGCTGGGCACGTGGCTGCCGGACCTGGAGGTCGAGGCGGACATGAGCTGGGGCCTGGTGGCCACGACGGTGCTGCGCGTGGCAGCGGACGGGCGGACGCTCGTCGTGAAGGCCGGCGGCGAGCGGGACCACCACATCGCGCGGGAGGTGCGGGCGCACCGGGAGTGGACGGGGCCGTGGCTCGCGGGCTGTCGCGGTGCGTCGCCGGACGACGACCGCATCGGGCGCCTGGTGCACGCGGACGTCGACGCGAAGCTGCTGGTCACGACGTTCCAGCCGGGGCGGCTGGTGCAGGACGACCCGGGCGCCGCGGCCGATCCCGGGACGTACGAGCAGGCCGGACGGCTGCTGGCGGCCTTCCACGGCCAGCTCTCCGTCGAGGACGCCGGCTACGAGGCGCGGGCGAACCACCGGTCCGAGGAGTGGTTGGCCGGCCCGCACCGGATCGCCGCGGCCGACGTCGCACGCCTGCGCGCCCTGATCCGCTCGTGGCCCACGTCCCCCGCCGTCCTCGTCCCGACGCACGGCGACTGGCAGGGACGGAACTGGCTCGTGGACGACGGCGTCGTGCGTGTCATCGACCTCGGCCGCGCCGACCTGCGCCCCGCGGCGAGCGACCTCGGGCGCCTGGCCACCCGTGAGTTCCGCCGGTTCTCCGGCGCGGAGGAGGCGTTCCTCTCCGGGTACGGGCACGACCCGCGCGAGCCGGACGCGTGGTTCCGGTCGCAGGTGCGCGAGGCGATCGGCACCGCCTGCTGGGCCCACCAGGTCGGCGACGAGGCGTTCGAGGCGGAGGGTCACCGCCAGGTCGCCCAGGTGCTCGGCGACGCCGACGGCGCCCGCCCGGCGTGCCCCTGATCAGGCCGGACGAGCGCCGCCGGCAGCTCATCGCGGGGCGGCGAGGCGCTCCTCCCACGGCAGCAGGGTGACCGGGTGCGGCGGGTGGTCGGACGCCCGCAGCGTCAGGTCCACGACGGCGGCGCGCACCCGCGCCCACTCGGCGTCGTCGCCGGGCCCCCCGGGTCCGCCCGGGCTCTGCGCGGCCTCGAGGATCTGCCGCAGCACCAGGACGGCTCTCGCGCGGTCGACCCGGTCCGCGGTGCCGGGCCGGGTGGCGGCGCGCACCACCTGGGCGGCGAGGGCCTCGCCCCGCGAGCCGGGGGCGAGCGCCGCGGAGCTCGCGAGCCGCAGCGGGACGGGGGCAGCGCGCAGCGACCAGCGCGTGCCGGACGGGTCGTGCGCGACGATGCGCGTCGGCCCCCGCAGCAGCGACGCCACCAGCAGGGCGACGGCCAGCAGCACGGTGACACCGGCGGCGGTCAGCGCCCAGCCGGCCGGCTGCGGCCCGGAGACGTCGGTGAGCATCAGCACGCCCAGCCACACGACCCAGACGGTGGCACAACCGAGCGCCACGAGCGCGAAGATCAGGGGCGCGGACGCGTCCCCGGGGCGTCGCCGTCGAGTGCTCATACCTCTGAGTTGCCGGCACCGGCCCGATCGCTACCCCGGAGTTTCGACGGACGTCTACGCTCACCCCGTGACGCCCCCCGCGAGCCGGCGGTGACCGGCCCCGGCCGCCCGACGAGAAGGCTCCTGCCGCCCCTGTGGGTCCCCGCCCTGGTGCTCGTCGTCGCCCTGCCCCTGTCGGGGGCGCTGCCCGCCGACGACGCCCGCTCGCTCGCCGCCCTCACCGGGCCCGTGCTCGGCTTCGTCGTGCTGCTCACGGTCGTCGCCGAGCTCTGCGCGGGGGCCGGGCTGTTCGACGCCGTCGCGGACGGCGCCGCCCGGCTCGCGCGCGGGCGCGCCGTGGTGCTCTGGCTCCTCGTGGCCGCCGTCGCGACCGCCTGCACCGTCGTCCTGTCGCTCGACACCACCGCCGTCCTGCTGACCCCTGCCGTCGTCGCCGTGGCGCGCCGCGCCGGCCGCGACCCGCTCCCCCTCGCGCTCACCGTGCTCGCGCTCGCGAACACGGCGTCGCTCCTGCTGCCCGTCTCGAACCTCACCAACCTCATGGCCGCGCCGTCGTTCGACGCCGGGTACCTGGGGGTCATGGCCGCGCCGGCCGCGGCGGTGCTCGTCGTGGTGCTCGCGGTGCTCGCCGTGCTGCACGCGCCCGCGCTGCGGGGCACGTACGCCGTGCCGGAACGGCGGCAGGCCGCCGACCCGGTGCTCCTGGGGGTGGCGGGCGCCGTCGTCGCCCTCATGGGGGCGGGCTTCGCGTCCGGGCTGCCCGTGCTTCCCGTCGCGCTCGGCGCCGTCGTCGCGCTCGGGGCGGCGACGGTGTGGCGCAGGGTCCCGCTGCCCGTGCCGGTGCGCGAGCTGGTGCCGTGGCGCACGGTCGTGGTCACCGCCGGCCTGTTCGCCGTCGTCGGCACCTGGCACGCGCACGGGCTCACCGACCTGCTCGCCCCGCTCGTGGGCCACGGGGACGACGCCGGGAGCCTCGCCCAGGTCGCGGCGGTCGGCGCGGCGTCGGCGAACGCGGTGAACAACCTGCCCGCCTACCTGGCCCTCGCCCCCACCGTCACGGGCGACGACGCGCGGCTGGCCGCGCTGCTCGTGGGCGTCAACGCCGGGCCGCTCGTCACGCCCTGGGCGTCGCTCGCCACCCTGCTGTGGCTGCAGCAGTACCGACGCCACACGTTCTCCGCGCCTGCGGGGCTGCTGCGGCGCGTCGTCGTCCAGGGCGCCGTGGTGGCGCCGCTCGCCGTCGCGGCGGGCGTGCTCGCGCTGGCTGCGGTGGGCTGACGGGATCGCGTCCGTCGTCCCCGAGAGCTCGCCCGGGGAACGACATGCCGGCGCGCCCGCCGGCTCAGGGGCGCCAGGACCGCAGCACCTCGACGAGGAGCGACTTCTCCGCAGCCTGCACCCGGGCGCGCAGGGCGGGCACGTCGTCGCCGGGGACGACCGGCACCTCGGTCTGCGCGACGACGGGTCCCTCGTCGTAGTCCGCCGTCACCACGTGGACGGTCGCGCCGGAGACCGTGCGACCGGAGGCCAGGACGGCCTCGTGCACGTGGTCGCCGAACATGCCGGCGCCGCCGAACTCCGGCAGCAGCGCGGGGTGGGTGTTGAGGATCCGCCCCGCGTAGCGGGCGAGGACCCGCGGCCCGAGCTTCTTCATGTACCCGGCGAGCACGACCACGTCGGCCTCGGCGCCGTCGAGCGCGGCCAGGACGGCGGCGTCGAGCTCGTCCGGGTCCGGGTGCGTGACGCCGCTGAGGTGGGCGGTCGGGACGCCGTGCCGCCGGGCGACGTCGAAGATCCCCGACCGGCTGTTGTTCCCGAGCACGAGCCGTACGTCGGCGGCGCCCGAACCCAGGACGTGGTCGGCGGTGCTCCCCGCGCCCGACCCGAGGAGGACGGCACGGAGGGGGACGAGAGGGCTCGCGGCGGCGGTCACGTCACGAGCCTGCCAGAGACGGTCAGGCCGTCGCCCACACCCCGAGCTCGTTACCGCTGGGGTCGAGGAAGTGGAAGCGGCGGCCGCCGGGGAACTCGTACGGCCCGTCGACCACCCGACCGCCCGCGGCCGTCACGCCGGCCAGCGTCGCGTCGAGGTCGTCGGAGTACAGCAGGACGAACGGCCCGCCCCGGGAGACGTCGGCGGCCTCGGCGAGGCGCAGCCCGCCCGCCTCGGCGGGCGCCTGCTCCGCGGACGTGCGGATGCCCGCGTAGCCCGGACCGTAGGAGACGAACTCCCAGCCGAAGGCCGCGGCATAGAACTCCTGGGCCGCCGCGAGGTCGGTCACCGGCAGCTCGAGGTAGTCGATGGTGTGGTGGACGCCGTGCGCGTGCTCGCTCATCCCGGCAGCATGACGCGCCCCTCCGACACGCTGGTCCCGAGCGCCGAACGGTAGAGTCACCCGATGCTCCGAACCCTGCGCCGCGCGCTCGCCGGCACCTACTGGCGCCTCAGCCGCTGGACCCTGCGCAGCGAGCCGGCACCGGCGCGCGCCGGCGTGCTCGTGGGTGCGCCGCACACGTCCAACTGGGACTTCGTGCTCATGCTCGCCAGCGCGTGGCGGCTGGGTCTCGACGTGCGCTGGCTGGGCAAGCACACGCTGTTCGCCGGCTGGCGGGGCCCGCTGATGCGCGCGCTCGGCGGCATCCCGGTGGACCGTCGCGACCCCAGCAGCGTCGTCGACGACGTGCTGGCCCGCGTCCGCGCCGGCGAGGTGTTCCACCTGGTCGTGACGCCCGAGGGCACCCGCTCCGGCGACGGGTGGAAGTCGGGCTTCTACCGCATCGCCCGGGCCGCGGACCTGCCCGTGACGCTCGGGTACGTGGACCGCACCACCATGACGACCGGCCTCGGCCCGACCCTCCGGCTCACCGGCGACGTGCGCGCCGACATGGACGACGTCCGCGCCTTCTACGCGGACAAGTCGGGCCTGCGCCCCGAGCTGCGCACCGAGCCGCGGCTGGCCGACGAGGACCGCCCGGGCTGACCGTGCGGCGCTAGGCTCGCCGTCGTGCCCGAGACCGGAACGCCCGCCGCACCGTTCGCCGCGGACCTGCGCGACGGCGTGTCGCTGCGCCTGCTGCACCGTGACGACGGGCCGGCCCTCGCGGCCGCCTACTCCCGCAACCGGGAGCACCTCGAGCCGTGGGAGCCGGCCCGGCCCGCGGAGTTCTACGAGCCCGCCTACCACGCGCAGCGCATCCCCGTGGAGCTGCTGGGCCACGGGTCAGGGCGGGCGGTGCCGCTCGTGCTCGACCTCGACGGGGAGATCGTCGGGCGCGTGAACCTCAGCGACATCGTGCTGGGCGCCTTCCGCAACGCCCACCTGGGCTACTGGATCGACGCCCGGCTCGCCGGGCGCGGCGTCATGACCGCCGCCGTCGAGGCCGCGTGCGCGCACGCCCGCGACGACCTGGGGCTGCACCGCGTCCAGGCCGCGACGCTGCTGCACAACGCGGCGTCACAGAAGGTGCTCGCGCGCACCGGGTTCGACCGCATCGGGACCGCGCCCGCCTACCTCCGGATCGCCGGCCGCTGGCAGGACCACGCGCTCTTCCAGCGCATCCTCCACGACGACTGACCCCGGGGCAGGGTCGACGCCGGCGGCGCTCGCCGCCGCGACCCGGCGCCGGCGCCGCACGACCAGCGCGACCACTGCGCCGGCCGTCCCGAGCACCAGCACGATCACCCCGGCTCCCGCCCACGGTGCGGCGTCGGCCCGACCGAGGGCGGCGCCGGCCCGTGCGTCCGCGTCGTCGAGACGGCCGGCGGCGAGGTCCGTCCGTGCGCCCTCGGCCGCCCGGTCGACGCCGAGGACGGTCGCCCCGAGCCGCGACACCGGGTCGCGGTCGCCCGCGGCCGCCCGGGCCGCCGCCCCCACGCGCGTCGTGACGTCGGCGGCCCGCGGCAGCAGGGTGGCCAGCTCCGCGTACGAGTCGTCGTCGGCCGCCCCCTCGTACGCCGCGCGCACCGGGTCGGGCACGGGCACCCCGGCGGAGTCCGCCGCGGCCTGCACCGCGCCGGCGGCCTGCGCGGCGCCGTCGAGCGCGGCCCGCACGTCCTTCGCCTCGCCGAACTCCCAGTCGGTCATGGCCGTGCGCAGCCCGAGCGGCGGCGACCAGGCGCCGTCCGCGCCGTCGAGGTCCGCGTAGGCGTCGCGCGCGGCGGCCCGGGGCTTCAGCGCGGCCTTCTGCTCGGCGTCGAGCACCCAGGTGCGCAGCACCTTCGGGGCGCCCGTGACGTCGCCGCGCTCCTCCACGAGGTCGAGGAAGCGCCGCCAGTCCGTGCGGCCCCAGTTTTCCTCCCGCTCCCCCGGGCGCTCGTACGCGCTCTCCCCCGACTGCGCGGCCGACACCACCGCGGTGAACGCGTCGTCGTCGAGCCCGCCCAACAGCTTCTGCACCACGGTGTACGACGCCGCGTACCCGTACTGCTCGGCGTCCTCGTCGAGCTCGCCGGGGTGCGCGTCCCACGCCGTCAGGGGCACGGCGACGTCGGCGTGGCGGTCCGGGGCCGACCACGGGTCGCTCTGCGCCCCGGTGCGGTCCACGGCGCGCTGCGCCACCACCTCCGTCATCCCCTCGGACAGCCACCGCCCGGTGAGCCGGTCCGGGTTCAGCCAGGCGTGCCCGAGCTCGTGGTACAGCGTGGCGGTGTCCAGGTCCTCGGGGATGACGATCTCGTCGTTGTCCGCGTCGAACCACGCGTACCCGAGCACCTTGGGCGACACGTCCTCCCGGATCGTGTCGAGCCCGCCGGGCCACGGCTGCCCGACGAGGTCCTCCAGCACGGGCAGCCCCTTCTGCAGCCGCTTCGCGACGAACCCCGTCCACTTCTCGTCGCCCGGGAAGCTCTGCAGCGTGAGGCTCGTCCCGCCCACCTCGACGACCTTCTCGTCCGCCTTCTTCGGGTCGCGCGCCGAGACGACCGCCCAGATGCCGTCCTTGTCCGTGTTCTCGGTGGCCGTGTACGTGACGGTCTTCCCGGACCGCTCCTTGGTGAACACGTCCGACGTCGCGTCGAACGTCATCGACGCCGGGAGCACGACCTCGACGGTCGTGCGGCCGGCGTCCCCCACGCCCGACGCCGCGAACGTCGCGAACCCGTCGCCCACCCGCGTGTAGTCCTTCGAGCGGACCGGCTCGCCCGGCACGACGAAGCTCCACTCGATGGTGCGCGTCTGCCCGTACCGCAACGGCGCGAACGTCGCCACGGCGTACCGGGTGCTCGGGTCCTCGGTGTCCTCGATCCGCACCGGCAGGGCGGCCCCGCCGGTCGTCGCGCGGACGTCCTCCGCCCCCGCCGGCACGGCGATCGCGTACGACGTGAAGTAGTAGTACGTCAGCCCGCGGTCAGGAGTCACGTTGCCGATGGTGGTGGTCGTCGTCGCCCGCACCTCGGAGTCCTTCGCGTGCAGCACGTACCGGCTGTGCGACTCCTCCGTGAGCCCCTCGTCGGCGACCGCGGCGGGGCCGGCCAGCAGCAGGGCGCCAACCAGGACCACGCCGGTCAGGGTGGGCAGCAGGTGCGGCGCGGCACGTCGGCGGGGCGCGGGCGAGGGGATCATCGCGCGAATCCTTGCGTGCGGCGGTCCCGCGCCGCAAGCGCCGTCCGGGTGCGCGACGTCGCCCCGTGCGGTAGACCGGAACCCGTCGGGCCGCGGAGGGGGACGCCATGGGTACTGACAGGAACGCAGACGACGGCACCGTCGGCACGGACGCCGGCTCGCTGACCATCGCGCTGCTGACGGCGTGCTCGGAGCCCGACCTCGGCATCCGCTCCCGCATCGTGCAGGAGCTGCTCGACGAGGCGAGCGTCGACGCCCGCCTGGCCCGCGAGGTCATCACCACGATGCTCACGGCGTCGGTGATGTCCCTGCGCGCGTACACCGACGCGACGCGCCGCGACCCCCACGACGTCCTGCGCGCCCTCGGCACCAGCTGGTCCCAGCGCAGCCTCAGCGCCTGACACCTCGGCGGGCGCGCGGCAGCACGCTCTACTCGTGCACCACCGAGACGGCGCACGGCGCGTGCCGCACGATCCGGTCGGCGCCGCCACGCACGCGGCCGACCTGCAGCGACGCCTCGCTGCCGCCCGTCACCACCAGGTCGTCCGACCGCAGCGCGGACAGCAGCGCACCCCGCGCCGCGGAGCCGCACGTCGCGACCGTCCACCCGACGGCCGGGTACTTCTCGCCCCAGCGCGCCACCCGCGCCTCGAGGTCGGCCCGCGCCTCGGCGCGCAGCCGTTCGAGCCAGGCCAGGTCTCCGTCGGTCGCGCCGGCGAACAGGCCGTCCTCGGCGGAGTGCGCCGCCGTCAGCGGGACGCCGGCGCGGTCCGCCTCGTCGAAGCCGGCCTCGAGCACCCGGTCGGACGCGTCCCGAGGGTCGACCGCGACGACGACGCGGCGCGGCTCCAGCGCGCGGGCGGCGCGCGGCACGACGACCACCGTCCCAGGGGCCAGGGCGGCCACCGTCGACGAGATGGACCCCATCGCGACGCGGTCGAACGTGCCGACGCCGCGGCGCCCCACCACGACGACGGCGCCACGGCGGGCGTGGTGCACCAGGACGGCGCACGCGTCGCCGCGCACGGCCGTGAACTCGACCGCGTGCGGCACCCCGGCGAGCGTCCGCGCCCGCGCGGCGCGCTCGAACCTCGACCTGGACCGCTCGAGCAGCGCCTCGGCCTCGGCCCGCCGGTCCGGCCCGCCGGGCTCCGCCGTCACCGACCCCACGCCGACCGGTCGGGCGTAGGCGTGCACGACGACGAGCCGCGCGCTCAGCCGCGCGGCCTCCCCCGCCGCCCACGCCATCGCGTGATAGCCGCCCTCCGAGCCGTCGACGCCGACGACGACGTCCCGGACCGGCTCTTCCACGCCGCTGGTGTCCATGGCGCTCCCTCCGACCGCACCAGTGGGCCACGCCGAGGGCGGCACCCGGCAGTGCCGAACGCCCCGGCGGCCGGGCCGAAGGTCCCGACCGGGACGACCACGACGACCACGACGACACGGACGACGGGGACGACGGGGACGACCGGGACGACGCGCGGGGACACGCGGGTGCTTCTACCGTGTGACCGTGAGCCCACGGCAGGGTCGCCGGGACCGGGAACGGAACATGGACGTCCTGCTGGACGCCGTCGTCTCCGTGGGCCGGGGTCTCGAGCTCGAGACGACGCTGCACCGCGTGGTGAGCGCCGCCGCCATGATGGTCGACGCCCGCTACGCCGCCCTGGGCGTGCTCGGCGAGGACCGGAGCATCACGCGCTTCCTCACGGTGGGCATGTCCGACGACGAGATCCACGCCGTCGGGCCGTACCCGACGGGGCACGGGATCCTCGGCGAGCTCATCCGCCACCCGGTGCCGCTGCGGCTCCCGGACATCGCCGCGGACCCGCGCTCCGTCGGCTTCCCGCCGCACCACCCGCCCATGCGCAGCTTCCTGGGGATGCCGCTGCAGGTGCACGGGGAGCCGTTCGGCAACCTCTACCTCACGGAGAAGCGGGGCGGCGGGGAGTTCACGGCCGACGACCAGCGGCTCCTGGCGGGGTTCGCGTCTGCAGCGAGCTTCGCCGTCGAGAACGCCCGCCTGTACGAGGAGACCCGGCTGCGCGAGAGATGGCTGCGCGCCGACGACGAGATCGCGCGCCGCCTGCTGTCCGGTGAGGACCCGGACACCGTGCTGGACCTCGTCGCGGCGGAGGCGCTCAGCGTCGCGGCGGCGGACACGGCCGGGATCGCCATGCCGGTGGACCGCGACCAGGCCGACGAGGTCCCCGCGCTCGTGGTCCGCTCGGCGGTCGGCATCCGGGCGGAGAGCCTGCGCGGGCGGGTGATGCGACCGCCGCGGTCGTTCAGCGCGATGGCGTTCATGGAGGGGCGCCCCGTGGTCACCGCCGACGCCACGACCGACGAGCGCGCCGACGTCGCCCTGCACCCGGACGGCACCCTCGGCCCCGTCGCCGCCTTCCCGCTCGTGGGTCGCGGGCGACGGGCGCGCGGCGTCCTCGTCGTCGGGCGCGTGCAGGGCTCCGACCCGTTCCCCACCGTCGTGGTCGAGGCGCTGGGGGCGTTCGCCAACCAGGCCGCCGTCGCGCTCGAGCTGGCCGAGCGCCGCGCGGACGCGGCCCGGCTCGCCGTGGTCCGCGACCGCGACCGGATCGCGCGCGACCTGCACGACCTGGCCGTGCAGCGCCTCTATGCCACCGGACTGTCGCTGCAGACCGTCGACCGGCGCCTCGCGGACGCGCGCCCGCTGGGGCCCGGCGGGACGCGCGAGGTCGCGGGGCGGGTCGGGGAGGCCATCGACCAGATCGACGAGACGATCGACCTGATCCGCACCACGATCCGCGGGCTGCGCGACCCGGGCGGCGACCTGCCGCGCCGGGTGGGCACCCGTTCGCTGCTGCTCGCGGAGGCCGACGCCGCCACCCACGCCCTGGGCTTCGCCCCCACCGTCCGGTTCGAGGGCCCGATCGACGCCGTGGTGCCGCCCACGGTCGTGGCGCACCTCGTGGCCGTGCTGCGCGAGAGCCTGTCGAACGCGGCACGGCACGCGCGCGCCACCCGGGTGCGGGTCGCGCTGCGCGCCGGTGACGACGTCGTGCTCACCGTCTCCGACGACGGCGTGGGCACCCCCCTGGACGCGCCGCGCAGCGGCCTCGCCAACCTCGCCCGCCGGGCGGGCGAGCTGGGCGGGTCGTTCGAGGTCCGGCCGGGGCGGGCGGGCGGCACCGCGCTGCGGTGGCGGGTGCCTCTCGCGGGGCGTCCGGCCGGCCCGGCGGCTCAGGACGCGGCGGGCCTCTCGGGGCCGCCCGCCGGACCGAGCTGATCGAGCCGGGCCGCGAGGACGGCCGCCTGCACCCGGCGCTCGAGGCCGAGCTTCGCCAGGAGGCTCGACACGTAGTTCTTCACGGTCTTCTCGGCGACGAACAGCTCGGCGCCGATCTGCCGGTTCGTCATGCCCTCGCCGATGAGGGCGAGGATGCGGCGCTCCTGCGGGGTGAGGTCGGCGAGCGGGTCGTCGACCTCCGCCTGCCCGCGCAGCCGCGCCATCACCCGCCCCGTGGCCCGCGGGTCCAGCAGGGAGCCGCCCGCCGCCACCGTCCGGATGCCCGCGACCAGGTCGGTGCCGCGCACCTGCTTGAGGACGTAGCCGGACGCACCGGCGAGGATGGCGTCGAACAGCGACTGATCGTCGTCGAACGACGTGAGCATGAGGACGGCCGAGTCCGTGCGCGAGCGCAGCTCCCGGCAGACCGTGACGCCGTCGCCGTCGGGCAGCCGCACGTCGAGGACGACGACGTCCGGACGCACCACCGGGACCCGCGCGAGCGCCTCCGCGGCGGTCCCCGCCGTGCCGACGACCTCGAGGTCGTCCTCCATGCCGAGCAGGTCGGCGACACCACGGCGCACCACCTCGTGGTCGTCGACGAGGAACACCCGCACGGGCGCGCCGGTCATGGGCTCACGCTAGACCTTGGGAGCGCCCGCGGCCGGGCGGCCGACGCGGGCAACGATCGGGCGGGAGCCGCCCGCTCCCGTCAGGAGCCGCCGTCCAGGTCCTGGAGTCGCGCGACGCTGGGCTCCCGCTCGGCCTGCAGGCGGGCCGCGACGTCCTCCGCGCCGCGCAGCGCCCGCAGCACGTTGCCGCTGGTCAGGCCGGCCAGGTCGGCGTCCGACCAGCCGCGGTCCGCGAGCGCCGCCAGGAGGTTCGGGTAGCCGGAGACGTCGCGGAGCTCGTCGGCGAAGCCGCCCGCGCCGTCGTAGTCTCCGCCGAGGCCGACGTGCGCCGCGCCCGCGACCTCGCGCACGTGCTCCACGTGCGCGACGACGTCGTCCAGCGTGGTCGGCGGCTTGGGGTGGGTCTCGGCCCAGGCCGTGGCGAACCGGTCGAACTCGGCGTAGTCGTTCGGCGCGATCCCCGCCGCCCGTGCGGCCTCGCCGGCCTCCGCCCGCCACTCCCCGATCGCCGGCGTGACGAAGCTCGGCACGAACGTCACCATGCACACGCCACCGTTGTCGGCCAGGCGCGCGAGGACGTCGTCGGGCACGTTGCGCGGCACGTCGCAGACGGCGCGGGCAGAGCTGTGCGAGAAGATCACCGGCGCCTCGGAGACGTCGAGGGCCGCGCGCATCGTGCCCGCCGAGACGTGCGAGAGGTCGACGAGCATGCCCAGCCGGTTCATCTCGCGCACGACCTCGCGCCCGAACGGCGTCAGGCCTCCGTTCTCGAACCGGCCCGGATCGAACCGCCCGTCCGCGGGGCGCTCGTCCGTGGCCGACTCCGCCCACGGCGTGTGGTGGTTGTGCGTGAGCGTCATGTAGCGCACGCCCAGCTCGTACAGCATGCGCAGCGCGCCCGTCGACGAGTCGATCGACTGCCCGCCCTCCGCGCCCATGAGCGACGCGATGCGACCCTCGGCCCAGGCCGCCACGACGTCGTCGGCGCTCGTCGCGAGGCGGAAGTGCTCCGGCCAGCGCGCCACCATGCGGCGCACGGCGTCGACCTGCTCGAGCGTCGCCGTCACCGCGGCGCTGCCCGGGAGGTTGGACGGCACGTAGACCGACCAGAACTGGGCGCCCACGCCCCCGGCGCGCAGCCGCGGCACGTCCGTGTGGGTGCGGCCCTCGGTGCCGGCCGCGACGTCCAGCCGGGACCAGTCGTAAGCGACCTGGTCGCGCGCCTCCCACGGCAGGTCGTTGTGCCCGTCCCAGACGGGGTGCTCACGCAGCAGCGCGGCGATGCGATCGGCGGTGCTCGTCATGTCCCGCACGCTACCGGCCACCTACCCCGAGTTGTCAGGACGACCGCGCGGTATGCCCGGCGCTCATCCTGACAGGTCGTGGGTCAGCGGTGGCCGCCGCGCAGGCGGTCGATCTCGCGGCGCTCGCGCTTGGTGGGGCGGCCGGCGCCACGGTCGCGGACGCCGACGGCCTCCCGCTCCTGGCGGGTGGGCACCGGCGGGCTCTCGTCGCGGTACGCCTTGACCGCGAGCGGCGCGCCCACCCGCTTGGGCAGCAGCTCGACGACGACGACCTTGCGGTCGCGCAGCGGGTCGCGCCAGGTGACCGTGTCGCCGACGGTGACCGACGTCGAGGGCTTGGCCACCGTGCCGTTCACCCGCACCCGCCCCGACCGGAGCAGGGCGGCAGACGACGACCGGCTCTTGAAGAGCCGCACCGCCCACAACCACACGTCCACGCGCACCTCGCCAGCCTCTCACGACGTGCGGCCGGCCAGGCCGCTCTCGTACGCCGCGATGACGAGCTGCACGCGGTCGCGGGGCGTGCACGCAGGGCGTCGTCGTACTCGTCGAGGTTCGGACGCCGTGAGGATCGGCACGCGCGTGCCGGACACCCACGCCTCGTCGGGTGCCCGCCCGACGGCGTTGCTAGCGTCTGCCCCATGGCTGACCCCATGGCTGAACCCACCGCCGATGCGCGCGTCGAAGAGGACCTGCTCGGACCGAAAGAGGTCCCTGCGCAGGCGTACTACGGGATCCACACCGTCCGGGCGATCGAGAACTTCCCCATCTCCGGGACCACCATCAACGACGTGCCGGAGATGATCCGCGGCATGGTGATGGTGAAGAAGGCGGCGGCGCTCGCGAACCGGGAGCTGCGCGCCATCCAGCGCGACGTCGCGGACGCCATCATCGGCGCGTGCGACGAGGTGCTGGTCCAGGGCCGGTGCATGGACCAGTTCCCCATCGACGTGTTCCAGGGCGGTGCGGGCACCAGCGTCAACATGAACACGAACGAGGTGATCGCGAACCTCGCGCTGGAGCAGGCCGGTTTCCCCAAGGGCCGCTACGACGTCATCAACCCGAACGACCACGTCAACAAGTCCCAGTCCACCAACGACGCCTATCCCACCGGCTTCCGCCTGGCCGTGCACGCCCTGACCGAGTCGCTGGTGGTGGCCGTGCGGCGGCTGTCGCGGGCGTTCGACGAGAAGGCGTCCGAGTTCGCGGACCTGCCGAAGATGGGCCGCACGCAGCTGCAGGACGCGGTACCGATGAGCCTGGGCCAGGAGTTCGCCGGGTTCTCGGTGAACGTGGCGGAGGAGGTCAAGCGCCTGCGCAACGCGGCCGACCTGCTGCTCGAGGTGAACCTGGGCGCGACGGCGATCGGCACGGGCCTCAACACCCCGCCCGGCTACCCGAAGGTCGCGGCGCGGCGGCTCGCCGAGGTGTCCGGGCTCGGCACCGTGCCGGCGGAGAACCTCGTCGAGGCCACCTACGACAACGGCGCCTACCTGGCCGTGCACTCCGCGGTGAAGCGGCTCGCGGCCAAGCTGTCGAAGATCTGCAACGACCTGCGCCTGCTGTCCTCCGGGCCGCGCGCGGGGCTCAACGAGATCAACCTGCCCGAGCTGCAGGCCGGGTCGTCGATCATGCCCGCCAAGGTGAACCCGGTGATCCCCGAGGTGGTCAACCAGGTGTGCTTCAAAGTGATGGGCAACGACGTCACGATCACGCACGCCGCCGAGGCCGGCCAGCTCCAGCTCAACGTCATGGAGCCCGTGCTCGCCGAGTCGATGTTCGAGTCGATCCGGCTGCTGACCAACGCATGCGACGCCCTGCGCACCAAGTGCGTCGTCGGCATCACCGCGAACGCCGAGGTCATGCGGCAGCACGTGCTCGGCTCCATCGGCATCGTCACCTACCTCAACGAGGTGATCGGCCACCACAACGGCGACCTCGTGGGCAAGGAGGCGGCGCTCACCGGTGCCTCGGTGCGCGACGTCGTCGTCGCCCGCGGGCTGCTC
The DNA here is from genome assembly GCF_044389085.1 of Isoptericola sp. NPDC019693. Taxonomy (NCBI): domain Bacteria; kingdom Bacillati; phylum Actinomycetota; class Actinomycetes; order Micrococcales; family Promicromonosporaceae; genus Isoptericola; species Isoptericola sp. NPDC019693. The sequence continues at coordinate 43,076 of NZ_JBIRXP010000002.1, read as the reverse complement.
ACCGCCGCGGAGGTCGACGCCATCCTGACCACCGAGAACTTCCTGCACCCGCGCTACAGCGGCCGCTTCTTCGCGCCCGACGAGCGCGGCATCCCGCCGCTGGGCGAGGAGGGCGAGTCGTCGCGCGTCGTCGAGTCCGACGACGCCGCGGGGGCGCCGACCGACCCGGGGCACGAGCACGACGCACCCGCCGCGGACGAGCAGGGTGAGGCCGCGCGGTGATCGTCGTCCAGTTCGCCATCCTCCTGATCTTCGTCTTCATCGGGGCGCGCCTCGGCGGGATCGGGATCGGGCTGGCGGGCGGCGCGGGCGTCATCGTGCTCGGCCTGCTGGGGCTCGAGGTCGACCCGGCGACGGGCGTCCCGTGGGACGTGCTGGGCATCATCATGTGCGTCATCGCGGCGATCGCCGCGATGCAGGCCGCCGGCGGGCTGGACTACCTCGTGGCGAAGACGGAGGTGCTGCTGCGTGCCCGCCCGCGCAGCATCACCTTCCTCGCGCCGCTCGTCACCTACGTGATGACGGTGTTCTCCGGCACGGGGCAGGTCGCGTTCTCCACGCTCCCGGTGATCGCGGAGGTGGCGAAGGAGTCCAACGTGCGGCCGTCGCGACCGCTGTCCATCGCGGTCGTGGCGTCGCAGATGGCGATCGCCGCCTCGCCGATCTCCGCGGCCGTGGTGGCGATGGCCGCCGTGGTGGAGCCGCTCGGCGTGGACTACCTGACCCTGCTCACGGTGGCCGGCGTGTCCACGCTGCTGGGCTGCCTGGTCGGCGCGGTCGTGGCCTCGCGCCAGGGCGTCGAGCTGCAGGACGACCCGGTGTACCAGGAGCGCCTGGCCAAGGGTCTGGTCAAGCGGCGCGAGCGCACCGAGTTCGTCGCCAAGCCGCGGGCGCTGCTGTCGCTGATCATCTTCGCGACGGCGCTCGTCGTCGTCGTGCTCTACTCGACGGCGGTGTCCGACTCGGTGGGCCTCATCGAGAACCCGACGATCACGCGCAGCGGCGCGATCATGACCTTCATGCTGCTGGCGGGGCTGCTCATCGCCGTCCTCTGCAAGATCGACGTGAGCACCGTCATCACGCAGCAGACGTTCCGCAGCGGCATGAGCGCCGCGGTCTGCATCATCGGCGTCGCGTGGCTGGGCAACACGTTCGTGCAGGGCAACACCGCGACGATCGAGGAGCTGGGCGGCGACATCATCCGCGACTACCCGTGGATGCTCGCCGTCGTGCTGCTGCTCGCCTCCGCGCTGCTGTACTCGCAGGCCGCGACCACGATCGCGCTGATGCCGGTCGCCGCCGGCATGGGCGTGGCCGCTACCACGATGGTGGCGTCGTTCCCCGCCGTCACCGGGCTGTTCCTGCTGCCGACCTACACGACCGTGGTCGCGGCCATCGAGCTCGACGACACCGGCACCACCCGGATCGGGAAGTACGTGTTCAACCACTCGTTCATGGTGCCGGGGCTGGTGTCCGTCGCGTCCGCCGTCGCCATCGGCTTCGGTCTGGCGCCGCTGCTGATCTGAGCGAGATCTGAGGTTCCCCGGTTGTCGACCGATTCGTGAGCCTCGCGATCACGGCCGGGGCGGCCTTCGCCGCGGCGGCCACGGCCCGGCGTGCCGGGCTGTTCGCCGTCAGACGTCGAGCCACGGCGCGCGGGCGTACTCCGCGTCCGTGACGTGCTCCAGCCAGGTGGTCGTGGCGGCCGGGTCGTCGGCGTTCTCCAGCATCGCGAGGTGCTCCATGAAGTCGTCCGGCGACGCCCCGTGCCAGTGCTCCTCCCCCGGCGGGCAGTAGACCGTCTCGCCGGGCCGCGCCTCGACGACGACACCGTCGCGCGTGCCGACCAGAGCGACGCCGGACACCACGTGCAGCGTCTGGCCGCGGGCGTGGGAGTGCCAGGCCGTGCGCGCCGCGGGCGCGAACCGCACCAGCGCCACGACCATCCGCTGGTCGCGCTCCTGCGGCACGACGATCGGGTCGAGCCAGACGTCGCCGCGGAACTGCTCGGGCGGGTTCTTCGTCGTCGCCGGGCGGGGGATCTTCTTCATCGGTCGGTGGCTCCTTCTCGGGTGGAGACGTCCTCGGCGCTCGCCGCGAGGGTGGTCGCCGCCCACGACGCGAGCAGCGCGAGCCCGTCGTCCGACGGCGAACCGGGGACCGCCGTGTAGACGTTCATCTGCAGGCCCGGGTCGGCGGGCAGCATCAGCGCCTCGTAGTCCAGCTCGAGGAGCCCGACCGCAGGGTGGTGGAACACCTTGGTGCCCGTGCGGTGCAGGCGCACGTCGTGCGACGCCCACAGCCGGCGGAAGTCCTCGCTGCGGGTGGACAGCTCGCCCACCAGGGCGGTGAGGGACTTGTCGTACGGGTTCCTGCCCGCCTCGGCGCGCAGGATCGCGACGGCGTCGTGGGCCATCCGCGGCGCCTTCTCCCCGAAGAACGCCGCCGCGGCGTCGGGGTCGAGGAAGTGGAAGCGGGCGCTGTTGACCGGCTTGCCCGCCACCTGCTCCGGCGAGTCGTACAGCGGCGCGTACAGGGCGCGGCCCAGGACGTTCGTGCCGAGGACGTCGAGCCGGCCGTTGCGGACGAACGCGGGGACGTCGCCCATCGCGTCGAGGATCCGCTGCACGGCCGGGCGCAGCGTTCCGGGCGGGGTGCGGCGCGCTCGCGACCGGGCCGCGCCGGAGGCGTTGGCGGCCCGCGCGAGGTCGAACAGGTGCAGCCGCTCCGCCTCGTCGAGCTGCAGCGCCTCCGCGAGCGCCTCGAGCACCTCCTCGGACACCCCGCCGAGGTTCCCGCGCTCCAGCCGGGTGTAGTAGTCGACGCTCACGCCCGCGAGCATCGCCACCTCCTCGCGCCGCAGCCCCGGCACGCGCCGGTTGCCGCCGTACGCGGGCAGGCCGGCCTTGTCCGGGGTGATCCGCGCCCGGCGGGTGGCCAGGAACTCGCGCGTCTCCGCCTTCAGGTCCATGCCTTCGACGGTACGTCGAAGCCCCCGGGCCAGGGAGGTACTGGCGTTACCGGGCACGTCCAGGACTCCCCTGCCGCGCCCGGCCGGCGTCGACTGGTCGCCATGACCACCACCCCCGTCGCGGCGACCCCCACCACCCCGGCCGCCGTCCCCGCCCCGGCGCGCGCCGGCGGGATCCTCGCCATCATCCTCGTCGGCTACTTCATGGTGATCCTCGACAACTCGATCGTCATCACCGGCCTGCCCCACATCCGCACGGACCTGGCCCTCACCGCGGGCGGCCTCGCCTGGGTGCAGGACGCGTACCTGCTCACGTTCGGCGGCCTCCTGCTGCTCGGCGCCCGCGCCGGCGACATCCTGGGCCGGCGGCGCATGTTCGTGGCCGGCCTCGTCGTCTTCTCCCTCGCGTCCGTCGTGGTCGGGCTGGCCCCGACCGGCGGATGGCTGATCGGCGCCCGCGCCGTGCAGGGGCTCGGCGCCGCCGTGCTCGCGCCGTCCACGCTGGCCCTGCTCACCGCGAGCTTCCCCGAGGGCCCGGCCCGCACGCGGGCCACCTCCGCCTACGGCGCGGTCGCGGGCATCGGCGCGAGCGTGGGCCTCGTCGCCGGCGGGCTGCTCGCCGACCTCGTCTCCTGGCGCGCCGGGTTCCTCGTCAACCTGCCGATCGGCGTCGTCATGCTCGTCGCCGGGCTCCGGGTGCTGCCGGAGACGCCGCGCACCCCGGGCCGGTTCGACCTCCCCGGGGCGCTGCTCGCGACCCTCGGCCCGACGGCGCTCGTCTACGGCTTCGTCCGGGCGGGCGCGGGAGGGTGGGCGGACGCCGGGACGCTCGCCCCGCTCGCGGGCGGCTTCGCGCTGCTGGGCGCACTGGTCGCCGTCGAGCGCCGGGCGGCGCAGCCCGTCATGCCGCTGACGCTCTTCGCGAGCCGGGAGCGCGCCGGCGCCTACCTCGCCCGCCTGCTGTTCATCGGCGCGATGATGGGGTTCTTCCTCTTCACCAGCCAGTACCTGCAGGACGAGCGCGGGTTCTCCGCGCTGGCCGCCGGTGTCGCCTACTTCCCGATGACGGCGGTGAACTTCGTCGTCGCGCTCGCCGTGCCACGCCTGCAGCGCCGGACTAGCGGCCCGGCGCTGCTCGTCGCCGGCCTGACGCTCGCCGTCGTCGGCACGGGCTGGCTCGGCCTCGTCGATACCGGGACGTCCTACGCAGCCGGCATCGCCCTGCCGATGATGCTCATCGGCGCGGGCCAGGGCCTGGCGTTCGGCCCCCTGACGGCGTCCGGCATCGCCGGGGTGGAGCCGTCGCTGGCGGGTGCCGCGTCGGGCGTCGTGAACTCCGTGCACCAGCTCGGCGGAGCGCTGGGCATGAGCCTGGTGCTGGCGCTGACCAGCACGTACGCGGCCGCGATGACCGCCGGGGCGGTGCTGCTGCTGGCCGCGCTCGTCGCCGCCGTCCTCCTCGTGCTCCCCTCCGCACGCCGAAGCTCAGGTGCGTGAGCCCGCTCGTCGCACCATGCGCCCTCGGTCAGCGGGGGCGGACCCAACGGGGTACCAGCAGGACCTCCCGCACCCGGCGACACGTTCGTAGCGTGGAGGGCATGACGAACCCCGTCCCCACCCTCACCCTGAACAACGGCGTCACCATGCCCGCCCTCGGGTACGGCGTCTTCCAGACCCCGCCGGACGAGACGGTCACCGCCGTCACCGAGGCGCTGCGCGTCGGCTACCGGCACATCGACACGGCCGCCGCGTACGGCAACGAGCGCGAGGTCGGCGAGGCGCTGCGCCGGTCGGACCTGGCCCGGAACGACGTCTTCCTCGAGACCAAGGTCTGGGTCAGCGACTACGGACACGACGCCACGCTGCACGCGTTCGACAAGTCCGCCGGCAAGCTCGGCGTCGACACCATCGACCTGCTGATCCTGCACCAGCCCGCACCCCAGCGGTTCGACCGCACCCTGGAGGCGTACCGCGCCCTGGAGACGCTGCTGGCCGACGGCCGGGTGCGCGCCATCGGCGCCAGCAACTTCATGCCCGACCACCTGGAGCGGCTGCTGGCGGAGACCTCCGTGGTCCCGGCCGTCAACCAGGTGGAGGTCCACCCGTACTTCCGGCAGCCGGCAGTCCTGGCGGCGGACGAGCGTCACGGCGTCCTCACCCAGGCGTGGTCGCCCATCGGCGGCATCACGTTCTACCCCGGCTGGGGCGGCGACGACCGCCGCAGCACCCTGGACGACCCGACGATCCGGGAGATCGCCGCCGCGCACGGCCGGACCCCCGCCCAGGTGATGCTCGGCTGGCACCTGCAGCAGGGCCGTTCGGCGATCCCCAAGTCCGTGACGCCGTCGCGCATCGCCGAGAACTTCGCCGTCACCGACGTCGCGCTGACCGCCGAGGAGCTCGCGGCGATCGACGCCCTCGACACCGGGGTGCGCGGCGGCCCCGACCCCGACACGTTCCGGGCCGAGGCCTTCGACCGCGAGATCCCCGAGGCCTGACCGAGGCCTCTCACCAACCCCACCCCCGAACCCACCACCGTGGAGGAGACATGACCGACTGGAGCCCGGCCGACCTGGCCGCGATCGACGCGGACGGCGAGCTGCGCGTCGCCGCGCACCGCCCCGACGGGGCGCTGCGCACGCCCCGGATCGTGTGGCACGTCGTCGTCGACGGCGCGCTGTACCTGCGCTCGGTGCGTGGCACCGAGGGCGCCTGGTACCGCGGCGTGCAGCGCACCGGCACCGGCGAGATCGACGCCGGCGGCGTCCGCGCCGAGGTGACGTTCACCCGCGACGACGCCCACGACGACGCGATCGACCGCGCCTACCACGCCAAGTACGGCGACGGCTCGGCCGTGCGGTCGATCACCAGCCCCGCCGCGACGTCGACCACCCTGCGCGTGGACCCGCGCTGACCTCCCGGGTGCGACGCTCCGCGGAGCGGCCCACGATCGGACGAGGAATCGGAGGTGGGCCCATGAGCACCCATGAGGACGTGGCCGCGGAGCTCGCGCCGCCCCCGCCGACCGACTTCGCGCTCCGGGCCGAGCACGGCCGCGCCGCGCGCCGCCGCACCCCGCGGTCGTCGCACGGGGGGTGGGCGCCCCCTTCCGGACGCGCCGACCCGGTCGCGCTGCTCGAGGAGCAGGCGGCGACCCGCGTCCCCGAGCTCGTGCCGGTACGCCACCGCCGGATGATGGTCTCGCCGTTCACGTTCTACCGGGGCGCCGCGCTGCTCATGGCCGTCGACCTGGCCCGCACCCCGGTCTCGGGCCTCGTCACCCAGGTGTGCGGCGACGCGCACCTGTCGAACTTCGGCGTCTTCGGCACGCCGGAGCGGGCCCTGGTGTTCGACATCAACGACTTCGACGAGACCCTCCCGGGGCCGTGGGAGTGGGACGTCAAGCGGCTCGTCACCAGCTTCGAGGTGGCGGGCCGGCACCGCGGGTTCGACGCCGGGCAGCGGCGCGGCATCGACCTCGCCGTCGTGCGCGCGTACCGCGAGCGCATGCTGCGCCTCGCCGGGTCGGGCGTGCTCGACGGCTGGTACGACCGGCTCGACGCGGACCGGGTCATGGCCTGGGTCGAGGACGAGCGGCGGGCCAAGCGCGTGGGGCGCACCCAGGTGCACCGGACGGAGGCCGTCCTCGCGAAGGCGCGGACGAAGGACAGCACCCGCGCGGCGGCCAAGCTCGTGGAGATCGTCGACGGCGAGCCTCGGATCGCGGCCAGCCCGCCGCTCGTCGTCCCGGTCGAGGACCTGGTGCCCCTGGCCCGCGACAGGGAGCGGGCGGAGGACTGGATGCGCCGCCTGATCGCGTCGTACCTGTCGACCCTCCAGCCCGAGCGGCACCCGATGGCGGAGTACTCGTACGTGCACATGGCGCGCAAGGTGGTCGGCGTCGGCAGCGTCGGCACGCGCGCGTGGGTCGTGCTGCTGCGCGGCCGCGACGAGAACGACACGCTCGTCCTGCAGGCCAAGCAGGCGGAGCGGTCGGTGCTGGAGCGCGCGCTCCCGCCGAGCCGGTACGACAACCAGGGCGAGCGGGTCGTGCGCGGTCAACGCCTCATGCAGGCGGCGGGCGACGCCTTCCTCGGCTGGCAGCGCGTCGTCGGCGTCGACGGCGTCGTCCGCGACTACTACCTGCGCCAGCTCTACGACTGGAAGGGTGGCGTGGACGCCGAGGTGATGGACGCCGCGGGGGCGCGCGCCTACGGCCGGCTCTGCGGGGAGGCCCTCGCCCGGGCGCACGCCCGCTCCGGCGACCGGGTCGCCCTCGCCGCCTACCTCGGCCGCGGCGACGCGTTCGACCGGGCGGTCGCGGACTTCGCCGCGGACTACGCCGACCAGAACGAGCGGGACTACGCCGCCTTCCTGCACGCCGTGGCGTCGGGGCGCCTGGCGGCGGCGGAGGCGTGACCCGGGATCAGGACGTCGGCCGGGTGCCCAGGACCATCCCTACGCCCTGCGGCGCGGACTCGACGAACCCGAGGCTGCGGTACAGCGGGCGGCCCGGCGGGTCGGCCACGAGGGTGACGTACGGGTTCGCGGGCGCCCGCTCGTCGATCTGGGCGAGCAGCCACTCCAGCACGCGGCGCCCCAGGCCCTGCCGCTGGTGGTCGGGCAGGGTCGCCATGTCGGCCACGTGGAAGTACCAGCCGCCGTCGCCGAGCAGGCGACCCATCGCGACCGCCTCGCCGGTCGGCCGGTGCCGCACATGGACGAAGGCCCAGCTGTTCGCGACGGCGTACCCCGCCTGCTCGGGCGTCTTCGGGCTCAGCCCCGAGTCGCGGCGCAGCCGCACGTAGGCGTCGACGTCGGGCGCGGTGGGGACGAGCTCGTACGGGTCTGCGACAGCGGTCATGCGGCCGACCCTAGGCGGTCCCGGCCACCCCGTGCCCGCCCCGGAGGACGGCGGTGCACTCGCGCTGCAGGTCGGCGTCGAGCCACATGGCGTGCTGGGGTGCCGCGTTGGAGCACACGACGGAGCCCCAGGCGCCGACGGCGTCCGCATGCCGCACGGCGTCGCGGCAGATCTGCGCCCCGACGGGTCCCTCCTCGAACCGGGTGTCGCGCGGGGTGTAGCCCACCCAGCCCTCCCCGAGCACCAGCGGGATCCCCAGGCGGGCGGCGTGGTCCGCGGCCACGCCGATCCACTCGCGCAGCCGCTCGGCCATCGCGATCCGGTGCGCGCCGTACCGGTCGTACAGCCACCGGTCCACGGCCTGCGGGTCGCACCAGTCGTGCACGTAGATCTCCGCGTGCCCGACGATCGACGCGCGCCGCTTCCACTCCTCGTCCGCCGGCGGCGCCCACTCCGCCAGGCGCGGCGCGCCCGGGCGCAGCAGCTCGGCGTCGGCCCGCGCCTGCGGGAAGTCGGCGGGGTCGCCGCGCAGCGCGAACTCGCGCACCAGGTCGTCCAGGACGCCGTAGACGTACGGGTGCACGCCGAGCACCTGGGCGTTGCGCGGCAGGCCGCGCATGGCGGTGACCGGGACGGCGGCGTAGTTCGGCCCGCACAGCACGTCGGGGTGGCGCGCGGAGAAGGCGGCGATCCCCCGCTCCAGGCGGTCGCGCAGCTCCACGACCGGGTCCTCCCGCCCGGGCAGGCCGGCGGTGAGGTGCCCGGCCTGGACCTCGTTGTGCGGCTCCACGTACGCGAGCACGTGGTCGAGCCCCTCGGCCCGCAGCAGGTCCACGAGGTCGGCCATCGCCTCCCCGAGCACGGTCAGCCGCTCCTCGGGGTCCACGGCCCGGAGCGCGTCGTACCAGGCCCGGTCCGCGGCGAAGGCCGGGCTCTGCTGGTACTCCCACGACGACGCGATCACCGTCAGACCGTGCCGGTCGGCGCCGCGGAACAGCTCGAGCAGGTGGGCGCGGGCGTCGATCGTCGTCGGCTCGCGGACGTCGTACCAGCGCACCCGCGAGGCGTAGCCGCCGCCGATCGGTCCCAGGCGCAGGGCGGACGTGTCGAGACCGGAGCGGAACAGCAGGAACGGCATCGCGCAGATCCTGACCGCGTTGTAGCCGAGCTCGACGGCGCGGGCGAGCGCCGCGTCCAGGTCCTCGAACGGCTCGCCCGGCCCGGTCCGCACGTACCAGGAGAAGTCCCACAGCGTGATCGCGAGCCGCTGCGGCAGGTGCGCGGGCACCGCCGCACCGCCGCCCGTCGCCGCCTCGCCCGTCGCGGTCGCGCCGGTCACCATCCGGGGGTCCGTCATGCGTCTCATCCCTTCACCGCTCCGGCCGTGAGGCCGTTCACCAGCTGCTTGCGCAGCACGAAGAACACGATCAGTGCGGGCACGGCGGCCAGCACCGACCCTGCCATGACCAGGTCGTACTGCCGCCCCTCGGCGCCGAACAGCGCCTGGAGCCCGAGCGGCAGCGTGTAGAACTCGGGCTCGGCGATGATCACCAGCGGCCACAGCAGGGTGTTGTACGAGTTGAGGAAGCTCCACACCGCCAGCGCCCCGATCGCCGGCCGCAGCAGCGGCATGACGACGGACCAGAACGTCCGCAGCTCGGAGCAGCCGTCGATGCGGGCCGCGTCCAGGATCTCGTCGGGCACCGACTGCTCGGTGTACTGGCGCATCATGAAGATCCCGAACGCCGGCGCCACCCAGGGGACGATCAGCGCGAAGAACGGGTTCGCCAGCCCCAGCTTCGCGACCAGGACGAACAGCGGCACGACGATCACCGCGAACGGGATGGCCAGCGACGAGAACATCACGTCGAACAGCAGCTTCTTGCCGCGGAACTCGTACTTGGCGAACCCGAACCCCGCCAGGGAGCACAGCAGCACGGTGGCCACGGTGCTCACGACGGCGACGACGGTGCTCATGAGCATCCACCGCCAGAACGGCTGCGTGGCCAGGAGGTTCGCGTAGTTGTCCAGCGTGCCCGGGTCGGGGATCAGCGCCGGGGGGAACGCGAAGATGTCGCTGCGGTCCTTGAAGGACGACGACACGGCCCACAGCAACGGCGCCACGTAGACGACGGTGAGCAGGCCGAGCACGACGTACAGGACGACGCGGCCCGGGCGCAGGCGGCGCGGCGTGCGCGCCGACGGGGCGGTCGGGGTCGCGCTGCCGCGCGAGGCACCCACGAGGGTCGGTGTGCTCATCGGTTCCTCCCGACGCCGAACGCGCGGGTGCCGAGGCGGCCCAGCACGAAGACGATGACGAACATGACGACGCCGGCGGCCGCGGCGTAGCCGAGCTCCTGGCGCTGGAAGCCGGCCCGGTAGACGAACATCGACACCGACAGCGTCGCCTCGCCCGGCCCGCCCTGCGTGAGCAGGAACGGCTCCTCGAAGATCTGCGCGGTGTTGACGAGCATCGTGACCGCGATGAAGGCCGTGACCGGCCGCAGCTGCGGCAGCGTGACGGCGAAGAACCGCCGCACGACGCCCGCGCCGTCCAGCTCGGCCGCCTCGTGCAGCTCGCGGGGGATGTTCTGCAGGCCCGCGAGGAAGAAGATCGTGAGGTACCCGGTCCAGCGCCACAGCACCAGCACCACCACGACGACGCGCGCCCACCACGGGTCCGTGAGCCAGGAGACGCCGCCGAAGCCGAAGAGCGCCTCGAGGGTGGCGTTGAGCAGCCCGTACTCGCCGTCGAAGATCAGGCCGAAGATGAGGGCGATGACGATCGGCGACAGCACCACCGGCATGAAGTACGTCAGCCGGAAGAAGTCCCGCAGCCGCAGCCCCTTGGCGTCGAGGGCCAGCGCGATCAGGAGCGCGACGGGCAGCACCACGACCATCGCGAAGACCGTGTAGAACGCGGTGTTCGCCAGCGCGGCGCCGAAGCTCGCGTCGCGCAGCAGCCGGGAGTAGTTCTCCAGGCCCACGAACTCCGGGCTGCCCAGCCCCGCCCAGTCGGTGAGGCTGAGGTAGATCCCCGCCCCGACCGGCACCAGCATGAAGACGGTGAACAGCAGGAAGAACGGGGAGATGAAGAGATAGGGGGCCCACTGCCGCCGGGCGCCGGGTCGGGGGACGCGCGCGGCGCCCCGGGTGGCCGTCGCCGTCGGCGGCCTGGTCAGGGTGCTCATCGCTGCACCTGCCTCTCGTACGTGCGCACCCCGGCCCGCAGCGCCTCCTCGGCGCCGACCTGCCCGGTGATGGCGCGGAGGATGGGACCGCCGAGGCTGTCGCGCAGCACCGAGGCGCCCGCGGACTGGTAGAAGAGCGGCATGTCGGCCGCGGCGGCGGAGAAGACCTCGAAGACGCGCTGGCCGCCGAGGAAGGGGTCGGTGATCTCCTGGAACTCAGGGGCGTCGTAGAGATCGACCAGGGTGGGCATGTACGCCCCGGCGAAGTAGCGGGCGAGCTGCCCCTCCTCGGACAGGTAGGCCCGCTGCAGGAAGTCGGTCGCGGCCTCGGTGAACGGCTGGTCCTTGAGCACCGCGAACGCGGTGCCGCCCATCGTCGACGCGACGTGCCCGCCGCCGGCGAAGCGCGGGATCGTGCGCGCCCGCCACAGCCCTTCCTGGTCGGGGGCGTTCGCCTGGAGGCCGTACACCTCGTACCAGTTCGGCATGACGGTCGCGACGAGGCGGCCGCCCTTGATCGCCGCCGCGGCGGCCCCGCCGTACGGGTCCGCCAGGGCGACGAAGGCGCCCGTGCGGACGCCCTCGGCCATGAGCTCGAGCACCTCGACGGCCTCGTCCGACAGCACGGCGAGGTTCCCGTCGGCGTCGTAGAGGTTCCCGCCGCGCTGCAGCAGGAGCTGCGTGAAGCCGTTGACGATCGACCCGTTGTCGCCGTTGGCCACCATGCCGATCGCCTGGCCGGTGTCCGCGGCGACCTCGGCCCCGATCTCGAGGAGCTCCTCCCACGTGCCGACGTCGGCCGGGATACCCAGCTCGTCGAAGAGGTCGGCCCGGTAGAACATCACCGAGATCGAGTTGTCGGACTCCAGCGCGTACACCTTGCCGTCCACCGTGTACGGCTGCGTCTTGAGCAGCCGGTCGCCCATCGGCGCGGTCAGCGGGGTGAGGTCGACGAACAGGTTCTGGGCGATCCCCGCCCGCATGACGCGCGGGAACTGGTCGATCACCAGGCCGGCCAGGTCGGGCAGGGGCCGCTGCGCGACCGCCTGCGTCACCAGCCGCGAGACGATGTCGGCCGGTGCGACCGACGTGACGTCGACGCCGAACGTCCACGCGCTGCCGCCCACGATCGCGGCGTCCGTCGCCGCCTGCGTGAAGTAGCTCGCGTAGCCGGGGTCGTGCGTCCACAGCCCCAGCGACGCCGCGCCGGAGCGCACCGGGGCGGCCGCCGTCGACGTCGAGCAGCCCGCGAGGATCCCGCCGCCCGCCACGCCGAGGCCCGCGACGCCGAGCAGCCGCAGCAGGTCGCGCCGGTTCAGCTCCACGGCCGTTCCTCCCCCGCGGACAGCACCACGCGCGCCACGCGCACGACGTCGACCGTGGCGACGGTGATCCCGTCGGGCACGTCGCGCACGGACGGGTCCACCCAGACGCCGGTGTCGTGGCGCCACGGCAGCAGCTCGAGCGTCAGGCCGTCGCGGGCGACGTCGTCGCGCCACGGCGTGAGGTCGACGTCCCAGTCGCGGCCGTGCCAGTAGTGGTCGCTCACCACCTCGCCGGCCACCAGCGCACGGCCGACGTCCCCCGTCCACGCGACGCGCAGCAGCGCGCGGTCGACGCCGGCGAGCGCGTCGGCGGGCACCTCCAGGGGCACGCGGGCGGCACCGGTGAATTCGGTCGGCGCGCTGAGCCGGTCCATCGGCCCGCCGCGTGCGGGCTCCGGCGGGGCCGGGGAGTGGGGGGCGAGGTCGGTGGCGACCCGGTGGCGACCTGCCCCGGGTGCGATCAGCGTCCACGAGCGCCAGCCGGCGCCCCCGGACCCGGGCACGACGGCGGTCTCGTCGCCGTCGGAGCCGCTCGTCACGGCGAGCGAGCCGGGCGCGGGCAGGAGGGACAGCGACGCCGTCGGGTGCTCCGTGTGCACGACGAGCTCGCCGTCGAGCGCGTGCACCGGGGCGTCGGAGAGCACGAGGCGCTCGCGACCGGCCACGTCGAGCCGGTAGAGCCGGTTCGCGGTCTCCTCGTCGAGCACCAGCACGTCCACGCCTCCGGACGGGCCGCGCAGGCCGACCACGGTGTCGGGCCCCGGCGTTCCGGTGAGGTCGAGGACGGTCGCGCCGTCCTCCGCGCGCGCCTCCACCGGGCCGCTCGCCGTGCCCTCGCCGAGGCCGTCGACCACGAGCTCCACCGGCACGCCGTCGGTCGCGACCAGCACGAGGAGGTCCCGCCCGGCGTCCTCGGCCCGGTCGATCCGCGTGAGCACCTGAGCGGTCGCGCTGCGCAGCACGAGCCCGTCGGCGAGCGGGAACCGCAGCGGCCAGGCCATCGAGACGCCGGCCGGCAGGTCCACGGGGCGGGTGGGGACGACGACGGTCGCGTCGTCGAGCCCGACCTCCAGCTGCACGCCGGGCTGGGAGTCGAGCGGCCGCCGCGCGGGCTGATAGGTCGTGAGGAAGGCGTACCCGCGGTGCCCGTCGGAGCGGACCGCCCAGCGCAGCTCGGACGGGTCCTCGCTGCCCCCGCCCACCGTCGTGGTCATGGCGGCGAGCGCCGCGCCGTCCTCCTGGAGCCACAGGTGCTGGCGGCGCAGCAGGTGGTGGTGGCGGCGCACCTGGCCGTGCTCGCCGACGGGGGCGCCGAAGTCGTAGGTGCGCGTGGGCACGTCGTTGGGGTAACCGGTGGCGTGCGACTCCTGCTCGGTCCCGTGCGGCCCGACGCGCTGCGTGCCTCCGGCGTACATGTAGTACCCCTGCCACACCGAGCCGCTGCCGAGCTTCGCCAGGGCCAGCGCGGCCACGTCGTCGGGCGTCACGAGCGGCCGGCGGTGGTAGGCGACGTGCATGCCGCCGCCCAGCTCACAGGTCGCGTACGGCAGCGCGTCGTCGTCCTTGAGGGGGACCGCGCCGGGCTCCACGACGACGCCGTCGAGCGCCTCGCGCAGGTCGGCGCCCACGCTGAGGTCGTCGCGCACGGTGCTGTACCGGAAGTGCACGGGCGAGAACGCGGGCCACTCGGTGTCGGTGTCCTCCCAGAAGCCGTCCGCGTACGCGCTGTACAGGGGCAGCAGCGTGGCGGGCACCTGGGCGCCGCCCCATCCGGTCGCGGTCCACAGGGGCACGCGCAGCCCCAGCTCCTCGGCGGTGCGGCGCAGGGTGGCGAGGTGCTCGGGCTGGTCGTACAGCTCGTTGTCCATCTGGGCGCCGACGACGGGGCCGCCCTCCGCGTGGGTGAGCCCGGCGAGCTGCGCGATCGTGCGGGCGTAGAACGCCCGCACCAGCTCGAGGTAGGCCGGGTCGTTCGTGCGGGTCCTCATCCCGGTCCGCAGGCTGCGCTCCACGAGCCAGTCGGGGAAGCCGCCGTAGCGGGCCTCGCCGTGCCCCCAGGGCCCCATGCGCACCACGACGTCGAGGCCGTGGCGTCCCGCCAGCTCGACGAACGCCCGCAGGTCGAGGTCGCCGTCCCAGCGGAAGTCGCCGGGCGTGGGCTCGTGCGCCTGCCAGAAGACGTAGGTGGCCACGGTGTCGAGCCCGCCCGCCTTCGTGTGCCCGAGCACCTCCGACCAGCGCTGCCGCGGGATGCGGGAGTAGTGCACCTCGCCGGTCACGGGGAACCAGGGGCGGCCCGCCCGCTCGAGGTAGCGGCCGGTCACCGCGACGGCGTCGGGCGTGCCGGGCGTGCCGGGCGTGCCGGGCGGGTCGCCGAGGTCCAGGTGGTCGCGCTGCGGCGGGGCCGGGCGGGCGGCCCGCACGCGGCGGGTGACGGGCCGGGGGCTCGTGAGGGCGTCGGGCATGTCTCTCTCCTTCGAGAAGCGCTGACGAGGTGGGACGGCGGCCGGTCAGGCCGGCGCGGGGGCGGCGACGTGCCGGTCGAGGGTGGCGAGCTGGTCGCGCAGGGCGCGGATCCGGTCGTCGTGGTCGTGCTGGACGTCGTGGGTGAACAGCAGCATCGTGGGCAGCGAGGTCGCGAAGTAGTCGACCTGCGCACGCCGGCCGGACTCCGCCTCGACGTACGCGGCGAGCCCGTCGCGCAGGCGCCGTGCCTCGTCGTCGCGGCCCAGCCGGCGCAGGGCCAGCACCGAGGCCGCCGTCCGCTCCGAGAACTCCTGGACGGCCATGCCCTCGAAGTCGCCCTGCTGCGCCGCGGCGGTGCGCCACGCCTCGCGCGCCTCGTCCGGGCGGGAGCCCGCGGCGAGCGCGTCCCCGAGCAGCAGGTGCAGGTCGGCGGTGTTGGCGAGCGGGTGGCGCGCCTCTCCGAGGGACTCCGGCGGGGCGAGGGCCGCCCGGGAGTGCGCGAGGGCGGCGGCCGCGTCGCCCTCGTCGAGGGCCCGGCGCCCGAGGGCGAGGTGCGCGGCGTCCCACGCGGCGAGCACGCGGCCCTCGCCACCCTCCCACGGCTGGAAGTCGCGGCCCGCCAGGACGTCGAGGGCCTCGGGGGCGCGCCCGACGGCGGTGAGCAGCTCGGCGAGCTGCACGGACAGGTCGTCCCGGTGCGCGACGAGGTCGGGCCGCTCGAGGAGCGTCGCCAGGCGGCGCTCCGCGGCGGTGCCGCGCCGGGCCTCCAGCTGGTCGGCCTCGTAGAGCAGCCGCGCGTCGTCGGGGGCGAGCGCCCGGGCGCGGGCGTACCACCCGGCCGCCGCGTCCGCGTCGCCGGTCACGTTGTGGGTCGCGACGCCGAGGTTGCGCAGCACCACGGGGTCGGTCCCGTCGGCCTCCGCGGCGACCTCCCAGGCGGCGATCGCGTCCTCGTGCCTGCCCGCCGCGTAGAGGCGGTGGCCGGCCAGCGCCGCGACGAGCGGGTCGTGCGGCCAGGCGCGGCGCAGCCGGGCGAGGGCGTCGTCGTCGGTGGCGGCGGGGAATGCCCAGTCCCGGGGCGCCTGCCGCGCCCGTTCCAGCGCGTCCGCCGCGGCCGCCCGGTCACCCCGGGCCAGCTCCAGGTCGGCGCGGTGCAGCAGCGCGAGCGCCCGCACGTCGCGCTGCCCGCGCGGCGACGGGCGGGTCGCGACGTCCTCGAGCAGCGCGACGGCGGCGGCGAGCTCGCCGGCCGAGGCGTGCTCCAGCGCGACGTCGAGCGCGACGGTCGGGTCCGTCGTCGGCCCGGGCGACCGGTGCGGTGCGACGTCGTCCTGCCCGAGCCGGGCGTCGAGGTCGCGCGCCCACGCGTCGAGCGGGTCGACCGCGAGGGTGCCGCGCACGAGGTCCCTGGCGTGCTCCACGTCGCCCGTGCGCAGCGCGGCGACGGCGGCGAGGTTGCGGCCCTGGACGTGCTCGGGGCTGCGTCGCAGCAGCGCGTCGAGCTGCTCGGCGGCGTCCGCGTCGCGGCCCTCGGCGATGTCGATCCGCGCGGTCGCGACGGCGGCGGCGTCCCGCCAGGCCTGGTCCCACGACGCCGTGCCGAACGCCTCGCGCGCCTCGGCCGTCCGGCCCTGCCGAGCGAGGACCAGCCCCAGCCGGTAGTGCGCCTCGCCGTCGCGCGGGTTGGGGTTGCGCACGGTCAGGCGCGCCGTCGCGGTCCGCAGCAGCCGCTCGGCCTCGTCGAGCCGGCCCTGGCGTGCGCGGCGGGCCGCGAGCGCCGTCGCGCAGCGCGCGTCGCCGGGGTCCCGGCGCAGCGCCTCGGTCCAGTACGGCTCGGGCGACCGGGTCGCGTGCCGGTACTGCTCCAGGTGCAGGCCCGTGACGTACAGCTCGTCGACGGAGGCGAGGTCGGTGGGCGCGGGCGGCTCGGTGGCCGGCTCCGGCACCGCCGCGCCGGGGTCGGCCGCGGGGCGGGGCCGCCAGGCGACGAGCGTCGCGCCGTCGTGCTGCACGACGAGCTCGTAGGCGGTGGGGTCCACACCGGCCGGCGCGGCCAGCTCGCGCACCAGCGGGGCCCCGGGGGCGACGTCGGCCCGCTCGTCGAGCAGCACGTCGTCGCCCGCGCGCAGCACCACCCGCGCCCCCGCGCGGGGGGACGTGACGGCGACGCCGACGCGGACGGTCGCGTCCTCGACGTCGAGTCGCACCGCCGCCTCGCGCGTCGCCTGGTGCACGGGGCCCACGTCCTGGATCGGGTACCAGTACTGCGAGAAGGCCGTCGTCTCGCCGGGGCGCAGGAACGCGAAGTCGGGCTGGTTGTCGGTGAAGACGCCGGCCATGAGCTCCACGTACGGGCCGCCCGTGTCCGTCAGGTGCCGGTCCCACGCCCAGCCGAACGGGGCGTTCCCCCACGTCCACATCTTCTTGCCGGGCGAGATGCGGTGGTCCGCCCAGTGCACGAACCCGGCGCGGGCGGCGTGGTCGTAGCCGCCGAAGAAGTCGTCCTGCGAACCGAGGCACATGTACGACGTCGGCACGGGGATGTTGCGGTAGCGGTCCAGGCGGTCGCCGTCGGGCCGGTCGGGGGTGCGGCGGGCGGGGTAGTCGACGCCGTAGTAGCGCCCCGACGCCGCGGGGAAGGTCGTGACCGCGCGCTTGGCGTGGTCGGCGACGACCGTGACGTCCGTGGGGAAGAACGCCTGGTAGTCGTCGTGGACCGCCGCGGCCACGTTGGCCCACCACAGGAACGTCTGGACGTCGTCGGTGCGGTTGACGAGCCGGACCCGCAGCTCGATCAGCGCGCTGTCCGGGCGCAGCCGCACGCCGTGCATCCCCTGCATCCGGGCGAAGGGGTCGTGGTCGGAGCACCAGACCGTCACGGCGCCGTCGGCCTCCTCCTCGATCCACGCCTCGGTCGGCAGGAACGTGGCGGGGCGGTGGTGCTGGGGCCAGTTGAGCTCCACGCCGCCGGAGACCCAGGGGCCGAGCAGGCCGACCAGCGCCGGCTTGATGACGTCGTTGCGGTAGAAGAAGTCGTGGTCGCGGGTGCGGTCCAGGCCCACGTGGATCCGCCCGCCCAGCTCGGGCAGGACCATGAGGCGCAGGTACGCGTTCTCCAGGTGGATCGCGTCCCACGACCGGGGCGCCTTGGTCCGCGCGACGTGGTCGACGAACGGCATCGGGTACACCGCTCCCGACGACCCCTGGTAGACGCGCTGGTCCAGGTAGGCCGGGTACCGGTCCGGCTCGCCGATGTCGTAGGTGTCGATGGACACCGGCTCGCGCCAGCCGCGCACGGGGCGTGCGGCGAGGCCGTCGGGGACGGGCGGCAGGACGATCCGCGACTCTTCTCCAGGCATGGCACGAACGTAGGGCGCTTGACGACGCCGGACGATGGGCGATTCCCTGGGACGCATGGACGAAACGACGGTCGGGAGCGACGCGGCGACCGACCTGGACGGACGCGGCGCGCTCCGGGACGGCTTCGCCGGCCAGCGCATGGTCGTCGTGCCTCGCCCGGCGGTCCGCGCGGCGCTGGCCCGCCCCGTGACCGGGCGCCTGGTCGTGACGGACGCGGGCTTCTTCCCGCACGCCGCGCGCCACGGCCGGTCGCGGCCCGACGGCGCGCGCGAGCACGTCGTGCTGGTCTGCACCGACGGGGCCGGCTGGTGCCGCACCCCGGGCGGGCGGTCCGACGTGCTGCCGGGAGACGTCGTGCTGGTGCCCGCCGGCGCGCCGCACGAGTACGCCGCCGCCGAGCGCGACCCGTGGACGCTCTGGTGGTTCCACGCGACCGGCCCGGACGCCGACGAGCTCGCCCGCGCCGCCCGGGACGCCGCCGGCGGACCCGTCTCGCACCTGCGCGACCCGGCGACCGTCGCGAGCCTCGTCTCGCAGGTCATCGACGCCCTCGACGACGGCACCGGGGGCGGGCTGGTGCGGGCCGCGGGCGCCGCGTGGCACGCCCTCGCGCACGTCGTCGCGACGGGGCGCCGCTCCCCCGGCCCCGCGCCGGACCCGGTGGAGCGCGCCGTCGAGCACCTGCGCGCCACGGCGCCGCGGCGCACCTCCGTCACCGCGCTCGCGGCGATGGTGGGCCTCAGCACCTCGCAGCTGGGGGCCCTGTTCCGCGCCCAGGTGGGCACCTCGCCGCTGCAGTACCAGACCCGCCTGCGGCTGGCCCGGGCGCGCGAGCTCCTCGACGCCACCGAGCTGCCCGTCGCGGCCGTCGCGCAGGCGTGCGGCTACGACGACCCGCTGTACTTCTCCCGCCAGTTCGCACGCACGCACGGGACGTCGCCGTCGGCGTACCGGGCGCGGGGCGCCTGAGCCGGCGGCGCCGTCAGCCCTCCGCCCGCGCCAGCAGGAACAGCCGCACCACGCGGCCCGAGTCCCGCTCGTAGGCGCGGTAGCCGGGCCACTGCGCCTCGATGCGCTCCCACAGGGCGTCGCGCTCCGCGTCGTCCTCGACGAGCGTGGCCCGCACCGGGTACCGGCGCCCGTGGATGCTCACGGCCGCGTCCGGGTGCGCGCGCAGGTTGTACGTCCACGCGGGGTGCCGGTCGCGCGCGAACGACGTGCCCGCGACGACCAGCCGCACCGTGCCGTCCGGGGTGTCCGGGGCGCCGACCGGCGTGTACATGAGGTACGTGTCGCGCGGCTCGCCCGAGCGTGCCCCGGTGGTGTGCAGCACCAGCGAGGGCACCAGCACCGCGGAAAGCTGGAACCGCCCGCGCGTGAGCCGCGCCAGCGCACGCTCCACGGGCGGCAGGGCGACGAGCGCGACGGCCCGGAACACCCGCGTCCGTGTCACGGGGGCGACGACGGACCGGACGGCGTGCAGCGCGCTGGTCATGCCCCCATCCTGAGACGCATCGAGCGTGCCGGCCCGATCGGCGAACGAAGGGTTCGAGGATCGGGCCGGCGGCGTCCTAGGCCACCGTGGACGTCACCACCCGCGGGTCGGCGACGGTCACCTCGTAGGTGTCGCCCGTGACGACGAGCGTCGCGCGCGGCGTGGCCGTGCCCGGCAGGTCGCGCTTCTCCGAGCGCCGGGCGCTCGTGATGGCACCGCCCGTGGCGTCCTGGACGCCCTCGGCGTCGGCGTCGGGGGTGGCGGCCACGTGCGAGCCGACCCACACCTCGACGTCGCCCGGCTCGACGACGCGCACGGCGCGGCGGTCGGCGAACGCGAGCCGCGTGGTCGGCACGGTGAACGTCACCACGGCGGACTCGCCCGGCTCGAGCGTGACGCGCCGGTACGCGAGGAGCTGCGCCACCGGCCGGGTCACCGACCCGATCACGTCACGCCCGTAGAGCTGCACGACGTCCGACCCGGCGACGGTCCCCGTGTTGGTCACGCGGACGGCCGCGGTGAAGGTCCCGCCCGCAGCGACTTCGCCGTCCACGGCCAGGTCGGTGTACGCGAACGTGGTGTACGACAGCCCGAAGCCGAACGGCCGCAGCGGCGTCGAGTCGGTGGACGTGACGTCCGACGGGCCGCCCAGCACAGGGTGCAGGTAGGAGTACGGCTGCGCCCCGGCCGACCGCGGCAGCGACACCGGCAGGCGGCCCGACGGGTTCACCGCGCCGGCGATCGTCGCGGCGACGGCGGTGCCGCCCTCCTCGCCGGGGAAGAACGCCTGGAGCACGGCGCCGGGGCGCCGGTCGTCGGAGTCGCCCGCGACGTCGAGGGCCCAGTCGATCGCGTACGGGCGGCCGCTGAGCACCACCATGACGACGGGGGTGCCGGTGGCGAGCACGGCCTCGACGAGGCCGCGCTGCACGCCCGGCAGCTCGAGCGACTCGGCGTCGTTGCCCTCGCCCACGGTGCCGCGGCCGAACAGGCCCGCGTGGTCGCCCACGACGACGACGGCCACGTCGGCCGACGACGCGGCGGCCACGGCCTCCGCGAAGCCGGACGTGTCCTCGCCCTCGACGTCGCAGCCCGCGGCGTGCACGAGCTCCGGCTGCGGCAGGCCTGCGGCGCGGAACGCGCCCCCGAGGGACTCGAACACCGTAGGGATGTGGAAGCCCTTGGGCACCTCGGGGTGGTGCGCCAGCACGTGGTTGGCGAACGAGTAGCAGCCCATGAGCGCGTCGCCGCGGTGCGCGTTGGGGCCGACGACGGCGACGCGGGCCGGGGCCGCGCTCCACCGGGTCAGCGGCAGCACGCCGTCGTTCGTGAGGAGCACGAGCGACTCCTCCGCGAGGCGGCGGGCCACGTCGCGGTGGGCGGGCGAGTCGAGGTCGACGACCGCGGGCGGCTCGCCGGCGAACGCGTCGTCGTCGAGCAGCCCCAGCTCCTCCTTCTGCGCGAGGGCACGCAGGACGGCGCGGTCGACGAACCGCTCGTCCAGCCCGCCCGCGCGGACCACCTCCGCGAGCGGCTCGAGGTACGCGTCGCCCGACGGCAGCTCGATGTCGAGCCCCGCCTCGAGGGCCTGGGCGGCCGCCTGGCCGCGGTCGGCCGCGATCCGGTGCATCACCTCGAGGAACGCGACGCCGAAGTAGTCCGCGACGACGGTGCCGTCGAAGCCCCACTCGTCGCGCAGGATCCGCGTGAGGTACTCGGCGCTGGCGTGCATCGGCTCGCCGTCGACGTCCACGTAGGTGGCCATGACGGACCGCACGCCGCCGTCGCGCACCGCCATCTCGAACGGCGGCAGGAAGACGTCCGCCATCTCGCGCGGACCCGCCGACACGGGCGCGTGGTTGCGCCCGGCGCGCGACGCCGAGTACCCGGCGAAATGCTTGAGGGTGGCGTGCACGCCGGCGTCCTGGAGGCCGCGCACGTAGGCGGTGCCGACCGTGCCGACGAGGTACGGGTCCTCGCCGATGCACTCGTCGACGCGGCCCCAGCGCGGGTCGCGCACGACGTCGAGCACGGGCGCGAGGCCCTGGTGGATGCCCAGCTCGCGCATGGACGCGCCGATGACGCCGCCCATCTCGGCCACGAGGTCCGGGTCGAACGACGCGCCCCACGCGAGCGGCGTCGGGAAGGTCGCCGCCTTCCACGCGGACAGGCCGGTGAGGCACTCCTCGTGCACGAGGGCGGGGATGCCGAGGCGGGTCTCGCGGCGCAGCCGCTGCTGCTCCGCCCACAGCCAAGCCGCCCGCTCGGCGGGGTCCACGGGCCGCGTGCCGTACACGCGGGTGTAGTGCCCGATGCCGTGCCGGGTGACCTCCTCGAGGCGGCCGCCGTCGCCGGCGGCCATCTCGCCCTGCATGGGCGCGACGACGTCCCCGCCCTTGTCGAGCCAGTAGCCGACCAGCTGCGCGAGCTTCTCCTCCAGGGTCATGCGGGCGTGCAGCGCGCGGACGCGCTCGGACACCACGGGCAGCTCCGGCAGCTCCGGCACCGTGGGGACGGGGTGGGTCACGTGCTCTCCTTGGGTCATCCCTTCACGGCTCCCTGCAGGCCGTTCACGATGCGCTTCTGCATCGCGAGGAAGAACACCAGCGCAGGGATCATCGCCAGCGTCGTGAAGGCGAACACGCCCGCGGTGTCGGCCGAGTGCTCCGAGGAGAAGTCGGCGACGCCCAGGGGCAGCGTCCGCATGTCGCCGCGCAGCAGCAGCAGCGGCAGGAGGTAGGCGTTCCAGGAGCCGACGAACGCGAGCACACCCACGGTCACCATCCCCGGCCCCGACAGGGGCAGCAGGATCCGCCAGAAGAACCCGATGCGGCTGGCGCCGTCGAGCTGCGCCGCCTCCTCGAGCTCGGTGGGCAGCGCCTGGAGGAACGGCCGCAGGATGACGACCGTCATCGGCAGCGCGAACGCCGCCTGCGGCAGCGCCACGCCCCACCAGGTGTTCCCCATCTGGTAGTTCTGCGTGATGAGGATGAACAGCGGGATGATCGCCACGGTCGCGGGGAACAGCAGCCCGATCACGAACACCATGAACAGCGCCTCGCGGCCCCTGAAGCGGTACCGCGCCAGGGGGTAGGCGGCCATGATGCCGAACACCACGACGACGGCGGTCGTGACGACGGCGATGATCGTGGAGTTGACGAAGTAGCCCCAGAACGGCGAGTCGGCCGAGAGCACGCCGGCGTAGTTGTCCCACACCCACGGGCTCGGCAGCCCCGCCGGGTCCTCGGCGAGCTGGGCGTTGGTGCGGAACCCGCCCAGGACGCCGTACAGCACGGGCCCGAGCGTCACCGCCACCACCACCAGGGCGATCGCGTAGACCAGAGGGCTACCGCCGGAGAACGACTTCTTCCGCGCCCCTCGGTCCGCGGTGCGGGCGGACGGGCGGGCGGGCGTCGTGACGGCGCTCATCGGCCCTCCTCCTTGCTGTCGCGGCTCAGGATGAACTTCTGGTAGGCCAGCGCGAGCACCAGGGCGATGACGAACAGGACGACCGACGCGGCGCCGGCGATGCCGAAGTTCTGCCGCTTGGTGCCCTCGTTGACGAGGAAGGTCGCCATGGTCGTCGTGGCGTTCGCGGGCCCGCCGCCGGTGAGGATCCACACCATGTCGAAGAGCTGCAGCGAGCCGATCATCGACAGGAAGCCCCACGTGCGCATGGTCGGGCCGAGCAGCGGGATGGTGATGCGCCGCTGCACCTGCCACCAGGAGGCACCGTCGAGCTGGGCGGCCTCGTAGAGCTCGTCCGGCACGCCCTGCAGGCCGGCGAGGAAGAGGATCACGGCCAGGCCGAGGTACTTCCAGGTGAGCACGACGAGCACGGTCCACAGTGCGTACTCCGGGGTACCGAGGAAACCCTGGTCCGGCCCGTGCAGACCGACGGCGGCGAGCATCGTCTCGATGACGCCGTACTGCGGCTGCAGCAGCTGGAACCACACGACGCCGGCGATGACCTCCGCCAGCACGTACGGCACGAAGATGATGGTGCGCAGCAGGCCCTGGCCCCACATCTTGCGGTTGAGCAGCAGCGCGATCGCGAGACCGAGCGGCAGCTGCAGCAGGATCGAGCCGACCACGATGACGAGGTTGTGCACGACGGCGTCGGTGAAGACCTCGTTGGTCAGCACGGAGACGTAGTTGCGCAGGCCGACGAAGTCGACCATCGGGCCGAAGCCCTTCCACTTGTACAGCGACATCTGCACGGCGGTGGCCACGGGGACCACGACGAACGCGACGAGCAGCGCGAGCGCCGGCGTCACGAACAGGGCGATCTCCGCCCGCTTGCGCCACGTCGCGGCACGGCCGCGGCGCTCCGGACGGCGGTCCGCCGACCGTGCCGGGGCACGGTCGGCGGACCGGACTGCGGTGTCCGTCATCGGACCGTCACTGGTCCGCTTCCGCGGCGGACTGCACCGCGTCGACCACGTCCTGCGGGGTCGCCTTGCCGGCGAACTGCAGGGCGATCGCGTCGTTCATCGCACCGCCGACGGACGCGCCGAGCAGCGTGTCCAGGTAGAGCTGGATCTCCGGCGCGCCGTCACGCACCTCGAGCAGCTCGGCCAGGGCCGGGTCGGAGACCTTCTCCGAGGCCGTCGGGTTGGTCGGCAGACCCATGTCGAGCTCGGCGAAGCCCTGCTGGACCTCGTCGCTCAGCAGGTACTGGGCGAACTCGACCGCGACGTCGGGCGAGTCCTTCGACACGGCCCAGGCGTCGCCGCCGCCCATCTGCGCACCCTCGGTGCCCTGCTGGCCGTCGATCGAGGGGTAGGAGAACCAGCCCGTGTCCTCGCCGAGGCCGGAGCCGTCCTCGGTGAGGCCCTGCATGACGCCGGGCTCCCAGTGGCCGGCCAGCTCCATCGCGACCTTGCCGGAGGCGAGCAGGCCGGAGGCCGACGTCGCACCGGTCTGGGCCGGGGTGGTGAGGAAGCCCTTGTTGAACGGCTCCGTCGCGAGCAGCTCGTCGAGCGTCTCGCCCGCCTTCACGAAGCACGGGTCGGAGTAGTCGACCGACGTGACCGCGGTGTCGAGGGTGTCCGCGGCGCACTGGCGGATGACGTTGTAGTACCAGTAGTGCGCGGCGGGCCACTTGTCGCCGGCGCCCACGGACGCGGGCGTGATGCCGGCGTCCTGGAGCTTGGCGAAGACGTCGTACAGCTCGTCCATCGTGGTGGGGGTCTCGGTGATCCCCGCCTTCTCGAAGAGCGCCTTGTTGTACCAGAAGCCGACGACGCCCATGGAGAACGGCAGCGCGTACGACGCGCCGTCCACCTGGAACCCGGACATGTACGGCTCGATGGTGCTGATGGTGTCCGCGGCGGGCTCCGAGAGGTCCTTGAGCAGCCCGGCCTCGACGTGGTCGGCGAGCTCGCCGCCGCCGCGCTCCATGAACACGTCGGGCGCGTCGCCCGCCTGGAAGGCGGCGTCGAGCTTCGTGAGCATGTCCTCGTGGGCCATGGCGCTGACCTCGACGGTCGTGCCGGGGTGGTCCTTCTCGAAGTCGGCGGCGACCTTGTCGTAGTACTCCTTGCCGTCACCGGTGTTGGAGTTGTGCCACCACGTGATCGTGCCGGAGTCGGCGGTGCTGCCGCCGTCGTCGCCCTGCGAGCCGGTGCCCTGGCCTGCGCAGGCGGCGCCCAGGAGCGCCACGGTCGTGCCGAGCGCGACCGCGGTGGCGCCTCGCATGAACCTCGTCCTCGTCATCTTCGATCCCTTGTCCTCGTCGACGGGCACGGCAGCGGCGCTGCCGCGAGGTGAGTGTGTGCCTGGCATGAGAGTGGCAGCCCGGACCGCCGTCCGTCAATCGTTGTCGATAACGATTTCGACACCTCACCCGGCGGCCGCGCCGGACACTCCCGCGGACGCGTGATCCTCGGCCGCATGGCGCATACTGTCGACTCGTGAGCACCGCCGCCGACCCGTCCAGGGGTCCCTCCGCGCCCGTCGCCGGGCGCATCACCATCTCCGACGTCGCCCGCGTCGCCGGCGTCTCGGTCGCCACCGTGTCGAAGGTCGTCAACAACCGGTACGGCGTGGCCGCCGGGACGTCCGAGCGCGTGCTCGCCGTCGTCGAGGAGCTCGGCTACGAGTCCTCCCTGGTCGCCCGCAGCCTGCGCCGCACCAGCACGAACGTCATCGGCGTGCTGGTGGCCGAGTTCGAGCCCTACTCCACCGAGCTGCTCAAGGGCATCTCGGCCGCCGTCGACGGCACCGGCTACGAGCTGCTGGCCTACGCCGGCCGCACCGACGGCGGCGCGCGCACGGGGTGGGAGCGGCGGTCGCTGTCCCGGCTGGCGGGCACCCTGGTCGACGCGGCGATCGTCGTGACGCCCACGATGGTGCTGTCGTCCGACTCCCCGGTGCCGGTGGTCGCCGTCGACCCGCACACCGGGCCCGAGGGCACCCCGACCGTCGACTCCGACAACACGACCGGCGCCCGCGAGGCCGTCGAGCACCTCATCGACCTCGGCCACCGCCGGATCGCGCACCTGGGCGGCCGCGCCGACCTCGAGTCCGCGCGCCTGCGCGAGCTCGGCTACCGCCAGGCGCTCGAGGGCGCGGGCATCGCCGTCGACCCCCTCCTCATCAAGGTGGGCGGCTACCGCCCCGACCTCGCCGACGCGCCGGTGCGCACCCTGCTCGACCGCCCCGACCGACCCACCGCCGTGTTCGCGGCCAACGACCTCTCCGCGATCCACGTGCTCGACGTCGCCGCCGAGCTCGGCCTGCGCGTCCCCGAGGACCTGTCCGTGGTGGGCTTCGACAACATCCCCGAGTCCTGGGGCAGCGCTCCCCCGCTGACCACCGTCGCGCAGCCCCTGCACCGCATGGGTGCCGAGGCGCTGCGCATGGTGCTCGACCTCCTCGAGGGCACCGCCCGCGAGCGCCACCTGCGCCTGCCCACGTCGCTCGTCGTCCGCGCCTCGACGGCACCCCCGCCGAGGTAGTTCGTACCGCGCCGAGGTAGTTCCGGTCCTGCCGAGGTAGTTCAGGCCCTGCCGAGGTCGTTCAGGCCTCGGACTCCCTCGGCACGGTCAGCGGGCGCGACCGTGCCGCCGCTCGGGCTCGCGCGGACCGCGGCGGGCGAGATGGCGCTGCCGCAGCCGCACGACGACGAACCACAGCACGAGCAGCCCGATGACGACGAGGACGGCGTCCGAGATGATGCCGCTCCACTGCGCCAGCACGGGTTCGATGGCGGGGCCGAAGGCGTAGCCGAGCCCCACCCAGATGCCGTTCCACACGCCCGAGCCGATGGCCGTGTACAGGGTGAACGACCAGAACGGCATGCGCTCGATGCCCGCGGGGATGGAGATGAAGCTGCGCACGAGGGGCACGCAGCGCCCCACGAGGACCGCGGTGCGTCCCCACCTCGCGAAGAACGCCTCGGCCTTGTCGAAGTCGGAGCCGTCCATGAGCGGGATGGCGTCGACGATCGCCCGGGTGCGGTCACGCCCGAGCAGCCGGCCCAGGTACCACCAGATCCAGGCGCCGACGACGGCACCGATCGTGGCGGCGAGGATCGCCAGCCAGGCATTCATCTGCCCGTCGTACGCGAGAAAGCCCGCCGCGGGCAGCACGGCCTCGGACGGGATGGGCGGCACGAACGTCTCGATGAGCACGGCCGCGCCGACGCCGACCTCGCCGAGCGTCGTCATGAGGCCCAGCACCCAGCCGATGAAGCCGTCGTACCCCTCGGCCGGGTCCGTCGTCGACGCGGCGACGGCGGCGGCGTGCACGACGCCGCTCATGCGTCCGCTCCGGAGTCGAGGGCGGCGCGGGTGGCGGCGACGAGGTCGGGGTCCGTGACGTCGTACCCGTGGGCGCCTCCGCCCCCGGGACCGCCGTCGGCGGCGACGGTGCGCCGGGCGGAGAGGTGGACGGCGTGCACGCCGGTCGCGGCGAGGGCGGGGACGTCGTCCACGCGGACGCCGCCGCCGGCCATGACCTCGACGCCGAGCTCGCCGCCGCGCGCAGCGAGCGCCGCCAGCACGTCGAGGGCGTCACCGGCGCGCGCTGCACCGCCCGAGGTGAGCACGCGGCGCACTCCCGCTCCCGCGAGGGCGTCGAGGGCGGCGACCGGGTCGAGCACCTGGTCGATCGCGCGGTGGAAGGTGACGTCGGCGCCGCCGGCCGCGGCCACGAGCGCCGCGAGCGCCTCCGCATCGACCCGGCCGTCCGCCGTCAGGGCGCCGACGACGACACCGTCCGCCCCGGCGTCGAGCACCGCGCGCACGTCGCGCACCTGCACGTCGACCTCGTCGGTCCCGAACACGAACCCGCCGGCGCGCGGACGCACCAGCACGTGGACGCCGACGCCGGTGCCGCGCAGCGCGTCGGCGACCCCGGCGACCATCCCGGTCGACGGCGTGAGGCCGCCGGTGCCGGCGAGCGCGGCGCACAGCTCGAGGCGGTCCGCGCCGCCCGCCGCCGCGGCGCGCGCGCCCGCGACGTCCTGCACGGCGATCTCGAGGGCGACGCCACGGCGAACGGGGCTGGCGGCCTCGGGGACGGGGTCTGTCGCGGGGACGGCGAACGCCGGAACGGGGACGTCGTCTTGCAGGCGATCGGTCACGGCGGCGAGTCTACGGGGGCGCAGGTGACGACGACCGGGGCGACCTGTGACGGGACGGTGCTCGTCGGCGGCGCGCGCCGGAGCACGTGCCCGTCGGGGTGGCAGGATCGCCGGGTGCCCTCCTACCGCGTGAGCCTCGCCGTCGGCCTGCTGCAACCGGGCGTGGACCCCGCCGACGTCCTGCCCGCCGCGGCGGACGCGGCGCGCGAGCTCGTCACCGTCGAGGCGTACGACGTCGGGGTGGTGCGCGGCCGCGCGCGCATCACCGTCCGCTTCACGGCGGACGACGACGCCGCCGCGCACCGGGTCGCGGACGCCGTCCACGACCGCGTCGACGCGCTGGCCGACACCTTCGGCGGCACGCTCACCCGGCGGTGGGGCGCCCGCTGGCAGCCCGCCTGAGCATCCCCGCGCACGACGGAGCCCACCGGCCCGGACGGGGCCGGCGGGCTCGCCGGGAGGGACGGCACCGGGTCGCGCCGGGCCGCCCGCGGGTCACTGGCCGAAGGCCTCCAGCAGGTTCCGGCGCTCCGCGTCGGTGAGGTTCGTGCTGACGAGGGTCGCGTTGACGCCGCGGAGGCGCTCGCCGAGGCGGTCGGGGTCGATCGGCTCGGTGACGATGAACAGGGCCGACGTGCCGGGCACGATCTCCTTCCTCATCTTCTCGAGGTCCTTCGCCGTGATCCCGACGTCCGACAGCGACCGGGTGATGCCGGCGATCGCGGCACCGGCGGCAGCGCCGAGGACCGGCAGGAAGAACAGCGCGCCGAGCAGCAGGCCCCAGACCGCGCCCCAGCCGGTGGCCTTGGCGGTGTCGTCGTGCGAGCCGTGGGTGTCGGGCTTCTTCGCCCCCTCCGGCCAGCTCACGACCGCATGGTCGACGATCGTCACCAGCCCGTCGGCCTCGCCTCCCTTGACGGCCCTGAAGGCACGGTCGGCCCCGCCCGGGTCCTCGAACGTCCAGACGGTGAAGTTCGCCATGCGTGACCTCCCTGTGCGCTCCGGGTCCGTCCCCGGCTGATCGTCATCCTGGCAGCGTGAACAGGCCGCGCAACCGGGGCGGGCGGTCAGTACCGTGGGCACCATGACCTCCTCCCCCGTCGATCCCACCACCACGACCTCCTGGGGCGACCTGTACGCCCACTACCAGGAGTTCCGGGGCGACCTGCGCGGCTGGTTCGCCGCCGACCCCGGCCGCGCCGCGCGCATGACGCATGTCGCGGGCGACCTGCACGTGGACCTCTCCAAGAACCTCGCCACGGACGAGACGCTGGACCTGCTGGTCCGCCTCGCGCACGAGGTGCGCCTGCCCGAGCGCATCGAGGCGATGTTCACCGGCGAGCACATCAACGTCACGGAGGACCGCGCCGTCCTGCACACGGCGCTGCGCCGCGCTCCCGGCGCGCAGCCGCCGCTGGTGGTGGACGGGCAGGACGTCGACGCGGACGTGCAGGCCGAGCTGGACAAGGTCAGCGCCTTCGCCGACCAGGTCCGTGACGGCTCGTGGACGGGGATCACCGGCAAGCCGGTGCGCACGGTCGTGAACATCGGCATCGGCGGTTCCGACCTCGGCCCGGTGATGGTCTACGAGGCGCTCAAGCCGTACGGCCGCACCGGCGACGACGCGATCGAGGCCCGGTTCGTCTCCAACATCGACCCCACCGACGTCGCGCAGAAGACGGCGGACCTCGACCCGGAGACCACGCTGTTCGTCGTGGCGTCCAAGACGTTCGGGACCCTGGAGACGCTCACGAACGCGCGCCTCGCCCGGGCGTGGCTGTGGGAGCGGCTCATCGCGGACGGCGTCATCGAGGACGACCCCGACGCGAAGCAGGCCGCCGTCAAGGCGCACTTCGTCGCCGTCTCGACCGCCCTCGACAAGGTGGCCGACTTCGGCATCGACCCGGCCAACGCGTTCGGGTTCTGGGACTGGGTGGGCGGCCGCTACTCGGTGGACTCCGCCATCGGCACGTCGCTGGCGATCACGTTCGGCCCCGACGTCTTCCGCGAGCTGCTCGCCGGCTTCCGGGCCGTCGACGAGCACTTCCGCGCCACGCCGTTCGAGGCCAACGTGCCCGTCCTCATGGGCATGCTCAACGTCTGGTACGTCAACTTCCTCGGCGCCCACACGCACGCCGTCCTGCCGTACGCGCAGCAGCTGCACCGCTTCCCCGCGTACCTGCAGCAGCTCACGATGGAGTCGAACGGCAAGTCCGTGCGCTGGGACGGCTCCCCCGTCACCACCCAGACGGGCGAGGTCTTCTGGGGCGAGCCGGGCACCAACGGCCAGCACGCGTTCTACCAGCTCATCCACCAGGGCACGCGGCTCATCCCGGCGGACTTCATCGCCGTCGCGACCCCCGCCTACCCGCTCAAGGACGACGAGGGCGACGGCAAGGCCGTGGCCGCCGGCGCCGACGTGCACGAGCTGTTCCTCGCCAACTTCTTCGCCCAGACCAAGGCGCTCGCCTTCGGCAAGACGGCGGACGAGGTGCGCGCCGAGGGCACGCCCGAGGAGATCGTCGCCGCCCGCGTCTTCTCCGGGAACCGGCCGACGACGTCGATCGTGGCGCCGGCGCTCACGCCCTCCGTGCTGGGCCAGCTCGTGGCGCTGTACGAGCACATCACCTTCGTGCAGGGCGTGGTCTGGGGCATCGACAGCTTCGACCAGTGGGGCGTGGAGCTCGGCAAGAAGCTGGCGCTGGAGATCGCGCCCGCGGTGTCGGGCGACGACGCCGCCTTGGCCGCCCAGGACTCCTCGACGCAGGCGCTCATCCGCTACTACCGGGAGCACCGCGCCTGAACCTCTCGCTGTGAGCGGGTCCGGTCCCCCTAGGATCGGGGGCCATGCCGGCCCTGGACCCTCGCGCGATCCTCGACGGGCGGCCCACGCGCCGCCCGTCGGTGGGCGCCATCGTGACGATCGCGGTGTCGTCGGCGTGCCTGCTCGCCGCGCTCGTCGTGACGTCGGCGGAAGGGCCGACGTTCCTCGAGGGCCTGTTCCTCGCCGTCCTGCCCCTCCCGCTGCTGCTGGCCGGGATCCTCGCCCTCGACCGCCTCGAGCCGGAGCCGCCGGACGCCCTCGTGCTCGCGTTCCTGTGGGGTGCGGGGGTGTCGGTGCTGGTCGCGATGGGGATCAACACGGCCGGCCTCACCCTGCTGTGGACGCCGCTGCTCGGCGAGGAGGAGGGCTTCGTCGTGACCGCGGTGCTCACCGCACCCGTCATTGAGGAGACCCTCAAGGCCCTGGTGCTCGTGGGGATGCTGTGGTTCCGCCGGCACGAGCTCAACGGGCCGACCGACGGCATCATCTACGGCTCGATGGTGGGCCTCGGCTTCGCCACGGTCGAGAACATCCACTACTACACGGTGGCCGGGGCGGACGGGCTGGCCGCGACGTTCGTCGCGCGCGGGCTCCTGTCGCCGCTGGTCCACCCGCTGTGCACGTCGCTCACCGGCCTGGGGATCGCGACGGCGGCGCTCGCCCCGCGCGGCTGGGCCCGCGTGTGGCCCGTGCTCCTCGGCCTGCTCGGCGCGATGACCTACCACGCGCTCTGGAACGGCGCCGCGTCCCTCGGGCTCGAGGCCGTCACGGCGGTGTACCTGCTGGGGCTGGCGATCGTCGTCGGCCTGCTCGTCGTGGTGCGTCACGACCGTGCCCGCATCGTGGCGCTCGTCGGCGAGCACCTGCCCCGTTACGGGGCCGTGGGCGCCGTCACCCTGCCGGACGTCGTCATGCTCACGTCGCTGGCGCGGCGCCGGCAGGCGCGGGCCCAGGTCCGTGCCGCGGGAGGCCCCGGCCCGGCCCGCGCGATGCGCGACTACCAGCAGGCCGCGACCGAGCTGGCGATGCTGCACCGCCGGCTCGACCGCGGGCTGGTGGACCAGGCGGCGTTCGAACGCCAGCGCGGCCCCCTGCTGGCGCTCATGCTCGCCGCCCGGAAGGTCGTCACGCCGCTCTGGCGCCCGGACGCCCCGCCCCGCTCAGACCCAGCATGATGACGCCGCCCACGGTGAGGTGCTCCAGCAGGAGCAGCGCCGTGGCGCCGGGGTTCGCCGCCCCCAGCGGGCCCAGCAGGGACACAAGCAGGACGGCGCCGCTGAGCACCAGCCACGCGGTCCGGCCGCCGCCCGGACGACGCAGCAGGAGGGCGCGGACGCCCCAGCCGCCGAGGGCCGCCGCGAGGCTCGTGCCGATCACCAGCGGGATCGTGACCTCCAGGGTGCCGGACCCGGCCCGCACCTGCGGGTCCACGCCCGCCAGCGTGCCGACGAGGAAGACGACCGCCCCCGTGAGCACGGCGCCCACGATCACCGTGCGCGGGCGGTTCCACCACGCCCGGTCGCGCCACGAGCGCCCGGCGGGGCCGCCCGGTGCGCCGTCCTGCCTCGTCGGCCCGGCGCCCCCGTGCTGCGTCCTCTGCGTCGCGTCCATGTCGTCCCCTCCTCGGTGCCGGCGCCCTGCCGGCACGACGACCCTCCCGCGCGGCTCACCTCCCGCGCGCCCTCCCGTGGTCGGTCGTCGCCCGGCCGCCGGTCGGGCGCACCCCCGACTTTCGTCGGTGTCGCGACCCGGCGACCCGCCGTAGCGTCCCGGTCATGACGCCCACCGGCACGACCCCGCAGCCCGCCGCCCTCGGCGCCTGGGCGGTCGACGCGCCCTGCCCGC
Organism: Isoptericola sp. NPDC019693; assembly: GCF_044389085.1. Taxonomy (NCBI): domain Bacteria; kingdom Bacillati; phylum Actinomycetota; class Actinomycetes; order Micrococcales; family Promicromonosporaceae; genus Isoptericola; species Isoptericola sp. NPDC019693. The sequence goes on along the minus strand of NZ_JBIRXP010000002.1, from coordinate 10,145 downwards.
CGGACGCCCCGGGACCGCCGCCCGCACCGCGCACCGTCCTCGCGACCGCCTGGGTGCTCGTCGCCGTCCTCACCGCCGCCGCGACGGCGGCCGTCGTGACCGCCGCACCGGACACCGGGGCCGCCGTCGGCACGACGCCGCAGGTGCCCGCCGCCGTCGACGTCGCCGTCGGGCTGGCGGCGGTCGCCCTCGTCCCGCTGCTCATGACCCGACGCAGCGTGCCCGCGGCGCTCGTGCTCGCGGCGCTGGCCGCGGTGTCGGGGGCGGCGACGCCCGCGGCGACGGTCGGCACCCTGCAGGTCGCGCGCTGGTACCCGGTGCGCACGGCGGCCTGGGTCGCGGGAGCGGGCGTGCTGGGGCACGCCGTCCAGGCCCTGTGGCGGCCGGTGAGCCTGCCGCTGGGCTGGTGGCTGCTGTGCGACGTCGCGGTGCACGCCGCGCTGTTCGGCTGGGGGGCGTACGGCCGCGAGCGCGCCCTCGTCCTGTGGTCGCTGCGCGACCGTGCGCGTCGCGCCGAGGCCGAGCAGGAGCGCCGGGTCGCCGAGGCACGCATGGCCGAGCGCACCCGCATCGCCCGCGAGATGCACGACACGCTCGCCCACCGCCTGTCGCTCCTGGCGGCCACCGCGGGCGCGATGGAGTACCGCCCGGACGCCGACCCGGCGCAGCTCGCCGCCGCCGCCGGACGGGTCCGCGCCGGGGTGAGCGACGCCCTGGAGGACCTGCGGCAGGTCATCCGCCTGCTGCGCGCCGGCCCGGACGACCTCGGCCCCGTGCCCGGCCTCGACGACGTGCGGCGCCTGGTCGACGACTCCCGCGCCGCGGGCACCGACGTCACCTACGAGCGCGAGGGCGACCCCGCACCAGCCGCGGCCCCGCCGGCCGCCGTCGCGACCGCGGTGTTCCGCGTCGTGCAGGAGTCGCTGACCAACGCCCGCAGGCACGCGCCCGGTGCCGCCGTCCGCGTCACGGTCTCGACCGCGCCGGGCGAGGTCCGGGTGCGGGTGTCCGACGACGGCGCGCCCCCCGGCGCGGTCCCCCCGGAGGGCGTGGGCACGGGCACGGGCCTGGTGGGGCTGCGCGAGCGGGCCACGCTGCTGGGCGGCACGCTGGCGGCCGGCCCCGCCGCGCCGCGCGGCTTCGCGGTGGAGGCGTGGCTACCGTGGGACGCGTGACGACGACGCCCGGCCCCGGCCCGCTCCCCGCCGCCGGCCCGGTGGACGGCTCGGCGGGCCCGGCCGGCGGCGCCGCGCCGGTGCGGATCGTGCTGGTGGACGACGACGCCCTGGTGCGCGCGGGCCTGCGGCTCATGCTGGACGGGGCGCACGGGATGCAGGTGGTGGCGGAGGCCGCCGACGGCGCGGACGTCCCCGGGGTGCTGGACGCGCACCCGGCCGACGTCGTGCTCATGGACCTGCGCATGCCGGGCGTCGACGGCATCGCCGCCACCCGGCGGGTCCGTGCCCGGCCGTCGCCGCCCGCCGTCGTCGTGCTCACCACGTTCGACACCGCCGAGGAGGTGGGCGGGGCGCTGCGCGCCGGGGCCGCCGGGTACCTGCTCAAGGACATGCCGCCGGCGCGGATCGCCGCCGCCGTGCACGCCGCGGCCGCGGGTGAGCCGGTGCTGGCGCCGGACGTCGCGCGGCGGCTCATGGCCGCCGTCGCCGGTTCCGACGGGTCGCGCGACCGCGCTCGCGCCGCCCTGGACGCCCTCACCGCCCGCGAGCGCGACGTCGCCGTCGAGCTCGGCCACGGCGCCTCGAACGCGGACATCGCGGCCCGCCTGTACCTCAGCGTCCCGACGGTGAAGGCGCACGTGTCGAGCGTGCTCGACAAGCTCGGGCTGGAGAACCGCACGCAGGTCGCCCTGCTCGTGCACGACGCCGGCGAGGCGTAGGGCTCAGCCCGCCGTCGTCCCGACGCCGTCCTCGTCGCGGGCCGGCACGGCGACCGTCTGCCCGGCGAGGCCCAGGAACTCCGCGACGCGTGGCGACGCGGGCGCACGCAGCAGCACGTCCGGTGCGTCCACCTGCAGCAGGTGGCCCGCGTCCATGACGGCGACGCGGTCGGCGACGGTGAACGCCTCGTCGTGGTCGTGCGTGACGAAGACGGCGGTGGTGCCGGTGGCCTTGAGCGTGTCGCGGACGTCGACGGCGAGGCGTTCGCGCAGCCGGCGGTCCAGGGCGGACAGCGGCTCGTCGAGCAGCAGCAGGCGCGGGCGGGGCGCGAGGGCGCGGGCGAGCGCCACCCGCTGCTTCTCCCCGCCCGACAGTGTCGCGACGGACCGGCCGGCGTACCCGGCCAGGCCGACGTCGTCGAGCAGCTCGGCGACGCGCGCGGCCCGCTCCGCGCGGGGCAGGCCCTGCGTCTCGAGCCCGTAGGCGACGTTGCGCCCGACGTCGCGGTGCGGGAAGAGCTGGCCGTCCTGGAAGAGCAGCCCGAAGCCCCGGCGGTGCACGGGCACGCCCGCGAGGTCCTCGCCGTCGAACGCGACGGTGCCGCCCGCGAGCGGCTCCAGGCCGGCGACGGCGCGCAGCAGCGACGACTTGCCGCAGCCGCTCGGGCCGAGGAGCGCGACGATCTCGCCGGCGGCGACGTCGAGCGAGACGCCGTCCACCGCGACCGCACCTCGCCGCCGGCGCGTGGCGCCGTACCGCACGACGGCGTCGCGCACGGCGAGCCCCGTCGTCTGGCGGGCCTGCTCCATCAGAACTCCCCTCCGGGCCGGTCGCCGCGTAGGCGCTCGGCCACCATCATGACGGTCGCGGTGAGGACGGCCAGCACCACGGACGCCGCGAGCGCCATCCCGTAGTTCTCGGCCCCGGGCCGTCCGATCAGGCGGTAGATGACCACCGGCAAGGTGGCCGTGTCGGGGCGGGCGAGGAACGACGTCGCGCCGAACTCGCCGAGGGAGACGGCGAACGCGAACCCGATCGCCAGCCCCAGCGACCGCGCGCCCAGCGGGCCGTCGACGGTCCGCAGCACCCGCCCGGGCGCCGCGCCCAGGGTGGCCGCCGCCTCGCGCAGCCGGGGGTCGATGGCGCGGAGCACCGGCAGCATCGTCCGCACCACGAGGGGGATCGCCACGACCGCCTGCGCGATCGGCACCAGTGCGCCCGAGGTCCGCAGGTCGACGTCGAGCCCCAGCGGCCGGTCGAGCGTGATGAGGAAGCCGAAGCCCACCGTCACGGCGGAGACGCCCAGCGGCAGCATGAACGCGGCGTCGAGGACGCCGACCGCGCGCCGCATCCCCGCCCGCCGGGGGCGCCGCGAGACGACGAGCGCCACGAGCCCGCCCACGACGACGGCGATCACGGCGGCCCACGCCGCGGTCCGCAGCGAGTTGCCCAGCGCCTCCCACACCGTGACCGTGAGGGCGTTGCGCCCGCCGGTGGTGCCGAGGGCGACGTAGTTGTCGAGGCCCCAGGACCCGTCCGGCGCCCGCAACGACCGGGTGACGAGCCCCGCCATGGGCAGCACGAGGAGGCCGGCCACGACCACGAGGGTGAGGAGCGCGGGCACGACGTCCGAGCCGTCCGCGCCCGCGCGCAGCCGCAGCCGGTGCGCGGACACCCGGTCGCTCGTGAGGTGCAGCGCCCGCTCCCGGCGGGCCCGGGCCCGGGAGCTGACCAGCAGGGCGCCCGCCACCACGACGAGCTGCAGCACGGACAGCACGGCCGCCGAGCGCAGGTCGAGGAACTGGGTGGTCCGCGTCCAGATCTCCGTCTCGATGGTGCCGTAGCGCAGGCCGCCCAGGACGAGCACGACGCCGAACGCCGTCGCGCAGAACAGGAACACGACGGCGGCGGCCGACGCGATCGCCGGGGCGAGCGCGGGCAGGGTCACCGTGCGAAACGCGCGCCAGGGCGTCGCGCCGAGCGCGCGGGCCGCCTGCTCCGCGCGCGGGTCGAGCCGCTCCCACATGCCGCCGACGGTGCGCACCACGACCGCGTAGTTGAAGAAGACCAGGGCCAGCACGATGCCGGCGAAGCTCTCCTCCAGGTGCGCCCAGCCGAGCAGCCCGCCGGGCGCGAACAGCGCGCGGAAGGCGACGCCCACGACGACGCTGGGCAGCACGAACGGCACGGTCACCAGGCCTCGGACCAGGGTGCGCCCCGGGAACCGGCACCGGTACAGCACGTACGCGCCGGGCAGCCCCAGCAGCACCGACAGCAGCGTGCCGGTGAGCGCCTGCGCCAGCGTCTGGCCCACGATCCGCCAGGTGCGCTCCTGGGACAGCACCTCCGCGAAGCCGGACAGGTCGAGCGCCCGCCCAGCCGGCGTCTCGGTGAAGAACCCCTGCAGGACGAGCGACACCACCGGCCACGCGAAGAAGATCGCGAGGAAGCCCAGCGGGAGCGTGACGGCGGCGCCCCAGCCGAGCCAGGCCCCCCAGCGGCCCGCGCGGACGCCGCGCGTCAGCCGACGACGGTCGACGTCCACTGCTCGATCCACTCGTCACGGTGCGCGGCGACGTCCGCGGGCGCCACCTCGAACGGCGTGTCGGCCAGGGGCGCGAACCGCTGCCAGTCGGCGGGCAGCTCCACGTCCGGGTCGGCCGGGTACATGTACATCTGGCCGGGGACGTCGGCCTGGAACTCGGGGGACGTCAGGAAGTCGACGAGCTGCTCCGCGCCCTCGGGGTTGTCGGCGCCGGAGAGCACGCCCGCGTACTCGACCTGGCGGAAGCACGTGTCGAGCATCGCGCTGGTCGTGGAGGACTTCCCGTCCTCGGTCACCGTGAAGGCGGGCGAGGTCGCGTACGACAGCGCGATCGGCCGCTGCCCGCCCTCGCCGGCGCCGGAGAAGTCCACGTAGTACGCGTCCTCCCAGCTCTCGGCGACCTTGACGCCGTTGTCGCGCAGGTCGGCCCAGTAGGCCTCCCAGCCGTCGGTGCCAAAGGCGCCGATCGTGGCGAGCAGGAACGCGAGGCCGGGGGACGACGTCGCCGGGTTGGTCACGACCGTGAGGTCCGCGTACTCCGGCTTCACGAGGTCCTCGAGCGTGGCCGGCGGGGTGACGTCGTGCTCGTCGAACCAGCCGTCGTCGAGGTTCAGGCACACGTCACCCATGTCGACCGGCGTGAGCGTGCCCGCCAGGTCGTCGGGGGCGTAGGCCGCGACCTGCGGGTCGAGGTCGGCCGGCTGGTACTCGGCGAAGACGCCCGCGTCGACGGCGCGCGAGGCGTACGTGTTGTCCACGCCGAAGACGACGTCGCCCAGCGGCGCGTCCTTGGTGAGCACGAGCTGGTTCACGAGCGTGCCCGCGTCACCGGGGGCCACCTGCTCGACGGTGAGGCCGGACTCCTTCTCGAACGCGGCCAGCACGTCGTCGGAGACGGCGAAAGAGTCGTGCGTCACGAGCGTCACGGTGCCCGACGCCGCGCCGCTGGCGTCGCCCGACGGCGTCCCGCCGCCGCACGCCGCCAGGAGCGGCAGCAGCGCCACGGCGCCGACGGCCGCCGCCGTGGTCCGGGCCGTGCTCGTCGACGTGGTCCTGCGGGTCATGCTGTCCTCCTCAGGGTGCGAGAAGGGGGTCCTGCGGGCACCCGGCACCGTCGTGGTGCGGCCGTCCGCAGGGAACGAGATTCCCGACTTCCTCCACCGGTGCTAACCGGATCAGGTTCGAGGGTCTGCGGCGGTCCGCACTCTCAGCGCCGGTGGGCGCTCCCCTGTCGTATCACCACGAGCCTACCCGTCGGGGCCGCGCTACCGTGGTCCCGTCCTCGGCCTCGGGGTGTGACGTGCCTGACGTGCCGTGACGCCCGCCAGGTGGCCGTGGACGCGGCAGGAGACCAGTCCCCGGGCGCACCCGGCCGGGACAGAGCGAGGGAGAGCACGTGACGGACAGCGAGCAGCCGCTGGGCGTGAAGGTCGGCACGGTGGTGCTGACGATCGCCGCCGGATGGGCGGCGCAGAAGCTGATCGGGGTGGTCTGGGAGAAGACGACCGGCAGCGTGGCCCCGACCAACGTGGACGACGACGAGCTCTCGATCATCCAGGCCGTCACCTTCGCCGCCGTCTCGGGCGGGGTCGCGGTGCTCGCGAAGCGCCTCGCCCGTCAGGGCGCCGTGCGCGCGGCGGCGCGGTTCGTCCCCGGTCGCTGAACCTCCCGGGGCCGTCGCGCGGGCCGCGTCGGTGACTCGTCGGTGACTCGTCAGTGGCTCGTCAGTGGCTCGCGCGGGGGCGCCGGCGGGCCAGCTGTGCGTCGTGACCGTGCGGCCGTTCCACCGGCCGCACGGTGGCGAGCGCCCGGCTGATCCGGTCCGCCGCGTCTTGCGCCGGCGGCGCCGAGCGGACCACCTCGGCCGCCGTGAGAGCCGTGTCCCGGTCCCCGACGGGCCGCGCGAGCTCCTTCATCACCTGCTCCCCCGCCGACTGGGCGGAGATCCCTACCTGCGCGCCGGCGTCCGCGAGCACCTCGGTGGCGACCGACTCGTCCACCCCGCACACGGCCATGATGGCGCCCTTGGCCTGCTCCGCGGCCGCGGCCGCGACGAACGCGCGCGAGACCGCGCGGTGCGCCTCGCGTTCCAGCGCGTCACGCACGACAGGGCTCGCGTCGATGACGTAGCCGACGATCTGCGACGACGCGCCCTCGGCCCCGTGCCGCGCCTGCCCGGTGACCACGACGGTATGGGTCCGGCCGTGGTCGTCGACGACGCGATGGGCCCCCGAGAACGGGCGCCCCGCACCCAGCGCGACCACCGCCGTCCGGGAGAGCCGCTCACGGTCGTCCGGGTGCAGGTGGGCCCGGAGCACCTCCGGCCCCGGAGCGACCTTGCCGGGCTCGCGGCCGAAGATCCGGAAGACCTCGTCCGACCACCACCACTCGCCCGTGATGACGTCGACCCGGTACCGGCCCACGAGCAGCTGGCTCCCGGCGCCCAGCAGCTCCGCGAGGGCGACGAGCTCGCGGCGCGGTGCGTCGTGCGGCGTGCTGGACATCGAGGCTCACCCCCCAGTGCCGTGCAGCTGGGTCCGGCGCGCAGTTCTCCTGGCTCCACCACGGTACCGGGACGGCGCGACAGCGCCACCGCACGGTGGCTGCCGTGCGGTGCCGCTGTCGAGGAACCCGGGTGTCTTGCGGGCGGCGGTCAGGCCACCGGGGTGGTGGCCGCGGGCTGCGCGGCCGCCTCGGCCCGCTCCGCGGCGACCGCCTTGCGGTGCTGGGTGAACGAGTAGGCGACGGCGGCGGCCCACCCGACGGCGACGATCCCGAGGACGAGGCCCCGGACGCCGTCGCTCACCGTGAACGAGTCGAGGTTCAGCAGGGTCCGCGTGTTGGTGAGCACGATGATGCCGCCGACGGCCGACCCGAGGACGCGGGGCGGCACCAGCCGGACCAGCCACGCGGCGATCGGTGCCGCGATCAGGCCGCCGATGAGCAGGGCGAGCGCCCAGGTCGGGTTGATGCCCGCCGTGCCGAGGCCGAAGAGGAAGCCCAGGCTCGCGGCCACGGCCACGAAGAACTCGCTGGTGTCGATCGAGCCGATCACCTTGCGCGGCTCCATGCGGCCGCTGGCGAGGATGGCGGGCGTGCCCACCGGCCCCCAGCCGCCGCCACCGGTCGCGTCCATGAACCCGGCGACCAGTCCGAGCGGGGTGAGGAACCGCTTGCGCAGCGGCTGGCCCAGGCGGTCCGTGCGCAGGCCGCGGAGCGTGAACCGCAGCAGCACGTAGAGGCCCAGCCCCAGCAGCAGGATCGACATCAGCGGCTTGGCGATCTCGGTCGACAGCCAGGACAGGAACGTCGCACCGGCGAACGCGCCGATCGCGCCGGGGATGCCGATCCTCGTGACGACCTTCCAGTCGACGTTCCCGAACCGCCAGTGCGAGACGCCGGAGGCCAGCGTCGTGCCGACCTCGGCGAGGTGGACGGTCGCCGAGGCGGCCGCGGGGTTGGTGCCGATCGCGAGCAGCAGCGTGGTCGAGGTGACGCCGTAGGCCATGCCCAGGCTGCCGTCGACGAGCTGCGCACCGAGGCCCACGAGGGCAAGGAGGACGAGAGTCCGCACGGGGGTTCCCTCCGTTTCGGCGCGGCAGCGGGTCCGCCGCGTCTGAGGTGAAGTTACCCGATCGGCTCTATCGGATTCAACGGTCTCACGAGACCTATTCGTATCGTGAGACGGGTTCGGGGTGCGCCCGGGTCGACGGCCGGCAGCTCCGGGAGGCCTGCCGCGCCGCTCAGGTGGTGTGGGTGGTCCTCAGGGGTTGACCCAGGCCGACTCCTGCTCGGTGAGCCGTCGCACCACGTCCGGGATCTTGCCGGACGCGAGGTCTGCCAGGGTGACCTGCTCGAGCACGGCCCGCACGTTCACCCGCAGCGCCACCCACACGTGCAGCAGCGACGCGGCCGCGCCGGTGTACTCCAGGTCGGAGGGCCGCGCGTCGCGCACGAACACCAACGGACCGTCCACGGCGCGCACCACGTCGGCGACGGTGACCCTGTCGGCCGGGCGGGCCAGCACGTACCCACCGCCGGCCCCACGACGGCTCGCGACGATCCCCTCCCGCCGCAGGTCGCTCAGGATGGCCTCGAGGAAGCGGTGGGGCACCTGCTGCGCGCGGGCGAGGGCCTCTGCCGGGACCGGGCCGCCGTCGGACGTGGCGAGCTCGGCCGCCGCCCGCACCGCGTAGTCGGCCTTCGCGGAGATCCTCACGACGCCGTCCCCGAGTCCCCGAGGCGCGCGCCGGCCAGCAGCGGACCCGCGGCCCGGGCGGACGCTGCGAACGACCCGGTCAGCGGCAGGTCGGGCAGGATGACCGCCTGCGCCGCGTGGTAGATGTCCGGCTTGCCGACCCACGTGCGACCTGCGGGGCGGTTCTCCGTGTCCAGCTCGTGGAACCAGGAGCCGCGCTCGTGGTCCACCAGGTGGGTGTCGATCCACGCCCACCACCGGTCGGCGAGCTCCGCGTAGCGCGCCTCTCCCGTCGTGCGGTGCAGGACGTCGGCGGCGGCCGCGGCCTCCGCGGCCACCCAGTGGAAGCGGCGGGCCTCGACGGGGTCGCCGGACCAGTCCGTCGTGTACACGAACCCGCCCCCGGACTCGTCCCAGCCGTCCGTCACGGCGCGGTCGAAGAGCTGCCGGGCGGCGTCCGTCCTGCGCCCCGGGGTGGCCCCGGCGACGTCCACCTGCAGCAGCAGCCGCGCCCACTCCAGCCCGTGGCCCGGGGTGGCCCCGTAGGGCTTGAACGGGTCGTTGGGCCGGTCGGCGTTGAACTCGAGCTGCGGCCGCCACGCCGTGTCGAAGTGCTCCGGGATCCGCCAGCTGTTCCCCGACGCCCAGCCGATCACGCGGTCGGCGACGACGGCCGCCCGGTCGAGCCACCGGCGCTCACCGGTGGCGTCGTGGGCGGCCAGGAGCGCCTCGACGGAGTGCATGTTCGCGTTGACGCCGCGGTACGGGTCGACAGTGCCCCAGTCCGGAGACCGCTCGTCGAGGTGGAGCTGGTGGTCGGCCTCCCAGAAGCGCTCGTCCAGCACCGCGAGGGCGGCCTCGAGCAGGGTGACGGCTCCCGGCGTGCGCGCCACGGTGCCGGTGGAGCCGGCCAGGACCACGAACGCGTGACCGTACGCCTGCTTGGTCGCGTCGCTCGTGGCGCCCGGGCCGCGGGACGCCAGCCATCCCCCGTGGTCCGGGTCCGCGAGCGTCCGGGAAAGACCGGCGATGCCCCGTTCGACGAGCGCATCCGCCCCGTCGACGCCGAGCAGCTGCCCGAGCCCGAAGGAGTGCGTCATCCGGCACGTGATCCACAGGTGCTCGGGCTGCCCCGCGTCGACGACGCCGGCGTCGTCCAACCATCCCGCGGCGCCGTTCTCACCCAGGGAGGGTCGCGCGAAGCTCAACAGGCTCACGAAGTGCTCGGCACGCCAGGACGGCGTCGGACCCTCGGCAGGCAGATGCGGTGCTCCAGTCACCGGACGAGCCTATCGGCACGGGCGCCGCACCGTCCCGGCCCCCGACAGATCTCCGCGCGGCAATCGGGGTACGACCCTCAGGCGGCGCGAGCTCTCGGGGTGCGAGCTCCGCCCGGGGCGGCGTCGTGGTCGGGGTATGCGAAAGGCCCACCCCGGGTGTGGGGTGGGCCTTTCGTGAATGGGTGTCCGGCGGCGTCCTACTCTCCCACCCCCTCGCGAGGGCA